>CALKEB010000021.1 GCA_938084845.1 uncultured Polaribacter sp. | reverse complement strand
TGTAATTTCATCTGGATTTTCATTAAAAAGAGGAATTCTAGAAAATCGTAATTTTTGATGGTCTTGGTAAAAAGAGGCAATAGTTTGTTGTTCGTCTGCAAGCGCTAAGACAGTTCTAGGTGTCATTACATCTTTTACCTTCATTTTTTAGAAAAGTAACTAATTTTCCTAATTGATCGTCTGCATTTAAAATCGCTTTGATATACTTGGAATCTGGATTGGTTTTTCCTTCTGGTCTATTCCAAGAGCTTCTAATTTCTTGCAAATACAAACGTACTAATCTTACACCATTGTCTTTAATGTGTTTAATACCTAAATCAACCACGTTTTGATCGGACATAATTTCTGCGTAATGAAAGTCTGCAGTTGTAAAAACATCATACAAAGTATGCCCACCTATATAAACAGATTTAATATCTTTTCGTTTTGCAGATAAAAAAATATCATCCAAATCTTGATTTTCAAAAACGTTCATTCCTGTATGCATTCCAATATTTGGTGGCGATGCACCTCCCCAAGGTTCAATCCCATCTGGTAATCTTACACGTCCAACTGGACTGTTTGAATACGCATCTTCAACAACTACTCCATTGTTTACAAAATATTTTAAATTTTCTGCGCCTGCTTTGATTGCAGTTTCTACAGCGTCTTTCATTAGTCCATCAATAATAAACTGAACTACAATAGGTTGTTTGTTTTCTATACTTTTAGGTGTTTTGGATTGACTACAACAAGTAAAAAACAAAAAGGATATAATTAAAGTAAAAATAGTTTTCATTGGATATTAGTCATTTAAATTCGACGTTGTTGAGACTAAAAAATCTTTTCCCCATTTTGCTCTTAACTCAATTGCTAGTTCTTTTACTTTTTCTTGATATGCAAGCTTTTCGGCTAAGTTATCCAGTTCTAAAGGATCTGTTTTGTGGTCAAAAAGCATACGCTCATAAGCAATTCCATCATCATTAGTCCATTCGGTGTAAAATAAATCGCCTTTAATTAGGGTTACGGCATCTTTAAATTTACTAACTGCCCAATCTTTTTTTGAAATTTCTCCATTTATAATTGGAACAAAACTTTTTCCATCAACTGAACTTGGAATTTCTAGACCAACCAATTCTACTAGACTAGGGTAGACATCAATATATTCTGTAATGGTTTCTGTTTTTTGACCTTTTGTTTTTTCAGGTACTTTTATCATTAATGGGGTGCGTAAAGCCGTTTCAAAAGTAACGTGTTTAGACCATAATTTATGGTCGCCTAAATTCCAACCATGATCGCCCCATAAAATTACAATAGTATCGTCTTCTAATTCCAATCGTTTTAATTCGTCTAATACCAAACCAATTTGTGCATCTATATAACTAACACAAGCATAATAACCGTGAATGAGTTCTTTGGCTAAAGCTTCTGATAAATGTCCTTTTTTGGGTATATTTTCATATTGACGAAGTTCGCCATAGTTATGAAATGCTTTTTGAGGAGTTGTTTTAGGTTGCACATAACTTTCTGGAAGTTTAATGTTTGTTTTTTTGTACAAATCCCAGTATTTTTTTGGAGCCGTAAAAGGTAAATGTGGTTTTGCCAAACCCATTGTTAGAAAGAAAGCTTGATTGGTTTTTTTTAAATTTTGTAAATCTTTAATTACTTTTAAAGCTAATTTTCCGTCTCTATAAACAGAATCGTGTACATTAGCCGCTTCAAAAGGTAAACCTCTTTTAGTGTTTTTTCTTATCTCTTGATTTTCTGGTAAAGCAAAATCCCATAATCCATTAGCATTCCAAATTTCATCCCAAGCCGCAACATCATCCTTCTTATTATGATAAATTTTACCATTAGAAATTGTTCTATAACCATTTTGTTTTAACAATTTAGGTAAAGATATTGCTTGAGGAACATCAACATCAGCTCTTGTGCTATGATTAATAAACCGTTGTCTTGTTGGACGCATTCCTGTTAACAAACTCGCTCTTGAAGCCCCACAAACAGGAATATTGCAATAGGCTCTCTCAAAGACCAAACTCTCCTTGGCTAACTGGTCTAGATTAGGAGAATTTATGTGATTTGCACCATAAAAATTGAGTTCTGGACGTAAATCATCCACAGCAATAAACAGGATGTTTTTTGGTTTTTTACTTACAGTTACAACAATCTCTTTCTTCTGGCTCTTGCAAGACAGCAATAGAATTGAAGCACTAAATACGAATACAAAAAGTCTTTTCATTTTTTAAGGTAATTATTGTCTATAGTTCTGAACATCATTTGCTTTAGGATAAGGTACTTTTTGTCCATTTTTTATCCAAGTTCCTGTTGGTGCGCTATTGGTTTTTAACCAATCCAACATATCAGCATTCATTTGCAAAGCAATTTCCATTTCTAAAGATGAAGGGTTTTCTAAAATATTTCTTTTTTCAGAAATATCTTTTGTGATGTTATACATTTCAAATTCATCTGTTTCATAAAAATAAAACAGTTTGTAATACTCATTTTCAATTCTTTTTTGAATTAATGTTGAGGGTGAAAAACGTTCATCCATATATCCTGGTAAGTGCCAAAACAAATTTTCTCTCGAGATTCTTTTTTCTTTTCCTGTTAGAATTTTAGCAAAAGAGGCACCATCATATTTTGGTTTGCTCCCGTCTTTCTTTTTTAATCTAGCTAAATCTAATCCAACTAATTCCGCGAAAGTGGGTAAAAAATCAATACAATGAACAGCTTGATTGGTTATTGTGTTTTTAGCAATCATATTTGGATATCTGAAAATTAATGGAACTCTTATGCCACCTTCAGTCAAATTTCCTTTTCTACCTTTAAGCGGTGTGTTTTTAAATAATCCTCCATTATCAGAATAAAATATAAAAATGGTATTTTCTGAAATATCATCTTTAGTATTGCCATCTCCATTTGGATCTTTTAACGCATTATTTATTTTTCCAACATTTTGGTCTAACAACTCAATCATAGAAGCGTATTCTGCTATTCTGGGTTTTAAACCTCTTTTTAAATATTTTTTAGTTAAATCTCTTCTACCAGTTACATCAGAATGTACAGCATGAAAGGGAATATATAAAAAAAACGGTCTATCTCCATTCGCTTTTTCTCTGATATAATCTACAGAGAAATCCCCAATAGCATCTGTGAGGTGTTTTGGAGTTCCTTTTAAAATAGCTACATCTCCTTGAGATTGATATGGTTTTAAAATGGTGTTGATGTATTCATCATCGTAAGGATTTGCGTATTTATCTACAAACTCCGAATTAAATGTCCAACCTTTTTTATCAGAATTTAACGCTAAATAAAACGACTTTGTTCTTACTCCTTTAATTGGAGCAGCTATAATATGATGAATGTCGGCTGGTAGATCTATTCCAAAATCGCCCTTTAAAGGATGAGGAGTTCCGTGACTTTTACCCACCAAAGCAGTTTGATAACCTTGTGTTTTTAGGACATCAAAAATATTGATACCATCTTCTGCAATCACTTTTTTTTGCTTGAAAGGTTCTATAAGAACATTAGGAAATCCTTTGGTTCTTTTGTCTTGTCTTTTTAAAGAGCCTACATTATACACCTGATTATTTGTACCTGTAGCATATTGTCCACTAATTAACGCAGCTCGTGATGGAGCACAATTTTGATTGGTATATGCATTTGTAAAAGACATTCCTTGTGATGCTAATTTATCTATTACAGGTGTTTCAAAAATTTTAGATCCGTTGTTTTTGTTTGTATTTCCTGTGGTTAGATCTGTCCAACCTAAATCATCAGCAAAAACAAATACAATGTTTGGTTTTTTTTCAGAAGTCTTGTTTTTTTCTAAAGATGTTGTTTTACAAGAAAACAAAAAAAATGATAAGCTTAAGATACATGCAATATATTTATTCATAATAATTTTTTAATAGTGTTTTATTGTTTCAGAAGTTTTTATTCTCAATATTTTTTAACGTGATTCTATGAATTTCTTTTGAATCCTGAAATTTCATTCTAGTTTAATAAAACAACCCGTTGTGCATTATAAATAGTTAAAAAAAGTTATTTATTTTACTATTAAAAGTTGTATATTTAATTGACAATCAATCGATTAAATACAATGAATAACTTTAGAGTAAATTACGATAAAATTTTAGAAGTCTTAGCCACAATTACAGAAAAGGAACAATTTTTACGTCAAAACAGGAAACCAAAACTAAAAGACATTGAATTAATCGCTATGAATTTAACAGCAGAATATATGGGTATAGACAGTGAGTGTCAGTTGTTTCGGGATATTCCAGAATATTTGTTTGCTAAAATAGAGCGATCAGTTTACAATAAAC
>CALKEB010000020.1 GCA_938084845.1 uncultured Polaribacter sp. | reverse complement strand
CCTTTGGATCTTTTCCTGCAAAAATTAATTCTTCTGGATTTTCTAAAACTTCTTTTACCTTAACTAAGAAGCCAACACTATCTTTTCCATCAATTATTCTATGATCGTAAGAAAGTGCAACATACATTATAGGTCTAATCTCTACTTTACCATCAATAGCAACTGGACGTTCAACTATATTATGCATTCCAAGAATAGCTGATTGCGGTGGATTAATAATTGGAGTACTTAACATTGATCCAAAAACACCTCCATTTGTAATGGTAAATGTCCCACCTGTAATTTCATCCAATGCAATTTTACCATCTCTGGCTTTAATCGCTAAGTCTTTTATTGTTGTTTCGATTTGTAAGAGGTTCATTTCTTCAGCATTTCTTAATACTGGGACCATCAACCCTTTGGGTGTACTTACTGCAATACCTACATCTTTGTAGTTATACGAAATAACATGATCTCCGTCAATCATTGAATTAACAGAATCAAACTCTTCTAAAGCAATAGTACATGCCTTAGTAAAGAAAGACATAAACCCTAAGCCAACACCATGCTTTGCTTTAAAAACCTCTTTATATTGAGTTCTTAAGTCAAAAATCGGCTGCATATTTACTTCATTAAACGTAGTTAACATGGCTGTTTCACTTTTAACAGCAACTAAACGCTCTGCTACTTTTCTACGTAACATAGACATTTTCTTACGTTCTGTTCCACGAGTTCCATTTGCAGGTTGAGACCCCATAGATGGTACTGCTTTTACGGCATCTTCTTTAGTAATTCTGCCATCTTTACCAGTGCCTACAATGGCAGAAGCTTCAATCCCTTTTTCTGCTAATACTTTTTTAGCTGCAGGAGAAGCTGTACCCGTTGCATAGGTGGTTTCTTTTGGTGTTGGTGTCGCAACTTTTTTAGGTTCCTCTTTTGCAGCTTCTTCTTTTACTGGCGTGTCTCCCTCAGGCTTTGCAGCACTTATGTCTATATGACAAACAACATCACCAACAGCTACTGCATCACCTTCTTCTGCTTTTAAAGTGATTATTCCACTTTCTTCTGCAGGCAGCTCTAATGTTGCTTTATCTGAATCTACTTCTGCAATCGGTTGATCTTTTTCAACATAATCTCCGTCTTCAACTAACCAAGTTGCAATTTCTACTTCTGTGATTGATTCTCCTGGAGAAGGAACTTTCATTTCTAAAACACTCATGGTTTCTTTTTTATATTTATTCTGTAAATTTTATTAACTATTAAAAACACTGTCTATCACAGCTCTATGTCTTTTTTTGAATCGCGTACTAGATCCTGCTGCTGGTACTGCATAATACTTACGCGAACGTACGGTTAGATTTTTTAATTCAAATCTTTGCAACATGTAACTCCAAGCCCCCATATTTCTTGGTTCTTCTTGCGCCCAAATATAATCTTCAATATTTGGATACCTGTCTATTACGTGTTGTATTTTTTCTTTATGTAATGGAAATAATTGCTCTATTCTTACTAAAGCTACATCCTCTCTTTTATTTTCTTCTCTTTCTGCTAGTAAATCATAATAGAATTTACCCATACAAAAAACCAACTTTTTAACTTTATCTGGATGAATTGTATCGTCAATTACTTCTTGAAATTCACCATTAGAGAGCTCTTCAATTGTATTGACTGCTTTTACGTGTCTTAACAAACTTTTTGGGGTAAACACAATTAATGGTTTTCTATATTCTCTTTTCATTTGTCTACGCAATAAATGAAAAAAGTTTGCAGGTGTTGTACAGTTGGCAACTGTCATATTATCTTCTGCACAAAGCTGTAAATAACGCTCTATTCTTGCAGAAGAATGCTCAGAACCCTGCCCTTCATAACCATGAGGTAATAACACTACAATTCCATTCTGGACTTTCCATTTATCTTCGGCAGCAGATATATATTGGTCAAACATAATTTGAGCACCATTAGAAAAATCTCCAAATTGAGCTTCCCAAATTGTTAAGGTGTTTGGATTTGCCATTGCATACCCATAATCAAATCCTAAAACACCATATTCAGATAATAACGAATTATAAATCGTCATTTTACCTTTATTGTTTGGGTTTGTATTTAATAAATTAATACGTTCTTCAGATTTTTCGTCTCTTAGCACAGCATGTCTATGAGAAAATGTACCTCTCTCTACATCTTGACCAGAAATACGAATATTAAAGCCTTCTTCCATTAAAGAACCGTACGCTAAATTTTCGGCCATACCCCAGTCTAGCTGGTTGGTTTCAAAAGCCATTTTAGCTCTACCCTGTAAAATACGTTCTGCTTTTCTTACAAAATTTACGCCTTCAGGTACCGTAGATACTACTTTTGCAATATGCTTTAAACCATTTACTGGATATTTGGTGTCTAATGTTTGTAGCATTGCATCTTGACTTTGACGCTCAAAACCCTCCCATGTAGACTCCATAAATTCTTTTACTTTAGAATTTTTATCTTTTTTGGAGTTATCAAATTCTTTTTCTAGCATCGTTTTAAACTCCTCTGTAATTTCTTTTACATATGATGAATTTATAGATCCTTGTTCTAATAATTTAGCTGCATAAATATCTTTTGGATTTTTATGCTTAGAAATACTTTTATATAATTTTGGTTGTGTAAAACGAGGTTCATCGCCTTCGTTATGACCGTATTTACGATACCCTAACAAATCAATAAAAACATCTGTTTTAAACTTCATTCTAAACTGTAATGCCATTTCCATTGCATGACAAACTGCCTCTGTATCATCTGCATTAACATGAAGAACAGGAGATAAAGTTACTTTAGCAACATCAGTACAATACGTACTTGAACGCGCGTCGAGGTAATTGGTTGTAAATCCAACTTGGTTGTTTACGACAATATGGATAGTTCCCCCTGTTTTATACCCATTAAGTTTTGCCATCTGAACTACTTCGTAGGCAATACCCTGACCAGCAACAGCAGCATCACCATGAATTACAATAGGTAAGATTTTACTGGAATCTCCATCGTATTTTCTGTCAATTTTAGCTCTAGTAATACCTTCTGCAACAGCAGCTACAGTTTCTAAATGAGATGGATTTGGAACTAAATTCATTTTAATTTCATGACCCTCTCTAAACGTTTTGCTCAACGTTAATCCTAAATGGTATTTTACATCTCCGTCTATATCTTGGTCTTCAAAATCTTTCCCTTCAAATTCACTAAATAATTCTCTTACAGGTTTTTTAAAAATGTTAACCAACGTATTTAAACGGCCTCTATGTGCCATTCCTAAAACACATTCTTTTACTCCAAATTTCTCTGCAGCATCTCTTAGCATTACACTAATTCCTGGAATTAATGTTTCACCTCCTTCTAGCGAAAAACGTTTTTGACCAACATATTTGGTTTGTAAAAAACTTTCGAAGGTAACTGCTTGATTTAATTTAGATAAAATATATTTCTTTGCATCCTGACTATAGTTAGGATGATTGTAATTTTCGTTTAACTTATTTTGCCACCACTTTAACTTCTCAGGATTTCGCATGTACATGTACTCTACCCCAATAGAATCGCAATAAATTGTTTTTAAGTGCTGTATAATTATAGCCAGTTTAGCTCTTCCAATTCCTAAGATTTCACCTGCTGAAAACTCTTTGTCTAAATCTTCTGAAGAAAGACCAAAGTTTTCAATTGCTAAAGTAGGCTCGTATTTTCTTCGTTCTCTAACAGGGTTGGTTTTTGTAAATAGATGACCTCTAGTTCTATAGCCATTAATTAGGTCTACAACTAAAAATTCTTTTCTAACTTCTTGTGGAATTTCTAATGATTCATCTTCTTTTAGAGAATAGTTTTCATTAGCTAGGTCGTACCCTTGAAAAAAACTTCTCCAACTCGGTTCAACTGAATCTGGGTTAACTAAATACTGATCGTATAAATCTGCAATAAAGCCTGTGTGTGCTGCGTTTAAGAACGAAAATTTGTCCATATAATTATTTGTGCTTTTTTTAAGCTAGTAAATCAGACAAAAATACAATTTTTAAAAACAACGCATAATTAATTTATCAAGATATATGTAGATTATTATGTAAAAAAAAACAAAAAAAGTATTTGGCGATATTCTAAAATAATATATATTTGCACTCGCTTATCACAAATTTGTGAAGCAAACTCCTCCTTAGCTCAGTTGGTTAGAGCATCTGACTGTTAATCAGAGGGTCCTTGGTTCGAGTCCAAGAGGGGGAGCCATATTAAAAAGGAGGTCATTTTTGACCTCCTTTTTATTTTTATTAATTTTTAAAACCTTGCTGGCAAAAAAAATAGACTTTATTTCTGGAGAAAATACTGTTGTAACTCTAAAAATCGAAATTTTCAAATTTTTCAGTAAAGACGCAACCAAGAATCTTCTTTTTGGTTTTTTTTATCTGCCTTATCGAAATATTAATTTAAGGACTGGGGGGCAATCATTTGGAGAGTTTTTTATTCAAATAAACTTTAAAAGAACTCTTCGTATATTTCCATCCTTTCTACTTAATCTGTTTGTTATTTAATTAAGATTCAATCCTAACAACTTAATTTTAAAAAAATTGATTGTTCTGAAAAGTAAACATTGTTCTTAACAAGAACAATAGTTTAACTCCTATAGTTGCTCTTTACAAAAACACTTTTACAAGATTATATTATGATTTACAGTGATTTAAATAAAATATTCGGTTTTTAGAGAAACCACAAAATTATCTGATAAATCATTTATAAACAATGGTTTTAGTTTTTTTTGACTTTTAGGTTTGCTCCAAGGGTATTCGGGAAATATAAAAGATTTCTAGAATAGAGTTAGACAATACATCAAAAGTTAATTTGTAGGTAACTTATAAAAAAACTGCGCCATCAGTAAAGTAGATTTTCGCCTACTACTTTTTAAAATTCAACTAAACCAGTTTTTCTTTGTACCAGTTTTTATCTGTCACCCTTTTGAATAACCAAACTCGGTACTCTTTATATATGAGGGAATTATAAATAATGCCTAATCTACTTTTTAAGAATAAATAAGTCTTCATGCGTTTATGTCGTCTTTTAGTTGTTTTCTTGTTGGTAAACTGACTATTAAAAACTCTTAAATAGGAAGCTGTCATTTTTATGTTATTGTATTCTAAACTATCTACCTTGTTAAAAATCTCATAGCAAGCTGCTAAAAAAGAATTTAAAGGATTGGTTAGTTTATCTAATGCATTTACTGAAACTTTTGCATTCGTTTTTTTAGATAACAAAAAAACATCATAGGCATTTCTTAAAGCCATCATCTTATACTCAAACCCATGATCGTTTATCTGATTCGCTATGATAGATAAATTTAATTTGTTTGCATAACTCAAAAATCTAACTTCATTGACTAATTGGGAATCTTTTCTCACAACACTGTAATTAAATTCTTTTCTATATTTTTCTATTCCCAATACTTCTGAATGAATTTCTACAGCAGCAATGTTACTCGCTTTTTGAAGTCTTCTATAATGCTTGCCTCCTGGAAAATAGTAATCTTGCTTACTCACCTCAGAATAATCAAAACTCCTTAATAATTGGATTGCTTTTGGATAGTCTTCTTTTGAGAAAATAAAGTCAATATCCCCAACCATCCTTTCGGCTATATCTTCATATAGACCCGCTAATAAGTTCCCTGTTCCTTTTAAAAATATTGGTGTAATATTGTTTGCCAACAACAAGGTATTTAATTCTTTGGCTTGAGTGATGATTTCTTTGTTGCGCTTCCTATTTAAGTTAGTAATTTCTGCCATATAGGCTACCAAATCAGCTGGAAGATACCTTAAATACCCAGCACGTTTTAAATTGCAATACAATGCAGGAAACACATAATGAGCAGTACTTACTTTTACAACAGTATCCCAATCTATATTGTTCGATTGCAACTGTTTTTCAATTTCTTCCCTATTCTTATGTTCTATAGAAATTGTCAAACATTTTGCGACAAAACATAATGTCTTGTTAGAATACATATATACTAATTTTTACCTTGTAATATATAAATTTAATACTTTACACTTATTGAGAATATGGATAACCAATTAATTTTAATTCAAAACAGATTATTCAGTAAAAAATAATTTATGTGTTTTTTGAAATTAATTATCAACTATTCTAAGACTATCTTTTTATTTAAAGTTCCGGTTTCTGTTTCTAATTGAACAATATAAACACCTTTAGGTAAGTTTGGTAGATTAAGCTCTTTAACACCATTGGCATTGAAGTTTGAAGTCATTACTTGTTTTCCTAAAACATTATAGATTTTTACACTAGCTTTTCCTTGTGATAATCCAACAATTCTTAACGTAGTAGCATTTGACTTATAAATACTCACACTATTTAACAATTCTGTATCTGCAGATAAAGCACTAGATTTAGCATGTATGTAAAAACGACCATCTGTAGAAGTTTCTGAAACTGCAGTAGTATATTCTGAAGTTGCTTCATCTAACCTTGTAAACGTATTGTTTAATCTATCTTCTAAATATACTTTATAACCAGAAGGTACATTTAAAGCTTCTGCAGTAAATGTAATTTCAGCATCTACTTCTGCTGTAACACCAACTGGAATAACCATATCTTCAAATTTTTCATTTGGTAAAGATTGGATTGCTAATTTTTCACCAGAATCCCCTGATACTAAACCTGTATACACCTCTAATGCTGAAGCATAACCACCAAATATATTACTATCATAACCATTTTCAAAAGCTGTTGTTTTGCCATCTATATATCTAATTGAAGTTTTTCGACTTAGTTTTCCATTTGTAATAGATAAATCTATTTCAAATCTACTATTTGTAGTTTTTAAGAAATTATCACTATTAGACGTGTGGGTCTGCATTGCTTCAGTAAAACTTAAATTACCATCAGTAGTAGCTTTTACAAAAAACCCTTGTAGTGGATTTATATGATATGCACCATCAGATTGATTTTTGGTAATCCAAGCTGAATTAGTAGAATCCCAAAGCCAAATAGTACCATCTATTAGAGATGAATTTACAGTTAAAAAGTTATTGGTATTGTCTGCTGTTGAATTTCCATACAAATACGTTGGATAAGGATTACCTACTAAATTATACCCATTTCCTCCATTAGAAATTCCAATAGTTACATCACCATCATGTAAATCCCCCATGAAAACCACATCAGATCCTCCAGCATCATTTGATTTGGTGGCCCATCCTTTTCCACTTCCCCATACACCACCTGTATCATAACCAGTAGCCAAGTATGTATACGTATCATTTGAAGTATTATAAGAACCAAACGCGTATTTAGGGTCCTCAAAAACAGTTTCGTTTCTTGAATCACCAAATGTTTTAAAGTATTTAGAATTACTTAAACCAGCTGAAACTAGAGTCCATTTATCATCTTCCAATCTTTTAACAATTGTTGTTTTTTTACCTGATGTATAGTTTCCACCAAATATTACAGTTGGGAAACTTCCATTCTGATTATAAATAATCATCCCGTTATCAGATTTACCAAGAGTAATATCATTGGTAACTGTTAGTGTATTATTTTGTCTTAAATCAAGATCTTTACCAGCATCAATGGTTATCGACTTTGCTTCAGCCGCACCCATACCTGTAGGTATTTCTAAGTTGTGTGATATCACAATATCATATTCTGTAGTAGGTGTTGTACTAGGTGTATTTGCAACTGTACCAGATACAGCCCATACAGTCGGATCATTCCAAGATCCATTTTTAGTTGATGTCATAGTAGGAGGTGTAGGTGCAGTTGATGCA
>CALKEB010000019.1 GCA_938084845.1 uncultured Polaribacter sp. | reverse complement strand
GACGTTACCAATAAAAAAATAGATTTGTTAAACATTCAAGATTGTGGAGGATTAAATCCTGCACATTTGGCTATTGATAATTCTGGAAGTTTTTTGGTGAATTCAAATTATTCTGATGGTAGTTTAAGTCTTTTTAAAATAAATAAAGATGGTAGTTTAGGTAAAACTAAACAAGGTTTACAGTTTAAAGATAGCAGTGTTGTAAAAAACAGACAAGAAGCTTCTCACATCCATTCTTCTAATTTTTCACCTGATAATAAATATCTATTTGCTCATGATTTAGGTGCAGATAAAATAAGAAAATTTGTTTTCAAAAATTCAACTGATAGCTTAATACAACATCAACCAATTAAAACAAAATTAGGCAGTGGCCCAAGGCATTTTACTTTCCATCCAAATGGAAAATTCGGCTATTTAGTAAACGAATTGAGTGGTAAAATTGATGCTTATTATTATGAAAATGGAAGTCTAGATTTTATTGAAGATTATGCTACTTATCAACAAAAACAAAATATTTACAGAACTGCAGATATTCATATTTCTCCAGATGGTAAATTTTTATATGCATCAAATCGTGGTCTAAAAGAAGATACTATTGTTATTTTTTCTATTGATAAAAATAATGGGAAGTTAACTTTAGTGAAGCATGTAAATACAGGAGGAGAGCATCCAAGAAATTTTGGAATAGATCCTTCAGGAAATTTTCTTCTGGTTGCCAATATGAACACCAATAACGTTGTTGTATTTAAAAGAGATTTAAAAACAGGTTTATTACAAAAATTACCTAAAGAAATTAAAGTAAAACGCCCTGCAAGTATTCAAATAAAGGAGTATTAAATTATAGAGATTCCCTATCTGTAAGATAAAAAGGTACTTTAAATTTCCCTTTTTCTTTATTTAAAATCATTTTAGCTACAGTTTCTCCCATAATTTTAAAATCTGTTGATATTACAGAAATACCTAATAAATCTTTTAAAGGTGTGTCATTATAAGAAATAATACCTATATCAGTACCTAACCTGTATTCGTCCTCTCTAATTTGTTTTACAAGATTAACTAAATCACTTTCCTCTATGGTAATAAATAAATCTCCTTTTTTAAGAATAGTGTCTTCATAAATTTCATTTATAATTTCAAAATCTAAATTTTGTTCAACACAGAATTTTCTAAAACCGTTTAATATCCTTTTTGGATAAGGGTAAATTACTTTTTCAGGATAAACTAACAAAATTTTTTTATATCTTTTAATTTTCTCTAAACCATCATTTAGAGCATTATAAATATCATTCTCAAAATCTTGATAAATTTGCACAACATTTTTATTTTCAAAAGTTTTTATGTTGTCTAAGATTATCAATTTTTCATCGGGTATCTCATCAAGAGCCTTTTTTGCTTTTTCTGGTAAAGTAGTATGTTTTAGATCGATAGTTTTAAAATGAGGCATAACAACAAAATAGTCATAAACACCTTTGTTTTTTTCTAATAAATTTAAAAAGAGAGTTTCATCACAATGATAAATATCTAAATGTGTATGCGAATTAGCTCCTATTTTATTTACAAAATGATTGTATGTTATAAGTTTATAAGAGCTTAATTTATTTACTAAGAATAAAATATTTACCTTAGAAATTAGTTTTGTTCTTGAAACATAAAACCCTTTACCTCTAATAGAAGTTATAATTTTTCGATCCTTTAAAATACTGTAAGCTTTTTCTACAGTGTCTCTTGATAAATAAAACTCTTCGCTAAACATATTTATAGAAGGAATCTTTTGGTCAATTTTAAGATTCCCTATTGAAATATTATGAATGATTGAATCTATAATCTGCTGGTATTTTGGAACTCTAGAGTTTTCATCAATAGTTATAAGTTTTATCATATCCATAAACTAAATTTTTCTTTGATTGAAGATTTTATTAAACAAATGTAATAAAAGAGAGATATATTCATAACTAATTAAAATATTTTATTGAAATAACGGTAAATCTTTTTAATAGATAATTTAAGTATTAAAAAATACGATGAGTATTAAATTTGGATTGTAAATTATTTATTTAATTTTATTGGAGTTTTACGGTATAGTACAGGATACAGTAACCTGATTTATAATTTAATTTTGAAATAAAATTTTTAATTTAAAATACAGAAATGACCAAAACTTTTAAATACGTCGATTATTTATGGGATCAAGAAAAAGCAGACGCTTTAGGAGATGATCAGGTAGCTTTATTCTTATATCGATCTAATATTTTAGGTGCAGATTTAAGAATTACAAATTATGGTGGAGGAAATACCAGTTGTAAAACCATAGAGAAAGATCCATTAACCAATGAAGAAGTAGAGGTAATGTGGGTGAAAGGTTCTGGTGGGGATATTGGTACTTTAAATAGAGCTGGTATTGCTGGCTTATATACAAGTAGGTTAAGAGATTTAAAAAAAGTTTATAAAGGCCTTCATGATGAAGATCGAATGGTTGGTTTATTTAATCATTGTATCTATGATTTAGATAGTAAAGCCCCATCAATCGATACACCTTTACATGGGTTGTTGCCATTTTCTCATATAGATCATTTACATCCAGATGCTTTAATTGCAGTTGCTGCAGCGAAAGATAGTGAGCAGGTTACTAAAGAGATTTGGGGTGATTCAATGGGTTGGGTCCCTTGGCAAAAGCCAGGTTTTGATTTAGGTTTACAGCTAGAAAAATGTTTAGCGGATAATCCTGGAATTAGAGGTATTGTTTTAGGTTCTCATGGTTTATTTACTTGGGGAAATACTTCTTATGAATCTTACATAAATAGTTTAGAGGTTATTGAAATGGCTTCTGAATACATAGAAAAAAAAATAAAAGAAAAAGGTGAAATTTTTGGCGGACAAAAAGTTGAAAGTTTACCGCAAGAAGAGCGTTTAGAAAAAGCAGTGCAATTAATGCCTTTATTAAGAGGTTTGTGTTCTTCAGAAAACAGAATGATTGGTCACTTTTCTGATACTGATGTTGTAATGCAATATATTAATAGTAATGATTTAGAAAGATTAGCTCCTATGGGTACTTCTTGTCCAGATCACTTTTTGAGAACTAAAATTCAACCTTTAGTATTAGATTTAGATAAAAACGAAGATTTATCAGATGCTGATGTAGTTTTAGCGAAGCTAGAACCAGCTTTTGAAGCGTATCGTCAAGAATATGTAGATTACTATAATACTTGTAAAAAAGAAAATAGTCCCGCAATTCGTGACGCAAATCCAGTAATTATAATTTATCCTGGAGTTGGTATGTTTAGTTTTGCAAAGAACAAACAAACTACACGTGTAGCAAGTGAATTTTATATTAACGCAATTAATGTAATGCGAGGTGCAGAAGCGATTACAGAATATACGTCATTACCAAGACAAGAAGCATTTGATATTGAGTATTGGTTGTTAGAAGAGGCGAAACTGCAACGTATGCCAAAAGAAAAGCCATTGTCTCGTAAGGTAGCCTTAGTTACTGGTGCAGGAGGTGGAATTGGTAAGGCTATTGCAGATAAATTAGCCGCTGAAGGTGCAAATGTTGTATTAACGGATATTAATGAAGAAGTATTAGTTGAAGCAAATGAAACTTATGCTAGAGATGTCTCCACGTATGCCCTTTGTGATGTGACCAATACAGGTTCTATTGCTAGTGCTTATAAGAAAGCAGTTTTAGAGTTTGGTGGTGTAGATATGATCGTGCACAGTGCAGGATTAGCAATTTCTAAACCGTTAACAGAGACAACAGATAAAGATTGGAATATTTTACAAAGCATTTTAGTGAAAGGTCAATTTGATTTAGCAAAACAATTTGCATTAATCGCTCGTAAACAAGGTTTAGGAGGAGATTATATTGCAATTGCAAGTAAAAACGGATTAGTTGCTGGGCCAAACAACGTGGCTTACGGAACTGCAAAAGCAGCGCAACAACACATGGTTCGTTTATTAGCAGCAGAATTAGCTAAAGATAAAGTTAGGGTAAATACCGTAAATCCAGATGGAGTTATTGTAGGTAGTAAAATATGGGAAGGTGCATGGGCTGAAGGCAGAGCTAAAGCAAATGGTATTACTGTTGAAGAATTACCTGCTTTTTACGCCAAAAGAAACTTACTTAATGAAATCATTACTCCAGATGATATTGCTAATGGAGTATTTTCTCTAGTTGGAATATTAGATAAATCTACTGGAAATATTATAAATGTTGATGGTGGAATGGCTAATGCATTTGTTAGGTAGTAAATAATTTAATTTGAATTAAAAATAAGACTTCTATAAATTATTTCTAAATTTATAGAAGTCTTCCTTAATTAGGAATATAATACAATTATGAAAATTAATCAATCAGAAGTTTCTGATTACAATCAGAAAAGAGTAAAAAATCATAATGACAGTTTTGATTTTTTAGCAAATAAATTAATAAAGCAAGGAAAAGAGGTTAATAGTATTGTAGCTAAATTAGCAGAATTTCAAGTAGCAGTTCCAAGTTGGGCTTTAGGTGCAGGAGGAACGCGTTTTGGTCGTTTTGGATTTTACGGAGAGCCATCAAACCTAGAGCAAAAAATAGAAGATGTCGGTGTTTTACATAGCTTAACGCAAACTGCAGGTGCCATTTCATTGCACATTCCTTGGGATATCCCTTCAGATTACGATGCTATTAAACAAAAAGCGGATGCTCTAAATATTAAGTTCGATGCAGTAAACTCTAATACTTTTCAAGATCAAAAAGATGCAGTAGAAAGTTATAAATACGGCTCTCTAAGTAATGTAAGTAAAGCTGTTAGAGAGCAAGCAATTCAACATAATTTAGATGTTATTAAAATTGGTGATAAATTAGGGTCTAAAGCATTAACTGTTTGGTTAGCAGATGGATCTTCTTTCCCGGGGCAAAATAATTTTCAGACTGCATTTCAAAACACTCAAGATAGTTTAATTGACATTTATAAAGGTTTACCGGACGATTGGAAAATGTTAGTAGAATATAAGCCTTATGAACCAAACTTTTATAGTACAGTAATTCAAGATTGGGGAGCTTCTTTAATGTTAGCTAATGGTTGTGGTGATAAAGCCTATACTTTAGTAGATTTAGGACATCACTTACCAAACTCTAATATAGAGCAAATTGTATCTATTTTACAATTAAAAGGTAAATTAGGTGGTTTCCATTTTAATGATAGCAAATATGGTGATGATGATTTAACTGTTGGTAGTATTAAGCCTTACGCATTATTCTTAATTTTTAATGAATTGGTTTATGGTATGGAAAACAATCCTCAGAATCCAGACTTAGCTTGGATGATTGATGCAAGTCATAATATAAAAGATCCTTTAGAAGATTTAATACAATCTTTAGAAGCTATCCAGGAAGCGTATGCTAAAGCATTGTTAATCGATCAAGATGCTTTGAGAATAGCTCAATTAGAAAACGATGTTGTAAAATGTCAAGAAATTTTACAAGGAGCTTATAGAACAGATGTTAGGCCATTACTAGAAAAAGCAAGATTAAATTCAGGTGGTGTAATTAGCCCAATAGATGCATATAGATCTTTAGGGGTTAGAGAGCAATTAATAAAAGAAAGAGGTAGAAATACT
>CALKEB010000018.1 GCA_938084845.1 uncultured Polaribacter sp. | reverse complement strand
AGAATCAAAGCATCCTATGTACAAGGTTTAAGAACCAAAGAAGAAGTAGGTTAGGCTTACATAATTTTACAGAAACCCACATCTAAAGATGTGGGTTTTTTTATTTTATATCTAATCATTAATTTAGAGTATCTTTATCTTATAGATGAACTTAATAGATTCTTTCCTTGAATACTTGCTATTAGAGAAAAAATACTCTTCTCATACTATCAAAGCTTATGAGAGTGATTTAATTTCTTTACAAGATTTTTGTAGACTAAATTTTGATCAAGAAAACATATCACATGTTAATTATTCGCAAATTAGATCTTGGATAGTTTTATTGGTAGATCATAAATTATCTAATAGAAGTATTAATAGAAAAGTAAGTTCATTAAAATCTTTTTATAAATACCTACAGAAAATTAAATTGATTGATATAAATCCGCTAGCCAATCATAAAGTATTAAAAACCTCAAAAAAAATTCAAATTCCCTTTTCATCAAGTGAGGTAAATACGGTATTATCAAGTTTTTCAATAGACCATTCATTTGAAGAAAGTAGAGATAGGTTAATTGTTGAGTTATTTTATTCAACAGGTATGAGAAGAGCAGAACTTATTAACTTAAGGGTGAATTCTGTAAACTTCGCAGAAAAACAAATTAAAGTTATTGGTAAAAGAAATAAAGAAAGATTAATTCCTTTGTTACCTAGTGTTATAAAAAGTTTACAATCCTACATTAAAAAAAGAGAACTAATTAATAGTTCAGATAGTTTTTTATTTGTTACTCAAAAAGGAAACAAAGTATACGAAACCCTTGTTTATAGAGTTATAAATAATTACTTTAGTAAAGTTTCTTCTAAGTTAAAGAAAAGTCCTCATATTTTGAGACATTCTTTTGCTACACACCTATTAAACGAAGGAGCAGATTTAAATTCGGTTAAAGAATTGCTAGGACATTCTAGTTTAGCCTCTACCCAAGTTTATACACACAATAGCTTGGAGCAATTAAAAAAAGTGTACAAACAAGCTCATCCTAGGAGCACTAAAAAATAAAATTTATGAAAGTAACCACCCAGTCAGTAAATTTTAATGCCTCATCAGACTTAATAGATTTCATAGAGAAAAAAGTTTCTTCATTAAGTAAGTTTCATGATAAGATATTAAATGCAGAAGTTTTTCTTAAATTAGAAAATTCTAGTGATAAAGAGAATAAAATAGCAGAGATTAAAATTAATATTCCAGGAAATGAATTGGTTGTAAAAAAACAATACAAAAGCTTTGAAGAGTCAGTAAGTACAGGAGTTGAAACATTAAAGAGAAGGCTCAAAAAATCTAAAGAAAAACTAAGAGACTCGATACCAATATAAAAAGCATAAAAAAGTATAAAAAAGTTTTAGAAATTAAAAAAACTTATTACATTTGCAGTCCGTTAGAAATAACGGATTGTTTTTGTTAAAAAACAGCCGATGTAGCTCAGCTGGCTAGAGCAGCTGATTTGTAATCAGCAGGTCGTGGGTTCGAGTCCCTCCATCGGCTCAATAAAACAACAGTACGTTCATTTAAATAGTGAAATTTTGGGGAGATACTCAAGCGGCCAACGAGGACGGACTGTAACTCCGTTGACTATGTCTTCGCAGGTTCGAATCCTGCTCTCCCCACAAAAATTTCAATTTAAAATGCGAGAGTAGCTCAGTTGGTAGAGCGTCAGCCTTCCAAGCTGAATGTCGCCAGTTCGAACCTGGTCTCTCGCTCAAAAAAGGATGTTTTTAAAACATCCTTTTTTTACTTTCTATATACACCTTTTACACCTATACCCTCATATAAGTTCTTAAAGTTAGGATTAGCTATAAAATAATCCTTTGAAACTTTACATCTATGATTTAAGACTATACGTCGCCCTTAAACTGTTTGTCAAAACATTCTACCCAAAGAACGTTTTAACTGAAAAAATAACCAAAAACCACCTCTATACCCTAGGAAAACAGTTTAAAGAATACTACTTCAATGGAAACCGAAATATTCGTTAACTAAAAAAACCCCTCAAAAAAGAGGGGCTTTTAAGTATGTATTGTAAATTAAGAATTATCTATTTCTCATTTCTTTGTAAATAGGTCTTAATGCATCTCCTTTTGCTATCATTTCTAAAGCATCGTAAATATTCAAAAGATTTCTAACAGTATCTATATCACGTTCTAGAGCGTCTGCTTTTTCTAAATATGGTAATGCAATTTTATTAATTGCATTCATCTTTTTTTCTAATGCATTGTATTTTTTTGCGTTAGATAGATTTTCATTCATCTCATCTACAATAGCAACTCTTTTGTTTAAGTATGCATAACTTAAATTTAAATAAGCATCTCTATAGTCTGGCTTTAATTCAATTGCTCTTTTGTAGTAGCTTATTGCTTCATCGTACTTTTCTGCACTTCCATTTACAACACCTAAGTTATAAAACAAGGAAGGATTGTTAGGATCTAATTTTACAGCTTCTTGCATTAACTCTTCAAACTTATCCATTCGCTTCAAATCAATGTACATTTGAGCTTCTGTCATCACCAAGTTAACGTCTTCAGGACTTTCTTTTCTAGCCTCTTCCAAAGCTTTTATCGCTTCCTCTGTTTTCCCTTGCGTAACAAGAATATATCCAATATTTTTTATAATATTAGCACGTTTGGATTCCGTTAATTTTTCAGAAGGTTTTTCATACTGTTGTAGTTTAACAAAGGTGTCTCTATCTTTTTTTGATCCAAAAAGATCGTTTTTTCCTGTTTCTTTACTTACTGCATAATATTGCCTAACTATCCCAGTATACTTTAAATCTTTTAAATCTCTGTAATATTTTAAAGCAGTGTCGTAGTCTTTAGCCAAATAAGAACTAACGGCTGCATTAAACAAATACGAGGTATCTTTTTTACGTAAGCTGTATGCGAGAGCAAATTTATTTGAAGATTTTTTATAATTCTTTTCTTTGTTATAAGCCTCTGATGCATCATTAAGCAAATTATTCAATATACCGTCAAACATTGGCTTTACTAAAGCAGTATATTTCTTTCTGCCTGTTTCTTTTTCAAAGGCAACTATTTTTTTGTAAGTCTTTGCAGCCTTTTCTACATCACCTACTTTTTCTAAAGCTTGGCCTTTTAAAAATAAGTATTTTCCTTTATACTTGGTTTCTAACACAGCCTCTTTGTCAGCTAGTGGCTTTAAAATTTCTAAAACCTCTTTGTACTTTTCTTTTTTAAACGCTTTATCTGCCGCCTTTACTTCGTCTTTTTGAGCAACAATGGCTAAAGAGAACGTAGAAAGTAGTACACCTAAAATTTGTTTTTTCATTGATTTAAATATTTATTTATGCATTTTCATTTTCAACATGATCAATATCTGCAGCACTTTCATCATCTTCATGAACTACTTTTGCTACTGCTGCAATACTATCATCTTCTTTGATATTAATTAATTTTACGCCTTGTGTTGCTCTTCCCATAACACGCAAATCTTCAACAGCCATTCTAATGGTAAGACCAGACTTGTTGATGATCATTAAATCGTTAGTATCATCAACATTTTTAATAGCTACAAGCTTACCTGTTTTCTCAGAAATGCTAAGGGTTTTAACCCCTTTACCCCCTCTATTGGTTACTCTGTAATCTTCTAAACTAGAACGTTTACCGTATCCTTTTTCAGAAACAACTAAAATATTACTCTCCATGTCGTTTACAGCAACCATTCCAATTACTTCATCAGTCTCATCTTGTAAGGTAATCCCTCTGACTCCAGATGCGGTTCTTCCCATTGGTCGAGTTTTTGCTTCTTCAAAACGAATGGCTTTTCCAGATTTTAATGCTAACATTACCTGACTATCTCCAGTCGTTAATTTTGCCTCCAATAGTTCGTCTCCTTCTTTAATGGTAATCGCATTTATACCATTTGTTCTTGGTCTTGAATACTGCTCTAGAGAGGTTTTT
>CALKEB010000017.1 GCA_938084845.1 uncultured Polaribacter sp. | reverse complement strand
GATTACACGTTTTATTTTCCATTCTTATGTACATCAACCTTGGGATGTTGCTCCTGGTTTGGCGTTGAGTTATCACGGATTTGATTTTAATAGAAATAATACTTGGTGGAATCAAGGAAAAGGGTTTTTAGATTATATAGCTCGTTCACAATTCTTATTACAACAAGGTAAAAATGCAGCTGATGTTTTAGTATTTACAGGAGAATCATCACCAAATACCGCATTTTTAAAACCAGAAATTAAACAAATGGGTTTTGATTATGATTTGATTGGTGCTAATAAATTGAAAGATTTAACCGTTAAAAACGGAATAATATTTTCCTCTGTTGGAAATACTTATAAGCTTTTGGTTTTACCAGAGTCTGATTTTATAAAACCAGAAACACTACAAAAAGTAAAAGAGTTGGTTGATGGAGGTGCTAAAGTTATTGGTAAAAAACCATTGCAATCGCCAAGTTTGACTAATTATCCAAATGCTGACGAAGAAGTAAAAAAATATGTTGATGAATTATGGGGAAAAGGTTTTATAAAAGAGAGTACAATTGAAGCTGTTTTAAGCAAAGAAATATCTGATTTTAAGATCGAAAGTAGCGATAACACAGACCTGAGTTTCATCCATAGAAAAACAGCAGATGCTGATATTTATTTCATCGCCAATGCTAGAAAAGAAGCAAGAGATATTGTAGCGCGTTTTCGAGTTTCAGGAAAACAACCAGAGTTGTGGAATACAGAAAAAGGAACATCAAAAGATTTGGTGGTTTTTAAAGAGAATGGCGATGGCACAACAACATTGCCTTTGCAATTGGGTATGGAAGAATCGGTTTTTGTAGTCTTTAAAAAGCCTGCAAATGCCAATCATTTAACCAATGTGTCAAAGGAGTTAGATCCTTTTAAATCGGAATCACTTTCTAATTTAGAAATTATAAAAGCGGAGTATGGAACATTCCTGCAAGAAGGTTTAATAGATATTACCGACAAAGTAAATAAGGCCATAAACAATGGAAAATTAGACTTTAAAATGTCTCGTGCGTTTTGCGATTGCGATCCTGCAATGGGCTATAAAAAGGAGTTTAGAATGGAATACCAAATTGGTGATACCAAACATCAAATTTATGCAGAAGAACGTGAGCATATAGAAATTGATGCAGGTAATCAACATTTAAAAATTTTAAAAGCAGTTTTTGGAAAGTTTAAAGCAGAAACCAAAGGTATTCCACAAAATTATAAAACCTTTGAGGTTACAAATAAAATCAAGGAATTAGTTTCAAACAACACTTTTGATATTCTGATTTCTAATAAATTGATAAATAATCAAATTTCAGAGGGCAATAAAACGACCTTAAAAATTACTTATAAAACGTATGGAGAAGAACGGACGATGTTTATTCCTAAAGGACAAATTTTAAAATTATCCAAAGACACATCAAAACCTGAGTTAGTTTATAGTAAAGATGTTATCAAATGGATAACTCCAAATACAGGTAAACTAACATATACCAATGCATCAGGAGATAAAAAAACTGTAGCAGTAACGTCTATAACAGATTCAATCGATTTGTCAAATTCTTGGGAGGTGATATTTCCAGTAAACTCAGGTGTTCCAGAAAACATAAAATTTAAGGAACTAATATCGTGGTCAAATCATAAAGATGAAAATATTCAGCATTTTTCTGGAACTGCATCTTACAAAAAAGAGTTTACAATTCCTGACGAATTGTTACAGTCAGATAAAAGTTTAGAATTAGATTTAGGAAGTGTTGCTGTAATTGCAGAAGTAAGCATCAACGGAAAAAAAGTAAGTACTTTATGGAAAGCTCCTTTTAGAACAAATATTAGTGACTTTCTAGTAAAAGGAAAAAATACCTTGGAAATAAAGGTGACTAACTTGTGGCCAAATAAATTAATTGGCGACGAAAAGTTACCTTTAGATTATGAACGTAAAGGCGATAAAATTAAAAAGTTACCAGATTGGTTATTGTATAATAAAAAACGTCCATCAAAACGTACAACTTTTTCTTCTTGGAAACATTGGAGTAAAAATGATGCATTATTAACGTCTGGTTTATTAGGTCCAGTAAAAATCAATATAAATAAAGTATTAAAAATCGAATAATGATTACAAAAAAAAATCTACTCAAAATAAGTTTATGCTTTTTATTATTAGGTTGTAAAGCCACGAAAAAGGATACTTCAAAAAATAAAATTTTTGAAAAAAAAGTAGACTATTTTGCTGATAATGGTTTTGGGAATGCAGTAGCTATTGTGCAACATCCTTCTGGCGTTTATCACAAAGGGGTTACGTATGTGGCGTATCAAGGCCCTTTAGAAGATCCTTATGTAGCTTCCTATAATCATACAACTAAAGAGTGGAAAGGGCCATTTAAAGCAGGGATGAGTGAAATGGGAAAAGACCCAAACCGTAAAAAGAAAATTGATAATCATGGCAAACCAGCATTGTTAATTGACGATGCAGGCTATATTCATATTGCTTTTGGGGGTCATGGAGGAACCCCTGATAATGGGGAAAACCATTTAGGGAATTATCATTATGGAAAAAATAAACATGCGGTTTCTAAAAACCCTTTAGATATTTCTAGTTGGGAAACCTTAGATAATATTTCGTTATTTGGAACCTATAGTCAATTTGTAAAAATGGACAATGGAGATATTTACCTTTTTTATAGACATGGAGCACACAGAAGCAATTGGGTGTACCAAAAATCTACAGACAATGGGGTTACTTTTGCAACGCCAGTTTCATTTTTAAAGCACAAAAGAAGAACAAATATAGAAGCAGAAGATTCTTGGTATCCTTGGGTGAGCAAAGGAAATGGAGATGATATTATTGTAGCATTCGATTACCATATTTGTAGAGATAACAAAAATTCGCAAGATTCTAGAGGACATATACCAGAAAGACATAATGTGTATTACATGGTTTTTGACACCAAAACAGGTATCTGGAAAAATGTTAAAAATCAACCTTTAGAAATGCCTTTAACCAAAGAAATTGCAGATAAAAAAACTGTTGTTAAAATAATTGCAAACGATTGGACATTTCAGGGAATTGCTGATGTTGATCCTAATGGTAACCCACAAGTTTGTGTATTGGTTGGCCCAGATGTAGGAGCAAAAAGGAGTGGTCTTAAACGTTTACAACTTTTTAGATGGGATGGAAAAACTTGGCTGCAAAGTAAGAATTCAAATCTGCCTAGAGGTAATGGAGATTTAGAAGTAAAATCGGCAACAGAAGTGAGTATTTATCTAGAAAGTGAAACCAGCAATGATGTTGGAGAGATTAGTAGATGGGATAGTTCTGATGGAGGAAATTCGTTTCAGAAAGAAAAGATTTTTTTAGAACGAAAAAAATCAGGATTTGTGATATCGTCACTTATAGAAAATGCGCATCCAGATGCTAGAATTATTGTAGGCGAAAAAGAAGAAGGATCAGATTTTAGAAAAATGTATTTGTTGGGTGATAATGGTCCAATTAAAAGAAATAAAGAAAATACAATACTTGAAAAACCGACCATAAATAAAACTAAAAACTAACTTAAATGAAAATTATTAAAAAAATAACTTTAGTAA
>CALKEB010000016.1 GCA_938084845.1 uncultured Polaribacter sp. | reverse complement strand
GCGGTCTGGACGGGACTCGAACCCGCGACCTCCTGCGTGACAGGCAGGCATTCTAACCAGCTGAACTACCAAACCGTTGCTAATAGCGGGTGCAAATATAACACACATTTTTATATTTGCAAACATAAATCTTAAAATAATTAGAATTTTTTTCGTTGTAATAAATACGCCAATAAAACATCTGTATACCCTTTGGTAATGTCTAATGGAACATAATCAATTTTATACTGTAAGCAATTGTTTTTTAATTTATTAAAATAATCTTGAACTTGCAAAACATAGGCTTCCTTACTATTTTCTGAAAATACGTTAATTTCTTGTTTTGTTTCTACATCTACAAATTTTTTTGGAGTACTGCTAAACGCTAATTTGAATTCTGTTTTAGAATCGTATGTATGAAATAAAACAACTTCGTGTTTATTGTATTTAAGATGTCTTAACGCCTCAAAAAGTTCTTTGTTTGAGGTGTTGGTTTGAAACATGTCTGTAAATAGAAAAATTAATGATCTTCTATGAATTTTCTCTGCAATTTCATGCAAAAATTGGTAGGTTTCTGTTGTTTTATTTCCTGGAGATTTAAATAATTGTTCTAATTGATGAAGCAACATATTTCGATGTCTCTCGCTTCCTTTTTCTGGAGCATAGTATTCGTAGTTGTCCGAATATATGCTTAAACCAACTGCATCTCTTTGTCTTTTTAAAATTTCCATTAAAGAAGCTGCTGCTATCACAGAAAACCCAACTTTATTTAAATTGTTTAGCGTTTGCTTTTGTAGTATTGGATAATGCATAGACGCTGAATTATCTATTATAATATGGCATCTTAAATTTGTTTCTTCTTCGTATTTTTTTGTATATAATTTTTCGGTTTTAGCAAATAACTTCCAATCTATATGTCTTGTACTTTCTCCTTTGTTGTATAATTTATGTTCTGAAAACTCCACAGAAAATCCATGAAACGGACTTTTATGTAAACCGGTTATAAAGCCTTCTACTACTTGTTTGGCAAGTACGTCTAAATTTTTAATTTCAGAGGATTTAACTTGTGATATCTTCATTACAGCTATTTGAATTCTAAAAATAAAAAAAGGTTTGACGTTAGCCAAACCTTTATAGATATATAAAATTTAGATGTACTTATAAAGCAGCATCAATTTTATCTGTATATGTTTTTTTTGGAGCTACACCTACTTGCTTATCCACAACTTCACCATTTTTAAATACTAAAACTGTTGGTATGTTTCTAACTCCGTATTTAGCTGCAAATTCTTGATTTGCATCTACATCAACTTTACCAACAACTGCTTTACCTTCATACTCTGTGTGAATTTCGTCTACAATAGGGCCAACCATTCTACATGGTCCACACCAAGCTGCCCAAAAATCTACTAATACTGGTTTCTCTGATTTTAAAACTACTTCATCAAAAGTAGCGTCTGTAATTTCTAATGCCATTTTTATGTTTATTTGATTGAAATCTAAATTAAAAAACAAAAGTAAACATTTATTTTTAGCTTATATCTCAAGTAAAAATTACTTTTTACTATTAATCTATCAATTGAAACTATACAGCAACTTAAAACAACTCTTTTGCTATAGCTTGGATATTATTACTTTTCCCCATAGAATAGTAGTGTAAAACGGGTACGCCAGCAGCTAACAATTCTTTAGATTGCTGAATGGCAAACTCTATACCAACTTGCCTTACCTCTTTATTAGACTTGCAAGAATCTACCTCTTTAATTAAATTTTCTGGAATATCTATTCGAAAAACTTGAGGCAGTAATTGTAGGTGTTTTTTTACTGCAATTGGTTTAATTCCAGGAATAATTGGAATGTTAATTCCCATAGATTTTGCTGCATCTACAAACTCAAAATACTTTTTATTATCAAAAAACATTTGAGTAACAACATAATCTGCACCTGCATCTACCTTTTCTTTTAACCTTTTTAAATCGGTTTGTAGTGACGGTGCTTCTAAATGTTTTTCTGGGTAACCAGCTACACCTATGCAAAAATTAGCACAATTGTCTGATTCTATAACATCGTGTAAATACTTACCTCTGTTTAAATTTTGAATTTGCTCTACTAATTCTTTAGCATACTGATGTCCACCTTGAGAAGCTTCAAAATATTTTTGATGGCTCATAGCATCTCCTCTCAATGCCATTACGTTATCAATCCCTAAATAATGACAATCCACTAATAAATACTCCGTCTCTTCTTTTGTAAAACCACCACACAAAACATGAGGAACAGTATCTACATCATATTTATGTTTAATAGCTGCACAGATACCCACAGTACCAGGCCTCATTCTTGTTACTTTTCTGTCTAATAAACCATCCTTTTCCACATAAACATACTCTTCTCGAGATGTAGTTACATCTATAAATGGTGGTTTAAACTCCATTAATGGATCTATATTTGCGTATAAATCTTCAATGCTTTTTCCTTTCTTAGGTGGAATAATTTCGAACGAAAATAGTGTTTTCTCGTTTGCTTTTTTAATGTGTTCTGTTATCTTCATTTCCTGAATTAATTCAGTAATCTAGAAGAAATAAGTAATAAATAACGCAGTTATAGTTAACATTAAAAGTTGTAGAATAAATTTTAATTCTACGTTGTATTTTTTCATTTTAATAATTTTCTACAAAAGTCTTACTTCCTCTATTTATGTTTGTTAGTATTAAAAAAAATAATTGTTAAATAATTGATTTATTCTGCTAAATTAGGATGTAACCATTTTTTAGCTTTTGACTTACTAATTCCCTTTCGATCTGCATAATCTTCGAGTTGATCATTTGTGATTTTTCCCAAACCAAAATATTTGGCTTCTTTATGTGCAAAATAATACCCTGAAACTGCAGCAGCAGGCCACATTGCTTTGCTTTCTGTTAATTGTACTCCGATTTTATTTTCTACGTCTAATACACTCCAGATGGTGTCTTTTTCTAAATGATCGGGGCAAGCAGGATAACCTGGTGCAGGTCGAATACCTTTGTAACTTTCTTTTATTAAATCTTCATTGTTTAAAACTTCATCTGTAGCATACCCCCAGTGTTTTGTTCTAATTTGTTTATGTAAATATTCTGCAAAGGCTTCTGCAAACCTGTCAGCTATCGCTTGCGCCATAATAGCATTATAGTCATCCTCTTTGGCCTTGTAACTCTCTGCCAATTCTTGTGCGCCAAAAATACCAACACAAAATGCACCCATATAATCTGTTTTTTCTGTTTCTTTTGGTGCAATAAAATCGGCTAGTGCTAAATTAGGTATACCCTCTCTTTTCTTAAGTTGTTGTCTTAAAGTTCTAAAAACTGCAATTTCTTTGCCTTTTCTCTGAACTGAAATATCGTCTTCATTTACTGTATTGGCTTCGAACAAGCCAAATACAGCTTTAGGTTTTAACAGTTGTTTTGCAATGATTTGCTCAATCATGACTTGTGCTTCTTGAAATAAAATAGATGCTTGCTCACCTACTATTTTATCAGATAAAATAGCTGGAAACTTGCCATGTAAATCCCAACTTCTAAAAAACGGACTCCAATCTATAAACGGAACTAATTCTTTTAAACGTAACTGCTCTAAAGTTTGTACCCCTAACTCTTTAGGCTTACTAATTTCTGAGGTATTCCAATCAATTTTATATTTGCGTTTGCGAGCTTCATCTATAGCGATGTATGATTTTTCCTTTCCACGTTTTAGAAACTTGGTTCTAAATTGGTCATAATCTTTTTTCAATTTTGCAGTATATAAATGGCTTGATTTTTTGTTTAATAAATCTCCTACTACTGTTACTGCTCTTGAGGCATCATTAACATGCACTACTGCATTTTTATATTGTGTATCTATTTTAACTGCGGTATGTGCTTTTGATGTTGTTGCACCACCAATTAATAAAGGAACATCAAAATTTTGACGTTGCATTTCTTTCGCTAAATACACCATTTCATCTAAGGATGGAGTTATCAAACCACTTAAACCGATAGCATCTACTCTTTCATCTATAGCTGTTTGTATAATTTTTTCTGGTGGAACCATAACTCCTAAATCTACAATTTCATAATTATTACACGCTAAAACAACACTCACAATATTTTTACCAATATCGTGTACATCTCCTTTCACAGTTGCCATTAAAATTTTACCAACAGGTTCTGATTTGTCTGATTTTTCAGCTTCAATAAACGGATTTAAGTACCCAACCGCTTTTTTCATCACTCTTGCAGATTTTACCACTTGAGGCAAAAACATTTTTCCTGCCCCAAATAAATCACCTACTACATTCATACCAATCATTAAATGACCTTCTATGACTTCGATAGGTGCATCAGCTTCTTGTCTTGCTTGCTCTACGTCTTCTATAATAAAAGCATCAATCCCTTTTACTAAGGCATGTGTAATTTTTTCTTGCAATGAATTTTCCCTCCAAGATACATCTGCACCAGCTTCTTTTTTAGACCCTTTTACAGTTTCTGCAAAATCTAATAGCCGTTCAGTGGCATCTTCTCTTCTGTCTAAAATTACGTCTTCTACGTGCTCTAATAAATCTTTTGGAATATCATCATAAACCTCTAACAGAGAAGGATTTACGATACCTATATTCATTCCGTTTTTTATGGCATGATATAAAAAGACAGAATGCATTGCTTCACGAACACCATTATTTCCTCTAAACGAAAAAGACACATTTGAGACACCACCACTAACAGAGACATTGGGTAAGTTTTCTCTTACCCATCTTGTGGCTTTTATAAAATCGATAGCGTTTTTTTTGTGTTCATCCATCCCTGTTGCAACAGGAAAAATATTTAAATCAAAAATAATATCTTCGGATGCAAATTTTACTTTATTGACTAAAATATCATAAGAACGTTTTGCAATTTCAATGCGCCTTTCATAATTATCTGCTTGCCCAACTTCGTCAAAAGCCATTACAATTACGGCTGCTCCATAACGTTTTATTTGGGTGGCTTCCCAAATGAATTTTTCTTCTCCTTCTTTTAACGAAATGGAGTTTACCACACATTTTCCTTGTACCACTTGAAGTCCAGCTTCTATAATTTCCCACTTGGAACTATCAATCATTATTGGAACTCTACAAATATCGGGCTCTGCTGCAATTAAATTTAAGAAACGAACCATAGCTTCTTTTCCGTCAATTAATCCGTCATCAAAATTAATATCTATAATTTGTGCACCACCATCTACTTGATGTCTTGCAATATCTAGGGCTTCATCAAATTTTTCTTCTTTAATTAAACGTAAAAACTTACGCGAACCTGCTACATTTGTTCGTTCTCCAACGTTTATAAAATTGCTGTTCTCGTTTAAAATTAGTGGTTCTAATCCAGACAGACGCATGTATTTTGTTTGCTTCACTTTCATTAGTGTACTTTTTCTAAAACTTTACGAGGTTTATATTTAGCAGCAATATTTGCGATCACTTTTATATGTTCTGGAGATGTTCCACAACAACCACCAATAATATTGATTAAATTTTTCTTTAAATATTCTTCTATTTGCTCGCCCATTTCTTCTGGGGTTTCATCATATTCACCAAATGCATTTGGTAAACCTGCATTGGGATGAGCAGAAATTGCAAAGTCTGTTTTATTAGCAATCGCTTCTAAGTGAGGTTGTAATAAATTGGCTCCTAAAGCACAATTAAAACCAACTGATACTAATGGTATATGAGAAACAGAAATTAAAAAAGCTTCTGCTGTTTGGCCTGATAAAGTTCTGCCTGATGCATCTGTAATGGTACCACTTAACATGGTTGGAACTTCTATATTTCTTTCGTCTTTTACTTCTTCTATCGCAAATAAAGCTGCTTTTGCATTCAAGGTATCAAAAACAGTTTCTACCAATAATAAATCTGCTCCACCATCTAATAAAGCTTCTACTTGTTGTTTATAAGCAATTCTTAATTCGTTAAAAGTAATCGCTCTATAACCAGGATCATTCACATCTGGTGACATGCTTGCAGTTCTATTCGTAGGGCCTATAGAACCTGCAACAAAACGCGGCTTGTGCGGTTCTCTTGCTGTAAATTCTAAAGCAACTTCTTTAGCAATCTTCGCAGATTGGTAGTTTAATTCGTAAACCAAATCTTGCATTTGATAATCAGCCATTGCTATGGTAGTTCCAGAAAAAGTATTGGTTTCTACAATATCTGCACCAGCCTCAAAATATTTAGCATGAATCGTTTTTATTGCTTCTGGTTGGGTTAATGATAACAAATCATTATTACCTTGTAAAGAGGTTGGGTACTCTTTAAAGCGTTCTCCTCTAAAATCTTCTTCCGAAAATTTATAGGCTTGTAGCATGGTACCCATTGCACCATCTAAGACTAAAATTCTTTCTTGTAAAGCTTTGTAAATATTTGACATATTTAATAATTATATAATATGTCATCAGGAAAAGTATAATTTTCTCTGTTATCTGTCAATCGTTATTTGATAAGATATCAAAATAGATTGTAGAATGTAGCACCTTTCTCATTTCTGAGAGGTTGCCAAAGCTTCACTGGGTCTAATCCCTCTGCCTTTCGTGATAACGTATTAATATGTTTATGAACTATATTCGAAACAAAGTAACGAACTTTTTTTTTATTTTCTATGATTTAATCGTAAATATCTGAAGATAAATATCTATCTCCTCTGTCACAGATTATAGCAACTATAACACCTTTGTCTATTGAATTGGCTATTTTTATAGCTGTTGCTACAGAACCTCCACTGCTCATTCCAGAAAATATACCTTCTTCTCTAGCCAATCGAATGGTCATTGCTTTCGCTTCTTCTTCACTTACTTCCAAAACTTGATCTATTTTTTTTGCATTAAAAATAGCTGGTAAATATTCTTTTTTCCATTTTCTAATCCCTGGAATTCTTGCTCCATCTTTAGGTTGTGCGCCAATTATAGTAATGTCTTCATTCTTTTCTTTAAGAAAATCTGAAACACCTGTAATTGTTCCTGTAGTACCCATTGCTGAAACAAAATGGGTTACATTTCCTTGGGTATCTCTCCAAATTTCTGGGCCAGTTGTTTTGTAATGTGCTTTTGGATTGTCGAAATTATCAAACTGGTTTAATCGAAAATACCCTTTTTTATATTTTAAACTTAGTGCATAATCTATAGCACCCTCCATACCTTTTTCTGCAGGAGTAAGGATAACTTCTGCACCATAAGCGCGCATTGTTTTTACTCTTTCTATTGTTGAGTTTTCAGGCATAGTTAGTACCATATTTACCCCTAAAACTCTAGCCATTAAAGCCAATGCAATACCTGTGTTACCACTTGTAGCTTCTACTAAAGTATCTCCCTTTTTAATATTTTCTCTTTTAATAGCTTCAGATATCATATAATAAGCAGCTCTGTCTTTTACACTACCTCCAGGATTATTACCTTCTAATTTAAATAAAAGTGTAACTCCTTGTTTTTTAAAGATGCTTTGTGCTTCTACTAATGGGGTATTTCCCACAAAATCTATAATACTTTTTGTTTGCATTTTTAAATTCTTTTTTGAAAAATATTATTTTCTTTCTGTACAGAAACTACTGAGTTAATGGGTATGGATTCTGTAATACAAACGTTTGCACCAATTACAGAGTTTGCACCAATAATTACGTCTCCTCCTAAAATAGTTGCATTTGCATAAATGATAACATTGTCTTCTATGGTTGGATGCCTTTTAGTAAAAGCAAAGCTTTTCTTCACTTGAATTCCACCTAAAGTAACTCCCTGAAAAATTTGAACATTATTTTTTATGATGGTAGTTTCACCAATAACGATACCTGTTGCATGATCTATAAAAAAAGATTCTCCAATCTCTGCTCCTGGATGTATATCTGTCCCAGTTGTGCTATGAGCAAATTCACTCATCATTCTGGGTAAAATGGGAATATCTAATTTTAGAAATTGATGACTTAGTCTGTAAACAGCTATTGCATAAAAACCAGGATAGGCTAAGTAAATTTCTTCTAGACTTTTAGCAGCTGGATCATTTCTATTCGCAGCTTCTGCATCTAAATCTAACTTTTTACGAATGGTTTTAAAGGATCCCTGAAAATGGCTCCAAAGGTTTTCGCCATTTTCCAAAGCTAACCTTTCTAAAATCAATAAAAATTTTCTTCGTGTATCTGAAACATTTTCTGAAAGATGATTTTGATCAAATAAATCGTTTATCAATTGCTTCGTAAAAATTTCAACTGCATCTCTTAAACACATATTGTAATTTTTAAATTCAACTGCTTTTTTATCTGCTATGATTTGTTCTGTCTGCTTCATAAAGATTTAACTTTCAGGTGCTAATTCTACCTCTAAACCATTTAATGCTGGTGTAATTTGTATTTGACAACCTAATCTGCTGTTATCCTCTACATAAAATGCCTCTGCTAACATTGCATCTTCATCATCTGTCATTTCTGGTAATTCATGGTTTGACTTTATATAACATTGGCACGAAGCACACATAGCCATTCCACCACAAATACCAATAGTACCTTCTTCTGCTAACTCATAAGAACGAACTACTTCCATTAAATTCATAGACATGTCTGTTGGTGCTACAATATCATGCGTTTTACCTTCTCTGTCTGTGATTTTTATATTGATGTCTTGCATCTTCTTGTCAATTATTAATATAGTCTGCAAATTTACGCAAACCTAACAATATACCCTTATTGAATTGCTTTTATTACTGCTTTTGGTGCTTCTTTCTTTGTGCCATCAAAACCTTGAACACCACCAACTGTAGTATATTTCATAACGTACTTTTTATCTGGAAAGATTTTTTTATACGCACTTTGACACATTAATGTAGCCTCATGAAAACCACATAAAATTAGTTTTAATTTACCCGGATATGTATTTACATCTCCTATTGCATAAATACCTGGAATATTTGTTTGATAGTCTAAAGCATTATTTACTTTAATGGCATTTTTCTCTATTTCTAAACCCCAATTCGCAATTGGCCCTAGTTTTGGTGACAATCCAAATAGTGGAATAAAATGGTCTGTATCTATGATAAAACCATCTTCGCCTTTTTTTTCTACTATAACTCCTGTTACTTTTTCATTACCCAAAAGACCTTTAACCTCTGCTGGAGTTATGATATTAATTTTGCCTAAATTCTTTAATTCTTGTGCTTTTTCTACAGAATCTAATGCACCTCTAAATTCATTTCTTCTATGAATTAAAGTAACTTCTGATGCAACATCAGCCAAGAAAATAGCCCAATCTAAAGCAGAATCTCCACCCCCTGAAATGACTACTTTTTTATCACGATATAATTCTGGCTCTTTAATAATATATTCCACTCCATTATCTTCAAACTTAGCTAAGTTTTCTATTTGAGGTTTTCTAGGTTCAAAAGACCCTAAACCACCTGCAATTGCAACTACTTTTGCATGATGCTTGGTACCTTTATTTGTGGTAACAATAAAAGAACCATCCTCTTGTTTGTCTATAGTTTCTGCTCTTTCTCCTAAGGTAAAACCAGGCTCAAACTGCTTAGTTTGCTCTAAAAGTTTTGCAGTTAAATCTCCTGCTAAAATTTCTGGATAAGCAGGAATATCATAAATGGGTTTCTTAGGATAAATTTCTGAACATTGACCACCAGGTTGTGGCAAAGCATCAATTAAATGACATTTTAGCTTTAATAAACCCGCTTCAAAAATGGTAAATAATCCTGTTGGTCCTGCACCAATTATCAATATATCTGTAGTAATCATTTTTCTTAATTTACTTTTAGCTATTTTAATTTTCAACTAAACTTTTTGTGAATTCGTTTAGCTTTTCGACTTTTTCTTCGAAATCTCCTTTAATGGTTTTTCGATATTTATTTAAATTTTTTACTAAATCGTCTATATTTTCTGGAATTACTTCCTCAAAAAATTGACGTAATCTTTTGGCTGTGGTTGGCGATTTCCCATTGGTAGAAATTGCCACTTTTACGTTGCCTTTAGTAACTATTCCACCCATATAAAAATCACAATATGGAGGATTATCAGCAACATTTACTAATTTTGATAGGGCTCTACAATCTTTCCAAACTTGTACGTTTACTTCTGGAATATCTGTTGTAGCCACAACAATATGACGTCCTTCTAAATATTTTTTATTGTAAACATCTTCTATTAAAGTTACGCAACCTTTCTTTGCTAGCGCTATGGTTCTTTTTCTAAACATTGGAGAAACCATAATAACTTTTGCGTCAGGACTAGACTTTAGCAAAAACGTCAACTTTTCTTCTGCAACAAAACCACCACCTACAATTAAGAAGTTTAAATTTTTCGCTTTTAAAAAAATTGGGTACAAATTATTTCTTTCCATCCCTAGTTTTTAAACAGCTATAGAACTAAATTGTGCTTGCCTTACGTTTTGTAAAATAGCTCTATGATTAACAACTTCACCCAATACAATAATTGCAGGGTTACTTAGCTTTTTCTCTTCAACAACCTCTAAAATAGAATCTACTGTACCTACCCCAACTTTTTCTCTAGAAGTTGTACCCTCTTGAATTACGGCTACAGGTAAATTATGTTTCCCTTCATTTTGAAACAATTTTATAATTTGAGGCAACTTGCTCATACCCATTAAAACTATTACTGTTGCATTAGATTTTGCAGCTAACTTTACATCACTTGAAATTTGATGTTCTTTTGTAGTACCAGTAATTACCCAAAAACTTTCTGCACTACCCCTTTTTGTTAAGGGTATATTTTGATAAGCTGGTACTGCTAAAGAAGAAGAAATACCAGGTACAACTGCTACCTCAATATTTTCTTTCGCTGCAAATTCCATTTCTTCAGCACCTCTTCCAAAAATGAAAGAATCCCCACCTTTTAATCGTACTACATGGCCATGAGATTTTGCTCTAGCTACAATTAAATCGTTAATTTGTTCTTGTTGATATTTATAACAACCTAACCTTTTTCCGACAAAAATAACTTCTGCTTTTGGGTTTACATATGCCAACAAATCAGCATTAACAAGAGCATCATACAAAACTACATCCGCAGATTTTAAAACTTTTATTGCTTTGATTGTAATTAAATCTACATCTCCAGGACCTGCTCCAACCACAGTTAATTTTGGTGTTTTTACCTTCATAATTTCTAATGATCAACTCCAGTTTCTGTTAATGATTCTTCTCTAAACAGCCTTACTTTTTCTAAAAAAGCTTCAGCATCTTTAATGTACTTTTTAGCAAATTCTTCTTTAGGCGCATATTTATTTATTTGATAAATTAAATCTGCAAAAGAACCTTCTAAACTAATTTTATTTGATGTGATGTAATATTCATCAAACTGTTTTATGATATTTGCTTGTGAGTTCGTTTTAATATTTTCTGCCAATAACATTGCTTTTGCTGAATTTACTAAAGAGCTGTAAGCATGATAAATAGAACTAGAATAGACAGAATTTACAAACGCCTCTTTTGCTTTGTCTATTTTTTCTTCGCTTTCTAAAAATAGAGTAGCAATTAAATCAATAACAACTCCTGCACATTCTCCAATTCCGATTTCTTTTTTATAAACCTCGTTATTGCCCCAATCAATAAAATCTTCTTGAGTTAAATTGCTTGTATCTTGCAGGTCATTTAGAAAATTGTAGAAATACTTTTCCCCTTTTTCTTTGTAATACTCCACAAATTGTAAACCGTTTGCATTTTTTTCAAAATCGTTAAGAATTCTACGCATTGCTTCTGGTCCTCTTCTACTTGGTACCTTTACTACTTTATCTGCAAAAATTCCTTGCCCATCTCCTAAATTCCCACCGCCTAAAAGTACTTGTAAAGCAGGGGCAACTAGTTTTTCTGGAGTTCTTACAGACATTCCTTGAAAACCAATATTAGCCATATTGTGTTGCCCACAAGCATTCATACATCCACTTATTTTAATTACTAAATCTTGATTTTCTAAGTATTGAGGATATTCATTGGCAATGACTTTTTCTAGCTCTTCTGCAATTCCTGTGCTACTTGCAATTCCTAAATTACAAGTATCTGTACCTGGACAAGCTGTAATATCTACTGCTTTATTATAACCAGCTTCTACAAAATCTAGTTTTTGCAATTCTTGATAAAAGAAAGGCACTAATTCTTGTTTTACAAAAGGAATTAATATGTTTTGACGCAAAGACAATCTTATTTCTCCAGCTGCATAATTTTCTACTAAATCTGCCAATAATCTTGCTTTGTCTGTATAAAAATCGCCTAATAACACCTTAATCCCTATGGCAACATAACCTTCTTGTTTTTGTGGAATTAAATTGGTCGATTTCCACAATTCGAAAGCTTTTTCATCTTTAATAATCGCACTAGGCGCATCAACATTTACAGGTTTTGAAACTTCATAAGCCTCAGCATCTATTGCTACAGATTTAAATTCAATTGCTTTTTGTTCTTGTAATATTACATCTCTAAAGGCATCTAAACCTATATCTTTTAATAAGAATTTCATTCTAGCTTTGGCTCTACTTTTACGTTCTCCATATCTATCAAAAATCCTTAAAACACCTTCCATTAAAGGAATTATTTTATCACTAGCCACAAATTCGTATAACAAATCTGCATGTCTTGGTTGTGAACCTAAACCTCCACCAATCATCACCTTAAAACCACGAATTCCGTTTTCTATTTTAGCGATAAAACCTAAATCGTGCATATAAGATAAACCAGTATCTTCATCTGAAGCAGAAAAAGAAACCTTGAATTTACGGCCCATTTCTTGACAAATTGGGTTTCTTAAAAAGAAACGAAAAAGTGCATCTGCATAAGGTGAAACATCAAAAGGTTCGTTTACATCTATACCTGCAGTTTCTGATGCTGTTACATTTCTTACTGTATTTCCACAAGCCTCTCTTAAGGTTACATTATCTCGTTCTAATTCTGCCCATAGTTGGGGAGTTCTATTTAAATTTACATAATGAATTTGAATGTCTTGGCGAGTTGTAATATGTAACCTACCTTTAGAATATTCGTCTGAAACTGCTGCAATTCTCTTTAATTGATGACTTTTAACTTTACCGTAAGGCAATTTTATACGAATCATCTGAACTCCTTGCTGACGCTGACCATACACACCCCTAGCTAAACGTAAACTTCTGAATTTTTCTTCATCAATTTGTAGGTTATTAAAAGCTGCAATTTTATCTGCTAACTCAATAATATCTTTTTCTACAACCGGATTTTCTATTTCTGTTCTAAAACTTTGCATGGCACTTTGTTTAAATTGTGAAAGTATGAAAGTTGATACGTAGCTTTTTCAACATTATGCTTTCTTAACTTCCTTTCTTCTTTTTCTTATTTTATAAAACCAACACCTACAGTATTGTTTGTTTTTGGATTGATTAGAATAAAAGATCCATTAGATTTATTCTCTTTATAAGGGTCTACCAGCAAAGGTTTGCTTAGTTTTAATTGAATATCTCCAATTTGATTTAATTCTAAAGCTGACGGATTTTCTTCAATTCCTGAAAAGTCTGTTTTTATGATACTTGACAAGTATGTTACTTTGGCTTGCCCATCATTTACACCATGTTTGATATAATATTTTTGTGAGGCCTGTAGTGGATCTTTATCCATCCAACAAATAGTAGCATCTAATTGTTTGGTAATAGTTGGTTCTTGTGCAACCTTAACCAACATATCTCCTCTACTAACATTTACATTATCTTCTAATGTAATAGTTACAGAACTACCACTTTTAGCTTTGGTATATTCTTTATCAAAAAAATGAATGCTTTTAATTTTAGACCTTGTTTTTGATGGTAACACAGTAATTTCTTCTCCTATTTCTAAATCTCCTCCATACACTTTACCTGCATACCCTCTAAAATCATGATATTCGTTTGTTTTAGGTCTGATAACTGTCTGCACTGGAAAACGAGTTTGAGACGCATCATTTATATGTTGTGTTTCTAAATTCTCTAAGTGATGTAGTAATGTTGAACCTTTGTACCAGCTCATATTTTCTGAAGGATCTACAACGTTATCACCTTTTAAGGCTGATAAAGGAATAAATGTTAAGTTCTGGCCTTTATACTCGCTTTTACTAGCTAAATATTCAATTTCTCCTTTAATGATGTTGTATTTCTCTTCAGAATAATCTACCAAATCCATTTTATTTATGGCTATTACCACATCTTTAATTCTCAATAAATTATTGATAAAAAAGTGTCTGTACGTTTGCTCTACAACTCCATTTCTTGCATCTATTAAAACTATTGAAGCTTGAGCTGTAGAAGCACCTGTAACCATATTTCTAGTATATTCTATATGACCTGGAGTATCTGCAATAATGAAACTTTTACTAGGTGTAGAAAAGTAAATATGAGCTACATCTATAGTAATGCCTTGCTCACGTTCTGCAACCAAACCATCTGTAGCCAAAGAAAAATCTAAATAATCAAACCCTCTTTGTTTGCTTTTTTCTTCTATAGCCTCTAATTTATCATCTGTAAGTGATTTTGTATCGTATAAAATTCTACCTATTAAGGTACTTTTACCATCATCTACACTACCTGCTGTAGCTATTTTTAATACTTTCATTTTATAAGCTGTTCACTAAAAGATTTTGGCTTTTAGCTAAATTTGTAATCGATTTAACTCTCTACTAAAGGCTAAAAACCAATAGCTAAAGGCTACTTTTTAAAAATATCCCTGTTGTTTTCTCTTTTCCATTGCAGCTTCTGAGCGTTTGTCATCAATTCTTGCCCCTCTTTCAGAAATGGTGGAATCTCTAATTTCTTCTACTACCTTCGTAATATCTACAGCTTCAGATAAAACTGCTGCAGTACAACTCATATCACCAACTGTTCTAAAACGTACCATTCTTTCTACTACCTCTTCTTCTTCGTCTCTATACACTACTTCATCTGCAGCAGACCAAATCATACCATCTCTTACAAAAGTCTTGCGTTTATGAGCAAAATAGATAGATGGAATTTCGATATTTTCTTGTTTGATGTAAGACCAAACATCTAACTCTGTCCAGTTAGAAATTGGAAAAACACGTACGTTTTGGCCTAAATCAATTCTACCATTTAACATATCAAAAACCTCTGGTCTTTGATTTTTTTCATCCCATTGCCCGAAATCATCTCTAACAGAAAAAATTCTTTCTTTTGCTCTTGCTTTTTCTTCATCTCTTCTTGCACCACCAATACAGGCATCAAAACCAAATTCTTCTATAGCATCTAATAATGTTTCTGTTTGCAACATATTTCTACTGGCATACCTACCTGATTCTTCTTTTACTCTTCCAGAATCGATATTGTCTTGCACATTTCTAACAATTAATTCTACTCCTAATTCTTTTGCCAATCGATCTCTAAATTCAATCGTTTCAGGAAAATTATGACCAGTATCTATATGTAATAATGGAAAAGGAATTTTTGCTGGATAAAATGCTTTTTGAGCTAAACGGACTAAAGTGATGCTGTCTTTACCCCCAGAAAAAAGTAGCACTGGTTTTTCGAATTGTGCTTGCACTTCTCTAAATATATATATGGCTTCACTTTCTAAAGCATCTACTTGTATCGTCTTTTGATTCATAATCATATCTTTTATATATGTAAACCACATTCTCTATTACTTTCTACTTTGGTTGGGTCGAAATAGATGAATTCATTGGATAAATTCTTTTCTACTAAATACGCATCTAACTCATCATCTGACCAATGGTAAAAAGGGCTTACTTTTACAATACCATCTTTACTTACAGAAACAATATTTATGCTATCTCTAAAAGCAGTTTGTCCTTTTCTAAGATTTGTAAACCAAACATCTGGCTGATGCTCTTTCATAGCTCTAGTGAAAGGTTCAAGTTTAACTTGCTGAGTGAATAAAGCATGTTTTTTATCTTCTATTGAAGGTACCCCTAAAACAACATTTCTATGAGCTGTTGTTTGTTTAGGTGTATACAATTGAATGTTTAAGTTCAATTTTTCTATAATTTCTTCAGCGTGTTTGTAAGTTTGAACAGTATTGTAACCCGTGTCACACCAAATGACTTTTATATTACTTTTTACTTCAGTTACAGCATTTAAAATAGCCACTTCATAAGGTCTAAAATTGGTGGTTATAACTGGTTTTTCTGCAATTGAAACAGCCCAAGTAATAATTTCTGCAGGACTTTTATCTTGCAAATCTTTATTTATTTTATCTAAATCTAGGTTCATTATTTTCCCCATTTAATAGTGTTCCAAATTCTTTCATGAAAAAAATAGAGTATAAGTTTAGTAATAAAATCAATGGATGCTATTGAAGTCGCTAAAGCAATTTCACTTGTAAGTATATAAGAGACGATTAATGTATCTAATGTACCAACAACCCTCCAACTCAAAGCTTTTATTACACTTCTTATAGGTTTCTCTGATGTTTTATCTTCTTTAAAACCTTTATTTTCTGATTTCTTATACAGTAAAACTTGGTCTAAAATCATGTATTATTTATACTATTTTTTTACCCTACTTATTTAGTAGAGTATGCAAACATACATCAATTAAATTCAAAAAAGAGTGATTACCAGACCTTTTTTAGATAAACCCTATAGATTTAGTAGAATAATAAAAATAAGCTGAATTATTTAAGAATATATCAGTTGAAATTTTGTTTAGATTAAAATAATTAGAAGAAAAATAGTAATACACTAAAAAGTTTTACCTAGTGTTAACTGAATGGGCACAGCAACACCTGCATTTCTTGTGAAAATGTTGCCATTAGAATAATGCATAATTCTTAACTCGAAATTATAGGCTCTCTCTTTTCCAAAGAAAACTCCAAAACCCATAATATCTTGATACGTAATTTTTGGTCCTGTTTCAAAACCATCAATATCACTTTTAGATATATATGTTGGACCAATAATTGAATAATTTGTGTAAAAATCGTAGTTTTTGTTTCGATATAAATAAAAACGAAGTACAGGAAAAATAGAAAAGGCAAAAACATCTGATTTTCCTTGCTGAGATTGAAAATAAGTAGTACTTACTCCCCAATCTAAAGAAAAAATCTTTTCAGATCTATATATTAATCTTTGATAAGTTACTGAAAAAGCATGTTGTGCTTCTACATCACCCAACCAAAAAATAGGAATCCCAAAACTCTCAAAATCACCTACCTTAATATTCATTGATAAGAACTTATTTACCCCAAAGCCTAAAGCTCCTGTTCCGTAACTAACCTGAAAAATGTTTTTTGGGAAAAAATATTCATTACTAGTGTATTCTTTTGCAGTTGTATCATCTACTTGCTGTAAGTGGTACTCAAAACCTAAAGAAGCTTGTGATATGGAAGGTTGATTGTACGCATCTGACTTAGGCATAAATGTACCATTTGCAGACAATCGCCATCTGTTAGACAACCAATATTGCAATCCAAATCCGTATAAGAGACTTGCAAAGTGTGCATCTTCATAAATAATCTGGTCGTTTATTGAAAAACCAACTCGCGTAACATTTGCAATACCAACCTCTGCATACAAAGACATTCTATCCGTTAAGTTGAAATCTTTTTTTAAGGATAAATTCCAAGCATTAATCCATACACTTCTATCATAACCAATAGTATTCACATTATCGTATTTGAACCAAGAAGCTGGCCTTATCACTCCAAATTGTGCAGATAAATCATCCTTTATTTTATGACCCAACAACATTCTACCTGAAAACCTGTTTTTTGTAAAGGTTTCTGTTTCAAATCCATCTATTAAATTGTCATTAGAAAAAGGATAATAAATAGCTCCAAAATTAATGCTATAGTATGATTTTGCTAGGAACGCTGTAAATTTCGTTTTCGCTGAATTATCCTCTTGAGAAAACCCTTGATTTACAGAAAAAATCAATAGTGTTGCTAATACATGTTGTAGCCATTTAATGTTCATCTATAGTTGATTAGGTGGATTTAATGTTAAATCTGCTAAAGTTGTATTCCTAAAAATTTGAAGCGTATTGTCTCTAACTTGTATCATTAACTTATGCACAGCACAAGCATTTTCATCTGGACAATCGTCGCATTTTTCGTAGAAATTTAAACTCACACAAGGTACCATAGAGATAGGACCTTCTAATATTCTCATAATCGTGGTCATTAGAATTTCATCTGGTTTTTTAAGCAGATAATACCCACCACCTTTTCCTTTTTTAGAACCTAACAAACCGTTTTTACGAAGCGTGAGTAAAATACTTTCTAAAAACTTTAATGAAATATTTTCACTTTTAGAAATAGTAGCAATGGCAATAGGCATTTTATACTCTTGTTTTGCTAAATAAGTAAGCGCTTTAATTCCGTATTTTGTTTTTTTAGAAAGCATAAATCTAAAGTAAACAAATTCTAGTTAACCTAGTTTGTTGTATGCGATTTTTCTATTTGATAAAATGTAGCTTGAGCATAATCAGTTGCAGTACCTGAATTATTTACATGGTACAAACCCGCCTTAAAATACTGGTATTGACCACTTTGATCAAAACCACTGTTAGACATATCTACAGTTTCTACAACATCTGGTTTTCCTTCTCTAGAAATGGTAACAGTAAGTGTATTATTAACAGTTTTAATTTGATAAGAAAATTTTTCATCTAAAGCGATACCATCTGTTGGGTTGGCTGCTGAATTGCTTCTAGAACCAATCATATTATACCATTGTTCATTACCAAAACCATCTCTAGGTTCATGAGCAAAATAGATAGCACCTAAACTGTTATTTTGTAATTTTCTGTAGTATAATCTTACAGGTTCATCATTATTGGCATGAATTTGTCCTATAATTACTCTACCTACATGACTTGAACTACCTGTTGTTGTAACATGATTTACAGCTAAAGTTACATTCATTTCTCCATCAAAACCAGCTGCAGCATTTTTATCTGAATTTGGTGATGACCCAAAAACCCAATTATTTTTATTTACACCTTGTGTAGGAATGCTAGTGTCTGTACCTCTTAGCATTTCTCTTAATTCAACTCTAGTATAACTTGTATTTGCAGAAGTTTTAAACCCTTCTACTGGACATTTAAAAACCAAACCACCATCAGTTCCTGTATAAAAATAATTATCATCTTCATAACCGCCATTAATTTCGCTAACAGAAATAGTTTTAGAAAAACCACTTCCATTATTTTCTGGTGTATTCAATTTCCAGGTAGATAAATCAAAATTTTGAGCTGGAGTTTTGTTAGGATCCAAAACACCACCATTATCAACCTTTGCTTCTTGAGTTATTATAACATTTCTAGTTAAGTTACCACCAATAACTTTTATAGTTCCTGAACGTTCTTCGAAGCTAGGGTTGGATGCTGGTGTAATATTTACTGTACCATCATTTGTACCAAACCTGGGTGATATTGTAACCCAATTTAAATCACTTTCTGTGTACCAATATAAATTAGCAGTAATTTTTAATGATTGTGATTCTTGATTTGCAGAAAATGTATTTAACGTAGAAACCGTTAGTTGATCTTGCGTAATAACTTCATCAGTTGGTTCTGATGAACTACAAGATAAAAATGTAAAAAACGTAATACTTACAAGACTTATTTTAAATACAAATTTCATAGAAATTAGGCTAAATTTAAATTTTTTTATAAAAATACAAAATTGGTTAACCAATTTTAATAATTAAATCTTAAAATTTGAATTTCTACGAAATTGAAGTTTTAATCTTCTAAAGCTTGAGCTAAATCTTCTATAATATCAGCCACATTTTCTAAACCAACAGAAACTCGAACTAATCCATTAGTAATACCAACTTCTAATCGATCTTCTTCTGACAAGCGACCATGTGTTGTAGAAGATGGATGCGTAACAATGGTTCTAGTATCTCCTAAATTTGCAGATAACGAACACATTTTGATTTTGTTTAAAAATTTTCTGCCAGCTTCAATTCCGCCCTTAATTTCGAAAGCAACAATATTACCTCCTAATTTCATTTGTTGTTTAGCAACTTTAAACTGAGGATGAGATTCTAAAAAAGGATATTTTACCAAATCAACTTTAATATTATTCTCTAAAAATTCGGCCACCTTCAAAGCATTTTCACAATGTTTTTCTACTCTAATAGCTAAAGTTTCTAAACTTTTTGATAAAACCCAAGCATTAAATGGTGACATAGCTGGCCCAGTATTTCTGGCAAACAAATAAACTTCACGAATCAAATCTTCTTTACCTACAGTAACTCCGCCCAAAACTCTTCCTTGGCCATCCATTAATTTGGTTGCTGAATGTATAACCAAATCTGCACCAAATTTTATAGGTTGCTGGATATATGGTGTAGCAAAGCAATTATCGACAATAAAAATTAGATTGTGTTTTTTAGCGATGTTGCCTATCAATTCTAAATCTAAAATATCAACTGCAGGATTTGTAGGAGTTTCTATGTATAAAATCTTAGTATTTTCTTGAATTAAACTTTCTACCAACGCTACTTCATCAACCTTAAAATAAGAGGTTTTAATATTCCATTTTGGCAAATATTTGGTAAACATACTATGTGTTGAGCCAAATACAGATCTGCAAGAAACAACATGATCACCAGCATTTAATATGGCTGCAAATGTAGAGAAGATGGCAGACATCCCTGTTGCAAAGACACACCCACTTTCTGCACCTTCCATAGCTACAATTTTATTTACAAATTCACTAGTATTCGGATTTGTAAATCTGCTGTATAAATTACGCTGTTTTTCTTCTGCAAAAGATGCACGCATTTCTTCTGCATCATCAAAAACAAAGCTTGAAGTTAAATATAAAGGTGTAGAATGTTCAGAAAACTGACTTCTTTCTGTCTGATTTCTAATGGCTTCTGTTTCGAAATGTTTCTTATTACTCATGTTTTATTTTATGATATTCTGAAACAAGTTCAGAATGACACATTATGTCAATTATTATGTTTTGCCAGTCTTAAAACATCACCAAAAACACCTCTTGCGGTTACACTTGCTCCTGCTCCTGCTCCTTGAATTACAATGGGTTGTTCTCCATAAGATTCTGTATAAATTTCAAAAATGGCATCAGAACCTTTTAAAGAACCTAAAGGTGTATTTGTAGGTGTAGAAACTAATTTTACTTCTAAATTTCCTTTTTCTTTAGATAAATCCCCACTTAATTCTCCTATATATCTTAGTACATGATGCTCTTCTTGATTGTCTTTTATAGCTTGATAATCTTCATTTAAAGCCTCTAATTGATGTAAGAATTCTTTAGACGAACCTTCCCTTAAGTTTTCTGGAATTAAATTTTTAATGATAACTTCATCCAATTCGTTTTCTAAATCTAATTCTCTAGCTAAAATCAATAATTTTCTAGCAACATCATTACCTTCTAAATCTTCTCTAGGATCTGGCTCTGTAAAGCCTTTGTCTATAGCTTTTTGTAAAACCTCTGAAAAAGTAACATCTTGCTCAGAAAAATTGTTGAAAAGATAACTCAAACTTCCAGAAAAAACTCCTCGAATTTTGGTGATATTTTCTCCAGATTCATGTAGTAAACGAATGGTATCTATTAAAGGTAAACCTGCACCAACATTGGTTTCGTATAAATATTGCTTTTTGTATTCTTTTAATTTTGCTCTTACCTCTTTGTAAAACTCAAAAGATAACGTGTTTGCAATTTTATTACAAGAAACTAAATCAAAACCTGCCTCTATTAAAGGTATATAATTACTAACAAAATTTACACTTACAGTATTATCTACAGCTATTAAATTTTCTAAATGATGTGTTTTTGCAAATTCTATGATAGTTTTTACGGATGCATTTTCATCCCCTTTTTCTAATAAATCTTGTTTCCAATTTTTAGAAGCTCCATTTTTAGTTAACAACACTTTTTTAGAGTTGGCGACCGCAAAAACATTCAATTGAATTTTACGTCTTTCTAATACAGATTGTGTGTTTTCTATAATTTGGTCTATTAAAGTACCACCAACCAAACCTTTACCAAAAATAGCAATGTTTATTTTTTTGGTAACTCCAAAAACTTGACCATGAATTACATTTACAGCTTTGTACAGTTCTTCTTTTTTTACAACTAAACTCACGTTCTTTCCAGAAACTGTATTGTTAAATAAAAGTGGAACAATTTGATTTTTAATTAAAGCATTATAAGGATGATGGAATTCGCTTAAATCTTGCCCAATAATAGAAATAACAGCAACATTATTGTTTACTGAAACCTGATGTACATCTTGTGAATTCAAATCATTCTCAAACTCTTTTTCTAAAGCTTCAACAGCTTCTTTGGCTTTGGCAGACTCTATAATTAAACCTATTCCCCTCTCTGATGATCCTTGAGCAATAATACTTACATTAATATTTTTATCACTTAGGGCTTTAAAAATTCGAGCATCTATACCTACTTTACCCAATAAACCTCTACCTTCAAAATTAATCAATGAAACATTATCTATAGTTGATATGGATTTAATTCCTTTTGCAGACGATTCTGAAGTGATTAAAGTACCTTGATCCTCATTATTAAATGTATTTAAAATACGTAGGTTGATATTCTTTTCAAGTAAAGGTATAATGGTTTTAGCATGTAAAATATTAGCCCCAAAATTGGCCAATTCATTCGCTTCTGAATACGATAATTGCGCTATTTTCTTTGCATCAACAACAATATCTGGGTTGGCCGTAAAAATTCCATTTACATGAGTATAATTCTGTAACTCATCCGCATCTAAAAAATTGGCTAATAAAGCTGCTGTATAATTGCTACCATTTCTACCTAAAGTAGTTGTTTCTCCTTTTTGATTTGATGAAATAAAACCGGTAACAATATTTAAATTAGCTTTATTATTCTTATAAAACTGAATCACGTTTTCTTTAGAAATAGCCTGAATAGGTTGTGCATTACCAAAGTTTTCATTGGTAATAATTAAAGCTCTTGCATCTACAGGATTAACAGAAACGCCTTCTTTTTCTAATAAACTTGCCAATAATTTTACCGATAATAATTCACCTTGAGCTAGCACCTCGTCTTTAATTTTCTGACTGAAATCTCCCAGTAAAAAAACACCTTCAAAAATAGTTTCCAACTTTGTAAATTCCTTTGATAAATCGATTGAATTATTAGGTTCTTCTTGGTATTTTTTAAAGTTCGAAAACGCAGTTTTATATTCTTTTTTATTTGCTGCTAAATCTAAAATAGATTCTAATTCATTGGTAGAATTTCCTCTTGCAGAAGCAACAATTGTAAATTGCTCATTGTTCTTATACTTTTCTACAATAATATCAATCACATTTTTTAAACCTTTTCCGTTCGCTAAAGATTTGCCTCCAAACTTTATAACTTTCATCTTCTTTTCTTTGTAATCTTTATTAAAAATTGGTTCTATAATTTTTTCTAATTGATTGTATTCTATTAAAAATGCATCATGACCATGTACTGAGTTAATCTCATTATAGGTCACATTTTCTTTAGTTAAGGCCAATTTTTTATGTGTTTCTCTATTTTCTTCTGCTGTAAAAAACAAATCAGAATCAACACCAATGATGTGAATATTAGCCTCAATTTGATCTAAAATAGAAATATCTTTTTTACCACCAACAGTTACATCAATTGTTTTTAACAACTGATTCATTAATTTATAAGATGATAATTGATAACGTTCTTGCAGTTTTTTTCCATGATGCAACAACCAACTTTCTACATTAAATATAGCAGAGTCTTCGTTTTTAGATCTGTGAAAACGTTCTTTAAAAGATTCTGGAGTTCTATAACACAACATGGCATGCATTCTTGCATCATGCACAGGATTGCTAGAGTTGACCAAGAATTGTTCTTGAATTTGGCAATTTGCTATTAACCAATCTGTAGATTTCCAATCTGTTGCAATTGGTAAAAAATGTTGTGTTAATTTTTTGTTTAAAACTAGCATTTCCCAAGCAATTCCACCTCCTAAAGAACCACCAATCAAAGCAAATAATTGCGTTATTTTTAAAGCAGATAAACCCAACAAAAATATTTTAGCAATATCTCTTGCAATAAAATCTTTGTAATTATCAATTAAAAATTCATCGAAACCATTACCTGGAATATTAAAAGACAAAACAGTATAAACAGTTGTATCTATGGCTTTTTCTTTCCCTACAATATCTTGCCACCATCCATTTTTACCTGCAACTTCACTATTACCTGTTAATGCATGATTGATTAAAACCACAGAAGCTGTGCCTAATTCTTTACCAAAAACTTGATAGCTCAAATTTAATTCAGGAATTATTACACCAGCTTCTGTAGTAAAATCTTTTATTTTGATATGTGATAATGGATGTTTCAATTATTGACTTTTTTAATCTTTCAGAATTTAAATTTCTGAAAAAGCTGCTTTTAAATCTGCTTTTAAATCTTCTATATCTTCTATACCAACAGACAAACGAATTAAATCTTGAGAAACGCCTGCTCCCTCTTGAGCGGCTTCATCTAGTTGTTGATGCGTGGTACTTGCAGGGTGAATAATTAAAGATTTAGTATCACCAATATTTGCCAATAAAGAGAACACTTTGGTTTTATCTGCAATAGTTTTTGCAGCTTCGTAACCTCCTTTATGACCAAACGTTACAATACCACTTTGACCTTTTGGCAAGTATTTCTTAGCCAATTCGTTGTACTTGTTACTTGCTAAACCAGGATAATTTACCCAAGCTACTTCTTCTTGTTCTTCTAGCCATTTTGCTAAAGCCAAGGCATTTTCTGAATGCTGTTTAATTCTAACTGGTAAAGTTTCTAAACCTTGAATAATATTAAATGCATTGGTAGGACTTAAAGCGCCTCCAAAATCACGCAAACCTTCAAGAATTAATTTAAAAGTATACGAAGCAGCACCTAAAACTTCGTGGTATTTTAAACCATGATACCCAGCAGACGGTTCTGTAAATTCTGGAAATTTACCATTTGCCCAATTGAAAGTTCCTGCATCAATAATGGCACCACCTAAAGAGGTTCCTTGCCCCCCAATATATTTTGTTAAAGAGTGAATTACAATATTTGCACCATGCTTAATAGGATTCAACAAAGCTGGTGTAGCAACAGTATTGTCTACAATAAATGGTACTTCTGCAGCTTTAGAATGAACTGCAATTGCTTCTAAATCTAACACATCTAACTTTGGGTTACCTAAAGATTCTACAAAAAATGCTCTTGTATTTTCTTGTACAGCGTCTGCAAAATTATCTGGGTTTGATGCATCTACAAAAGTAGTTGTAATTCCAAATCTTGGTAAGGTTACATTTAGCAAATTAAATGTTCCTCCATACAAACTACTTGAAGCTACTATATGATCTCCTGCTTTCAAAAGTGTCAACAATCCTGTTGATATTGCAGATGTTCCAGAAGCAAAAACTACAGCGCCAATTCCACCTTCTACAGCTGCTAAACGTTCTTGCAAAATTTGGTTTGTTGGGTTGTTTAATCTTGTGTAAATAAAACCTAATTCTGCTAAAGAGAATAAGTTTGCTGCATGATCTGAATCATTAAAAACATAAGATGATGTTTGATAGATAGGAACTGCTCTTGCTCCTCCATTAGATTTTACATCATGACCTGCGTGCAAAGCATTTGTTGCTAATTTGTGAGTACTCATTTTTCTATTTTTTTGAGTTAATAAATAATTAAAACAAAAGTCAAATGCATCAATTTTAATTGATGTGTTTACCAGAAAAATGTTATTAAGAAAATAGAAAATTCAAGGATTTGAAAATTCTTTTTTGTTATCTATCCTTTTAAATTAAATCATTTAAAAGAGTAGAATTTAGCACCTTCTTTATTTCTAAAGGGTTGCTAAGGCTTCAATGGGTCTAATCCCTTCACCTTTCTTGATAACATTTCAATACGTTATTGAACTTTGTAAGTGCAAATATTGCAACAGAAAAAGTTAACATCCAAATAAAAAACACTAAAATTTATAACAGATATCATTTTCACAAAAAATGGATTGATTATTTTTTTAATCCTCAAAAACCAACTAAATATTCTGTTAAAAATGAATTATTGATGATGGCATTAGAAATAATTATGATAGTAATTGGATTAAATCTAAAATTATGACGTATTTTTGCATCATAATTAGAGGAAAAATTTGAACTGATTGCAACCTCATTAAAAAAATGCTAAAGCAGTAATTCTATACTCCTTTTAGCCTTCTGCAATCTTTTTCGATTTTTTTAAAACATAAAAAAAGAAGAATATTATGTCATATTTATTTACCTCAGAAAGCGTTTCTGAAGGACACCCAGATAAAGTTGCAGATCAAATATCAGATTCTTTAATCGACAATTTTTTAGCGTTTGATAAATCTAGTAAAGTAGCCTGTGAAACTTTAGTTACTACTGGGCAAGTTATATTAGCAGGTGAAGTAAAATCGAACACTTATTTAGATGTTCAACAAATTGCAAGAGATGTAATCAATAAAATTGGTTACACAAAAAGCGAGTATATGTTTGATGGAAATTCTTGTGGTGTTTTATCTGCAATTCATGAACAGTCTCCAGATATTAATCAAGGTGTAGACAGATCTAAACCAGAAGAGCAAGGTGCAGGAGACCAAGGTATGATGTTTGGTTACGCTACTGATGAAACTGAAAATTACATGCCTCTAGCTTTAGAATTGTCACATAGACTGTTAAAAGAATTGGCAGAAATTAGAAGAGAAAATTCAGACATCACCTATTTAAGACCAGATGCAAAAAGTCAGGTAACTATTGAATATTCAGATGATAATGTTCCTCAAAGAATAGATGCTATTGTAATTTCTACACAACATGATGATTTTGATGCATCTGAAGAAGTAATGTTATCAAAAATTAAAAAAGATATTGTAGAAATTTTGATTCCGAGAGTAATTGCAAAATTACCAGCTCATATTCAAAAATTATTTACAGATGATATTACCTATCATATCAACCCTACAGGAATCTTTGTTATTGGTGGTCCTCATGGAGATACTGGTTTAACAGGTCGTAAAATTATTGTAGATACGTATGGGGGAAAAGGTGCTCATGGTGGAGGCGCTTTTTCAGGTAAAGACCCTAGTAAGGTAGATAGATCTGGAGCTTATGCTACAAGACATATAGCTAAAAATTTAGTAGCTGCTGGTTTATGTAAAGAAGTACTTGTACAAGTTTCTTATGCCATTGGATTGGCAAAACCAACCAGTATTAATGTAGAAACGTATGGTACTTCGACAGTGGATTTGACTGACGGAGAAATCAGTAAAATAGTAGAAGAAATCTTTGACATGCGTCCCTATTTTATAGAAAAACGTTTAAAATTAAGAACCCCTATTTATTCAGATACTGCTGCTTATGGCCACATGGGTAGAACTCCAGAAATTAAAACAGTAACCTTTACAAATCCTATGGGAGAAACTGTTGCTGAGAAAGTAGAGACTTTTACCTGGGAAAAATTAGATTATGTTGATAAAATTAAAGAGGTATTTTATCAGTAATACCACATAACTTTTAAAGCCCTTAATCAAAGAGATTAAGGGCTTTTTTGATTCTATTTTAGAGGTAGTCTCTTTAACATTTATTTAAGAGTTCTTCAGGCAATGTTTACGTAATTTGGAGTACAATTCAAATTAAACACAATCATGACAAAAAAAGTATTCTCGCAATTAGTTCTAATTGCACTTGTTTTTGGTTTTTCTGCAGACGCTAATGCACAGTTCTGGAAAAAAAAGAAAAAAGAAGCACCAAAAAAAGCAATTCAAAAACCCAAACCTAAACCAAAAAAAGGAGCTATTTTACCTTATGCTAAGGTAGTTACAAAAGATATGAAAACAGACGAAGGTTTGTTTCATGTTCACTCTAAAGACAATACATACCTTTTTGAAATTCCCGATTCTTTATTAGAACGAGAAATGTTAATGGTAACTCGTATTGCAAAAACCGCTAGCGGTATCGGATTTGGTGGTGGTAAAGCCAATACTCAAGTTTTACGTTGGCAAAGAAAGGATAAAAATATTTTACTACGAGTGGTCTCTCACAATGTTGTTGCAGACACAATCCTACCAGTTCATGAGGCAGTAGTGAACTCTAATTTTGAGCCAATATTGTATTCTTTTCCAATTAAAGCCTTCAATAAAGACACAACTGGTGTTGTAATTGATGCTACAAAATTATTATCAGAAGATGTTAAACCATTAGGTTTTCCTCAATACTACAGAACAAGACATAGAGTTACAAGATTAGATAAATCTCGCTCATATACAGAAAGAGTTAGTAGTTATCCTAAAAATATAGAATTAAGACACGTAAAAACATATTTTGCTTCTAAAGCACCTTCTAATGGAAGTGTTGGTTCTATTTCTTTAGAAATGAGCAACTCTATGATTTTGCTTCCAAAAGTTCCTATGAAGCGACGTTATTTTGATGAGAGAGTAGGTTGGTTTGCAAGAGGCCAAACTGATTATGGTTTAGAAGATCAAAGAAGCAAAACGGTTCAGTATTTAGACAGATGGAGGTTAGAAGTAAAAGACGAGGATATTGAAAAATTTAAAAGAGGTGAGTTAGTTGAGCCTAAAAAACAAATTGTTTATTATGTAGACAGAGCTACCCCAAAAGAATGGGTTCCATTTATTAAACAAGGTATTGAAGATTGGCAAGTTGCTTTTGAAGCAGCCGGATTTAAAAATGCAATTATTGCAAAAGATCCACCTAGTAAAGAAGAAGATCCAGATTGGAGCCCAGAAGATGTTCGCTACTCTGTAGTTCGATATTTAGCATCTCCAATCCCAAATGCAAATGGTCCTCATGTGAGTGACCCTAGATCTGGAGAAATTTTAGAGTCAGATATTAACTGGTATCATAATGTAATGACCTTATTACATAACTGGTACTTTATTCAAACTGCAGCGATAAATGAAGAAGCTAGAAGTAACAGCTTTAAAACTGAAGTTATGGGACGTTTAATACAATTCGTTTCATCTCATGAAGTTGGTCATACATTAGGGTTACCTCACAACATGGGTAGTTCTGTAGCTTATCCTGTAGATTCTTTACGTTCATCTACATTTACAGACAAATATGGCACTGCACCATCAATTATGGATTATGCTCGTTTTAACTATGTTGCTCAACCAGAAGATAAAGGTGTTGCTTTAATGCCAAACATTGGTGTTTATGATAAATACGCAATTTCTTGGGGGTATAGACCAATTTTAGATAAAGATGCAAAAGCTGAAAAAGAAACTTTAGATGCTTGGATTATGAAACAAGCAGGAGACCCAATGTATCGTTTTGGGCATCAGCAAGCGGGTGGTGTTGTAGATCCTAGCTCTCAAACAGAAGATTTAGGAGACAATGCTATGAAAGCCTCTATGTATGGTATAAAAAATTTAAAAAGAATACTACCGAACCTAGAAAAATGGACTTCTGAAAAAGGTGAAAATTATGAAGAATTATCTACAATGTATGGCCAATTATTAGGGCAATTTAATAGGTATATGGGACATGTTTCTGCAAATGTAGGGGGTGTTTATGAATACTACAAAACTTCAGATCAAGAAGGCGCGGTTTATACGCATGTAGATAAAGCAACTCAGAAAGAAGCATTACAATTTATTGTAAATAATCTTTTTAAGACCCCAACTTGGATGCTAGATGAAAACATATTTAGCAAAATAGAATTTTCAGGGGCAGTAGAAAGAGTTCGTGGTTTACAGGCTAGAACATTAAATAATATCCTAGATGCAGGAAGAATGGCTAGAATGATCGAAAATGAAACTTTAAATGGTGCGAAAGCGTATACTTTAGTAAGCATGATGGGTGATTTAAGAAAAGGGGTTTGGAGTGAATTGTATACTGGAAGATCTATAGATACTTATAGAAGAAATTTACAAAGAGCTCATTTAGACCGATTAAATTATTTATTAAATGAGGCTAAAAACCAAAGAGGATTTAATAATGGTTATTTAAAAAGAAGCGGAATAAACATCAATCAATCTGATGTAAAATCTGTAGCAAGAGGAGAGTTGAAAAGAATACAAAGAGATGCTAGATCGGCATCTTCTAGAGGAAACGCTTTAAGACGCTACCACTTACAAGATGTTGTTGATAGAATTAATATGATTTTAGATCCTAAATAATCTGAAAATAGATAAAAAAACCTCGCGAATGCGAGGTTTTTTTGCTTAAAATAGTATTATTTCCATTTTATACCACAGCCCATACTTGGCTTCTGATTTTGCAAATTATCTTTATGTTCTAAAAGATTGTTTAGAGCATTTCTTATATCATTTCCGTTTAAAGGCAATGAATTTCCTGGTCTTGAATCGTCTAACTGACCATGGTAAACTGCTTTTAATACTGAATCAAAAACATAAAAATCTGGAGTACACGCTGCATCATATGCTTTGGCAACTTGTTGTGTCTCATCAAATAAATATGGAAAAGGGTAAGCTAATTTCTCTGCAACCTGCTTCATAAATTTAGGCGCATCTTGTGGGTAATTTTCTATTTCATTAGAACTAATAGCGATAAAGTTTATCCCTTTTTTTTGAAAATCATTGGCCATTTTTACCAATTCAGTATTAACATGAATTACAAAAGGACAGTGATTACAAATAAACATAATCACAGTTCCTTTTGCACCTTTTAGTTGATCCAGAGAATATTCTTTATCGTCTACAGTGTTTATCAGTGTAAAATCTGGGGCTTTTGTTCCCAATACAAATTCATTTGATTCTGTTAATGCCATTTTTTATATTTAATTATTCATTAGTCCTTGTTGCCAGAGCATTTGCACAAATATACCCCCCCGTCCATGCATTTTGGAAATTAAAACCCCCTGTTACAGCATCAATATTTAAAACTTCACCTACAAAAAATAAATTTTTATGTCGTTTACTTTCAAAACGTTTAAAATTTATTTCTTTTAAATCTACCCCACCAGCAGTTACAAATTCATCTTTAAATGTAGTTCTTCCATTTGCATTAAAAGTCCCTTTTGTTAATTGATTTGCTAATTTTTCTAATTGGGCAGCGTTTAAATCTGCCCAGTTTTGATGTTTAGAGATATCTGCATACAATACAAAACGTTCCCAAAGTCTTTTTGATATTTCTGTAAAAGGCGATTTTAGAATAACTGTTTTACGAGGTTCTTTCTTTTTTAAATTCAATAATATATTCAATACTTTTTGAGATGATTTTGAAAGCCAATTTACTTCAATATTGTATTGATAGTTCTTATCCGCAAGAATACGTGCTCCAAAAGCTGACAGTTTTAAAACTGCTGGTCCGCTCATGCCCCAATGAGTAATAAGTAAAGGGCCAGAAGCCTCTAACTTTGTCCCTATAATTTTTACAGTAGCGTCTGGCACAGAGGTTCCTAATAAATCTACCAAGCGACTATCTTTTATATTAAACGTAAATAAAGACGGTACAGGCTCTATAATATGATGATTTAGTGTTTTACAAAGCTCCCATACTTTCTTAGAACTACCAGCTGCGACAACTAGCTTGTCTGCAATAAAATCCTTATTTTTTGTATTGATAACCCACTGTTTTCCTTGCTGATAAACTGCATTAACACCACAGTTTGTAAACACTTTAACTCCTAATTTATCAACAGCGTTTTGAAAGCAATCAATAATTGCCTGACTAGTATTTGCTTCTGGAAAAACTCTATTATCACCCTCAATCTTCAAGGGCACTCCTTTGTTTTCAAACCACTCAAATGTATCTCCAGTCATGAATTGATGAAAAGGACCCAGCAATTCTTTTTTCCCTCTGGGATAAAATTCAATCAATTCTTTAGGTGTAAAACAAGCATGTGTTACATTACACCTACCACCTCCAGAAATTTTTACTTTCTGCAAAACATCTTTTCCTTTTTCTAAAATGGTGATGTCTAATTCAGGATTGTTTTCTTTGGCATTTATAGCTGTAAAATATCCAGCAGCACCACCTCCAATAATGACTGCTTTACTCATAAAATCATTTCTGAATACGAAAGAATTGTTTCAAATCCTTTATTTTTAAAATAGTTAGGTGTCTCTTGGTTACCAGTTGCTAAAACAAAATCTCCACCCCAAGCACCTAAACTTTTTACCTCTCCAAAATAGTCTGGAAATAATCTATCTTTAACAGGCTGTAATTTTATAATCGAACTTATAATTTGTTCGTGCTCTAAAATAAGTGAATTAAATACATCTATCGATTTTACAGTAATGAACTGGTCAGAAATTTCTGAAATTCGATTAATTTGCGCACTATAATCTATATTACTTTCTCTAAACTTTGCAATACCATCTTTAGAATCTTGTTTTTGGTTCAAATACACAAAATATAAATTATCTTTAAATTCAGGATTAAAAACCACTGAATCAACTATAGGTTTCTGCTCTTTTATTTGATAATATATAGGTGTATCATTTTGCGCACATGCAATATCATATCCACTTCCTTTAAAAGAATTCCACAATAATTGAAAAGCATCCACTTTTGCCCAAGATGCAATAGAGTTGATTAACGTAGAAGAACTTCCTAATCCCCAATTTCCAGGAAAGGTTAATTCAGTGGTAACTTCGATTCCATGATCTAAGGCTAAAAAATTAGAGTTTAACCTTTTTGCTTCTGTTAAAATATCCAATAATGTTTCTGCAATAAATTCTGCACTGCCCTCTTTCTCAGAATTAAAACTACAAGATAATAAACGAAGTTTAGGTAAATCAAAAACGGCTTCAAACCAAATCTCTTTAGTAACTGTAAAACTTCGCCATATTAGTTGATGTGAATTATTTTTTTTTACATGTAAATTTTGGCCAAATTTAGTGGGTAAAGCCAATGATTTTGCACCCTCTAAAACAAGGTATTCTCCAGTAAGTAATAATTTTCCGTTAGAATAATAATTCATTACAATAAAGCAAACTGTTTAAAATGATGTGTGAAATGTTTGGTTTGATATTTTTTCCAATACTCAAAGTCCAATGGTCCAAAAAAAGGATGAACTACTATTCTTTGCGTGTCTTTTTGAAACACATTTAAAAACGTTTGAAGTTGGTATTCTAAATCATTAATAGCCTCCTGAATAGTATTAAATTTTAATGCTAAAGGCTCATCAGATAAATAAGAAGGTTTAAACCCTTCTTGAAGTTCAAAATTTGTATCTAAAAAAGGTTTTCTTCGAGCACATTTTTCCTCAGACACAAACACATCTACTTCCCAATTGCCATTTGCAATTTGAGTAACTGTACTTAAGTGCTCTATCATTTGTTGTGCGTTCATTTTACCAAATACAGCTTTTGAATCCGTGTTTAGTAAAGACAATTTAGATCGTATTTCGGTAACGTTTAAAATGTCTACCCAAGTTACTTCTTTTTCCCTTAAGGATTTTATTTTTTCTACTACAGCTGCGTGAGAGACTGTTTTGTCTTTAAAATAGAGTTCTACCTTTGTTTTTTCTTCTTCTGTGGCATTAAATTGATTTAATATATTTTGCAAATGCATTTTCATGTGCCCATGTTGTATCCCTTTTGTGGTAAGCGCTCTTAATGCTGCAAAATTTTGAGCTAGACCCGCTGCAGCCATAATTTGCATCAGTTGTTCTGCGGAAGGCTTTTGCAATATTTCTAAAGACAATTTAGCCATTGGGTGCAAAGCGGTTAATCCTCCAACGGTTCCTAGAGCTAAAGGTAATTCTAACCAAAATTTAAAAGTTCCGTTAGCAACAGAACAATGCGATAAACTTGCATATGAACCACTTCTAGATGCATAGGCATGTATACCTGCTTCAACAGCTCTGAAATCATTACCCGTAGCTAAAACAACAGCATCTATACCATTCATAATACCCTTATTGTGAGTTACTGCTCTGTATGGTTCTATAGCTGCAATATCTACTGCTTGCTTGAATTTTTCTGCAAATTTTTTCGGGTTTTCACCTCCCAATTCCTCTATTTTACAACTTACCTCTGCCCTAACTAAACATTCTGGCACATAATTAGATAAAATACTCATTACAATCTCTATCTCCTCATTTTCAAACTTTTCTGCTATGGCCTCTAAGCAAGAATTTATAAAATTCGCACCCATCGAATCTTTGGTTTCAAAGGTTACATGCAATTGATAGTAATTAGGGAGCTTATCTGTTTTATCAACTAAAGAAATGTCTAAAATACCTCCTCCTCTTTTTTCCATATTTTTAGTTATGGAAGCTGTTACCGCACGTAATTCTGTTTTATTTTTATTAAAATAAGTTATTAAATCACATTTATCGCCAAAAAACATGAAATGCACCTGACCTATTTTTGTAGTTCCTAAAACTTTGGTTTTAAAACCACCTCTGGTGCTCCAAAACTTAGCAACTTTAGAGGCAGCTGCAACTACAGAACTTTCTTCTATAACCATCGGTAAAACATAACTTTGATTATTGATCTTAAAGTTCGGTGCTACACCAAATGGCATATAAAAATTAGAAATGGTGTTCTCTATAAATTCATCATGTAATTCCTGAATACCTTCATCTGTATTCCAATATTGCTTAATAGTAGCAATAGCATCCGAAGAGTTATTTAAATTATTTTGTACTAACCAATCAATTTTTTCTTGTTTGGTTAATTTAGAAAATCCTGATATCATTTTATTCATTTCTGCAGCTATAACTATAAAGAACAAATATAAATGAATATAAGATAACTCTGTATATATTTTAAAAGAGTATTGTTATCATTACCATCAAAAAACAAGCATAACAGCCTGAAAATAAATAAAATTAATATAAAATTTACCAATGAATTTATAAGAAATTGTTATTATTTTAAACGCATTAACAAAAGTATTACTATTATATTTAAAAGTAATATTAACTTTAACAATTTGAACTATGAAATATTTAAGCATACTATTTTTATCACTACTATTATTATCAAGTTGTGCTGTTATTAGACCTGGAGAAGTTGGTATAAAACAGAAACTTGGAAAATTTACAGGAAACATTCAAACGGAAGGCACCATTTTATACAATCCAATTACCAGTAAGGTGGTTAAAGAATCTACACAAACAAAAAACATAAAACTTTTTTTAAGCTTACCAAGTAAAGAGGGGTTGAGTGTGAATTCTGAGATTTCAATTTTACATCGATTAGAGGGAGAAAAAATTGCCTCTGTCTTAAAAAATTTAGGAAAAGATTATGAATCTGTAATTACTAGTGTTTTTAGATCTGCGGCTTCTGATGTCTGTGCAAAATTCTATGCAAAAGATATGCACTCTGGAAAAAGAGCAGATATTGAAAGAGAGATTTTAGATAAAATGAAAATTAATCTAGAAAAACAGGCAGAAGGCATACAATTAATTGCTGTATTAATGAAACAAATTCAACTTCCTAGGGGCTTAGCTAGCTCTGTTGAAAGGAAATTACAAGCAGAACAAGATGCCATGAGAATGGAATTTGTACTCACCCAAGAAAAACTTGAAGCAGAAAGAAAAATTATCAATGCAAAAGGAGAAAGAGATGCACAAATCATAATTTCTGAAGGGTTAACAGAGGGCATTATAAGAATTAAGGCTATCGAAGCGTTTAAAGAACTATCAAAATCTAACAATGCAAAAATTATTATAACTGATGGAAAAACACCACTGTTGGTAAATGAAAATCAAAAAGAAAACACCTCTAAAAAGAAAAAAGATAAGTAATATTTTTACATAACGTATTCAAAAAAAGCCTAACAAAATGTTAGGCTTTTTTGTTAAAAATTACTTTTCAATCAAAATTGTGTTCTTTATTTGCCCTCAAAATTATATAAAATGGCAATTTTTTGTCAATTTTTCCGTAAACTTGGCAAACTTTTATCAAAAAAAAGGTCTATCATGAAACAATCAATAATATTAGCAGCTGTTCTATTCTTTATAGGCTGCCAAGAAAAAAATTCAGATACATTAACAAAAATTCCGACAGGGACCAAAGAAATCACGCTTGAAGAAATTTGGGATGGTACTTTTTCTACAGAAAGAATGAATGCCCTAAACTCTATGAATGGTGATTTTTATTCCCTTTTGAATAGGGATGATAATGGCAATACAACTGTTGATAAATACAGCTATAGTACTTTAGAAAAAGTTGAAACTATTGTTAGTAGTGAAAATTTAAAAGAGTTAGATGGGTTTTCTTCCTATGCTTTTAATGACGATGAGACTAAGTTAATTTTAGGTACTGACTTTAAAAAAATCTATAGACGTTCTTATAGTGGTACATTTTATGCTTATGACATCGCTTCAAAAACACTCTCTTTAATAGGCAAAAACATTCAAGAACCTTTATTTTCTCCAGACAATAAAAAAGTTGCCTATGCTAAAAATAATAACATTTATATCAAAGATTTTTCTAGAAACACAAATCGTAAAATTACACGAGATGGACAAAAAAATAGCATTATAAACGGAATTACAGATTGGGTATATGAAGAAGAGTTTGGATTTGTTAGAGCATTTGAATGGAGTAAAAATAGTAACTATTTAGCGTTTTTAAGGTTTGATGAATCTAATGTACCAACATTCTCTATGGATATGGTTGGTAGTGAGTTGTATCCAAACCAACAAGTATTTAAATATCCTAAAGCAGGAGAAAAAAATGCAGAGGTTACTTTACATATGTATACATTAGCAAACAACACTTCGAAAAAGATTAATTTAGGTACTTACGAGTATATTCCTAGAATTAAATGGTCTAATCAAAATAATGTTTTAGTAGCAACAACGTTAAACCGTTATCAAAACGACTTAAAACTTCATAAAGTAAATGCTTTAAGAAATTCATCTAAAGTATTGTTAAATGAAACTGACAAAGCATATATAGACATTACAGATAACTTAACATTTTTAGCTGATAATTCTTTTATTTGGACAAGTGAAAGAGATGGTTTTAACCATATTTACCATTATGATTTTAATGGAAAGTTAATCCGCCAAATAACAAAAGGAGATTGGGAAGTAACTAATTATTACGGCTTTAATCCTACAAAAAAAACGATCTATTATCAATCTGTAGAAAATGGACCTACCAATAGAGGCGTTTATTCTATAGGTTTGAATGGTAAACATAAAAAGTTATTAAGCAACAATGATGGTCAAAACTCGGCTGCTTTTAGCACTAACTTAAACTATTTTATCAATACATTTTCATCATCAGAAATTCCACCTATTTACAGTTTATATTCGGCTGAAGGCGAAATGTTAAAAGTAGTAAAAGACAATGCAACACTTAAAGAGCAGTTGGCTGATTACAAGATCAGTCCTAAAGAATTTTCTACCATTAACATAAATGGTAATGATTTAAACATGTGGATGATAAAACCTGTAGATTTTGACGAAAACAAAGCATATCCTCTACTAATGTTTCAATATTCTGGTCCTGGATCTCAGCAAGTGGCTAACAGGTGGAATGGCACGAATGATTATTGGCATAACATGCTTGCCCAAAAAGGAATGATTGTGGTATGTATAGATGGACGAGGAACAGGTTTAAAAGGAGCAGACTTTAAAAAAGTTACACAAAAAGAATTAGGGAAATACGAAGTAGAAGATCAAATAGCTGCTGCTAAAAAACTTGCTGAACGCTCTTACATAGATAAAGATAACATCGGTATTTGGGGATGGTCTTTTGGTGGATTTATGAGTACTAATGCATTACTAAAAGGAAGTGATATTTTTTCTACAGCAATTGCTGTAGCACCTGTAACTTCATGGCGCTTTTACGATACCGTTTATACAGAACGTTACATGCAAACTCCTCAGGAAAATGCAAGTGGTTACGATGAAAACTCTCCAATAAACTATGCAGATAAATTAGAAGGAAACTATTTATTGGTTCATGGAACAGGAGATGACAATGTACACGTACAAAATTCTATGAGAATGATAAATGCACTTATTGAAGCGAATAAACAATTTGATATGTTTATTGTTCCAGATAGAACGCATGGTATTTATAAAGGCACAAATACAAGATTGAATTTATATACAAAAATGACCAATTTTGTTGAAGAACATTTAATAGAAAAATCAAACAAAACAACTAAAGTAAAAGGATAAAATATGTTAGATAAACAAGTTATTGCATCAGAAGAACCGCAAATGTTTGGACATCCAAAAGGATTGTTCTACCTATTTTTTGCTGAATTGTGGGAGCGTTTTAGTTTTTATGGAATGAGAGCGTTATTAACGCTGTATATGGTAAACGAAATTTTTAAAGCCATTGCTGAAAGAGATACAGCTACAGCCATTGTATATGCTTCGTACGGATCTTTAGTGTATGCCTCTACAGTGATTGGTGGTCAAATTTCAGACAAAATTTTAGGGATGAGGGCCTCTATCTTTTTAGGAGGTATCTTAATGGCGTTAGGTCATTTTGTTCTTGCCATAGAAAACGATTTGGCATTTTTTCTTGCATTGGCATTAATTGTTGTTGGTAACGGCTTTTTTAAACCTAATATTTCAACTTTTGTAGGTGCACTCTATGAAGAAGGTGATGTTAGAAAAGATTCTGGTTTTACTATTTTTTATATGGGTATTAATATTGGAGGGTTTGTAGCTCCATTGCTATGTGGTTGGCTTGCTTTAGAGTATGGATACCACTATGGGTTTGGATTAGCAGGTATTGGTATGATGGCTGGTTTAATTTTCTTTTGGAGTGGTATAAAAAAGAATGTTTTTGGAGACAAAGGAATGCCTCCTAGTGAAGAAGTCTATGAGAAAAAAATAATTGGAATTCCACAAAAAACACTAATTCCAATAATTGCATTTTTATTTGTACCTGTAATTGCTTATTTGTTAGCTTCTTGGCAACAGAATTATGTAAGTGGTATCTTTAAATTTATTGGGTTTGCTGTACTTGGATATTTAGTTTACATCATGGTTAAATTAGATGCTGAAGCTCGTAAAAAACTAATTATGGCCGTGTTAATTACCTTTTTTATGACGCTATTCTGGGGGTTTCATGAATTATCAGGAAGTGTGATTACCTTATTTGCCTCGAGAAATGTAGATTTATCAGGCATTATGAGTGCAGCTCAAACCAATGCATTAAATTCAATGTTTATTATTGTTCTAGCTATTCCAATCTCTTTACTTTGGGGATATTTAGCAAAAAAAGGATTAAACCCAAGAACACCTTATAAATTTGGGTTGGGACTTCTTTTTGCAGGTTTGTGTTTTTACATTTTATCAATCTCAGGAGCAAGTTCAGATGAAAATGGTTTAGTACCCTTTGTATATCTTTTAGTTATGTACTTTATTTTATCTATTGGAGAATTATTTATGTCTCCAGTGGGCTTATCAAAAATTACAGATTTATCACCAAAAAACATTGTTGCTTTTATGATGGGGGTTTGGTTTTTATCTTCTGCTTTTGCTTTTCAAATCGTTGGGTTTATAGGTGAACAATTAGCCATAGAAAGTACTGATAAAAATGTAGGGGGTTTAGAAACGTTAACAATCTATACAGACGGTTTTCATTTAATAGCGATGTATGCTTTAGGTGCAGGTGCAATTGTATTATTATTTTCACCTTTAATGAAAAAGTTATTAGGTAACGTTCACTAATTAAAAAATCATATACAAACCTCATAAACTAAAAACTTATGAGGTTTTACAATTTTACTATATTTCTAAAAAATGTTGGATTTTTTTATATTAAAAACATTCATTAAAAAACTAATACACAGAATTTAATCCTACATCTTCGTCGCTATATTTTAATACTCATGAAAAAACTACTTTTTTTAATTATTTTTACTGCATTACACCTCACTATAGGTGCACAAGAAAAAATTAATTGGTTGTCTTTTGAGGAAGCAATTGAATTAAACAAAGAAGTACCCAAACTCATTTTAATAGATATTTATACAGATTGGTGTGGATATTGTAAAAAAATGGACAAAGAAACTTATGCAAATATAACAATTGCCACTTATATAAATAATAATTTCTATGCCATTAAATTAGATGGTGAAGGTAAAGAAGATATTACTTACAAAGGATATACATTTAAACTTAAAGGTGAAGGCAGGTCTAAATATCATGAATTATCTGCTGCTTTGATGGAGGGTAAACTCTCTTATCCAACCACTATTTTTATGACAGAAAAAGAACAAATACTTCAAAAAATTCCTGGTTATTTATCTGTTGAAAGGTTCGAAAAAATACTAGCCTATTTTAATACTGAAGCGTATAAAGATCAAGAATGGGCAGATTTTGAAAAAAAATTTAAAAGCAAGCTAACCCCTTAATTATTGAATATAAATGCACCCTTTTTATTAGTATTGTAAAACGGTATTTTACGTTTACTTGCAATTAACGCCCAATCTCTAACATAACTTTTATAATTAGAACCATCTGCAATAATCAACTCGGGTGTTAACACTTTTATAAGTCGCTCTAAATTAATTTTAGGAGAAGACCTTAACAAAACTATAGGTTGTTTTAAATTAGGTATGTCATATACCCCAAGACCATCTACAATCAAAAGCTTTTTCTTATTAAATTGAAGTATACTAGGTAAGCTATCAAAAATAGTTGAATCAATTTTTTGGTTTAGTGTATACGACAAAATAGCATTTTCGTGTTGTATATTTTCATGACTAATATCATGTTTAATTTTTAATACAACTCCAACTCTTTCCCCTAAAACAGTATGTCTAGATTTATGAAAAATAATGAATTCATTTTTTGTTTTTTTTTGATAATTTTCAAACAAAACAACTCCTTGTAATAATAAAACAGTAAATAAAAAGTACACTAATGATTTTGTTTTTTGATATATAAAGAAATAAATACCAAAAGCAATCACTAAATAAATAGCGAACATTGCTTGAAATGAAAGTGATATTTCTGTGAATAGAAAATCTTCTTGTTTAGAAATCCAACTTACAAAGTTGTTCATCAACGAAATTATTAAACCATAAAAATCTGCCAAGAATTGAGGTAAAACATTCAATAATGCAAGAATTATAACTACAATACCCCCAATTAAGATAAAACCTAAAAGAGGTACAATAATTAAATTAGAAAGCATAAAAAGTCCTGGAAATTGATGAAAATAATACAAACTTAGAGGTAATACTCCAATTTGAGCAGCTAAAGAAACAGTTGCCAATTGCCAAAATTTATCCATTATTTTGTAGTTAGGCTGCCATATAGAATACATTTTAGGTTGTAGTATTACAATACCAAAAACAGCCAAATAACTCAACTGAAATCCTACATCAAACAAAAAGAGAGGATTAAAAATAAGCAGAAAAAATAAAGAGGAAATCAAAGAAAACAGAACAATATTATTCCGATTAAAAAACAGTCCTATTGCAACAAAAGTAAACATAGTTACAGCCCTAATAACACTAGCAGACAATCCTGCTATAAAAGCAAAAACCCATAAACTTAGAACAACTATTACAGTTTTTAAAAACTTGCCATTTTTTAGTTGTTCTAAAGGTTTTAAAAGTGTTGACAATAGTAATAAAATAATTCCGACATGCAATCCTGATACAGCTAAAATATGAATAGCTCCAGCATTTGCATAATCCTCTAAAAGTTGTTTAGAAATGTTTTCTCTGTTCCCTAATAATAATGCATTAATTACTGCCAATTCGTTGGGCTTAAAATTGAACTTTTCTAAAGAACGGTGTATTTTATTTCTAAGTAAATTGGCATATCCTAACCAAGAATTATTTATAGATTTTAAGTGTTTATACTGGTTATTTTTTAAAAATAATTGTTGTGGTATCCCTTGCTTTTGTAAATACAATTTATAATTAAATTGATAAGGATTGTAAGGTGAGTTTATTGCTTTAAAATCAGCATTTACCACTAACAAATCGTCTACAAAAAGAGCATTTACTGTATCTTCTTTAGAAATATTAACCAATACTTTTCCTTTTGTTAAAACATCACCAAGCTGAATTACCTCTGCTTCAAATTTTTTATTGTATTGGTTTTCTTTTAAAATCTTACGAATTTTTACAACCGCGAGAGAATCGTCTTCTAAATACTTAACATAATGGTTGGGATAATTGGTGTCATTTTGAATAAAAACTAAAAAAATCCCTAAAAAAAAGAATAGGATAAGCCCAGTTAGAGTTCTTAATATCTTTTTACTGAATATAAATACAATTAGAAGGAAAAGTATAAAAAAGGGAATTGCTACAAATGAGAATGTCCAAATTTTAAGATAAAACTGACAAAGAATTCCAACAACTAATAGCACTAAAAAGTGCAGGGGTAAGTAAGCAAGTACCTTTTTCATAGCAAATGGAAGATACTACTTTTAAATTTAAAAATAGCGCTTTCCCATTTCGTGAATCGGCATAAGAACTTAGGATTTTTTTAGATTAGATAGTATAGATTTTGCAGTAGTTAAAGAAGCCCCTTTTCCGCCTAATTTTTTTTCTAAATCAAAGTAATTCAAGAATATTTTTTCTCGAAATTTTTCATCCAATATTTCTTGCAAAGCAATTTTTAATTTTTGGGTAGTTAAATCATTTTGAATTAATTCTCTTACCACTTCTTTATTCATAATTAAGTTAACAAGAGATATAAATTTTAAAGTAATTATTCTTTTTGCAATTTGATAAGAAATAAAACTTCCCTTATAACATACCACTTGAGGCACTTTAAACAATGCTGTTTCTAAAGTAGCAGTTCCTGAGGCAACTAAAGCTGCATATGAAACACTTAACAACTCATAGGTTTTATTATCTACAAAACTTACATTTAAGTCTCCAATCCTATTTTTATAAAAAGAAAAATCTTGACTTGGTGCACCAGCAATCACAAATGTATAGTCTTTAAAATCATTTACTAAAGATAACATTACCGATAATTTCTTTGTAATTTCTTGTTTTCTACTTCCTGGTAAAAGTGCAATAATAGGTTTGTTTCCTAAGTTATGTTCTTTTCTAAAATCAGATTCATCTATTGGTACACTATTTGCAATTGCGTCTATTAAAGGGTGGCCGACAAAAGTAACATCATAATCAAATTTTTTATAAAATTCTTTTTCAAAAGGAAGAATAACAAAAAGTTGATCTACGTCTCTTTTAATTTTTTTTACTCTAGTTGCTCTACTTGCCCAAACTTGTGGCGATATATAATAATTGGTAAGATAGCCTTGCTTTTTTGCCCATTTGGCTATTCGCAAATTAAATCCTGAGTTGTCTATAAAAATTATGACATCTGGTTTAAATTGAGCAATATCTTTTTTACAAAAACCAATAAATACTAAGAGTTTATTTAAATTTTTTAGCACCTCTAAAAAGCCCATAAAAGCGCGTTCTTTGTAATGACTTACCAAAAAACCTCCAACTTTTTGCATTAAATCACCACCCCAAAAACGAATATCTGCATAGGGATCTTCTTGGTATAATGCTTTCATTAAATTAGAACCATGTAAATCTCCAGATGCTTCGCCTGCAATAATGTAATATTTCATTAAATGAATTTTAAAATTAATGTAGTCAAAGCAATTACAATAGTAGCCATTAAAACGCCTTTTGCTCTTTGATCTTGCTTTTTCTTAATAAAGACAAAGAAGACAAATAAGTTGGGTATTGCAGCAATAGCTAAAACGTTACTGTATAAATTTCCTAGTCTTATAATTTGTAAAGTGTCTATAAAACCAAATTTTGAAAAATACTCTACATAAAGAAAAAAACCACCTGCAGTAGCAAACAAAGCCACCAATACTCCTAAACTGATTTCTTTAGTTACAGCTCCCATTCATTTAATTTTTGAATCATATGATGTGCTGTTAAATCAAATTGAACGGGTACTACAGAAATATATCCGCTCTCTAACGCATAAATATCTGTGTCTTGTCCTTTATCTTTATTTATAAATTGCCCTGAAAGCCAATAATATTCTTTTCCAAAAGGGCTTTTTCTTTTATCAAAATCCTCTTTCCATACTCCAATAGCTTGTCTACAAATTTTTATTCCTTTAATATTTTCTTTTTCTTCATTAGGAATATTTACATTTAAAACAATCCCTTCAGGCAATCCATTTCTTAACGTATTTAAGGTTATTTTTTTTACAAAATCTTCTGCAGGTCTAAAATCTGCATGCCATTTAAAGTCTAATAAAGAAAACCCAATAGCAGGGATACCCTCAATACCTGCCTCGATTGCAGCACTCATTGTACCAGAATAAATTACATTAATCGATGAGTTTGCCCCATGATTAATACCGGAAACACACAAGTCTGGCTTTTTATTTAAAATTTCACTGATTGCCATTTTTACACAATCTGCAGGGGTTCCAGAGCAAGTATATTCCAATTGAGGTCCGTCATCAATTGTTATCGGATTACATGTTAGTACATTATCTACCGTAATTGCATGACCCATACCACTTTGTGGGCTATCTGGTGCAACCACTACAACATCTCCAATTTTATTCATAATCTTAATTAAAGCTCGTATACCAGGAGCGGTAATTCCATCATCATTAGTAACTAAAATTAAAGGTTTCTCTTGCATCTTTGATGTTTTTATTACAAATGTAATTTATTTTATGGTATTTTCTTTTTAACATTTTGTAAAGAATAAAAAAGGACTAAAATTGGTAACATTGTAAGGAATTATGACACTAATTTGTACACAATACTTTACACCTAAAAAATTATCGTTATTTTAGTAGTCTAGCTCTAATTTTAGAAAAATATTTAAGAAATAACTCAAGAAGATTTATGAAGACGAATTTTAAAATTATCCTTTTCCTTTTAGCCTCTCTAATTTGTTTCAATAGTTTTTCATCAACTATTGATCATGAAATTAAAAAAGATCCAGAAAAAGACCGAGTACTAATTTACGTTTTAAAAAACATTTTAACTCGTGGTCATTTTGTTGTAAAAGATATGAATGACGACTTTTCTGAATTTGTTTATCAAAATTTCATAGACGGGTTAGATTCTAGTAAACGCTATTTTACCCAAAAAGACATCAAAGAATTCTCGCAATATAAGTATGAAATAGACAATCAATTATTAAAAGATGATTTAAGTTTTTATCATTTAGTATATAGCCGATTTTTAGAAAAAATTAAAAATGCAAAATCATATTATGGAGATCTACTTGCACAACCATTTAATTTTAAGAAAATTGAAACTATAGATTTGGACTATAAGAATGTCCCCTTTGCTAAAAACAATAATGAATTAATTAATTACTGGAGGAAACAATTAAAACTTCAGACACTTAGTAAGATTCAAGAGTTAACAGCACTTCAAGAAAATAAATTAAAAAAGGACAAAAACCATCCTAAAAAATCTTTTAAAACACTAGAAAAAGAAGCAAGAACAGAAGTATTGAAAAATATGGAAGAGCTTTATATTAGAATAGAAGAATTAGAGCATGAAGATTGGTTTTCTACATTCTTAAATTCTGTTGTCGGTGCTTTTGATCCTCATACAACGTATATGGATCCAAATATAAAAGAACGTTTTGACCAAAATATTTCTGGTAAACTAGAGGGTATTGGAGCTCGTTTACAGAAAAAAGGAATTTACACTCATGTATCAGAATTGGTTGCTGGTGGACCCGCTTTTAAACAAGGTGAATTAGAACCTGAAGACATTATTTTAAAAGTAGCACAGGGAGAAGAAGAACCTATAGATATTGTTGGTATGCGTTTAGACGATGCTATAAAATTTATTAAAGGTAAAAAAGGAACAGAAGTAAGACTTACTGTAAAAAAGAAAATTGACGGTTCCATTCAAATCATTTCAATTATTAGAGATGTTGTTCAATTAGACGAAACTTTTGTAAAATCTAGTATTGTAGGAAAAAATGGTAAGAAATATGCCATAATAGACTTACCGAGTTTTTACATCGACTTTTCTGACAATAATTATAGAGACTCTGCAAAAGACATGGAAAAAGAAATTGAACGCTTAAAAGCAGAGGGTGTTAATGGTTTAATTGTAGATCTTAGAAATAATGGAGGAGGCTCTTTAAAAACTGCAATTGAGATTTCTGGTTTATTTATTGATAAAGGTCCAATTGTACAAGTAAAATATAGAGGAGAAAATCCAATTGTAAAAGAAGACATAGACCCAACTGTTCAATGGGATGGAGCTGTAGTTGTTTTGGTTAACGAGTTTTCTGCGTCTGCTTCAGAAATTTTTGCAGCTGCAATGCAAGATTACAAAAGAGGGGTTATTTTAGGAGGAAATCAAACTTACGGAAAAGGAACTGTTCAGAATATCTTACCAATCAATCAATTTTATCCAAAATACGAAAAAGATCTTGGATATCTAAAAATGACTATCCAGAAGTTTTACAGAGTAAATGGGGGTTCTACTCAAAAAGAAGGAGTCTATTCAGATATAGCGATGCCTAGTAGGTTAAGTTATATGAAATATGGAGAACGAGATTTAGAGGGTGCCTTAAATTGGGATAAGGTACCACAGGCAAAATATACGCAAACAAATACGTATACAAATTTTAACGATGTTGTCTATAACAGTAAGCAACGTATTGCAAATAGTAAAAACTTTAAATTGATTAATGAATATGCAAAATGGTTAAAGGAAAATCAAGAAGACATGTCTTTTTCATTAAATTATAAGCAGTTTTTTGCAAAAAACGATCAAAAAGAAAAAGAAGCCAATCAATTTAAATCTGTCTTTGAATACACATCCAATTTAACTTTTACCTCTCCAAAATATGAGAAAGCGTTGTTTAAAAACGATAAAGATTTAGCAGACAAAAGAATAGCATGGCATAAAAGCTTATCTAAAGACATGTATATCTCAGAAGCCCTAAATGTTTTAAGCGAATTAAAGATTAAAAACAAAACAGAAAGCATTAAAAACTAATACCTTTACTGAGTAAAATAATTCTACCTGATGTCGACTATAAACATCAGGTTTTTTAATTAATATTTATGAGTTTTCAAGTAAAATTTGCAACAAAATGGTCAGACTTTGACCCCAACAGACACATGCGTCATACTGCTTATAACGAGTATGCAGCAGAAGTAAGGGTTCGGTACTTTTCGAATCAAAAATTTTCTATCAAAGAATTTAACAAATACAACATAGGACCTATTTTATTTGAAGAGTCTACTTCTTTTAGAAAAGAAATTCATTTGGGAGAAAACATTTCTGTAAACATGAAAGTTTCAGGGCTCTCAAAAAAGAATGAACGTTGGAAAATAACACATGAGGTATTTAATGAAGCAGGGAAACTTTCTGCCATTATAAAAGTATATGGTGCCTGGATAGATTTAGAAAAAAGAAAACTAACCATACCACCACAAGAAGCGCAACAGTTATTTGTGAGTGCTGAGAAAACCCTTGATTTTGAAGAAATTCAATTAAAAAACTAAATATTTCATACATAAAAAAAGCTTCTCAAAAGAGAAGCTTTTTCAGTACGAGCGGAGAGACTCGAACTCTCACACCTTTCGGCACTAGATCCTAAGTCTAGCGTGTCTACCAATTCCACCACGCTCGCATTTTGGTTTGCAAATATAAACAATAAGCAGAAACTACAAAGCGGTTCATTATTATTTTTCTACTTTTGAAAAGGATTTTAAAAAGAAATTATGAAGGATATCAACAACTATATAGAAACACATAAAGAACGATTTTTAGTCGAATTAATTTCCTTATTAAAAATCCCTTCTATAAGTGCTGACAAAACCTATAAAAAAGAGGTTTTACTAACTGCTGATTTTGTTATGGAGCAGCTAAAAAAAGCAGGATGTGATGATGTTGAATTGTGTGAAACCCCTGGCTATCCAATCATTTACGGAGAAAAAAAAATTGATAAAAATTTACCTACAGTTTTGGTTTATGGTCATTATGATGTACAGCCCCCTGATCCGATAGAATTATGGCACTCACCGCCATTTGAACCTGTGATTAAAAACACCGAAATACATCCAGAAGGAGCAATTTTTGCACGTGGTGCTTGCGACGATAAAGGACAAATGTATATGCATGTAAAAGCATTAGAATACATGGTTAATACAGGTAATTTGCCTTGTAACGTAAAATTTATGATTGAAGGTGAAGAGGAGGTTGGCTCTGAAAGTTTATCTTGGTTTGTTCCAAGAAATATAGAAAAGTTAAAGAATGATGTAATTTTAATTTCAGATACTGGCATGATTGCAAATAACATTCCCTCTATTACCACTGGGCTCAGAGGGTTAAGTTATGTAGAAGTTGAAGTTACTGGACCTAATAGAGATTTGCATTCTGGTTTATATGGAGGTGCAGTAGCAAATCCAATAACTATATTAAGTAAAATGATTGCTTCTTTACATGATGAAAATAATCGCATTACTATTCCTGGATTTTATGATCATGTAGAAGAATTATCTTTGGAAGAAAGGGCTGAAATGGCGAAAGCGCCTTTCAATATAGAAGAATATAAAGATGCCATTAAAATTGGTGATGTCTATGGTGAGAAAGACTATACCACCAACGAGAGAAATGCAATAAGACCTACCTTAGATGTAAATGGTATTTGGGGAGGCTATACTGGAGAAGGTGCTAAAACAGTAATAGCATCTAAAGCGTATGCAAAAATTTCTATGCGATTAGTACCTAACCAAGATTGGAAAAGAATTACTCAATTATTTGTAGATCATTTCAAGAAAATTGCCCCCAAAGCAGTTACTGTAAAAGTAAATCCACATCATGGAGGTCAAGGCTATGTAACTCCAACAAATACTATCGCATACCAAGCAGCTAGCAAAGCCTATCAAACTACATTTAGCAAAACTCCAATTCCACAAAGAAGTGGAGGTAGCATTCCTATTGTTGCTCTTTTTGAAGAACATCTAAAAAGTAAAACCATATTAATGGGTTTTGGGCTAAATTCTGATGCTATACACTCTCCGAATGAACACTTTGGAATCTGGAATTATCTAAAAGGGATTGAAACCATCCCATACTTTTATAAGTATTTTACAGAATTAAAGTAAAAATATCACTAGTTTTACGGTACTGTAAATCAAAAAAATGAAAAGAGGAAAAATTAAATTAGCAGCGGTACTACTTTTATGCAGTGCACTTCAGATCAACGCATAGTATAAAAAAGAAAAGTTTGATCATTGGGCTATAGACGTAGGCCTGGGTATTCAAAAAATTGGAGCAAATTTAAGTGATGGATATAACCCTGCGTTATTTGGACAAGGAAACTTAGGGGTAAGATACATGTTTAACAATCGTTTTGGGGTTCGTTTGGATTTAGGGTACAGCAGTTTTAAAGATGAAACTTCTTTTCCATTTAAATCCAATTACTACAGAGCATCTATAGAGGGTATTGTTAATGTTGGAGATGTTTTACGTTTCAAAGACTGGACCAATCGTTTTAATCTATTAATGCACGGTGGTATTGGATCTGCCTAAATATCACTGAACCAGAAGACAATGGAGGAGATCAAATTATTGCTTTAAATTTTGGTATTACACCCCAATACAAAATAAGTAATAGCATGTCTTTATTTTTAGATTTTTCTTCAATTGTACATTTTAACCAAGAAGATAATTTTGATGGCGGACCAAACCTAAGTCCGAGAGAGTCTAATATAAGTTTATTTAATACCTCTTTAGGCCTTAGTTTTTCTTTAGGAAAACATAGACAACTTGCAGACTCTTATCTAAACGAAGAAAAAGAAAACTACATCGCGTTAGAAGAAATAAATAAAAGATTAGCAGCTGCTGAAAAAGAAATAGAAACTTTAAAAAATAAAGAAATTTCAAGTACTCCTAATCAGGAATTAATTATTACAGAATTAGACGAAAGGTATGTAAGAAAAGAAGAAAAAGTAACCCCTACGAATAACGCAAATACAGCACTCTTAAAAAAACTTCTAAACGGAGGATATATTAATGTTTATTTTGATGTTAATAAAACTCGAATTCAAGATGGATCTCTAAATACAATAAATACACTTAGACAATTTATGTTAGACAATCCAACACTTAATGCCGAATTAATTGGTTATACCGATGAAACTGGTACAGAAAAAAGAAATATTGTTTTGTCTCAAAATAGAGCTAAACGTGTTTTTGATGTTTTAGTGGCTGCAGGCATAAGTCCTGCTAGGATTAGTTATTTTGGTGGAGGAGAAGATAAAAGTGTTTCTGAAGGTGCTAGACAATTGGCAAGAAAAGTTACTTTTACAATTAGATAAATTAAGAATAAAATCTTGTTTACATCTTAAAAGTTATTTTTTTAAGATGTACGCTTTTTTTATATAATCTACTTTAGGGTATTCTGCTTTTAAAAATTCATTTCCATACTTTGTAATTGCTCCCTGTTTACGACCTAAAGTTTCACCATAACCGTTGTAAAATTTTAATACATTTTCTTGTCCATTACTAACTTTGGCTACTACTGGAAAACCAGTAACTCCAGAATATGATAATTGATCTAACCTTAGGTTATCTTTTAAATTGATAAAAATTTGATTCGATCTTGAAGCAACTCCTCCTCTAGCAAAAGCTATGGTCATTACCTCGTTTTTCTGTAAAACAGGCTCATCTACAATACCTCTTTCCGCCCAAGATTTATTGATTAAAGTATCCTTATGAATTCCAAATTGAGCTACAAAATTTGGCACCACTCTAAAAATAGAGACATCCTCATAATAATTTGTTATAATTAATTGATATAATCTATCTACACCTGCTGGAGACCATTCTCTAACAGCTTCAATTTCAAAATTACCTTGGGTAGTTTCAAAACGCGCCTTAAATGTTGCAGGTGCTTCTTTCTCTAACCATTTTTCTTTAAATTTTTTAGATGCACAGTTACTTAATAAAACAAGTAAAATAATAGCTATTCCTTTTCTCATCATTACAAATTTAAAATGAAGGCATTCATCGTTCCTTAATACAATTTAAGTAACAAAGAAGCTTTAAAACAAAAAAAGCGTCCCTTTTAAGGGAAGCTTTCCATTGGTTAACAAAACCAAGACACTTTTACGAAAATGCCAAAACAACACAACTTTATCACTCTAACAAAAAGTGATGAGCAAATATAGTTAGATTTTAGTAATCATAAAATAAATATCTTTTTTTTTAGTATTTTCTGAATGTACTATTAATTGATAGATTGTATCTTTGCACTCATTATTAAACACTAGAAATTTACAAAGCAAATGCAATTATCAGAACAAGAAGTTGTACGTAGAGAAAAGCTCGCAAAATTAAGAGAGATAGGTATAAATCCTTACCCAGCAGATTTATTTCCAATAGATTCTAATTCTAAAGAGATAAAAAGTGACTTTGCAGAAAACAAAAAAGTTGTTATTGCTGGTAGATTAATGTCAAGAAGAATACAAGGTAAAGCTTCTTTTGCAGAGCTTCAAGATGGAGAAGGTAGAATACAAGTATATTTTAATCGAGATGAAATCTGCACAAGCGAAGACAAAACCTTATACAATGATGTCTATAAAAAATTACTAGATATTGGTGATTTTATTGGGATTGAAGGAACGTTGTTTACCACAAAAGTGGGTGAAAAAACAGTTATGGTTAACGATTTCAAATTGTTATCTAAAGCCCTAAAACCTTTACCATTACCAAAGGTTGATGCTGAGGGAAATACCTATGATGCGTTTAATGATCCTGAAATGCGTTACAGGCAACGTTATGCAGATTTAGTAGTAAACCCTAATGTAAAAGAGGTATTTATTAAAAGAACTAAATTGTTTAATGCAATGCGTTCTTTCTTTAATGATGCTGGTTATTTTGAAGTAGAAACGCCAGTTTTACAACCGATTCCTGGAGGTGCAGCTGCTAGACCTTTTATTACACATCACAATTCGTTAGACATTCCATTATACATGAGAATTGCAAATGAATTGTATTTAAAACGTTTAATTGTAGGTGGTTTTGATGGGGTGTATGAGTTTTCTAAAAACTTTAGAAATGAAGGAATGGACAGAACGCACAATCCTGAATTTACAGCTATGGAAATCTATGTTTCTTACAAAGATTACAATTGGATGATGGATTTCTGTGAACAATTATTAGAGCATTGTGCTATTGCAGTAAACGGAACATCTAAAGCAACCTTTGGTGAGCATGAGATTGATTTTAAAGCACCTTATGCAAGAGTAGCTATGGCAGACGCTATCAAACATTTTACAGGTTTTGATATTACTGATAAGACTGAAGATGAAATTAGAGAGGCAGCTAAAGGGATGAATATTGAGGTTGATGAAACCATGGGTAAAGGAAAGTTAATCGATGAGATTTTTGGTGAAAAATGTGAAGGAAACTATATTCAGCCTACATTTATTACAGATTATCCAAAAGAAATGTCTCCACTTTGTAAAGAACATAGAGATAATCCAGAGTTAACAGAACGTTTTGAGTTAATGGTTTGTGGTAAAGAAATTGCAAATGCATATTCTGAGTTGAATGATCCAATTGACCAACGTGAACGTTTTGAATATCAATTAAAATTAGCTGCTAAAGGAGATGATGAAGCTACAGAGTTTATAGATCATGATTTCTTAAGAGCGTTAGAATATGGTATGCCACCAACTTCTGGAATGGGAATTGGAATGGACAGACTAATCATGTTTTTAACCAACAATCAATCGATTCAAGAAGTGTTATTTTTTCCTCAAATGAGGCCAGAAAAGAAAGCACCTTCTGTAGCATTAAACGATGAAGAAAAAGCTGTTTTATCCATCATTACCAAAGCAGAAAAAATAGAATTAGTTGCTCTCAAAACACAATCTGGTTTATCTAATAAAAAATGGGATAAAACGATTAAAGGTTTAACTAAAAAAGAAGTTGCCAAAGTATCTAAAACAGATGAAGTTTTATTTGTGGAGGTATTGTAAAATTTTACTGTTATTAACTAATCATCTACTTATAATTTATAAGTAGATGATTATAAAAACAAATATTTACATTTTTATTTTAGGTTAATTGCAAAGATTTGTGCTTAAAAAAACTTGAAAATTACCTATTTCTTATTAGGATAATTTTCTTCTTTTTGCTTTCGATTTGAGTAAATAATATTCAAAATAGTTAAGGCCATATAAATAGCAAATATTACAGCTCCTACAATAAAAAAACCTATACTCATGTTGTTCTTCTTTGTCTAATTGCTATCGCGAATAATAATATTGTACCTGGCCAGTGAGCCGAATATTGAGCTTCAGCGGTCATTCCAAAAATCCCAAGTGATACCGAATATAAAAGACATATAAAGGCTAAAATAATTGGATACCATTTTAAAATAAAATTTTTCATAAAATATAATTTATATAAATATACGAAATATAAAGGACAACCTTTTACTTTATAATTTTAAGAAATAATTAAGTATTTTTATTTTTAGGCGTATTACAAATAAGTAAAATTTAAAAGAATTACCCTTTAAATTTCATTCCTAAATGCACAACTTTTTTGGTGTCAAAGAAAGGCTCTTCAAAATAATCAGGTAAATTATAAATAGTTGCAGAAGTATATTTTTGTAGTTCTTCCGTCAAATCCCCTCCTTTTAAATAAAGAATTCCATTTTTTAAATCGTGGTTCTGTTTTTTTGCAACCTTCCCTTTTGTCCATCGTACAAAAGTTTCCATTTGGGCTACTGCTCTACTTACAATAAAATCATAAGTATCTTTTACATCTTCTACTCTACCATGGGTAGTTGTTACATTTTCTAATTCTAAACCAGCTACAACCTCATTTACTACTTTTATTTTTTTACCAATAGAGTCTACTAAATGAAAGTGAGTTTCTGGAAATAAGATTGCTAAAGGAATACCTGGAAAGCCTCCTCCTGTTCCAACATCCATAACTTTAGCCCCTGATTTAAATGACATTACCTTTGCAATCCCTAAAGAATGTAACACATGTCTTAAATACAGCTCATCAATATCTTTTCTAGATACAACGTTAATTTTTAGGTTCCAATCCTTATACAGGTCTTGTAACTTAGAAAATTGATCTACTTGTTTTTCTGTTAAATTAGTAAAATACTTTAGTAGTATGTCCATTAAAAAAAGTTTGAATTGCAAAAATAGTTATTTGCTTCTAACAATTATCAATAATATATATCGTTTATCATAGTAATTACTTAAAATTACATATTTTTACAATATATAATTCAACGATGAATACCATAACATTTTCTAGAGTACAAAAAGCAAAATTTTTTAGAACTTTAAACAAGCGAGTAAATACCTATTTTAAAGAAAATAATATAAATAGAACTGGAAACTGGAAACTATATTCTAAAGCTATTGTAATGTTTTCTTTATTTTTAGTCCCTTTTATATTAGTACTAACCTTACCTATGCCTCAATGGGCAATGGCTTTACTTATGGTACTTACTGGTGTTGGTATGGCTGGAGTTGGTATGAATGTTATGCACGATGCCAACCATGAATCTTTTTCTAAAAGAAAATGGGTAAACAAATTAATGGGAAGTAGCATTTATATTCTTGCCGGAAATGTATACAATTGGAAAGTACAGCACAATGTCTTACACCATACATTTACCAATGTAAAAGACCATGATGAAGATATCGATGCTGGTAGAATTATTCGTTTCTCTTTACATTCTAAATGGTTAAAAATCCATAAAGTACAAAAGTATTATTCAATATTTTTATATGGTTTACTAACCATAAACTGGGCCATTACTACAGATGTAAAACAGATGCATAGATACTTAAAGAGAAAATTATCTTATGGTAAGTTTCCCAACCCAAAAACCGAATGGACAAAATTGGTAATTTCTAAACTTGCTTATTATGCTCTTTGGATTTTATTACCAATGCTAGTTCTAAATGTTGTTTGGTGGAAAGTGCTTTTAGGATTTTTTGTAATGCACTATACAGCAGGTATGATTTTAAGCTTAGTTTTTCAATTGGCACATATTGTACCAAACACAGAAATGCCCATACCAGATAAAAATGGAAATTTAGAACATACTTGGGCAGTCCATCAATTATACACCACAAGTAACTTTGCACCAAGCAATTGGCTTGTGAATTTTTATACTGGTGGTCTAAATCATCAAGTTGAACATCATATTTTTCCACACATCTCTCATGTGCACTATGGAAAATTAGCTAAAATTGTAAAAGAAACTGCTGCAGAGTTTAACTTGCCATATAATGAGTATGCAACTACTAGAAAAGCACTTATTGAGCATTTTAAGCACTTAGGCGTTTTAGGACAAAAACCAGAATTAGTAGCATAACAAATTTTTTAAAAATGTCACACCCATTATCAGATAGAATTAACAGTTTACCTGTTTCTGCAACTTTAGCAATGGCAGCTAAAGCCAGAGAATTAAAAAGTCAAGGAAAAGATATTATTGGTTTAAGTTTAGGAGAGCCAGACTTTAATACACCCGATTTTATTAAAGATGCAGCTATAAATGCTATTCATGAAAACTACAATTCTTACTCTCCTGTAGATGGTTATTTAGAATTAAAAGAAGCAATTTGTGTAAAATTTAAAAGAGACAATAATTTAACGTATTCATCAAATCAAATTGTGGTTTCTACAGGTGCGAAACAATCAATTGCAAATGTGGCACAGGTTCTTTTAAACAAAGGTGACGAGGTTTTATTACCCGCTCCTTATTGGGTTAGTTATTCTGCAATTGCTACATTAAGTGAAGCCACATTTGTAGAAATACCTTCTTCTATAGATACAGACTTTAAGATTACTCCTGCACAACTAGAAGCAGCAATTACGCCTAAAACAAAAATGATTTTTTTTAACTCCCCTAATAATCCAAGTGGAACTATTTATAGTGAAGCTGAATATAGAGCATTAGCAAAAGTTTTAGAGAAGCATCCTCAAATATTTATTTTATCTGATGAAATTTATGAACATGTAAACTATGAAACAAAACCATTTAGTTTTGCGGCTATAGAAAATATGTTTGAAAGAACGATAACCGTTAATGGTTTAGCAAAAGCATTTGCTATGACTGGATGGAGAGTAGGTTATATAGGAGCTCCAGAATGGATTGCTAAAGCGTGTACAAAAATGCAAGGACAAGTTACTTCTGGAACTAACTGTATTGCACAAAGAGCCGCTATTACTGCTGTTTTAGCTCCCGTAGAAAAAATACAATATATGGTAGATGAGTTTAAAACTCGAAGAGATATTGTTATTAAATTACTTAGAGAAATAGAAGGTTTTAAAGTAAATGTACCAGAAGGTGCTTTTTACGTATTTCCAGATATTTCTGCATTTTTTGGAAAGACACTAAAAGGTTCAAAAATTGAAAATGCGAATGATTTTTCTTTATATATTTTAGAACATGCAAATGTAGCTACAGTTACTGGAGACGCTTTTGGTGCTCCAAATTGCATTAGAATATCTTATGCTGCTTCAGAAATCCAGATTCGTGAGGCTATAAAAAGAATTAAAGAAGCACTTGGTTAAACCCATACAACTAAAATTATAAAAAACCTCATAACGTTATTGTTATGAGGTTTTTTTTATGAAATAACCATCAACATTTAGTTGATGGTTATCGTTTAACAGGGTTACTAAAAGCTAATATAAAATCAACTTTTTACTGTTATACGTTTTAAAATTGTTTGAAATTTTTATAAAATACAGACCTGAAGTTAATCCGTTTCTATTAATTGTGAATGTATTATTTCCAATAGTAGTGGTTACAATTAGTTTTTTTACTAAAATACCAGCTGTATTGTATATTTCTATATCTGTTTCGGTATTTACTTCTGAATAAAAACGAATTTCAGAATTTGTCTTCATTGGATTAGGGAATAAAAGGGTTGCATTTTCCTCTAAAACTTCATCACTAGTGCTAAGCGTACTCTTTGTAAATTCTATATCACTGATGTACATTGATTTTTGTACTTCTTCCTCGCCATCTGAAGCCATTGTAAATACAATATTTACAGCATCTTTTAAATCAATACCTTGATGTGAATTTGATATAAAATGCGCTAAAGGTATCGCAAAATGGGTTTTATCTTCACTTAAAGTTATTACAGATTTAAATTGATTTTCCCAAGTAGTAATTCCTTTTTTAATTATCGTAATTTCTAAGTCTCCTGTACCTCTTGCGTCCAATTCTAACACATCAAAGTTTGATAAGTTTACAGCTTTAAAACGCGGGGTAAAAGCTCTATAAGCTGCTACATAGGTACATGTAGTTGCCTCTAAAGAAATATTTCTTTCTACGCTGTATCCGTCTCCTGAATAACTTTGATCATTTTGGGTAATCTTAAATTCATTTACCGTAGTTTGATCAGACGAGTCGTCTACACCCCAAGGTCCGTCAGACATAAAAAGGTCGTCTGGTGTTTCATTCAAATTGTTTTCTATTCTAAATCCGATATCAAAAATATTTCCTGTATTTATAATAATTGGATTTAAATAATTTCCATTTAATGCAATTGTTTCATTCGAGTAGTTAGTCGTCGATGATTCTGTTCTTTTAAAACCAGCTGAATACGTTATGGAAGAACTTTTATTTCCATTTACAATCTCTACAGCTAAACTACCATTTCTATAGCTCCCTTTTTTTACAAAAACAGGAGGTGGTGCTGCATTAGTGTATGATGAAATATTTTTCTGAGCTTCGAATAAATCTAAAGCTTCCTCTGCTAACACAATTAAATCATCTATTTGGTTGGTCCAAATTTGGAAATTATAATAGGTCTGATTTTCTTGATACTGATCAATGTTCCAATAACTTTCTATTTCAAAATTTTGGGTATCTTCTGAAAGTTTACCTGAAAAACTCAAAACAAATTCTTTAGAACCGTCTGTATTTTTAATAATTGATTTTATAAAAGTTTGGCCTTTAATTCCTATGGTAGAAACTGACAATAATTCTGCGCCAAGTAAACGATCACAGATATATTTTGTATGCTCATAGACACCATTTTCGGTTTTTGTTGCTAAAATAACAGCTATAGTCTCTGTATCTCTAATATAATCTACAGAAAATAATTCTGTTGCGTTTGTAAGCGCTAATAAATATGTTGGTGATGATTCTACTGTATGCGTTTCTGGCAACACGTCTACAGGAATAAGATCTATAAGACTAAACCCTGAAGTTTTTGAAGATTTCTGCTTGTAAAATGCAGATTTTATAATCTTTTTTGCTGTAAATTTATCGAACTTATAATTGTTTTTTGTTCTTAAATAGTTTCTCTTATTTATTAAAGTAGATAACCTATCGTTACTTTCTAAACCTCCATCATTTCCAGTAGATACGCTAGGATTAATAACAGGACACTCAGAAACACCAGAACAAGAAGGGTCATCACAATCTGTTAAACCATCATCATCTAAACCATTTAAACAATCTTCTTGTGGCACAGGAGCAGTAGGACATCTAGCTCCATCATTTAAACTACTAGAAGGTCCAAAAGCAAAAAGATTAGAATCCATAATAGAACCTACTTCTAAGTTTTGAACATCTTGTATTACGTATACTGTTCCTGTTTGATTTGCAGACACATAAAACCTACCTTCTACATCAAAATAAACAGCTCCATAGGTGTAGCTTAAACCATCTAAAGTAGGAACAACTCCTAAATTTAGAGCCTCTCCTGTTTCTGGATCTATACGATATAGTTTATTTGTTTTTTTCTCTACAGTATAAAGTAAACCATCTACTGCGTTAAAAGCCCAATCGTGAATGTTTATGTTTGAAGATAATGTAAATGTAGAAATAAATTTTCCGTAGGTATCAGAATTTGGATTTAAATTTACTCTATACCCTGTACTCCTCCTGGTTTTAAATAATAAACCCCAGTAGCACTTACATCACCTACATATCGATTAGCAGTGGGCAACTCTGGTATATAAAAAATTTCTGTTTCAAAATTTTTCCCAATTTTTACAATAGATTTAGAAGGTGTACTTAATGACCCCCAAATAAAACCAGCTGCAGGATTATACCCTACAGCATTTACATTCCCTGGCGTAACGTCTTTTTTAACCAAATAAGAATTTCCTGATGCCAAATCTAATGCATACACATCATTTTCTTGAAAAAGGTAAGCATTGTAATCACAATTAAAAGGCATTTGCTCTTGTGCAAGCATAAACCCTCCTAAAAAGAGCGTTATAAATACTGTGCAATAGTAATAAGGTATCGTATTCTTCATTATTTTATAAATTTATCACAAATGTAAAATTCATAAATGTAGAAGAAGTTCGAACCTAGATTTAAAACAGATAAGTATCGATGAACTGTATTTTGGTTTAGTTTAGCAGCACTTTACTTAAAGCAAAAAAAATCACACCGCTACAAGGTGTGATTTTTTATACAAAATTGATACAACTATTTTAATCTACGTTATCGTGTAAAAAAGAATTATTAGATGAAAAATCGATGTCATCGGTATCTTTTTTTAGTGCCGTTTTAACGTTACTAATTGTTGCATTTTTATCTAAGTTTACTCCTTGCCTTTTGTAAGCAGGTTGACGTTCTATTTCATCAATATTTTTTGTCAAGTTTTCATTAAAACTATAATTAAACTTCTTCATACTTTTACGTCTTTCTTCCGCTCTTTTTTGAAGTTCGTTTATTGTTAAATCTAACGGAGATACTTCTTCGCTCTGAGTTTCTATTTGGTTAATTTCAGACTGAGGAGCAGCTGTCTTTAATTCAAATTGAATTTCATCTTCCATCACTTTAGGCTCGGTAAGTTTCGAACTTTTTCCGATAGTTGGTGCTGTATCAAAATCTTCTAACACATAGCGAGTTTCTGGTTTGGGTTTAATTTCTATAGCTCCAAAAACTTCGATTTCATTTACATTTACTTCTTCTTCACTTGTTAAATTAAATCGTATTTCTTCGTCTTTGGTTATTTCTGTGTATTCATTTAGAGGAATATCGAACAAAGATGCTGATGTTGTTTCTGGTAGCTCTTGCTCTTTTTTCTCTTGAGATTTAGTAACATCTGTTATAATAAAACCTTCTTTAGAAGAAGAGGTTGTCTCTGCAAAAACTTCTTCAAAGTAAACTGGCATATGGGCTATAATTTCATTGGTTTTTACCAAATCCATTGTAGAACTTACATCTTCAGTATCATCATCTAGGGTATGCACTATTTTGGCATTCGAATGCTCTTTAGTGGTAATAGGGCTATCTAGCGTGGGTTGTCTAGATACTGTTTTTTCTTGGAAGTTATAGGTTGCTCTCTGCTCTTCTTCTAGCGTATGAATTATTTTTTTTACCTCTGTGTTTGTAATATTACTTTGTTGATCTGCTGCAAATCCTGTAGCCACAATAGTTACAGATATCGCCTCTCCTAAAGTTTCATCTTCTCCAATACCCATAATTATATTGGCATCATAACCTGCTTCATCTTGGATATAATCATTAATTTCTCCAATCTCATCTAAGGTAACTTCACTTGTTCCTGAAACGATTAGTAGCAGTACATTTTTAGCTCCAGTAATTTTATTATCATTTAATAAAGGAGAATCTAATGCTTTTATAATTGCATTTTTAGCTCTTGTTTGCCCTTCTTCTTTTGCAGAACCCATAATTGCAGTTCCACTATTAGAAAGTACCGTTTTTGCATCGTGTAAATCAATATTTTGTTTATAGTGGTGGGTAATTACTTCTGCGATCCCTTTAGATGCAGTAGACAAAACTTCATCTGCCTTTGAAAAACCTGCTTTAAAGCCTAGATTCCCGTAAACCTCTCGTAATTTATTATTATTGATCACAATTAAAGAATCTACATTTTGTCGCAATTGATCGATACCTGATTGAGCTTGTTTTGTTCTTCTTTTTCCTTCGAAAGCAAATGGCATAGTAACAATACCAACTGTTAATATGTCCATATCCTTTGCAATTTTTGCAATGATTGGTGCAGCACCAGTACCTGTTCCTCCCCCCATACCAGCAGTTATAAAAACCATTTTTGTTTGGCTATTTAACATCTGCTGTATCTCTTGCATACTCTCTTTGGCTGCTTGCTCTCCAATTTCAGGATTAGCACCTGCCCCTAAACCGGAGGTAAGTGTGGCACCTAATTGAATTTTGTTTGGAATTGGGCTATTTTCTAATGCCTGTGCATCTGTATTACAAATTACAAAATCTACTCCATTTATGTGTTGCTGAAACATGTGGTTAACAGCATTACTCCCACCACCACCAACACCAATTACTTTTATGGTATTTGATTGTGATTTTGGCATTACAAATTCAATGTTTTCAAATTCTAAGCTCATACTAACTTTTTATTTTTGTGTTCGTTGGGTTCGTTTTGTTTACAGCAACTAATTATTCTGCGTTATCTAAAAAATCTTTTAATCCTTCAGTGAATTTTTCAAAAAAGGTTCTTGTTTTAGGTTTTTGCTTTGCTTTTATCTCTTGTTCAGGTTCATTAACTTCTTCATTTTGGATACCTTCTGTTTGCTCTAACACCTCTGAAGTATCCGCTTCTTGCTCTGCAACTTTACTATCTTTTTCTAATCCTTCCATTAATAAACCTACAGCAGTTGCGTAAGAAGGACTTGTTAATGCTTCATCCGATTCGCCTGCTAAATGCTCATTAGGATAACCAATTCTAGCATCCATACCCGTAATATATTCTACAAGTTGACGCAAGTGTTTAAGCTGAGATCCTCCTCCTGTTAAAACAATTCCGGCAATTAATTTACCTTTTGCGGTTTCGTGACCATAATTTTTTATTTCTAAATATACATGTTCAATAATTTCTTGTACTCTTGCGTGTATTATTCTAGAAAGATTTTTAAGTGTAATTTCTTTAGGTTCTCTACCTCTTAACCCTGGAATGGAAACAATTTCTGTCTCTTTATTCTCTCCAGGCCACGCAGATCCAAACTTAATTTTTAACAATTCAGCCTGTTTTTCTATAATTGAACATCCTTCTTTGATATCATCTGTAATTACGTTACCTCCAAAAGGGATAACTGCTGTATGCCTAATAATACCATCTTTAAAAATAGCTAAATCGGTAGTACCCCCACCAATATCTATTAAGGCTACCCCCGCTTCTTTTTCTTCTTGACTAAGAACTGCTTGTGCTGATGCTAATGGTTCTAATGTTATTTCATTTAAATCTAATCCTGCACTTTTTACACACCTCCCAATATTTCGGATGGAAGAAACCTGGCCAACAACCACATGAAAGTTTGCTTCTAAACGTCCTCCATACATACCAATTGGTTCTTTAATATCCGCTTGAGAATCTACTTTAAATTCTTGAGGCAATACATGAATAATTTCCTCTCCAGGTAGCATTACTAATTTATGCACTTGGTTTACCAAATTCTCTATATCTAGAGCATCAATAACTTCATCTGCATTGTTTCTAGTAATATAGTCGCTATGATGTAAACTGCGAATGTGTTGCCCAGCTATACCAACAACCACATCTTCTATTTTAATACCAGAAACACTCTCAGCCTCATCTACAGCTTGCTGTATAGATTGTATTGTTTGGGTAATATTACTAACTACACCACGCTTTACACCCAAACTCTTTGCTTTACCAATACCCACTACTTCTATCTTACCATAGTCATTTTTACGACCAATCATGGCAACAATTTTAGTGGTACCAATATCTAAACCAACAGCTATTTTGTTATCTTCCATTTTAGTTTATTTAGTGCACACAACCTGGTTGTGATATTTTACATTAATTGTTTTATAATTTTGAATGGTCTTGTCTTCAAAGGTTGTATTATAAAACGCTTTTAATTTTTTAAATTTTAATTTCATTTGAGATAAATCTCCAAAATCAATTTTATAATCTCCACTTCTTACAGAAAGTTGAAATTCATTTTCGTCAGATTTTACAATTCCAACAATCTCTTTAACTAGAAAATCATCTTTTTTTATTTCATTAATAAGCTGTAAAAGCTCAGTAATTTCATCATCAGAATTTACTCCAGAGACCAATAAAACTCTGGAAGAATAATTAGGTGATAATGGCATCTTCACCCCCTGTTTATCAATATAATAAACAGTGTTATCTCCTAGAATTCTAGCAACAGGCTCTCGTTGTTTAATTACAGATTTTAGGCTACCATCTACTGTTAAAAAAACATCTGCTTTTTCCACATATGGATTTTTTGAGACGTTATTTTCTAGAACATATAAATCTATTACAGATTTTGGTTTGTTTTGCATTTTTTCTGCACTTTGTATTAACAATTTATTAACCATAGAATGGGTTAGAAAATTATTATCCCCAGAAGAGAATTCAACAAACGAAACCCCTACTTTATGGGAGTTATTTCTTGTATTAGAAAAACTAAAAAGTATACTTAAACCGATTGTCATCAGAAAGAAAAAAAAGTATTTTAAAAGTTTTTTTAATTTCATTTCACGGATTTTAAAAGTTGGCTCGCAACATCGTTTATTAAGTGTCCAATATCTCCTGCCCCCATCATTGCAATCACTTTGCATGAAGAAGCTTCTATATATTCAATTACATCGTTTTTTTGTACTACTTTTTTATTCTTTGTTTGTATTTTACTTAACAACCAAGAAGAAGTAACATTCGCAATTGGCGCTTCTCTTGCTGGATAAATGTCTAACAATAAAACCTCATCAAATTTAGATAAAGCTGATGCAAAATCTAAAACAAAATCTTTTGTTCTAGAAAATAAATGAGGTTGAAAAACAGCAAGAACTTTTTGATCAGGATACATTTCTCTAATTGAATCTTCTACAGCATTAATTTCTGTAGGATGATGCGCATAATCATCTATTAACACTAAATTAGCAGATTTTATCTTATACGAAAATCTACGTTTCACACCGTTGAATGTTGCTAACTGTTGCTTAATTTTATCTAATGAAACTCCATAAATATTTGCCATTGCTATCGCAGCTAAGGCATTCATGACATTGTGTTTTCCTGGAAGATGTAAAGACATATCTCGTATAGTACCTGTTGGTGTTTTTACATCAAAAAAATAGGTTCCATCAACAATTTTTAAATTATAGGCAGTAAAATCTGCAGCTTCATTTACTGCATAGGTTAGCCCCGCTAAAGGCAGCCCTTTTGCCACAATTAAAGTTCCTGTTACTTTTTTAGAAAACTCTAAAAAAGAGGCTTCTATTGATAAGGCATCTCCATAAATGTCTAAATGATCTGCATCCATAGAAGTCACACAAGCTATATTTGGACTTAATTGTAAAAAAGACCGATCAAATTCATCCGCCTCTACTACAGTTATTTTATCATCTCCTAAAATTAAGTTTGATTGATAATTTTCTGCGATACCACCCAAAAAAGATGTTGCTTTTTCTGGTTGCATAATGTGTCCTAAAATTGAACTAGTTGTTGTTTTTCCATGAGTTCCTGCAGCCGCTAAACAAAATGTAGATTTTGTGATTTCTCCTAATACTGTTGCCCTTTTTAATGTCTTAAAATTATTATTTAAAAAGAAATTTAACTCTTCTGAATCTTTAGGTATTGCTGGAGTGTATACTACTATACAGTTTTCTTTTTCTAAAAAAGACAATGGAATATTTGCTTTACCATCTTCAAAATGAATTGAAACACCAAGTTCTTGTAAATCGGTTGTGATTTGAGAAGCCTTTCTGTCAAAACCAGCTACATTTTTACCTTGAGCGATAAAATACCTGGCAAGTGCACTCATACCAATGCCTCCAATACCTATAAAGTAGACGTTATGTGCGTTTTTTAGATTCACTTTTTTAATAATTTTTCAACTTCATTTACGATATCTGTTGTTGCACTTGGCAATGCTAACTCCTTTATATTTTCAGCTAGCTGTTCTTGTTTGCCTTTATCTTTTAGTAAGGTTTCAAAAACAATCGTAAAAGTGTCTAATTCAGATTCTTTTAAGAGTAGTGCCCCATGCTTTTCTACAATAAATTTTGCGTTTTTTGTTTGATGATCTTCTGCCACATTAGGAGATGGAATAAAAATTACTGGCTTACCAACAATACACAGTTCAGAGACAGAACTTGCTCCTGCTCTTGAAATGATAATATCTGAAGCAGCATAAGCCAAATCCATTCTATTAATAAATTGATGAACTTGCACATGATTTTCAGAATTGTAATGCTTGTATTCATCAAAATACAATTTTCCACATTGCCAGATTACTTGAACGTTTTGTGTTTTAAAAAACTCTAAATGGCTTGCAATAAGTTCATTAATTTTTCGAGCACCTAAACTACCACCTAAAATTAAAATTGTTTTTTGCTTTACATCTGTAGTAAAAAAACCAATACCTTCAGAAATTTTTGTGTGTATGTCTAATAAATCTTGGCGAACAGGATTACCTGTTTTTATGATTTTTTCAGATGGAAAAAAACGTTCTAAATCATCATAAGCGACACAAATCTTAGAAGTACTTTTTCCTAATAACTTGTTTGTGATTCCTGGAAATGAATTTTGCTCTTGAATTAATGTTGGAATATTTTTAAGACTAGCCATGATTAATGTTGGCCCGCTTGCAAAACCTCCTGTTCCAATAGCAATGTCTGGTTTAAACCTTTTTATGATTGCATTTGCCTTCCATAAACTACTTAATAACTTAAGCGGAAAATTAAAATTTTTAGAGATATTTTTTCTTTGAATACCAGAAATCCATAGCCCTTTTATAGCATAACCTGCTTGTGGAACTTTCTCCATTTCCATCTTATCTTTCGCACCTACAAATAAAAAATTTGCATCTGGGTAACGCAATTTTATTTCATTTGCAATTGCTATTGCAGGATAAATATGACCCCCAGTTCCTCCTCCAGAAATTATTATATTAAATGGTTTCATGTAAAATATCTAAAGGGTTATCATTTAAAATATCTTCTTCAGTTTCTTGTTTAGAAGCACTTACACTTAAAATCATTCCTAAGGCAAAACAAGTCATCCAAATAGAGGTACCTCCACTACTTATCAAAGGTAAAGTTTGTCCTGTTACTGGAAATAAATTTGTTGCTACTGCCATATTTATAATGGCCTGAAAAATGATCGGGCAACCCACACCTATGACTAATAAAGTGCCAAAAATGGTAACTGTTTTACGAATTACAACAAAAATTCTAAACAGCAATAAAAAATAAATCAACGCAGTTAATATCCCACCAACCAAGCCATATTCTTCTATAATTATTGCAAAAATAAAATCTGAAGAAGATTGTGGTAAAAAGTTTTTTTGAACACTTTTCCCAGGACCTAAACCAATTGGACCTCCTGTTGCGATTGCTATTTTAGCTTTTTCTACTTGATATACATCTTTATCTTGTGGGTCAGAAAAACGCGCTATCCTATTTTGCCAGGTTTCAACTCTATTCGGCATTGCATCAGGAAAAGCTTTCGCAATTAAGACAAAGAAAGTGAGTAATAAGATACCCGATCCTAATATAATTCCTAAATATTTTAACGGATACCCTCCAATAAAAGTAACGACTAAAATCATGAAGAAAATAATAGCTGTAGTAGAAAAGTTTGCGGGTAGGATAAGCATTAAAATAGCCCCTACTGGAAGCCACAGTTGCAATAAACTTTCTTTAAAATTTATTGTTTTTTCTTTCTTTTTTGCTAAATATCTAGCCACATAAACCATAAGCACCAATCCAGCTAAAGTAGACGTTTGAAAACCGATTCCAACAAAAGGAATTCGAATCCATCTACTGGCATTTGCTCCTCCTATCGTTGTGCCCTGCATCATGGTAAAAATCAATAAAACAAATACAATTGGCAACATTAAAACAGAACCACCAGAAAAATAACGATACGGTATTTTATGAACACCGTAAATTATTCCAAATCCCATAATTAACAACACCATGTGTTTTAACAAATATCCTAGAGTAGAACCAGAGCCAACCACATACACCAAATTTGTACTGGCACTATACACAGGCATAAATGAAAAAACAGCTAGTATTGCTACTAATGCCCAAATAGTTCTATCTCCTTTTATATGTTTTAAAACAGTTTTCAATGCTTATAAATTTCTAACCGCTTGTTTAAATTGACGTCCTCTGTCTTCGTAATTTTCAAATAAATCAAAACTAGCACATGCAGGAGATAATAAAACAGCATCTCCTCTTTCTGCAATTTTATGTGCAACTTTAACAGCTTCTTCTGCACCAGCAGTTTCAACAATTGTTTCTATAACACTCCCGAACGTGTTTTTAATTTTTTGGTTATCAATACCTAAACAAACTATTGCTTTTACTTTTTCTCTTACCAAAGGCAACAAGTCTGTATAATCATTTCCTTTATCTACTCCTCCAACAATCCAAACTGTTTGCTGATCCATACACTCTAATGCATAAAATGTAGCATTAACGTTTGTTGCTTTAGAGTCGTTTATATAATGAACATTTTTAATTTTTGCTACATTTTCTAAACGATGTTCAGCTCCTTCAAAATTTGATAAACTTTCTTTGATTGTTTCTTTCCTAACTTTTAACAATTGAGCAGCCATTGAAGCAGCCATTGCATTTTTGGTGTTGTGTTTTCCTTTGATTGATAATGATGATAGTGGCATATGTAATATTTCTTTTTGAATGTTGATTGTTAGTGTATTGTCTTTTATAAACGCACCATATTCAAGTTCTTTTTCGACTGAAAATGGAATTAATCTTGCGTTAACTTTGTGTTCTTTTAATGCTTTTTCGATGATCTTATCATCTGCATCATAAATTAAATAATCTGTAGATTCTTGATTTTTTGAGATGCTAAATTTAGAATGAATGTAAGCGTTAAAATCATTATTGTAACGGTCCAAATGATCTGGAGTAATATTGGTTAAAATGGCAATATTTGGTTTAAAATTTACGGTACCATCTAATTGAAAACTACTTACTTCTAGTACATAATTTTTAAAATTATTTTGAGCAACTTGTAAAGCAAAACTATCTCCAATATTACCTGCTATTCCAATATCTAAACCAGCTTGTTTTAAAATATGATGCGTTAATAAAGTAGTCGTTGTTTTTCCGTTAGAACCTGTAATTGCAATGAGGTTTGCTTCTGTAAAAAGTGCTGCAAATTCTATTTCTGATATAACAGGAATAGAATTAAAATGCAAATCTTTGACCAAAGAAACAGTATCTGGAATTCCAGGACTTTTTACAACTAGGCTTGCCTTTACAATTTTTTGGTCTGAATGTCCATTTTCTTCAAATTCAATTGCATTTGCAATAAGTACAGCTTTATATTTTTTAGAGATTGAGCCGTTATCGGATACAAAAACATTAAATCCTTTTTTCTTCCCTAATACTGAAGCACCCACGCCACTTTCTCCACCACCAAGAACTACTAAAAACCCTTTTTTGTTTAGGGAGTTTAAAAGTTTATCTTTTATGTTTTCTTGATGATTCATACTAAATTTTATCTCAATTTTAATGTCACGATTGTAAATACAGCTAAAAGGATTCCTACAATCCAAAAACGAACTACGATTTTACTTTCGTGGTAGCTTAACTTTTGATAATGGTGATGTAAAGGAGCCATTTTAAAAATTCTTCTACCAGCCCCAAATTTCTTTTTAGTGTACTTAAACCAAGATACTTGTAGAATTACCGATAGATTTTCTACAACAAAAATCCCTGCTAAGATGGGCAACAACAACTCTTTTCGAATAGAGATTGCAATTACGGCAATGATTCCGCCAATTGTTAAACTACCTGTATCTCCCATAAAAACTTGGGCAGGAAAAGTATTGTACCATAAAAAGCCAATCAAAGCACCTGCAAATGCCAAAATAAATACAGTCATTTCACCAGAATTTGGGATGTACATAACATCTAGATAATCAGCAAAAATGATATTCCCAGAAACCCAAGCAAAAACAGCAAGAGTAATTACAATAATTGCTGATGAGCCTGCAGCCAAACCATCTATTCCATCTGTTAGATTTGCACCATTAGAAATACCAGTAACAATAAAAACTGTAATGAAGATGAACACAATCCAACCAAATTTCTCATAATCATCTCCTAAAAAACGAAGTGCTTTTGCATAATCTAACTCATTATTTTTAAAAAAAGGAACGGTAGTTTTTGTTGATTTATGAGCTTCTCCAAAAACTTGTTTTTTTCCATTTTCTTGAATAGTTTTAGCAGCAACAGGAAGTTGTTCTTTTATCGTTACGCCATCATTAAAATAGAGCATAGAACCTACAATGATACCCAAACCAACTTGACCAAGTACTTTAAATTTTCCACTTAAGCCTTTTTTATCTTTTTTAAAAACCTTTATGTAATCATCTAAAAAACCAATAAAACCCATCCAAATTGTGGTTATTAAAAGTATGATAATGTAAATGTTATTTAATTTTGCTAATAAAAGGACAGGTATTAAAGTGGCAAAAATAATAATGATACCTCCCATGGTAGGCGTACCAGACTTTTGTTTCTGACCCTCTAAACCAAGGTCTCTAACTGTTTCGCCAACTTGCTGATTTCTTAAAAACAGTATAATCCTCTTTCCGTAAATTGCTGAAATGAGTAATGATAAAATAAAAGCCGCTGCCGCTCTAAATGTAATGAACTGAAAGACACCTGCACCTGGCACACTAAACTGATTTTCTAAATATTGGAAAAAATAATATAGCATTTTAGTTCTTTTTTAGTTGATTGAAACAGTTGGTAATTTCTTCTAAATCGTTAAAATTTGATTTTACTCCGTTAACGTCTTGATAACTTTCGTGCCCTTTTCCTGCAATTAGAATAATATCTCCTGTTACAGCTAATTTACAGGCGGTTTTTATGGCTTGCCTTCGGTCCAAAATTGAAAGTGTTTTGTGATAGTGTTCAGGAGAAACACCCGCTTCCATCTCTTTTAAAATATGTTGTGGATCTTCTGTTCTTGGATTGTCTGAAGTGAAAATTGTTTGATTACTAAGCAATGCAGTAATATGCGCCATTTTTGGCCTTTTGGCTTTATCTCTATCCCCACCACAACCAACTACTGTAATTAGTTTTTCGTTATTGGTTCTAATATTATTAATTGTTTCTAAAACATTTTGTAAGGCATCTGGTGTATGTGCATAATCTACAATAGCAGTAATTCCATCGTCAGATTTTATATACTGGAACCTGCCATTTACACTTTCTAGCTGACTGACTATAGTTAAAATTTCTAACTTTTCTAACCCAAGTAATTCTGCTGTAGCAATAATTGCAATGAGGTTATAAATATTAAATACTCCAATTAACTTTGTCCAAACTTCTGTATTATCAACAGAAATTAATGTCCCTGACAATTGTTTTTCTAAAATCTTAGCTTTAAAGTCTGCAACTGTTTTTAAAGCGTAAGTATATTTTTTAGCCTTGGTGTTTTGCAACATGTAGTTGCCATTTTTGTCATCAATATTTGTAAGTGCAAATGCAGAAGTTGGTAAAAAATCAAAAAAATTCTTTTTTACATCTCTATAGGTTGCAAAATCTTTATGATAATCTAAATGGTCATGAGATAGATTTGTAAAAATTCCACCCGCAAAAGACAGTCCTTCTGTTCTTTTTTGATGTATTCCATGGGAGCTTACCTCCATAAAACAATACTCAACTCCATCTTCCAACATCATGTCTAAGTATCTATTTATAGAAATAGAATCAGGGGTCGTGTGTGTTGCTTTGTATTCTTTAGTACCTATTAAAATCTTTACTGTAGAAAGCAGTCCAACATTATATCCTGCCTTGGTAAATAATTGATATAACAAAGAAGCTATGGTTGTTTTACCATTGGTACCTGTTACCCCAACTACTGGAAATTTTGTAGAAGGGTTTTCATAAAAATTAGCCGCCATTATTGCTAAAGCTCCATTCGCATCTTCTACTCTTACATAGGTTACCCCCTCTTTTTTGTCAAAGGAAAACTTTTCACAAACTACAACTTTAGCACCAAGCGCTATAGCTTTATCTACATATAAGTGCCCATCTACATTTACTCCTTTTTGAGCAATAAAAACATCGTTTTCAACAACATTTCTAGAATCAAAAACAAGTTCATTTACTAGAATATTTGTAGGCCCAAACACTTGTGTGATCGCTACTTTATATAGTATGTCTTGTAATTTTTTCAAGCTATGAAAGTTTTAACGTTATGGTTGCTCCTTTTTGTAATAACACTCCTTTTTTGATGGATTGATTTTGTACTTTTCCAAAACCCTGAACAGAAACTTTTAACCCTATATTTTCTAGGAGAGAAATGGCATCCATACCATCCATCCCCTTTACGTTTGGAACTTTTGTATGCTCTTTGTTTAAGCGTTGATTAAATGAGTTGTATGCTTTATCTATAGCTGTAAAATACACATCATTAGTTACTGTTTGATTATTGATTGGAGTTGTTGTATATACCTTTTGTGCGATTTCTTTAAAAACGGGTGCAGCAACTGTTGCCCCATAATATCCTTTTTCTTTTTTGGGGTCATGTATAATAACAATACAAGAATACTTAGGTTCTTCAACAGGAAAAAAGCCAGCGAAAGAGGCGACATAATGTTTTGTAGAATAATAACCACCTTCCCATTCACCATTGCTGTTTTTTACTCTTGGAATAAACTTTTTTGCAGTTCCAGTTTTACCTGCCATAGAAAAATTTGGAGAGTAAATATTATCCGCAGTTCCTTTAATCACAACGTTCTCCATTACCTTTTTTACCTTTTTTAAAGTCTCCTCTGAAGCAATTTTAGGATGCACAATTGTTGTGTTAAAAATTTTCTCTGCTTTATCTTCTCTTCTTAATTCTTTTACAAATCGAGGTTTAACCATAACTCCATTATTTGCTACAGCATTATAAAACATTAAAGTTTGCATTGGTGTTACCGAAACTCCATAGCCCCAAGACATCCATTCTAAAGAAATCTTACTCCAAGACTTATCTTCAGGTTTTGGCACATAAGGTTTTCCTTCTCCTTTTATAGAAAAACCAATAGGCGTTGTAAAACCATACGTTTTTAATTTAGAGATAAATTTTTCTGGAGCATCATCGTAATGTTCTTTAATTAATTTTACAATACCAACATTAGAAGAAACCTCAAAAACACGAGCTGCAGAAATTTTACCATACCCTTCTCTCCTAGAATCTTCTACTTTTTTACCATGAATAAAAATTCGGCCTTTTTCAGTATCTACAACTGTAGAGGTATCAATTTTTTTATCATCTAAAGCTGCCATTAAACTAGCTAACTTAAAGGTTGATCCTGGCTCATGACTTTCCCAAACTGCATAATTCCTTTTTTCATAATATTTTCCTTTAGAAGTTCTGCCAAGATTAGAAATTGCTTTTACCTCTCCTGTTGCTGTTTCCATAACAACAGCACAACCATGATCGGCCTCAAAATACTCAAGTTGCCTTAACAAAGCATGATGGGTAATGTCTTGAATATTTACATCGATTGTTGTAATAACATCATGCCCATCTATAGGTTCTTTTTCATTTACATCCGAAATTGGTTTCCATTGGTTTTTAGCAATTTTCTGCTTCCATCTTAAACCATTTTCACCTTGCATAAAATCAGCAAAAGCGCCCTCTATACCTGCTTCCCCCCTAAAATCATCATAACCTATTGTTCGCTCTGCTATTTTTCCGATTGGATGCGCTCTTACTGTTTTATGTTCTGCAATAAAACCACCTCTGTAAACCCCCAAATTGAATATTGGGAATTGTTTCATTTTTAAATAATCATTATACCCGACATTTCTAGCTATAAGTAGGTACCTGTTTTTTTGTTTTCTAGCAGCTCTTAACTTGGTTTCGAAATAGTTTTGACTTTCCCCAAACATAACTCCTAATTCTTTTGCTAAGTTTGCTACATTTTTTTCAAAAACGGACGCATCTATTGCAACAGCATCTACTCTAATGGTGAATTTAGACATAGAGGTTGCCAAAAGATTGCCATCTGCTGCATATACATTTCCTTTATTTGCGTATACTGTATCTTGCTTTATGGTTAATTCCGTAGAAAGTTTTTTATACTTTTCTCCTTGAAAGTATTGTATATTAACAACGCGAAAAATGATTGCAAACAAAAAAAGCGTCATAAAAGAAGCTACTATGTAGAATTTTGTAAGTATGCTTTTCTTGTGAGTTGCCAATTTTATTTAATCTTTATAGGTTACTTTAATTTTTTTTGGTGAAGTTTTAGATGGTTTTAACCCTCTTTTTATTGCTTTTTCTCGAATACTAGACTCCATTTTCATTCGCATTAACAAAGTGCCTGTATCTACATACTCTGCTCTTAACTCTCTTTTTTTCTTATTAAGCTCAGAGATTTTAATTACTTTCTTATCAATATTATGTGCACTTGTAATTGTTATTAAAAGCAACAAAACAACAAACAGAATAATTTTCCAATTATTAAACGCTGATTCATCAGTAAGAAAACTACCTTTTAGAATATCGTATATGTTTCTTTTAACTTTAGACATCGTTATTTTAAAGTGGCCAACCTTAACTTGGCACTTCTTGCTCTGTTATTTATTTTTATCTCCTCTTTAGTGGGAACAATTAATTTTCCAACTTTTTTTAATGGCTCATTAGAATTTCCAAAAACATCTTTTTCCGGCTCTCCATCAAACAAACCTGTTCTGATAAAACGCTTTACCAATCTATCTTCTAGTGAATGGTAAGAAATTACACTTAACCTACCTTCGTTAGTTAACAAACTAGGTATTTGCGTTAAAAATTCTTTTAAAACAGCTAGTTCTTCATTGACTTCAATTCTAATTGCTTGAAAAATTTGTGCCAATATTTTATGCTCTCTTGCGTTAGGTAAAAAAGCTTTTAAAACCTCTTTTAATTGAAAACTAGTTTCAATTGCTTTGTTTTTTCTTTCATGAACTATTGTTCTAGCTAACTTTCTAGAGTTCCTTAATTCTCCATACAAAAACAATACCTCTGCTAATTTTTCTTCTGAATAATCGTTAATGATTTCTTTTGCAGAAATTTTGGATTTTTGATTCATACGCATGTCTAAATCGCCATCAAATCGGATTGAAAACCCCCTTTCTGCCTCATCAAATTGATGAGAAGAAACTCCTAAATCTGCAAGTACTCCATCTACTTTCTTTACGTTATGAAACCTTAAAAAACGAGAAATATATCTGAAGTTTTCTGGAATCAAGACAAAACGATCATCATCAATACTGTTTTTAGCAGCATCAGGATCTTGGTCAAAAGCAAATAGCCGACCTTTTTCCCCTAGGCGATCTAAAATTGCTTTAGAATGCCCACCTCCACCAAAGGTTACATCTACATAAACACCCTCTTTTTTTATATTAAGACCGTTTACACTTTCCTCTAATAAAACTGCGTTATGATAACTCATCTAGATCTGTATTTCCCATCACCTCCTCTGCTAAATCTGAAAAATTCTCAGCAGCATTTTCTATTACATTTTCATACCTTTCTTTGTCCCAGATTTCAATAATATTTACTGAAGAGGACATTACTACTTGTTTTTTAATACCTGCAAAATCTGATAAACTTTTAGGAATTAAAATTCTCCCTGTAGCATCTAACTCTACTAATTTTACACCAGCAGTAAACCTTCTGATAAAATCATTATTTTTTTTCTTAAACTTATTTAAGCGGTTAACTTGATCCATAGTTGCATTCCATTCTTTTAAAGGATACAACTCTAAACACTTCTCAAAAACGGATTTTTTTAGCACAAATCCATCTTGCAAAATAGGAGCTACCTGCTTTTTAAAAGCTGCAGGAAACAAGACCCTACCCTTAGCGTCTGCCTTACAATCATATGTTCCTATTAAATTAATCACCTTTAATAATTTTATCAATATCAAAAATATATAAAAATTACCACTTTTTACCACTTTTTACCACTTTGTTAATAAAAAGAAAGATTTCTTAACATTAACAGTACTTGCCTTATTGTTAATAACCTAGAAGCCATGACTACCTAATTAAATTTTATATCATAAAAAAGAAGTACATTTGCGTTTTAGTGATTTAAACAAAAATCAATGACTGACAAGTTAAAAACTGAAAATAAGTTTACGTATGCAGAAGCTGGTGAAGGACCTGCAATCATTGTTTTACATGGGCTAATGGGAGCTTTAAGTAATTTTGAAGCTACTTTTAATCATTTTTCAAACAAAGGGTACAAGGTGCTTATTCCTGAATTACCTTTATATACTTTACCACTTATACAAACCAATGTAAAAAATTTAGCTATTTTTTTACATGAATTTATGGTGTTTAAAAAAATTGACAAAGCAATGCTTTTAGGCAACTCATTAGGTGGTCATATTGCTTTGTATTTTACAAAACATTATCCTGAAAAAGTGAATGCATTAATTTTGACTGGAAGTTCTGGTTTGTATGAAAATGCCATGGGTGGTAGTTTCCCTAAAAGAGGAAATTACGAATACATAGAGCAAAAAGCTAGAGATGTTTTTTATGACCCTAAAGTTGCTACTAAAGAATTAGTAGATAATGTATATGCTACTGTGAACGATAGAATGAAAGCGCTAAAAACACTATCTATTGCAAAAAGCGCTATTAGACATAACATGGCTAATGACTTACCAAAAATGACACTTCCAAGTTGTTTGATTTGGGGAAAACAAGATGGGGTAACCCCTCCAAATGTAGCCGATGATTTTCATAAATTATTACCAAATTCATCCTTATTTTGGATCGATAAATGTGGACACGCTGCAATGATGGAAAAGCCTTTGGAATTCAATCAAATTTTAGACAACTGGCTAACTTCGTTGAGTCTCTAAACCCTTTTGTATTTTGAAAATTAAGTCAGCTGAGTTTGTAATGAGTAACAGTAATGTTATTAATGCACCTAAAGACAGGATTCCTGAATACGCATTCATTGGACGTTCTAATGTTGGAAAATCTTCATTAATAAATATGTTGATGGAGCGTAAAGACCTAGCAAAAATTTCTGGGAAACCTGGAAAAACTCAACTTATAAATCATTTTAAAATTAACGAGAATTGGTTTTTAGTAGATTTACCTGGATATGGTTATGCCCAGGTATCAAAAAAGAAAAGAGTAATTTTTCAATATTTTATTGAAAATTACTTTAAAGAGAGAGAACAGTTAGTTTGTACATTTGTTTTAATTGATTCTAGACACGATCCGCAAAAAATAGACCTAGATTTCATGCAATTTTTAGGGGAAAATCAAATTCCTTTTTGCCTAGTCTTTACAAAAGCAGACAAACTAGGAAGTTCCAAACTAAACAAACAAATAACATCTTACAAAAAAAAATTACTTCAATACTGGGAATCTCTACCTATGACTTTTTTAACCTCTTCTTCTACAGGATTAGGCAGAAAAGAATTCTTGGATTTTATAGATAAGGTAAATGAAGATGTTGCAAAAGATTTTGAGTAATTTTTTAATGTCTTAGTTATGCACTCTAACAAACAAAATCTACAGGTACTTTTTGAAGACAACCATCTTATTATTGTAAACAAAAGAGCCGGAGATATAACCCAAGGAGATAAAACTGGCGACAAACCTTTAAACGATGTTGTAAAAGAATACCTTAAAGAAAAATATCAAAAAACTGGAAATGTTTTTCTAGGCGTAGTGCATCGTTTGGATAGACCGACTTCTGGAGTTATCATTTTTGCAAAAACGTCTAAAGCTTTAGAAAGACTAAATAAAATGCTCCGCGAAAAACAAATAAACAAAACCTACTGGGCAGTTGTAAAAAATAAACCACAAAAGAAAGAAGACACCTTAGTTAGTTTTTTAAAAAAGAACCCAAAAAATAATAAATCTACTGTTTTTCAAAAAGAAATAGAAGGAGCTAAAAAAGCAATATTACACTATAAAATTCTTAAAAACCTTGATCGGTATTCTTTGTTAGAAATACAATTAGAAACTGGCAGACACCATCAAATCAGAGCCCAACTTTCTTCTATTGGATCTCCTATAAAAGGGGATTTAAAATATGGATTCAATAGAAGTAACAAAGACGGAAGTATACATCTTCATGCAAGAAAAATTGGCTTTATACACCCTGTTGCTAAAGAAAATATTTTAATTACTGCACCCACACCAAATGAAGTTATTTGGAACGCTACCAACTAATTGCTATCTTTAGAGAAAAATTTTTAAATGAAAGCATTAAAATATTTTACCATTGTAATTTTACCCATTGTTGTTTATATCTGTTTTACAAATTATGGATGGTTTACGTATTTACCAGCATTAGTGTTTTTTGGCCTAGTTCCTTTATTAGAATTTTTTATCAAACCAAATACAACTAATTTTTCTAAAGAAGAAGAAAAAATTGAAATGGAAAATAAGTGGTATACTTATTTACTTTACCTGACACTTCCTATTCAAATCGTTTTTTTAATATTCTTTTTTTATGCAATACAGGAACCAAATCTAAGCAATTCAGAAATCTTTGGAAGAATATTTGGTATGGGAATAATGTGTGGGGTTCTTGGCATAAATGTAGGACATGAACTGGGGCATAGAAATAATAGGTTAGACGAATTTATTGGAGAATTACTACTTCTAAGCTCACTAAACACCCACTTTTTACCTTACCACAATGGAGGGCACCACTATAATGTTGCCACTCCAAAAGACGCTGCTACTGCAAGAAAAAATGAACTATTGTTTGTTTTTTGGTTTCGTTCTCATCTTACCAGCTATTTTCAAGCTTGGCAATTAGAAAATAAAAGAATGAAAAATTTAGATAGATCTTGGTTTCATTATCAAAATAGAATGGTTGTCTATACATTCTGCAACTTATTCCTTTTAACATTTATCTATTATATTTTTGGCCAATTTGTACTATTTACATTCATAGCAGCAGCTATAATTGGCATTCTTTTGTTAGAAACTGTCAATTATATAGAGCATTATGGCTTGTTACGTAAAAAAAATAATCATGGCAGATATGAACGTGTAAAAAGAAATCATTCTTGGAATAGTAACCATCAAGTGGGCCAAATATTACTTTTTAATTTATCGAGACATTCAGATCATCATTATAATGGGGCTAAACATTACCAACTTTTAAAATCATTACCAGAAAGCCCACAAATGCCTACTGGATACCCAGGCATGATGCTATTAGCATTCTTACCTCCTATCTGGTTTTGGGTAATGAATAAAAAACTTAGTACTTTATCTTAAGCATGTAATGGAGAACCCAAAGACCGTTTTTGAAGCAATTCAATATAGAAGATCAGTCCGAATTTATGATGCCAATAAACCCATACAAACTGCAATTGTAAAAAAATGTTTAGAGCATGCTGCTTTAGCTCCTAATAGTAGTAATATGCAATTATGGGAGTTCTACCACATTACTTCTAAAGATAGTATCGCTAAAATTGCACCTTTTTGTTTTAATCAAAATGCAGCAAAAACAGCACAACAATTGGTCATTTTTGTTACAAGAAAAGACCTATGGAAAGAAAGGGCAAAAGCTAATTTAAAATTTATAGAGAAAAATTTTGGAGAAAATAACGCTAAAGCTAACCAAACAAAAAGAGAAAAAACAGTTAGAAATTATTATGGTAAAATTATACCTTTTGCTTATGGAGATTTTCTAGGAATATTTGGTTTTTTAAAGTTTATGATGGTTACTATAATTGGTTTTTTTAAACCTATTTATAGGCAAGTTCTAAAAAGCGATATGCGAATTGTAGCTCATAAAACTTGTGCATTAGCAGCAGAAAACTTTATGATTTCTATGGCAGCAGAAGGTTATGATACTTGCCCTATGGAAGGGTTAGACACCCTAAGAGTTAAAAATCTAGTCGGCCTGCCCTTTGGCGCTGAAATTAACATGATTGTATCATGTGGAATTAGAGATCCAAAAGGGGTTTATGGAGAACGTTTTCGAATTCCTTTTCAAGAAATTTATAAAGAGGTTTAGCTGCTAAATTATTGCTTTGGCTTCAAAACCAAAACGTTTTCACTTTGTTTTATATCTGCCTCATTGAGACTCATTTTTACGAACTCTCCATCTATAAACTTTTGTGCTTGGTCTTTGTAATATGGACTAAACACTCTACCTGATTGACCTGTAGGTAAAATTGCTGAACTATTTTCTATATCAGAAAAATCGATAACTCTTCTTGTTGATGGTCCTGCAGTAATTTTATAAATACCTGTACTGTCTAACTTAAAAATCTGATTGTTTATTACTTCATTACCCCCTATAGTTTCAAAAGGCCCAACATTAAAAAACTTTCTAAGAAGACCCCCTGCTTTACCAATTGCGTGTTCATGTTCTAAAGAAATAACCCTTTTCCACATCCAATTATCTACGTTTTCTCCTAATTGATTTTCTAAAAATGCATAAGCACTTAAAAAAGAATTGGTAATAATTTCATTTCTAGTTTCTGTTTTATTTTCTGTAGTTACATTATCCCACCAAATAGATTTTTCTCTTTTAACTTGAATGGGAAAAGCCTGGTCTTGTAATTGAGAATTAATAAACAAAGGAAAACTACCTCCTAATTCATCTTTATAAGTAGCCACCAATACCTCGTATAAGAATCGATTATATAGAGTTGGTGGTATTGCATTTTTTTGATAATCTCCATTCCATCTTTCCAAAATAGAAATGGCTTTTTTTTGTGAAGCAGATAAATCTGTTCTACGAACATTCTCTAACAAATCTTTTGCAATATCAGAAACTGTTGCAGATTGCACATCATAAATCATCTCCTCTATGTCTTGCTTTGTGAAATCATCTTTTCCTTCTAAAAGCGAAACAATTCTTTTTGCTCTATCTTGTGGTTGATAATAACCTGGATACAATTTACCCCTCACCGAATCTGGCTGATTATTTGCAGAGTAAACATAGTTCCAAGAAGGATTTATAGCTTGGGGGTTTTCACTAAATGGCAAGAATTCGGTAATCTCATCAGTTCCAGAAGCACCATCTAAATACAATTTAGAAGATAAACTATCTCTAAGTTGATATAACTTAGCAGAAGCAAACCAAGCAATATTTCCTTTTGCATCACCATACATAACATTTAAACCTGGTGCATGAATTTTTACGACTGCATTTTTAAATCTATGTAAAGAGGTCGCATGAGACATTTCATAAGAAACATCTAATTGCTTATTGTCTAATTGTGTATACAACCAATGCATCGCTACTGGACGAGTATCATTCATATGAGATATAATACCATTCATAATTGGCCCATGATTAGAAACTTTTACTTTAAAAGTAGTATCTACAGCCTCTTTAATCTGTATTGTTTTGGTTTTTACAGTGTAGGGCTTATAACCTTCTGCTGTTTTGTATAAATTTTCATTATCATCCTTATTTTTCTCTACATAAAAATTTAAATCATCGTTAGCCAACATTGTTAATCCATACGCATATTCTCTATTATGACCTAAAAGGGGAAATGGCATTAAGGCAATATTAAATCCATAAATTTCAAAATCTGGAGTTTTTATATGATTCTCATACCAAACCGAAGGCTGCGAAAACCCTATGTGAGGATCATTGGCAAATAAAACTTTACCATTTTTAGTTTTCTCTGGTCCAATTACCCAAGAATTACTACCTATAAAAGTAGAAACGGGTAATTTATCCATCAATTTACTTACAGCCGCAGAAAGTTCTCCCTTAATTTCTTTGGTTTCGTATTTGTTAATGGTAAGCTCATTTAAATCCGTGGTCATTATTTCTTTAAAATAAGCATCACCTAATTGTTCTTTAATTTCAGTTAAAAGCGGATCTGTTTTATGTGCAACAGCAAAACTAAAAGCCATATAACCAAAAACATTATATACATCTTTTAGGGTATAATTTTCTTTTTCTATACCAACTAGAGAAAATTCTAATGGCGTTTTACCTTCGTTAATATATTGATTAATACCATTTAAATACGCCTGAGTTAATAGGTAAGGCTCACTATTTTCGTCTAGAGCTGCAATAGATTTTTCAGCTGCTTCTTCGATGCCTAAACCCGCAAAAAAAACATCTGTCTGAAGTAGATCTTTTCCGAAAATCTCAGACAACCTACCAGGGGCAATTCTTCTTATCAATTCCATTTGCCAAAGTCGATCTTGCGCATGTACATATCCTAAAGCGGTATATGCATCTTTCTGATTCTGAGCCTCAATATGAGGTACACCAACATCATCAAAATAAACTGTCACCTTTTCAGACAGTTGGCTTAACGCTAGCTCTCCTTTATAGTTCGGATAGTACGTTTTTGTATACAACCAAGTTCCAATAGCAAGAAATACAATGAAAGCAAACAATATTTTTATGGTCTTTTTTATAAATTTCATTTGAAAAATTTTGATCTAGCCAAAGATAAAGTAATTATGTTGTATTTTTGATATACAAATAATTTGATGATTTATGAATAAAATTCAAATGGTTGATTTGCAAAAACAATATCAACATATAAAAGAAACGGTAGACCATTCGATACAAGATGTTTTAAACTCATCTTCTTACATAAATGGTCCTTTAGTAAAAGATTTTCAAAAAGATTTAGAAGCATATTTAAATGTAAAACATGTAATTCCTTGTGCAAATGGAACGGATGCTTTGCAAATTGCCATGATGGGATTAGGTTTAGCGCAAGGTGATGAAGTAATTACTGTAGATTTCACATTTGCAGCAACAGTAGAGGTGATTGCATTACTAAAGCTTACACCTGTTTTAGTTGATGTGGATAAAGAGACCTTTAACATAGATATTTCTGCTTTAAAGAAAGCAATTACACCTAAAACAAAAGCCATTGTTCCTGTTCATTTATTTGGTCAGGTAGCAAATATGGATGCGATTTTAGAGATTGCAAAAGCACATAATTTATTTGTTATAGAAGACAATGCCCAAGCAATTGGAGCAAATTATACGTTTAAAGATGGTTCTCAACAAAAAGCAGGTACACTAGGAGATGTAGGAACAACTTCTTTTTTCCCCTCTAAAAATTTAGGTTGTTATGGAGATGGAGGTGCTATTTTTACAAATAATGACCAACTAGCACATACCATTCGTGGAATTGTAAATCATGGAATGTATGAGCGTTATTATCATGATGTTGTAGGTGTAAATTCTAGATTAGATTCTATACAAGCAGGCGTTTTAAAAGCTAAATTACCACACTTAGATTCGTATTGTAATGCCAGACGTACTGCCGCTCGTTTTTACAATAATGCATTTTCTAAGCATCCTGCAATAATAACCCCAACAGCACAATCAAATAAAACTTCAAATTGTAACCAGATTTGTGATGTTTGCGATTGTCACGTGTTTCATCAGTACACCTTACAAATAACAAATGGTCAAAGAGATGCTTTACACAAACACCTAATAGCAAACGAAATTCCGAATGCAATATATTACCCTGTAGCTTTACATGCCCAAAAAGCATACCAAGACAAACGCTACAATGAAGAAGATTTTCCTGTAACCAATCAATTGATAAAAACAGTGATTTCTTTACCTATGCACACAGAACTAGATCATGAACAATTAACATTTATAACCAAAACAATATTAGATTTTTTAAAATAACCCCTAAAATAAAATAATGAAAAAAATACTCGTCACAGGAGGCCTTGGTTTTATAGGTTCTCATACTGTTGTAGAACTCCAAAATGAAGGCTTTGAAGTTGTAATAATAGATGATTTATCTAATACCACTTTATCCGTATTAGAAAATATTGAAGCTATTACTAACAAAAAACCAATATTTTATGAAGCAGATGTAAGAATCAAATCAGACCTAGAGTCTGTATTTGATGCACATAAAATTGACGGTGTAATTCATTTTGCTGCCTTTAAAGCTGTTGGAGAAAGTATTGCAAAACCATTAGAGTACTACGAAAATAACTTAAGCTCTCTGATAAACATTTTAATGGTACTAAAAAACCGCAATTTAGATCACTTTATTTTTTCTTCTTCTGCTACGGTTTATGGAGAACCAAATGAGTTGCCAATTACGGAGAATGCTCCTGTTAAAAAAGCTGAATCTGTTTATGGAAACACAAAAAAAATTGGAGAAGAAATCATAAAAGATTCTTGTAAGGCCTATGGTATAAACGCAATAGCATTGCGCTATTTTAACCCAATTGGTGCGCACGCTTCTGCAAAAATCGGCGAATTACCTTTAGGTGTTCCTCAGAATTTAATTCCTTATGTTACACAAACGGCAGCAGGTATTCGTGAGCAATTGTCTGTTTTTGGCGATGATTATGCGACAGAAGATGGTACTGCTATTCGTGATTATATACACGTAGTAGATTTAGCAAAAGCACATATCGCTGCTTTAAAAAGGTTACTTGATAAAAATAATAAAAATTCTTTTGAATTTTTTAATATTGGTACAGGTAAGGGTACGTCTGTATTAGAAATTATACAAACTTTTGAAAAAGTAAATAACCTGAAATTAAATTACAAAATTGTAGGTAGAAGAGATGGAGATGTAATGTCTTGTTATGCAGATACTACAATTGCAAATAATGAATTGCAATGGAAAACAGAAATCCGGCTAGAAGAAGCCTTACGTTCTGCATGGAAATGGCAACAGAATCAAACTGTATAAGAAAAAAAACCTCAAAAGCAATAATAACTTTTTAGGTTTTTTTTATTTTAATTCTCAGTTACCCTTTTACTGATATTGTTACTCTTGTAGTTCCCCAGGCTAAATGCATCAATGCATCATTTTCTTCACCGGTAAAAACAATAGAAAAAGCCTCAATACTTTCTTTACCTTGAGCAACTTCTGCTTCTACTCTTACAACATCTTCTTTTGCATCATAAAAATAGGACCCCCAAACGTTTCTTTGATTACTCAAAATTACTATCCAATTCTCATCTGAAGGAATTGTAAACAATGTGTATGTTCCAGCTTTTACTGGCTTACCTCCAAACACAACCTCTTTGTAAAATGTAATTTCTGCAGCTTCATTAGCACCTGTTCTCCAAACTTTGCCTTTAGGTGCTAATTTGTCTAAAGACCTTCCTTTTAAATTTGGCCTACTATAAATTACTTTGACTAATTTATTTGCATTTCTCCAATTGGTAGGATAAGCAGAGGCATCCATTGGACTTACATCTACTTTTGGGAAATTTTGAGCATTGACTTCTATAGAAGATACTAATGCGATTGTAAAAATTACGATTGATAAAATTGCTTTTTTCATAAGTCTATATTTAATTATTATTTAATATCTGTTGTTCAGAAGGGATACAACCTTACAAATCGTTTTGTTTTTTTCTAATGACAATTACAATCTGAACTACACCCCTTAGATTTTTTTGTTGGTAACATGTATTTTCTCACTAAAAAGAGTAGTGCTAAAGTTAACAATATATATGCGATAATTTCTTGCATTAACTTAATAATTGATAGGTTAAAAAAGAGGAAACATAAGCCAATAATGCCATGCCAAATAATTGAATTAATGGCCATTTCCAAGTTTTTGTTTCACGTTTTACTATGGCTAAAGTTGCCATACATTGCATTGCAAATGCATAAAAAACCATTAAAGACATCCCTACAGGAAAGTTAAATCGTTTTTTACTCGTATCTGGATTTATTTCTGAAGCCATTTTCTGCTTAATAGTGGTTGTGTCTTCATCATCTGCTTCTACACTATAAATGGTTGCCAAAGTTCCTACAAATACCTCACGTGCCGCAAAAGATGTTATTATTGCAATACCTATTTTCCAATCATAACCTAAAGGTTTTATGGCAGGTTCTATAGATTTTCCTAATACTCCAATATACGATTTTTCTAACTTTGTTGAAGCTATTTTCTGCTGAATCTCATCATCACTTAAATTACTATTTGCAACATTTTCTGTTACAATTTGTTCTGCATTTTTAAAATCTGAACCCCCATTAGAAGCCAAAAACCATAAAATGATAGACAGTGCTAAAATTATTTTTCCTGCTCCAAAAACAAATGCTTTTGTTTTTTCTACCACTTCATAAAATACGTTTTTAAATGATGGTAGTTTGTAGTTTGGCATCTCTACTACAAAAAATGATCTTGATTTTATTTTTAATGTTTTATTTAAAATGTATGCCCCTAAAATAGCTGCTACAAAACCTAATGCATATAGTAACAACAAGACCAAACCTTGTACGTTTAAAAAACCAAAAATTTTAGTATCAGGAATTATTAGCGCTATTAAAATTGCATAAACTGGTAAACGTGCAGAGCACGTGGTAAATGGAGTAACCAAAATGGTAATTAATCGTTCTTTCCAGCTAGAAATTGTTCTGGTGGCCATAATTGCAGGAATTGCACATGCTGTTCCTGAAATTAACGGAATTACACTTTTCCCATTCATTCCAAAACGTCTCATAATTTTATCCATTAAAAAAACAACACGACTCATATAGCCTGTTTCTTCTAAAATGGCGATGAACAGAAATAATATTGCAATTTGTGGAATAAAAATAATAACGCCTCCAATACCTGGAATAATACCTTCTGATAATAAATCCGTTAAAACTCCATTAGGTAAATTACTTTTTGCAAAATTAGATAGCTCTGCAAAAATACCGTCAATAAAATCCATAGGTACAGAAGCAATATCAAAAATAGATTGAAAAATGATTAATAAAATCAAGAAAAATATGGCATAACCAAAAATTTTGTGAGTAAAAACTTTATCTAATTTACTTCGTAGATCTTTAGCTTTTGATTTATCTACGATATAGGTTTTCTTTAAAATTTTATTAATCTCTTGATACCTATATATGGTTTCTTTATGTTGGTATTTCTTTAATTTAGGTACATCTTTTTTAAAAGCTAAAAGCTTTTCTTTTTCTTCTTTGGTAATGGTATCTGGATAATTATTTTGAGTTACCATTAACCACAATTCATAAAGCGTATAATTAGAACTTATTTTTTTTAGATTCTCAAAATAATCTGGATCTATCTTAGAGTTTATTCCACAAAGAGGGGATGCTTTAGCTGCAACGTGACAACGAATAATGGCTTCTTTTACTTCTTGAATTCCTTCATTTTTTCTTGCACTAATTAATGCAACTTCGGTATTTAATTCTTTTTTTAAAAGAGATAAATCAATAGAAATACCTTTTCTATTCATTTGATCTACCATGTTTATGGCTAATACAGTAGGTATTTCTAAATCTTTAATTTGTGAAAAAAGTAAAAGATTCCGTTTTAAATTTTCTACATCTGCAACCACTAAAATTACATCTGGAGACTCTTTGATGTCTTTCTTAAGCAATGTTTTTAAAACAATACTTTCGTCTAAAGAAGTTGGGTTTATACTGTAAGTGCCAGGTAAATCTGTAATGATTGCATTCTGCGTAGCAGACAATTTACTTTTCCCTAATTTTTTATCTACAGTAACCCCTGGATAGTTACCCACTTTTTGATTTAAACCTGTAAGTTGGTTAAAAAGTGAAGTTTTACCGGTGTTAGGATTACCAAGTAAAGCAATTTTTATATCTCTTTTAGGCATTAAACTTCGCTTTTTAAGATTTGAATCATTGCTGCAGTTTCTTTTCTAATGGCCAAATGACTGCCATTAACACAAATGTAAATTGGGTCTTTTAAAGGAGCTTGTTGTATAAGTTCTACTTCTGCTCCAGGCAAACAACCCATTTCTAACAATTTTAATGGAATTATATCTAAAGATTCTTCAGATATGTAACCAATTTCTCCAACATGTAAAGTTGCAATTGTGTTCAAAAATGTATATTAATTTAGTTTGCAAAGATAATACTTTAGAATGATTCTAAACAACTTGTTTGAATCATTTTTAAAATTACTTTAATTTAAAAAAAAGTAAACGACAAACATTAAAGAGATGAGACTATTTCGTAAAGTGAAAGTTCTATATCCATTTTAGCAAATGGTGAATCAAAAATTAGTAATTATCAGTGTTAAATTAAAAGTATTGAAGATAAAGAACTATAAAAATTCCATTACTTATTTTTATATTCTTCTTTAAGCAAAACCATATCGTCTTTCAACTTTTGCATATCCTCTTTATTTGTGCCATCATAATAGCCTCTAATTCTTCTTTCTTTATCAATAAGTACAAATTGTTCTGTATGAATAAAATCATCTTCACCTCCATCACCATCTTCAATCACAGCAAAATAACTTTTTCTTGCTAAATCGTAAATGTGTTTTTTAGCACCAGTAGTTACATTCCATTTACCATCAATAACCCCTTTATTTAAGGCATATTCTTTTAAAACAGGAACACTATCCATCACCGGAGTTACAGAATGGCTTAGAAACATAATATCATTATCATTTTTATAATATTCTTGTAGCTCATTCATATTGTATGCCATAACTACACAAATATTTGTACATCTTGTAAAGAAAAAATCTGCGATATATATTTTGCCTTTATAATCTTTTTGAGTGATAATTTTGCCATTTTGATTGATCAACTCAAAGTCAGCAATGGTATGATCTTTTGTAATGTGCTTAATAGATTCATGAACCAAACTAGGATTTACATCAGAAGGACTGTATACTTTTAATTTCTTATCTACTTTTAACAAATGATAAAAAACAGGGATAGTAAATACAGAAAAAACAACCAAGAAAATTACAGTGGCCTTACTTTTCTTAAAAAATTTTAAATCCATAATAAATGTGTCTTCTGCAAATTTACAGCTTAAAAAAATGCAAAAAAAGTACTGATTAAAATAATAAACCTAAAAGAGTGTTAATTTAGCAAACCAACTTTTAAGTTTACTTTTTAAACTCTCTTTAAAAATGTACCTTTGTAGCTTAACAATTTAGAGAAAATACCGAATGGAAATTATTATAAAAGCATCTCAATTTATTTTAAGTCTATCTTTATTAATTGTTTTGCATGAATTAGGGCATTTTATCCCAGCAAAACTATTTAAAACAAGAGTAGAAAAATTCTATTTATTTTTTGACTATAAATTTTCTTTAGTAAAGAAAAAAGTGGGTGAAACTGTATATGGTATAGGTTGGATTCCTTTAGGAGGTTATGTTAAAATCTCTGGAATGATAGATGAAAGCATGGATACTGAGCAAATGAAACAACCTGCTCAACCTTGGGAATTTAGATCAAAACCAGCTTGGCAACGTTTAATTATTATGTTAGGGGGTGTGTTTGTAAACTTTGTACTAGGTATTTTTATTTACATCATGCTCATGTATTCTTATGGAGAGCAATATTTACCAAATGATAATTTAACAGATGGGGTTTGGGTACAAGATTCTTTAGCTTTGAATTTAGGATTACAAACGGGTGACAAAATTTTAACCGTAGATGGTAAAAAAATAAAAAAGTTTGCAAACTTATCTTTAGAATTTATAAATGGTAATGATTTTGAAATTGAAAGAAATGGAGAGGTCTTACAGAAAGAAATTCCTACAGATTTTATAGCTCAGTTAATGGAAAGAGGTAAAGATGCAGGTCCATTTTTATACCCTCGTTACCCTTTTGTAATTGGTCAAATATCTGAAGATTCACCAAATACAGAGAGCGCTTTAGAAACTAGAGACATTTTAACTAGTATTAATGGCACCTCTATAAAGTATTATGATGAAGCAAAAAATATTTTAAATAAGTATAAAGGTCAAGAAATAACAGCTACTGTTTTAAGAAATAATTCTGTTAAAGAAGTAAACCTTCAAGTTACAGAAAAAGGAGCACTTGGTGTTGTATTTACCACAGTTCCTTTAACCGACTTAGAAAAATTAGGCTATTATGATTTAGCAAATATTAAGTATTCTTTTGTGGAGGCAATACCTGCAGGTTTTAATAAATCTTGGAAAACCTTAACAGATTATGTAAAGCAACTTAAAAAAATATTTAATCCAAGTACTGGAGCTTATAAAGGTCTAGGTGGTTTTATTTCTATTGGAAGTATTTTTCCTGACGAATGGAGTGCTGTTTCTTTTTGGAATATTACAGCATTTTTATCTATTATGCTAGGGTTTATGAATCTATTACCTATTCCTGCTCTTGACGGAGGACATGTAGTATTTACGCTTTGGGAAATGATTACAGGCAAAAAACCTGGTGATAAATTCTTAGAATATGCCCAATTAGTTGGTTTTGTATTATTAATAGCATTATTACTATTTGCTAACGGAAATGATCTCTTTAGACTATTAAAATAGCGATACATTGCATTTATAAAAAACCATGCCATTGGCATGGTTTTTTTTATCTAAAGCGAATTGCTGCTTATCGATCATCCGCTCCTTTTTTAATAGCCACCTAATTTTAAGGCTTTTGTTAATTGCATTCGTCTTTACTACATGTAAATAAAAAAAGCCACTACCTTCAATAAAAGGTAATGACTTTTAACTATTTATAACTAAATAGTCCTCTATAAATTATATCGTAAACCAGCTAAAACAGCGCTTCCAGGCATTGGTACAAAACCACTTTCTATATATTCTGCATTAAATATGTTGTTAGCTGTTACTGTAAAACTAACTTTTTTAACATCTAAAATTATTGACGCGTCCCACACATTATAACTTTGTCCAGTAGTACGTTCTGCGTGTTTATACATTATATTATGTCTTACATTTTTAATAAATGAACTCGAAAATTGTGTAATAAATTGATGTCTTAAAGTGTTTAGAGAATACCGAGATAATTCTGGGTTTTGATCTATAATATCATCTTCTAAATAAGAATACCCTACTTTTAAACTTTGATTAAAATCATTTAGTTTAAACAAGTAAGTAGCATCAAACTCAATTCCTTTTGTATTTACTTCAGCAATATTGGTTGCTGTAAAAACATCTGTATTACTGTTGGGTCTTATAAAATCTATTAAATTATCTGAATCTCTATTAAAAATTGCTATAGAAGCTAAAAAGTTTAAAGCGCTAAACTTTACACCAATTTCTTGAGCAAATGCACTTTCTGGTTCTAAATTTATGTTCCCAGAAGTTGTTGGGCTGTTGTAAAATAAATCAGTAAAAGTTGGCGCTCTAAAAGTGTACCCTACATTACCATAAGCTTTAAAGTTTTCTGAGATTTGTACCCCTACATCTAATCCTGGAAAGGTATTAAAATCAAAATCAGAAAAATAGGTAACAGCTACACCAGGAGTAATGTCTATAAAATCTCCAAAAACAAAACGATGTTCTAAAAATAGATTTGCCATAGTTCTATTTCTATCTCCTAAATTATTACTACTAATAGAAAAACGAGAAATATCTACCCCAAAGCCTGTAATCCCTAAACTTGACCTGTATGAGAGATTTGTTTCTACACCGATTTTATTGGTGATGTGTAAATTTCTAAAGAAAGATGGATCATCTCTTTTTAATAAAAAAATATCTTGACCTCTTCTCCAATAAATTCTTGGTTTAATTTTAAAATTACCGGTATTAAAAGTAGTAGAGAAACCTAATACACTATTTTGTGTTTCTTCATACTCATTCCAATTTGGATTTGTTGTATAAAAGTTTTCTGCACCAAACTTTTTATCAAAGAACGTAGCAATCATCTCAATAGGCTGCTTGGTTTTATTAAAAACACCTTTTAAAAAATAATTATAGTTGTTGTAATCAGAATTATTCCTATATCCGTTTGAAAATAAAGCACCAACGTGTGCAATGAATGATGAGTTTTTAAACTCTTTACCAACAGTTACAGAACCATTTAATTGCCCAAAAGAACCTGTTTCAATATTGGCAGATACCGAGTTTTGTAGGTTCTTTTTAGTTACAATATTAATAGCACCTGTAAAAGCATTTTGCCCAAATATTCTTGCTGCTGGACCCTTAATAATTTCTATTCTTTCTATCACCTCAATGGGCAAAGCCGCGTTTAATGTATGATGTCCTGTTTGAGCATCGTCCATTTTAATACCATCAATTAAAAGTAACGTTTGGTCAAAACCACCACCTCTTATGTATAAATCTGCTTGGCTACCTGCAGTTCCTCTTCTTCTTATATCAACACCAGCTACTAACTGTAATACATCTGCAACATTTGTAGCTGCGCTATTGACAATATCTTTACTTGTAATAACATTAATAGTTCTTGAGTTTTCTTTAAAAGGCAAATCTATTCTCGCAGATGTAATTACAACTTCTTTTAAAGTATCATTTTTTATAGCGTTAGACTGTGCTCTTAGAACATTAGAGCACATAAAAATAATTATAAGTAATAAGGTAATTTTAATTTTCATAAATGTATCAGTTATATTTTGGGCAAAAATCGTAACTTTATGGACATCTTAAGTAGTCCGGTTTTTAAATGATAGATAGTCCAGATTTAGCAATTATAAAAAAACATGTTGTTTTTAAAGCTTCATCATCGAAGCCAATATATATTCAAGCTGCCCAAAGGTTTATTGCTCTTTTTCAAAGTAATAGTATTGCAAGTAATACAAAACTACCTGGAACAAGAATAGTTGCAAAACTACTTCAAATACATAGAAATACTGCAGTTGCTATTTATGATGAATTGGCCTCACAGGGTTGGGTTGTTATTAAACCCAATAAGGGAACTTTTGTATTGGCCTCTAATCTGAATTATTTAAATAAAAAGACCTTACCTACTAATAACAAAACACATCAAATTGTTAATACAACAGGTTTTGCATTTCAAAAATCATTTCATTTAGCATCAACCATTCAAAAAACAAAAGAAACGCATGCAATAAATGATGGTAAGCCAGATTTAAGACTTCACCCAGTAAATCAATTTACAAGGTGGTATAGTACTGCCATGCAACGTAAAACATTAATTCAGAAATGGAACAGCATACAAGAAAGTACGGTATCTATGTTTCAAACACAACTTTGTGAATATTTAAATAGAACAAGAGGTCTATTGGTACACCCCAAAAACTTAATGAGTACAAGAAGTACAGAAATGAGTCTTTATATTGTTTCTCAGTTACTACTTCAAAAAAACGATATTGTACTTGTGGGCGAACTAAGTAAGTATACTTCTAATATGATTTTTCAACAAGTAGGTGCAACTATTATTACAATACCTGTAGATCATGAAGGATTAAATGTAAATTATATTCGAGAAAATTTTAAAAAAAATACGATTCGAAGCGTTTATGTTTGTTCACAAAGAGATTACCCAACAACGGTTTCTTTAAGTAAAACCAGAAGAGAAGAATTACTAAAATTAGCAAAAGAATATGGTTTTGCCATCCTAGAAGATGATTTTGATTATGATTTTCAATTTGAAGATACTCCTATTTCACCAATGGTACACTCAGATAATAATGGAATGGTCATATATTTAGGTAATCTTGGACAATCATTGTTTCCTAGCTTTCAAACTGGATTTGTAATTGCACCAGAAAATTTAATTCAAGAAGCTAGAAACTATTTGTATTTGCTAGATGAACAAGGAGACTTAATTCAGCAACAAATGTTATCAGAGTTAATTCATGAGGGCGAAATCTATCGTTTAATGAAAAAAAATATTGTTATTTATAAAGAACGTAGAGATTATTTAAACACGTTATTAAAACACTATTTTTCTGAAATTGCAGCATGGGAAATACCTAAAGGCGGACTGGCAATTTGGTTATCTTTTAGCAAACACATCTCTCTCATTCAATTGACACAAGAAGCTGAAAAAAATAATTTATTTATTCCAAAAACAATATTATATCAAAATAAAAAAACATGTGCTATCCGTTTTGGTTTTGGCCATTTAACACAAGAAGAACTTTTTATAATTATACCAAAATTAAAAAAGGCATACGATACAGTAATAACTTATAATTTAAAAGAAATTAAAGTGAAAAATTAAAAGAAAAGTTTTAATTTGCATGTCTATGAAAACCTCAAAAAATCTAGTTTTTTTTACCCCCGAAGACTCAATTCATGATGGAGCTTTATTGATTGATACAGGTATATCTGCAGGATTCCCCTCTACAACAGAGGATATTACTGGAGAAAAAATATCTTTAGACGATACGTTAATCAAAAATAAAGAAACTACTTTTTATGCTAAAGTAAAAGGTCAGTCGATGATAAACGCAGGTTTAAATCATGACGATTTATTAGTAATTGATAGAAGTTTGGAACCATCTGATAAAAAAATTGCAGTTTGCTATATTGATGGTGAATTTACAGTAAAAAGATTACGAGTGGTACAAAACGAAATATGGCTACAACCCGAAAATCCTAATTACCCTATCATAAAAATAACAGAAGACAACGACTTTCTTATCTGGGGCATTGTAACAAATGTCATTAAAAAAGTATAATTTATTCTTTATTAATACTTTATTATTGCTTTTCAATAATTTTTATATCTTTGTAGCATCAAAATATAAAATTTATGAGAAAAATTAACATCTTAAAGGCCATAGTAGATTTACTTTGGATTTTCTCTATGCCATTTGTTTTATTAATTATTGGTTTTGTAATTAGCATTTTCTTTATCGATTTAAATGCGTTAGACCTTCACATAAATGGAGTATCTCTTCATTCAGATATTAATTCTAAAATACTATTTGCTGTAGCAGCTTTAAATTATTTGCTAATAATTGCAGCTTTGTATTTTTTTAGAAAGGTTTTACATTACTTCTTAAGGGTTAAAGTTTTTGAAAATGAAGTAATCAATTCATTAAAGAAAATTGGAAATTTATTGACAGTTTCAGGCATTATTTCTTTGATAATTTCTAGTATTAGTAAAATTTATGTTGCGCAAAAAATAGGTATTGAATTTGGATTAAATCAGCATTTAGTTATTATCTGTTTTGGTTTATTCTCCTTAATTTTAAGTGAGATTTTCAAAATTGCAAAACTCCAGAAACAAGAAAACGATTTAACAATTTAGTATATGAGATCTAACAAACTATTAAAAATAATGTATGTCTTTACATGGCTAGCATTTATTGGCCTATGTATACAATCAGGCATTTTATTAACTTCTTATTTCTTAAGCTTTTCTAACCCTGATGTATCAAAAAAACTTTTTGGAGGAATAAACCTCTTTCAATACTACAATTATAGTTTTTACCATTATTCTTTTATTTTATTTTACAAAATAATGATAGGTATAAGCGAAGCATGGATTGCTTATTTATTAATTCGACTTTTAAAAGATTTAGATATTGCCAATCCGTTTAATAAATCTGTTTGTAAATTAATGAAGCAAACAAGTATTAGCATATTATGTCTTTGGTTTATTGTTATGCTACATAACACACATATTCAGTTTATTGGTAAAAAATATAACTTTGAAATGGATTTGTATTCAAGTGAATTTTTATTTGTGTCTGGAGTACTATTTATATTTTCTCAAATTATAAAACGAGGCATAGAGATTCAACAAGAAAACGATTTAATAATATAGTATGGCAATTATTGTAAACTTAGATGTAATGCTTGCCAAACGTAAAATGCGCAGTAAGGAATTGGCAGAGATAATAGGAATAACATCGGCCAATTTATCTATTCTAAAATCTGGTAAAGCAAAAGCAGTTCGGTTTTCTACTTTAGAAGCCATTTGCAAAGCTTTAGATTGTCAGCCAGCAGATATTTTGGAATACCAAAAAGATTAAACTAAAAAGCTCCGAATTTTCATTCGGAGCTTTTTTTAATGATATAGTTAAGCTATTACTATCTATTTTTAGGTTGATCCATGTTCATAAACATAAAGTCTACATCCATGTTTTCTTCACCTAATAAATATTTACTAAAATGATCTGCTCTTAACCAGAAAGAATATTCTGTCATACTTCCAAAACCATGCCTTTGACCTGGCATAATCATAAATTTAAATCGCTTGTGCGCTTTAATTAATTCATTTGCCATTCTAATTGTTCCTGCAGGATGCACATTATTATCCATATCTCCATGAATTAACATTAAATGTCCTTTTAGGTTTTTAGCTAAAGATTGATTGTTATCAATTTTATACTTATGAGAAATTTTTCCTTTCTCATCAATTTCTTCTTTTACTCCATGATGCGTTTCAGACCACCAAGAATTGTACACATTATTATCATGGTTTCCTGCAGATGATACTGCTGCTTTAAAGAAGTCAGGATACACTAGCATTGCAGCTGTAGACATGAATCCACCTCCTGAATGTCCATAAATCCCTACTTTTTCAATATCAATAAATTTGTGTTTATTAGCCAATTGCTGCGCAACATATTTTTTATCTGCTAATCCGTAATCACGTAAGTTTCCATAACCATAATTGTGATACCATTTAGATCTGTCTGGATGTCCCCCTCTGTTTCCTAAAGTTATTACAACAAAACCTACTTGTGCCATTCTATCTAAACGATCCATTCTATAAGAAAAAGATTTGTTTACAGCTTCTGTTTGTGGCCCAGGATAAACATATTCTAACAATGGGTATACTTTAGTTGTATCCATATCAAAAGGGGTATACATTACTCCATAAATGTCTGTAATTCCGTCGTCTGCTTTTACTTTAAAGGGTTCAGGAAATTGGTATCCAGAAGCAAATAATTGTGATAAATCTGCGGTTTCTAAATCCATTACTTTATTTTCATTAGTATCTCTAACTTCAGACTTTGGTATTGTATTTACTCTAGAATAATTACTTACAAAATATTTATTAGAATCAGACATACTAGATGTAAAAGTAAAATCACCAGGATCTAAAGTACGCATACCACTCCCGTTTAAATTTATTTTATAGGTATGCAAATAGTAAGGGTCTTGTTGCTTATTTACACCATTGGCCGTAAAATATAAAATTCTGTTTTTCTCATCTAACCCCTCAAAACTATCTACATGATAATCGCCTTCTGTAACTTGATTTTTTAAATTTCCATTTGTATCATACAAATAAAAATGAGCCCATCCGTCTCTTTCTGCCCAATGCAACATTTCTGTTTCATTGTTAAATAACACCAATGGTCTAGACTCAATATAGGTGTTAAAACGTTCTTCTACTAAAGTTTTATATTCTCCAGTTTCAAGGTCTGCAACATTAATATCGTATTTTTTTCTATCTCTAGAAATAACACTAAAATATAGCTTCCCTTTCCTTGACAATAGTAAAGAAGGCGTAAACTCATCATCTCTTTGAGATTGCTTTCTAGGTGCTCTAAAAACGTTTATACTTTGCTGACGAACAGTATCTAAAGGAACAGTAAGATGAGTTTTAGTTGGAATATCAAAAATCATTAATTCTGATTTGTAAAATTCCTGTTCTCCAGGCATATGGTATTTATACGTTTCTAATGTTGGTCTTTTTTTACCTGTAGAATTGATAACCCATAAATCTTTTATATGTCTAGAATCTGATTTTTCAAATACAAACTTTTTAGAATCATGAGACCATGTACCCCAAACCCCTTTTCTTTTGTCTTTGTTTTTTTCAACATCTTCGTTATCTTGACCTCTACCACCCCAAGTGTATCCATAATTTTCTTCACCATCGGTAGTCCACTGGTTCTCTACAACCGTAGTATCTTTTTCATTTTTGATAAACTTTTTAAAGTTTACTTTATCCATCCAATACAGATTATGATTTTTACCATACAATACAATAGAGCTGTCTGGAGCTATATTTGCCCAACGTTGCCATGGTTTTTTTTCAGGCTTTTTGGTGTCTAAAATTGTTAACCCATTTCCACCAAGTCTATATTCTAAGTGATAGGTTTTCTTTTCCATTTTAGGTTTTTTCTTTTTTGCTTTTTTAGTAGCTGTTGAATCCTTTTGTACCTCCTTTTTATCCTTATCTACAATCGCTACCTCTTCTGTAGACGTTACATAAAAACGAATCGCATTTTCTGCATCGTTAAACGTAAACTTAAATCGAGGCAAATGCTTTGCATCATAAGGATCTTTTGTGATCTCTGTTAACCATTTTGCCATTTTTACATTATCAAATAATAATTTTTTTGATTTTTTATCTACATCAACAATGTAATGATTTGCTCCTTCAGAAGTTTTGTATGCATACCAAAAACGATTTCCTTTTTTTAACCAATGAGGGCTAACTGAAGTGGAATGCACCATTTTTGCTAAATTCTTAGGAGAATATTTTGCGGCTTGTCTGTAATTTGGTGTTGGAGTATTTTGAGCTGATACTAATGAAACAGCAAAATATAAAGCGAAAAGTAATGTGAATTTTTTCATTTTGAAGTGAAAGATTAGTTTTGAATTATCTATAAAGTTCATTAAAAGTATTTAGATGTCAAATTTTTTAAGAAATGTTTGTTAAAATTTTAACAGTTTATCCTTTTAATTCAAACCTCTTTTTTGGGCAAAAAAACGCTTTAATAGTAAAGCGCATTCATTTTTTAACACCCCTGAAACTACTGTTGTTTTTGGGTGCAACTTGGTTCCTAAATAAGAATAACCTCTTCTTGGTTCGGAAGCACCATATACAATTTTACCTATTTGAGACCAATAACTTGCGCCTGCACACATTTGGCAAGGCTCTAAGGTAACATATAAAACACATTCTTTCAAGTATTTACCACCTAAAAAATTAGCAGCTGCTGTAAATGCTTGCATTTCTGCATGAGCAGTTACATCATTTAATGTTTCTGTTAAATTATGAGTCCTTGCAATAATTTGATTGTTCAAAACAATTACAGCTCCAACAGGTACTTCTCCCTTTTCAAAAGCAATTTCTGCTTCTTGATAGGCTTTTTTCATAAAATAATTGTCATCAAAGGGTAGTATCATATTTTGATTCTAAAAAATCAATATTACAAAATTTGATATTGTATTTTTGTAAATGAATGAAAAACTTATTAGCTAACATATCAAATCCAACCGATTTAAGAAAGTTAACTCCTAACCAACTTCCACAATTGGCAACAGAGCTTAGAAACTTTATCATTGATATTGTAGCTGCTAAAGGTGGTCATTTAGGGGCTAGCTTAGGTGTGGTTGAATTAACGATAGCCCTCCATTATATGTTTGACACCCCTTCTGATTTACTAGTTTGGGATGTTGGACACCAAGCATATGGACATAAAATTTTAACAGACAGAAAACATATATTTCATACAAATAGACAATTTAAAGGAATTGCAGGTTTCCCTTTAAGAGAAGAGAGTGTGTTTGATACTTTTGGGGTAGGGCACTCCTCTACTTCTATTTCAGCAGCGCTAGGAATGGCAATTGCTTCAAATTTAAAAGGGCTAAAAAACAAACATCATATTGCTGTTATTGGTGATGCTTCTATTGCAAGTGGAATGGCTTTTGAAGCTTTAAACCACGCTGGAGTTTCTAATGCCAATATCCTAATCATTTTAAACGACAATGCCATAGGAATTGATCCATCAGTTGGGGCTTTAAAAGAATATTTAACAAAAGTTAAATCAGATCGTAAACTAGCTGTTCAAAACAATATCATAAAAGCATTAAACTTTGATTATTCTGGGCCAGTAAATGGTCATGATCTACAAAAATTATTAGTTGAATTAAAGAGACTCAAAAAAATTAAAGGCCCTAAGTTTTTACATATTATTACAACTAAAGGTAAAGGATTACAAAAAGCAGAAGAAGATCAAATTACTTACCATGCTCCTGGAAAATTTCATAAAATTTCTGGAGAACGTATTAAAGATAAAAATAGTTTATTTACAAAATATCAAGATGTATATGGTAAAACTATTTTAGAGCTTGCAACAAAAAATAAAAAAATTGTTGCTATCACACCTGCCATGTTAACCGGTAGTTCTTTAAACCTAATGATGAATAAGTATCCAGATAGAACGTTTGATGTAGGTATTGCAGAACAACATGCGGTTACTTTAGCTGCAGGGATGACTACCCAAGGTTTAATCCCTTTTTGTACTATTTATTCTACATTTTTACAACGAGCCTATGACCAAGTCATCCATGATGTAGCACTGCAAAGACTACCTGTAGTTTTTTGTTTAGATAGAGCTGGCTTAGTAGGGGAAGATGGTGCAACGCATCATGGCGTTTTTGATATAGCTTTTTTAAGATGCATTCCAAATCTTATCATTTTTGCTCCAAGAAACGAAATCGAATTGCGCAACATTTTATATACAGCTCAATTAGGTTTACAAAATCCGATTGCAATTCGCTATCCAAGAGGATATGGTAACACATTGGATTGGCAAAAGCCATTTTATGAAGTTGAACTTGGAAAAGGTGTTTGTTTAAGAAAAGGAAAAAATATTGCAGTTTTATCTATTGGAACCATTGCCAAAAATGTTGAAGAAGCGATTCTTTTATCAGAAAATAAAAAAGAAATTGCTCATTATGACATGCGTTTTATTAAACCTTTGGATAAAAAATTACTTTTCGAAATATTTACAAAATTTCAAAAAATCATAACTATAGAAGATGGGGTAATAACTGGAGGCTTTGGATCAGCTATTATTGAATTTAGCGTTTCTAACGGGTTTAAAAATGATATTAAAACACTAGGAATACCAGATAATTTTGTTGCTCATGGAAGCAAATTAGCACTGCAAAAAGAATTATGTTTAGATTCAGATTCGCTTGCTAAACTATTTTGTGAATATTAAAAAAGGCACTTTAAAAGTGCCTTTTTTAAGATATATATTCAATTATTGTATGATAATTTTTTTGGAAGTCTTACCCCCTTTTTCATCGAAAAGATTGATAATATAGACTCCAGTATTCAGAGAAAGATTCATCTGAATTTCTTTTTGATTGGTGAAATCTATTGTTGTTTGATAAGCTTCTCTTCCAGCAACATCATATATTTTAATTTTTGTTTTTGCAAAACGATCTCCTGCGTAAATAGTAAAATTACCATTTGAAACTGTTGGATATACTGCAAACAATGCCTTATTATTTATAACATCTTGCACAGAAGCTGTAGTTGCATTAATAGATTTTATTGCCCATCCGTAAGAATTTGCTCCAGGATCTGCTACTAATTTAAATCTAAATACAACAGTTTGTCCAGCTGCTAATCCTTTTTCTATTAAATTAATTGTTTGTGTTTTAAATAAACCATCATTATATATTGCAAATGCATCATTATAAGTAGCTAACCAATCTGAATATCTTCTAGCATCATACTTGTCTAGTGTCACCCAGTTTTCAAGATCTGTTGAAGCTTCAATTATTACATAATCGTAAAAAGAACTTAAATCTGACAAATTATCTGTAAAAGGTTCTACAATAGCAACATCTGTATAAGTTAATGTATTATTACCTTCTGATATAATTAACGGCTTTTTTAAGACTGTTGTATAGGTCGTATTATTTGCATAAGGATGGTCTGCTATATTTAGAACGTTGCCCTCAAAATAAACTCCATTGTCAATTTTAAATTCACCATCATAAGTATATACATCTGCTGCTTCAAATTCAGAAATTGTTACATTAGAAACAGGAGCATCAAAATTAATAATATTTACAATTTCTTCCTTAATGCCAGTTGACAAACCTACAGAGTCATCAAAAAGTTGCACTCCAATTTTGTGTGTTCCTTCACTTAACCCTTCTGTTTCATAAGTATAGGTAACACCTGTTGTATAATCTTGTATTACCTCTGCTACTTCTACATCATCTACAAAAAATTTAGCCCTACTTACTTCTTCTACAGTTGCATTGTGTGATACAATAGCACTAGGACTTTCAATTCCTTTTTGCCTTAGTGACACATCTGGTGCTACTAAATAAGCAGGTAACGTATAATTTTGTAATGCAGAAATCGTGGCAGACCAAACACCTCTTCCGTACGTTGCAATAACTACTTGATCATTAACTATTCTCATATCGTAAGTAGCAACAGGGATAAAACCTTCTACTAAACTCCAACTAGCACCACCATCTAAGGTCTCTACAATACCAATATCTGTTCCTGCCCAGATAATATTTTCGTCAAAAGGCATCTCTAATACACAATGAACTGCCACATCTGGAAACCCTCTAAGTTCTCTTGAGGCAAAACCTGATATATCTGTCCAAGTTTGTCCTAAATCGTCTGTTTTTAAAATCTTGGCTAATCCTTGAGAAGCAAAAGAAACATAAGCCCTATTTGCATTTTGATACGATGGGGAAATCCCTGTAATATATACATTTTGATCTCCTTCTGGGTTGTCATATATTCCAGCTGCATTAAATGTTTGCCCATTATCTTGAGAAACATGCATGACATAAGATCCGCTTTCTGTCATAACTGCTCCAGCCCAAACAATATTTGGGTTAGCAGGAGAAGCTTCTACATTTAGAGCACTGGTAGCACTTGGCGTATAATTATTAGAAATTTCACTTAATGCCCAAGACCCACCAAAATCTGTAGAACGCCAAACACCGTTGGTAGAAATTGCAAAAACAACATCTGGATTATTATCTACATTAGATAATTTAGAATAAAATGGAGATAAACTTCCGTTTCCAGAATCTGCAAAATTTGTTAAAGCTCCGTTATTATCTATATATCTTCCAATATTTCCATAATTTTGAGAAGCAACAATAAAGTTACCAGGCTTATTATAGTGCCAAACAGCTTCAAAACCATCACCTCCTAATATTTTTTGATAGGTTTTGGTTAGCGTAGAATTATTTCCAGATGAAATCCAAGAACCATTATCTTGTGCTCCAGCAATGTAATTATCTTCTCCATTTTGTTTTGTAGCTGCGTAAAACTGAGTACTATTTTTTCCGGCTGCAGTTGCAGACCAAGTACCATTAATTGCACCAGGGTTTGAGCTATAGGTTGTGCTATATACTCCACCATCATTAGCCAATAAAATTCTAAATTCTTGGTCATCTCCTAAAATATAAGACAAACCATGCTGATCTACATGTACCTCTGAATTAATTTGATTGCCATCGTAACCAGATGCTATGGATTGAAATGTAAAATTTGTATTGGTTACAGTCACCTTAAATACAGCAACACCTCCTACATAAAAAGCATTTGTATTAAAAGGGTGTGCCATAATAACGTTATCATACCACCCTTGTCCTGTAATTAAATTTGCATTTGGACTAGAGGTTGTTAGTTTTGTATAGGTAGCACCTTTATCCATAGATTGATAAAAGTCTGTATTTGTATATGTTCCTCCACTTCCAGAATACACACTTAAGTATATATAATTTGAATCTGCAGGAGAAACTGACAATTCAAAACGAGAATGATTTCCGTTAAAGTCAGCTCTGTCAAATGAAGTAGACCAGGTGATACCCCCATCTATACTTTTTACAATCCCAAAGTTACCCACAGAACCGTACTGAATATTAAAATCTGTTGGATCTGCATCTAAATCTTGAACTGTATTTGAAGAAATAAACGTTTGAGACCAATTTGCCCCACCATCTGTTGTTCTATAAATACCAGTTCTAGTACCTACTAAAACATTATTTTTATCATTTGGATTAATAATTATTTTTCCAATATCTCCAAAACTTACTGTATTAGAAAGACTTTCCCAAGTAACACCTCCGTCTGTTGTTTTGTAAACTCCAGATCCACCAATAGCTCCTAGATTTCCAAAAGGTTCTCCTGTACCAACGTACAAGGTATTTTTATCTTGAGGACTAATGACTATGGTAGAAGTGGCTAAATTAGGAATGGTATTGTCTGTAAGATTCACAAAAGTTGCTCCTGCATTTTCTGTTAACCATACACCACCTCCTACAGTCCCAAAAAACCAACGGTTTGCATTTGTAGGATCTATAGCAATACCCCTGGTTCTTCCAGGTACATTAGCAGGTCCTCTTTCTGTAAAAACAGTAGTTATTTCAGTATCATCTTTACGGCTTCGCTGTTGTTTCTTCAACTTTTGAAACTCTTCAATTAAATACCCCTTTTTATAAGTAGATTTTTCAGCATTGATTGGCTTTCTAATTTCTTTTTGATAATCTGCCATAAACTCAATTCCTTTTTTATGCCTAGCATCACTATTTTTTTTATGTTTTTTATCTTTAACAACTTGAATCTTTGATTCTTTAGTTGGTTTAGAAATATTCTGATGATTTGAATTACAAGAAACTGTTGCTGCAACTAAAAGTGCTGCTAAAAGGTAATTAATTTTTTTCATTTATTTAATTTCTATAAGTATACTTTGATCTGAGGTATTAAAATCGTCTTCTAACAACTCATTATTATTCTCTTTGATGATTCCTATATGAGGATATCCTTTTAATTCTGTATTGGTGTACCAAACTAATTTTGTACCTTCAAAACTACCACACTTTAAAATTTTCTTAGTTTCCACATCAAGAACATTGTAATCAATTATTTTTCTTGCAATTAAATCGTTTTTAAAACTTGTTACAAGTAACAATGTTTTGGACAGGTTGTATGTTTTCTCTACGATTCTATCAGTGTTTTCTTGAACATTGTAATCTTGAGCGTTTGGGGTTAATTGCTTGCATTTACAGGAAGATAAAAAAAGTAAACAAAACAGAGATGATACAGTTAGTGAAACTCTATTTTTCATTTTATTAAATTTATGTTATCTAGTCGTAAAAATAATGCTATATTTTTAATAGTAAAAGAGTATTATTGTTAATTTTTTAAGATTACTTAAATTTTTAAAAATAAAAAAGGCAACTCTGTGAGTTGCCTTTAACTATTCATTGAGAAAAGTTATTTATCTTGGTATATTATATTTTGAAACCTTTTGTTGTAAAGTATATTTAACGTATTTGATTTTGTTATTTTTTTTATAAGCTAAAACCGCTTCAAACGGAGTTAGTTTAAATGGAAAATTTTGTGTAGAACTTTTCGTTTCGTCCACTATTTTAGAGATAGAAGCAGAGATCTTATTTGGGTATTTCCCTGCAGGAATAAACTGATTTCTAAAATACAATCCAACTAACTCAAAAGTTGCTAAATCAAAGTTGTTAAACGCTACATAAACCTCTGTGTATGGTTTTTCTTCTGCTATTGCAGGTGAATACTCATTAATAATACCTTTCTGTAATTGTATTTCATTCGAAGAGTTTAATACAACCTCCTGTGTTTTACAACTCAGTAAAAAAGAAATACAAAAAAAGGTTAAGAAAAATTTCATAAGGGATTAGTTTTTAACAAATTTCCTAGAAATCATCGTGTTATCTTGTTTTAATTTCACAATATAAATACCAGAATTTAAACTTGATACATCTATAGCATTTTGACGTAAAGCACCTTTTAAAACTTCTTTACCTCTTAAATTATAAACTGAAAATGCAGTTTTATCAGAAAATTGAATATCATTAGACTCAAACTGTAGTGATAATTGTACTGGATTTGGGTACATGTTTATTGAAACATCTTCTACTACATTATCGGTTACTGATAACGCAGCATTTAAGTCTGCTTCATAAATTCCATTACCATGTGTACCCATAATTAATATGTTATCTGAGGGTCTGTAAACTAAGCCACTTACAACTGGAATTCCCATCGTAGCTCCACCTTCTAATGCCCAATCTGTACTTGTTGGATCACTAGAGCTATACAACCCTCTTGCTGTTCCTACAAAGTACTTATTTTCTCCATTTACAGAGGCTATAGCTCCAGCTCTGACTGAAAAGGCTGATAAATTACGCTCAACTTCAGTCCAGGTAGGGGAAGCTGCAGTTGCGTTATTCGTAATAAAGATATTTTTTATATTATCACCATAACTAGCATAAGTTACCATTACAATATCAGGGTTTGTTGGGTGTACAGCAATATCTGACGTATATTGTCCATTATTAATTTGAGTTGCATCAATTTGAACTTCAGTTGGTGTTATTTTGGTTAGCGAAGTTAAATCTGTTGCATTTATTGGATCTTTTAACCTAAATACATTACCTCCTCTACCTCCTACAAAAAGATAACTATTTTCTGGATCGTAAGCTCCTCTTGTTGTTTCAAATGTGGTAATTCTCTCCGAAAAAGGAGTGTTTCCAACCAAAGTCCATTCTGTACTTGTTACATTTGGAGCATCATTTGTTCTTAATAAACTTCCATTACTGGCATAATAAATTGTGGATGGATTTTCTGGATCCATATGAAAGTAAGTGACAAACTGACTTGGATATTGTTCTCCAGATTCGTCAATTGGTGAAATTGTAGCTGTTATAGAACTTTCGGTACCTCGATACATTCGCCCGTTTTGTGTAGTAACATAAGAGATATATCCTGTCTCTAAAAAACCTGTTTTTGGGGTAACAGCAACTGCAGCTCCATCTCCTCCAAATAAATCTGACATAATATCTTTATCAGGATTGCCAGCGTTTATACCACCAACAGTTGTTCCATTATCTTGAGCACCACCTATTATAAAGTCGTCTCCAGCCTCGTTTACCATATTTACATGGTAGTATTGGTAGGTTAAATAATCATTATTTAAATTTTCCCATTTTACAAAATTGCTTGAAATAGTGGTGGTCTTATGCACACCTCCATCTGTTCCTGTAAAAAAAGAAGCACCATCTTGACTCCAAATTAATGAATGAATATCTGGATGATGTTCTACGCCTCCTTCATTGTAAATTGAATATGTAGAAACCCCTGCATACCCACCTATTCTTTTAAAGGTAGCATCTGCAGTGATATCTTGAATTTTGTAAACATTTGTACCTCCAATTACAACAAAATTCTCATTATCTGGTTTCACAGAAATTACCAAATCATAAGCTCCTTGAATAGAAAATGGATCATTCCCATTGCTATCACCTCCTGGTTCGTCTGGTAATTTACTACTATAATCTACCCAAGTAGACGTAGCAAAATTGTATTGCCATAAATCTGCTTCTGGTACTCTATTCCCCTCTCTGTTACTTTCTCCGTTATTGTATAAAATGTATAAAATATCTTCATTAGATGGTGCTAATGCCATCGTAATTCTATTGGATGGATTAAAATCTGATGATGTTGGATTAATTTGTGTCCAACTTCCAGCTCCTGTTGGTGACGTATACACACCTCTATCAAACGTTCCTCCTCCATCTAAGGAAGCATAAACTCGACCTGTACTAGAAATTACGACATCTGTCCAACCAGTAGTTGCTAGTTCTAATTCCACTTCAGGTCCACCCTCAGTCATTCTATATACTTTTCCTGCTGTACCAACAAATAACTCACCTGTTGTTGGATGTACTTCTAAATCGATGACAATATCGAAAGAGCTGTCAAAAGAAGTAAAGGTACTTGTAGTACTTGATATTTGTTGCCATGTTAACCCACTGTCTGTAGATTTCCAAACACCATTGCCTAAATAACTCTCTTGAAGCCCTGCACTATTTCCTCTGTACTCTCCAGTCCCATAATACCATATATTTTGAAAACCTTCTCTAGGGTCTTGGGCAATAGCTGTAACATTATGAATATCATTTAACCCAGATACTTTGGTCCAAGAGCTACCACCATCTGTAGTTCTAAAAACACCACTACTTACCCCTCCAGCAATCATGGTATTGTCTGTTGGGTCACTAAGATCTATTTTTACAGCCCTTGTTCTTCCTCCTAAATTAGAAGGACCTCTACTTATAAAATTGTAGGTGGTAGATTTTGCTGAGTAATTATTTTCTTTCTCTAAAATTGCTGTGGCAAGTTCTTTGTCTTTTTCCAACTTAGGAATTACACCTGTTGCAGGATTTTTCTGCATTTCAAAGTCATGCAACCATCTTGCTTTTGTATCTTCTGCTTTTTCTGCTAACGTTTTTTTCTTTTTCTTAACTGAATTTAAACTTTCGTTTTTATGATTATTGCAAGAAAAAACGAAGCTCATTGCAAATACAACAAGCATAACATTATAGATTTTTTTCATGTGTTTGTTTTAAAATATATTTCCAAATATTTTTCTTCTTAGTCTTATGGCATAGCTATCAGACATTCTAGAGACGTATGTGCAGACAGCCATGATTCTATCGTATTGACTGTCAGATTCACTTACAAATTCTTGAGGCATTAAATTTACTAATAAGTTGTCATAATTACTAGTATTGTTGTTATAATTATTGTTTGTGGCTGTTATAAATACATCTAATAAATCGCCAATAATTCGATACCCTGCAACTTCTTTTTCTAATACCTCTTTGCTCTTGTAAATTTTATCGACACTTATTTTTATAATGTCGTTAATTTGTGCTTCATACTTACACTTGTCTAATAAAGAATGTTTAAAATCACCATTTAAAATAGCTTTTTCATTCTCTAAAAAGAGGGCTACAGCTTCATCAATTAAAGCATTAATTGCTATTGCTCTTAAATAAGCGGTTCTATCTTTGGTGTGTTGTAAAGCATAATATTTGTCTCTATTGATGCCATGAATTAATTTAGACATGTATTCTAGGGCATAATCTTCTTCTATTAACCCTAAGTTTATACCATCTTCAAAATCGATAATCGTATAACAAATATCATCTGCAGCTTCTACCAAATAGGCTAAAGGGTGTCTATAAAATGAATTGGTTTCTACATTTTTAGGCTTCATCCCTAATTCTGTAACCACATCTATAAACGCTTCTTTATCAGATTGAAAAAAACCATACTTTTTATCTACAATGTGAGACGTTGGCTTTTTTGGTAAACTTTCTTTAGGATACTTTAAAAAGGCCCCCAAAGTTGCATAACACAACCGCAAACCACCAGAGACCCCTTCTCTAGATTCGGTTAATATTTTAAATCCGTTTGCATTTCCTTCAAAATCTACTAAATCTTGGTATTCTTTTGCTGAAAGGTGCTCTTTATACTGTACCCCTTTTCCGGTTTTAAAATACTCGCCAATGGCTTTTTCTCCTGAATGACCAAAAGGAGGGTTCCCAATATCGTGCGTTACTGAAGCTGCTGCCACTATAGCCCCAAAATCGTTAAATGTATACCCTAATTCAACTAAATCTGGATGACGTTCTAGCAATACTTTACCTACTCTTCTACCTAAAGTTCTACCCACAACCGAAACTTCTAAACTGTGTGTTAAACGAGTATGCACAAAATCGGTTTCTGATAATGGTATTACTTGTGTTTTATCTTGTAGACTTCTAAATGCTGATGAAAATATGATTCTATCAAAATCTACTTCAAAACCCAATCTTGTTTCGTCTTGTGCTATTCTTGGACGTTTTTGGACATCACCAAAACGTTTTAGAGAGAGTAATTGTTCCCAGTTCATTTTTAAAATTTAAGATTACCGAAAATACAAAAAGAGAGGCATTTCTACCTCTCTTTTTATCAACTTTTAATTTATGTAAGGTTTGGTTTAAGATCCACACATTAAACAATCATCATCTGGCCCTGCTCCTTTAGAAGCATCTACCATTGCTTTAAACTCTGCAGGCGTCATTGGTTTCTCTTCTTCAATAACCTCTGCCTTTTTCTCTTTAGAAACTGTAAACTGGATTGCATTTACTGCAGATTTAGTTCTTAAATAATACATTCCTGTTTTTAAGCCAGATTTCCAAGCATAAAAATGCATTGATGTTAATTTACCATAATCTGGATCTTTTAAGAATAAGTTTAAAGATTGAGATTGATCAATAAAATATCCTCTATGACGAGCCATATCGATAATATCTTTCATACTCATTTCCCAAACCGTTTTATACAATTCTCTCAACTCTGCAGGAATTTCTTCGATATGTTGTATAGAACCATTTGCACGCATAATGCTTTCTTTCATATCATTATCCCACAAACCTAACTCTACTAGGTCTTCTAATAAGTGTTTATTTACTACAATAAACTCTCCAGACAACACTCTTCTTGTATAAATATTAGAAGTATAAGGCTCAAAAGCTTCATTATTTCCTAATATTTGTGAGGTTGATGCGGTTGGCATTGGTGCAACTAAAAGTGAGTTTCTAACTCCGTGTTTCATAACTTGCTTACGCAGTTTTGCCCAGTCCCAATTTCCACTTAACTCATCATCATTTACACCCCACATGTTAAATTGGAATTCACCTTCAGACATTGGAGAACCTTTAAACGTAGAATATGGTTCTTTTGCTTTTGCAATTTCCATAGAAGAAGTTACTGCTGCAAAATACATGGTTTCAAAAATATCTTGGTTTAGTTTTTTTGCTTCTTCGCTTGTAAAAGGCAAACGTAAATTGATAAATGTATCTGCTAAACCTTGAATTCCTAAACCTACTGGTCTGTGTCTAAAGTTTGAGTTCTCTGCTTCTTTTACTGGATAAAAGTTTGCATCAATTACAGTATCTAAATTACGAGTAACTTTCTTAGTTACATCAAACAATTTTTTGTGATTAAAGTATTTTTCTCCATTTTCTTTTTCAGATACGAACATTGGCAATGCAATAGAGGCTAGGTTACAAACAGCAACTTCGTCTTTTGCAGTGTACTCCATAATTTCTGTACATAAGTTAGACGAACGAATGGTACCTAAATTTTTCTGGTTTGTTTTTCTGTTTACTGCATCTTTATAAAGCATGTATGGGGTTCCAGTCTCAATTTGAGATTCTAAAATTTTCTCCCATAATTCACGCGCCCTAATGGTTTTTCTTCCCTTACCAGCGGTCTCATAGCTTGTATACAAGCGCTCAAACTCTTCACCATACGTATCATATAAATGAGGACATTCATGAGGACACATTAACGTCCACTCACCATCTTCTTGTACACGTTTCATAAATAAATCTGAAATCCACATTGCATAGAATAAATCTCTTGCACGCATTTCTTCTTTACCATGGTTTTTCTTTAAATCTAAAAAGTCGAAAATATCTGCATGCCATGGCTCTAAGTACATGGCAAAAGAACCTTTACGCTTACCTCCTCCTTGATCTACATAACGAGCAGTATCGTTAAAAACACGTAACATTGGCACAACACCATTACTTGTACCGTTAGTACCTGCAATGTAAGAACCTGTAGCTCTAATATTATGTAGAGACAAACCAATACCTCCTGCAGATTGCGAAATTTTAGCAGTTTGTTTTAAGGTATCGTAAATACCTTCTATACTATCATCTTGCATTTGTAATAAGAAACAAGAAGACATCTGTGGTTTTGGAGTACCTGAATTAAAAAGCGTTGGAGTAGCATGAGTAAAGTATTTTTTACTCATCAACTCGTATGTAGCAATAGCTTCATCAATGTCATTTTTATGTATCCCGATAGAGACACGCATTAGCATATGCTGTGGGCGTTCTACAATTTCGCCATTTAACTTTAATAAATAAGAACGTTCTAATGTTTTAAAACCAAAATAATCATAGTTAAAATCTCTATTATAGATAATAGTAGAATCTAATTTTTCAGAATTCGCTTTGATGATCTCGTATACATCATCTGCTAATAAAGGTGATTTTTTTTCTGTACGTGGATTTACATAATTATACAAATCATCCATGGTTTCTGTGAATGATTTTTTAGTATTTTTATGTAAGTTAGATACTGCAATTCTTGCTGCCAACTTTGCATAATCTGGATGAGCAGTGGTCATTGTTGCTGCTGTTTCTGCTGCTAAATTATCTAACTCTGGAGTAGTAACTCCATCATACAAACCTTCAATAACGCGCATGGCTACTTTTACAGGATCAACAATTTTGTTTAACCCATAACACATTTTTTTTACTCTTGCAGTGATTTTATCGAACATCACTGGCTCTTTTTTGCCATCTCTTTTTAGTACGTACATTTGGTTTGTTTGTTTAGTTTATTGCTTAATTATTGAGCCAACAAATCATCCACATTTGGGGGCCTATTTGTTACCTCATTTGCATGAGGTAATTTTGTTTCATAAATTATTTTTTAATTAGAAATCTGAATCGAAGCTTATGCTTCCAGTTCCTCCAGATTTAACACCTGCTTTTTGGTATTCTGATACTCTTTTTTCAAAAAAGTTTGTTTTTCCTTCTAAAGAAATCATCTCCATAAAATCGAATGGATTTACAACATCATATACTTTCTCACAACCAAACTCTAACAACAATCTATCTGTTACAAATTCTAAGTACTGTGTCATTAGCTTGGCATTCATTCCAATTAAACTAACTGGTAATGATTCGGTTACAAATTCTCTTTCAATATCTAAAGCATCAACAATAATTTCCTTAATTCTGTCTTTAGGCACTCTATTTACAATATGGTTGTTGTGAAGGTGAACTGCAAAATCACAGTGCATCCCTTCATCTCTTGAGATTAATTCGTTAGAAAACGTTAACCCAGGCAACAAACCTCTTTTCTTTAACCAGAAAATAGAACAAAATGCTCCTGAGAAGAAAATACCTTCTACAGCTGCAAAAGCAATAAGACGCTCTGCAAAAGAATCTGACTCAATCCATTTTAAAGCCCAATCTGCTTTTTTCTTTATCGCAGGGAAAACTTCGATAGCTCTAAATAACCTATCTTTTTCTACTTCATCCTTAACATAAGTATCTATTAATAAAGAATATGTTTCTGAATGAATGTTTTCCATCATGATTTGAAAACCATAAAAGAATTTTGCTTCAGAATACTGCACCTCATTCACAAAATTTTCCGCTAAATTCTCATTAACAATTCCGTCAGAAGCCGCAAAAAAAGCTAAAATATGTTTTATAAAATAACGCTCATCGTCTGTCAATTTAGTGGTCCAATCTACTAAATCCGAGTGTAAATCAATTTCTTCTGCAGTCCAAAAACAAGCCTGTTGTTTCTTATACCACTCCCACAAATCGTTATGTTGTATGGGGAAAATTACAAAGCGACTATCATTTGGTTGAAGGATTGGTTCTTGTTTAGACATGGTTTTGTTTTTTTTGCGTTTATGAATGTTATTTAATCGTTAAAAACGACTCCTACAAATATTGAAATTTTTGTTCCAAAATGAAAGGCCTACTTATTCACAAATCCTATGAAGTTTTTAACAAAATGAAAAAAAATGCGAAAATTACCTTCTTTTCATAAAGATTCAACATGCTAATTATCAGTTATTTAAAAATACAAACAACTCAAAAAGCCTAATTTTACTGAGATTCTCAAAATTGGATTTTTATTTTTTTTGATTTTATTTTTTTTTAGAAAAAAACCTGTAAGAGGTTATTTGTAAAAGTTAAACAAAATGGTTCACCTAAAGGAAATGGAAAAGCATGACTTTTTTAATCGTATCTTTGCTTTATTATTAACATTTATTATATATTAAAGTGAAAAACGGAACAGTAAAATTCTTCAACGAATCTAAAGGATTTGGATTTGTAATTGAAGACGGTTCAAAAACAGAGTATTTTGTTCACGTATCGGGGTTAATTGACGAAATCAGAGAAGGTGATGCCGTAGAATTTGACCTAAAAGAAGGTAGAAAAGGTTTAAACGCAGTAGACGTTAGAGTTATCTAATTATATAATTTAGAATTTTTTTACATAACAACAAGTCGCTTATTTTTTTTTAAGCGACTTTTTTTTGCCTTATTTTTGTACAACTAATTATATTCTTAATGAAAAAAAGGTTTCCAAAAATTGTTCAGATCGCTATCATCTCTTTGTACCTGATATTTTTAGCGGGTTCTATTGTTAGAATGACAGGCTCAGGAATGGGTTGCCCAGATTGGCCTAAATGTTTTGGGTATTATATACCACCTACCTCTGAAGAGGAAATTACCTGGAAATCTAATTCAACCTACTCAAAAGGCTTTATAATTATTAAAGATGAAGCATTGTTTGTTGCTGAAGAAGATCTTAAAACCTCGAATGAATTTAACCCTGAAAACTGGGAAAAATACACCAAGCACGATTACACGACTTTTAATAAATACCATACATGGACAGAGTACATTAATCGATTAGTTTCTGTTGTAGCAGGATTTGTTTTTTTATTTTTAATTTATGGATCTCTAAAATTCTGGAAAGAACATAAAAAAATCACACTCCTTTCTTTTGGTGCTTTCTTTTTAATGCTTTTTGAAGCTTGGCTTGGAAAAACTGTAGTAGACACAAATCTAACTCCAACTATTATCACCATACACATGGTTGTTGGTTTAATTATAATTGCGTTACTTCTAAATTTAAAATTTAGCATTTCTACAAAAAAAATATATCCTTATAATGCGCTATTTAATAAGCTACTTATTGTTTCAGTTGTATTTTCTTTAATTCAAATTGCAATGGGTACCCAAGTAAGGCAATTTATAGACGAACAAGTAAAACTTTTTGGTTTTGAAAACAAGAATCATAGTTTAATGAATCCTAGTTTAAAATTTTATTTTCATAGATCTTTTACCATCGCAATTGTATTAGTAAACTTTGGTTTATTTTACTTAAATCAAGTAAAAAAGTTAGGCTACAAACTTATTAATTGGATTGTATTTTTAATATTTTTAGAAGCAATTACTGGTATTTTAATGTACTATGCAGAGATTCCGATTGGAACACAGGCAGTTCACCTAATGGCAGGAGCATTGTTATTTGGTTTACAATTTTATTTATGGTTACAAAGCAGACATGTTAAGAACAAATAAGTTGTGTATTGATTGATGAAACAAGTATTTAAGGGTGTGCATTTACCCACATTTCGCCATCAGAAAAATATTCTTTTTTCCAAATAGGAACTGTTTCTTTTAAGGTGTCAATAGCAAATTCACAAGCTAAAAATGCAGCCTTCCTGTGTTTGGCAGAGACTGAAATAACAACAGGAATAGCACCAATCTTTAACATACCTACTGCATGATGAATGGCTATTTTATGAATATCAAATTTTTCTAAGGTTAAATCTGCAATTTTCTGCATCTCTTTTATTGCCATTGGTTTGTAGGATGAAAAATCAAGTTGAGTTACTTCTTTTCCTTTGGTGTCATTTCTAACTGTACCCACAAAAACAGAAATTCCTCCACACACCTCGTCTGCTACAAAACGATAACATTCTTGAACATCTAATTGGGCTGAAGTTAATTTTATAGAAGTTTTCATATTCTTTAAGAATGGTAAGGTTCTTAAAACAAAAATACAAATTCGTAATGTATCTTTGTTTTTAAATACAAATTACTTAAAATGATAAATATATTTAGAATAATTAGCTTTTTAGAAGGGGTCTCTTATTTGCTTTTACTGTTTATTGCAACTCCTATTAAATATACTCAAGGAGACAGCTCTTATGTAAAGCTATTGGGCATGCCTCATGGAATTTTATTTATGCTTTATGTTGTTTTTGCGATCGTAATTCAGAAACAAATGAAGTGGAATTTAAAAAGCATAATCATCGTACTTATTTGTGCGATTGTTCCTTTTGGCACTTTTTATGTGGATAAAAAATACCTAAGGTAATTACCCTCCACTTACAGGAGGTATTACTGCCAAGACATCTCCTGATTTTAACTGCAACGAATCTTCTGCATAAATCTCGTTCACGGCTATTGCGTAAGAATTTATTTTTGCTAAAGATGGGTAAGTATTTTTTAAAATAATTTTAAAATCCGCAACAGTAGTTCGTTCTTCGATACGTAGGGTAGTTTCTGAAGTATTTACGAAGTCTGTTGCAATTCCAAAAAAAAGTGTTTTTATAACCATTTTATAAAAATATTAGAAAGAAAGGTGCATCCCTAAAAGGAAGCCATCATTTTGAACCCCATCATGAAACGATTTAATATAATCTACTCTTAAAAAGCGCCATTTCCCAAAACCAATATTATCCATACCCACAGAAAGTTCAGAATACTGTTTGGTATTTGCCATATACATGGTCTTAGCACTTGTTATTAGGTGGTAATTGAGCGTATTCAATACTGGTATTTTTGCTAAGATAGCTCCTTTAAAATTATGTGTAACATGCGCTTCTGCATATTTATCGTTTGTAAAAAACCTATAGTATTCTAATAATCCAAAATTATTTTTTCGATTACTGTCAGTGACAATAAACATCTGATTTCCTTTTACCTGTAAATTATCCATAAAGGCAATGTTTTTTTGTTGTAAAAAAGCACCTCCTCTTATGTAATAAAAAAACTTCCCATAATTACCTACATTAATATCTTGAGTTACACTAGCTGTAAATAATGCTGAATTAAATGCTGGATTCTCTGCACCAAAAGTTTTTCTGTAATTAAGTCTGATAATAGGAAAATCTCTACCTCCTACATTTACTTTTCTATTTGGGTAAGAGAGGTATTTTTGCCCAAAAACAAAAGTTGTCCCTAGGTTTAATATTGCAATTTTATGCGCTGTAAATACAGAATTGGTAAAATTCTGAGGCTCTAAAGGGTTGTTCGAAGTATAAGGAAGGTTTCTACTCTGTCTTGCAAATGAATAATTTGTAGTATTAAAAAGTGGTTTTCTGTTGGTATACTCTAAAGAAGACGAAAAATAAACCCCATTAAAAATCTCTTCATTGTAGTCAATTTTCACAAATTCTTTTTCATAAATTTTCATGTAGTTAAGCCTTCTTGTTAACGTACGAATTAAATTATCTAAAGGTTTGATTGGATTTCTACCATTGAATTGAGCTGTAGTGATTCCTCCTGAAATTGTTAGCCTTGGTTTAGATAGATTGTTCCATTTTTTCGACAATGAAATCACAGGCCTTAATTTTTGTTCTGAAAAACCATAATTAAGTGTTGTTGACGCATTCCACCATTTTCCTTTATTATTTAGTTGCTCAAAATAATTAAACCTCATAGAGGTAGTTAACCCTTGAACGGTATTAAAACTAACATTTAACAAAGGGCCACTAAAAGAAAAACTTTTATTTTTGTAAGAGTTATTATACGTGTAGCCCAGTAAAGTATTAGTCCATTTGAACTTATTATTTTTAACATCTAATGAGTCTAAATATTTTTTTGATTTTCGGACTACTTTAATACTATCCTTTACTTTATAATCGTTTATCTCTTCTTTAGTGAGTGCCACTGGTCTTAATCGATTCCAAAAAATAGTATCTTTTTGAGTCGCATTTTCTTCAAAAGTTAATACCTCATTAGAAAAAGTTGTTTCTGTAAAATTTGGAGAAAAATCATAATCAGAATACACGTAAGAAAACTTCCCCTTTGGTTTAAATCCAAAAATTGAAATATCAAAAGCTATAGACTGGCTTATTAAAACCCATGCATTTACAGTATCTGAATAAGCATACCCCTGTTTTAAACCTAAAGCGTTTACAAAAGGTAAATTTACTTGCAGACCAGAGGTAGATAAATCGCAACCATAAATTGCCCAGTCGTCTTCTACAATATATATATACCCTTTAAAAACTCTATCGTTTTCTCTTTTAGGAATTACTTTTATCTTATTAATCAATCGACTATTTGCATCGTAAAAACTACCCTCTAATGTAAACGTATAATATCCAAATGCATTTGTTGAAATTGGTGAAATTAAATCGTTAAAAACAGCAATACTATTTTCATAAAGGTTAATATTAGAGTCTTCAGCTCTGTTAAAACTTACTCCATTGTCTTCTCCAGAAACTTTAGAGGCAATTATTTTTTCTTTAAATCTTTTTGGTTTTTTTTGAAAAGAAATATTAGAAAAAGTCTCGGATAAGTATATAATTCCACTTCTTAGACTATCTAAACCTCCTCCAAAATCTCCAGTACTTTGACCAAGAAAACTTTCTGGCGCCTCCTCTATTCTGGTGAGTCCTCTTGAATAAAACTTTGCTGTAAAGTTTGCATATTTATCTGTATTTTTTTCTTTACTAGCTATTGCATTCCTAATAATTTCATTCGCAGGGTTTTCTTTAGAAGCAATAGAAATTTCATTTAATAAGACACTTTCTTCTTCTAAAACAACATCCAAAAAGAAAGGCAAATTTTTAATGTTTATATTTTTCTTTACAGTTTTATATCCTAATGTTTGATAAATAATGGTATATTTTCCTATTGATTTTACAGGCAACTCATAAACCCCATTTTCATTAGAAGTAGTTCCATTAACTGTTTTATCGAGATATATACTTACAAAAGAAAGTGGCGAACCGTTACTATCTTTTACAACCCCTTTAACTTGAGCTTTACTCAAACTAAAAACACCTAAAAACAAGAAAAAGAAAATTCTTTTCATTCGTATATTTTATTCTATAGACGCAAACATAAAAATTATGTTACAAAATAATCTTTATAAAATGTTAAACCAAAATAATTTAATCACTTCATAAAAATAGACACTCATCTAGGAGCTTGTTTTCTAGAATTTTAAAAAATACTTTTTATTTTTTTTCGTTACTAAAAAGAATAGAAAACAATTTACTACTCTTACATCGAAAAGTATATATTTGTATACTTAAACAAGGAAATACGTATTTATGAGCAATTCACGAAAAAGACACGAAGCCTTATTGTATCATGCAAAACCAAAACCTGGTAAAATTGAGGTTGTTCCTACAAAAAAATATGCAACACAACATGACTTAGCTTTAGCATACTCTCCTGGAGTTGCAGAGCCTTGTTTAGAAATTGCAAAAGACAAAAATAATAGTTACAAGTACACCTCAAAAGGTAATTTAGTAGCCGTAATTTCTAACGGAACAGCAGTTTTAGGTTTAGGAGATATTGGGCCTGAAGCCTCAAAACCTGTAATGGAAGGTAAAGGGTTACTCTTTAAAATATTTGCAGATATAGATGTTTTTGATATTGAAGTAGATGCTACAGATGTCGAAAAGTTTATTGAAACTGTAAAAGCAATTGCTCCAACATTTGGTGGTATTAATTTAGAAGACATAAAGGCTCCAGAAGCCTTTGAAATTGAAACTCGTTTAAAAGAGGAATTAGACATTCCTGTTATGCATGACGATCAACATGGAACTGCAATTATTTCAGCTGCTGCCTTAAAAAATGCTGTAGAAATTTCAGAAAAAGATATTTCTAAATTAAGAATAATTGTCAATGGTGCAGGTGCTGCTGCTATTTCTTGTACTCGCCTCTATTTAGAATTAGGTGCAGTAAGAGAAAATATTATAATGTGTGATAGTAAAGGTGTTATTAGAAAAGACAGAGATAACTTAACAACTCAAAAAGCTGAATTTGCAACGTCTTTAGATTTACACACATTAGAAGAAGCAATGCAAAACGCAGATGTATTTATAGGCCTTTCTACGGGAAACATTGTTTCTCCTAAAATGCTTTTGTCTATGGCTAAGAACCCAATCGTTTTTGCGATGGCAAATCCTGTTCCAGAAATTGAATACGACATAGCAATTGCTACAAGAGAAGATATTATTATGGCAACAGGTAGGTCTGATCATCCTAATCAAGTAAATAACGTTCTTGGTTTTCCTTTTATTTTTAGAGGTGCATTAGATGTAAGAGCTACAAAAATTAATGAAGCTATGAAACTAGCTGCTGTTCATGCCTTGGCTGATTTGGCAAAAAAATCGGTTCCTGAACAAGTAAATATTGTATATGATGAGGTAAGCCTAAACTTCGGAAAAGAATATATAATTCCTAAACCTTTTGATCCTAGATTAATCTATGAAATTCCACCAGCTGTAGCTAAAGCTGCCATAGAATCTGGAGTTGCGCTGCAACCTATCACAGACTGGGATGCTTATAGAGAAGAACTTATGGAGCGTTCAGGATCTGGAAGTAAAGAAATTAGACAAATTCACAATAGGGCGAAAAGAAATAAAAAACGAATTGTATTTGCAGAGGCAGATCATTTAGATGTTTTAAAAGCTGCCCAAAGAATACATGAAGAAAGGTTAGGAATCCCAATTTTGTTAGGAAGAAAAGAGGTAATCCTTGAGCTAAAAGAAGAAATTGGTTTTACAGATGAAGTGCTAATTTTTGATCCAAAGACAGATGAAGAATTAGAAAGAAGAGAACGTTTTGGGTTAGCCTATTGGGAGTCTAGACAACGAAAAGGAAGAACGTTAAACGAGGCAAAAAAATTAATGCGTGAACGCAATTACTTTGCTTCAATGATGGTTAATGTTGGAGAGGCAGATGCGTTAATTACAGGTTACTCTAGACCTTACCCAACAGCAGTTAGACCCATTTTAGAGTCTATTCCAAGAGATCATGGGACCTCTAAAGTAGCTGCTTGTAATTTAATGCTTACCAAACAAGGGCCACTATTTTTAGCAGATACCACAATAAATATAAACCCGACTGCAAAAGATCTCGTTAAAATTTCTCAAATGACCTCTAATTTGGTAAAGATGTTTGGAATGAAACCAAACACAGCCATGTTGTCTTTTTCGAACTTTGGTTCTACTAAAAGTGAATCATCTCAAAAAATTAGAGAAGCCGTTTCTTATATACATCGTAACTTTCCTAATGCTGTTGTAGATGGAGAAATTCAGGCAGATTTTGCTTTAAATCCAGAAATGCTAGCTAAAGAGTTTCCTTTTTCTAAACTGAATGGCAAAAAAGTAAATGTTTTAATTTTTCCAAATTTAGAATCTGCAAACATTACCTATAAACTTTTAAAAGAAACTCAAGGTGCAGAATCTATTGGACCTGTAATTTTAGGACTAAGTAAAGCCGCACACATTGTTCAGTTAGGGGCTAGTGTAGACGAAATAGTAAATATGGCAGCTTTAGCTTGTGTAGATGCACAACAAAGAGAAAAAAAATAAAAAATTAATTTATGATTACTCAAATCAGAGGAAGATTAGTAGAGAAAAGCCCTACAGAAGTTGTTGTAGATTGTAATGGTGTTGGGTATTTATTACATATTTCTTTAAATACATTTTCTAACCTACCAGACCAAGAGAATGTAATTTTATATACTCATTTGTCTATTAGAGAAGATGCACATACGTTGTTTGGTTTTATAAGCAAAATTGAAAGGGAAGTTTTTAAACTATTAATTTCTGTTTCTGGAGTTGGGCCAAGCATTGCAAGAACAATGTGTTCTTCTATGACATCAGAAGAAATACAACAAGCTATCGCCTCAGAAAATGTTGCAGTAATCCAATCTGTAAAAGGTATTGGAGCTAAAACTGCACAACGTGTTATTGTAGATTTAAAAGATAAAATTTTAAAAACATTTACGCTAAGTGAAGATTTTATTGGATCGAACAATACAAACAAAGATGAAGCGTTATCTGCATTAGAGGTGTTAGGTTTTAATAGAAAACAATCTGACAAAGTAGTAACTTCTGTTTTAAAAGTTAATCCAGATGCTTCTGTTGAAAGTATAATAAAACTCGCATTAAAAAACTTATAAGCCATTGATTAAGTTATTCAAAAACATAACTTTATTTCTATTATTTACCCTTGTAATAAATTTTTCATTACAAGGACAAAATACCTCTAGAAAAGATTCTTTAGCGATAAAAAAAGACACCTTACAATTAAAGTATAATTTTAATCACACTCAAAAGGGTGGACTTTTCTTAGACGATTTAGCAAAAAAAGAGGTGTTATTTGATAAGGAATTGAATAAATATGTAATTCTAGAAAAAATAGGTGATTATTATACAAAAACACCCATTTACCTTACCCAAAAAGAATATGAAGCATATCGATTAAAAAGAGATATGCTACTCTATTTTAAAGAAAAAGTAAGTGCTACCAATAGTAAAAAGAAAGGGTCTGCAGAAGCACAAAAAGAATTACTGCCAAGTTATTATGTAAATTCTAAATTTTTTGAAACTATTTTTGGAGGTAATAAAATTGAATTTACACCTACTGGAAACCTGAATCTAAAACTAGGCTTTATTTATCAAAACACAGAAAATCCTCAGATTTCAGAAGAAAATAGAAGTAGTTTTACCTTTGATTTCGACCAACAAATCAATGCCAGTATTAGAGCAAAAGTAGGAGAACGTTTAGAGTTTACTGCTAATTATGACACCAATGCTAGTTTCGATTTTCAAAACTTAGTTAAAGTTGATTATAAGCCAACAGAAGACGACATATTACAAGGTATTGAGGCTGGTAATGTTTCTATGCCTATTAAAAATGCATTGATAAATGGGGCGCAAAGCCTATTTGGTTTGAAAACAAAATTACAATTTGGTAAAACAAGTATTACTGGTGTGTTTTCTCAACAAAACTCAGAAAGTAAAACAGTTGTTGCAGAGGCTGGTGCCTCTATTCAAGAATTTGAGTTACGAACCACAGATTATGATAATGATCGTCATTTTTTCTTGTCACAGTTTTTTATAGACAACTATGCCAATTCTTTAAAACAATATCCATTAGTAAGTAGTCAGGTTAACATTACAAGAATTGAAGTTTGGATTACCAACAGAAACGCAACAACAGACGATTTTAGAAGTATTGTTGCCCTAGCAGATCTTGGAGAATTAAATAAACCAAATACCGATTATAAAAATTTAGTAGACGATAAGAATACAGTACAACCTTTAAACCCTGTTGGTATAAATACCAATGGAGAGACTTATTATTTACCTCAAAATGAAGCAAATAATATCTATAGCACCACTACTTTAAACGGAATTAGAGACATTTCTTCGGTAGATAATACCCTGCAGACGCAATTCCAAATGGAGCAAGGTACAGACTACTCTATTTTAGAAAATGCAAGAAAACTAACCAATAATGAATATACTTTAAACTCACAACTAGGGTATATTTCCTTAAATAGACGTTTAAACGATGGAGAGGTTTTAGCAGTAGCATACGAATATACGGTCGCAGGATCTGTATCTGGAAGTACTGAAAAATCGTTTAAGGTTGGAGAGTTTTCAAATGATGGGGTTCAAGCCCCTCAGAATTTAGCTGTAAAGTTATTACGCTCAGAAGTTTTACAAACCGTAAGACAAAACCCGACAACAAATGAAACAGAGGCATTTCCGACGTGGAGATTAATGATGAAAAACATCTATGCTTTAGGTGCCTATCCTTTAAGTAGAGACGGATTTAGATTTGAAATACAATATAGAGATGACCAAACAGGGATAGCGTCTAATATATTACAAAACGCGAACACACCAAATATTCCTAACACACCTTTAATACAAGTTTTAAATTTAGACCAACTAGACCAAAGTCAATTTAGAACTGCAGATGGATTTTTTGATTATGTAGAAGGTATCACTGTAAATTCGCCAAACGGATATATTATTTTCCCAGAACCTGAGCCCTTTGGGAATGATTTAATTCTAGACCCATCCGACCCAAACGATATTGGTTTAGATGAAAATTTAGACGAACAGTTTCTTTTTAAAGAACTGTATTTAAATACTAAAATTAATATCCAAAATAATTTTCAAGCAAAAGACAAATACTTTTTAAAAGGGTATTTTAAATCAGAAAGTGCTGGTGGAATTCCAATTGGTGCATTTAATGTGCCTCAAGGATCTGTAACTGTTACTGCTGGAGGTAGACAACTGGTAGAAGGTTTAGACTTTGTTGTAGATTATTTACAAGGTCGTGTTCAAATCATAGATCCTGGATTACAAGCAAGTGGAACACCAATAAGTGTATCTACAGAAAATAATGCAGTGTTTAACCAACAAAGAAAAACGTTTATGGGAATTGATGTAGAACATCAATTTTCTGAAAATTTTGTGCTAGGTGCAACTGTTTTAAATGTAATGGAAAGGCCATTAACCCCTAAAATAAATTTTGGCTCTGAACCTATTAACAATACGATGCTGGGTTTAAATGTCGATTTTTCTTCAGAGGTGCCTTACTTTACAAAACTTGCAAATAAATTACCTTTTGTAGATACAGATGTAGCTTCTAATATTTCTGTTAGAGCAGATATGGCATACTTGTTACCAGGCACACCAAGTGGAATAGATGTTACAGGAGCAGCCACATCGTATATCGATGATTTTGAAGCATCGCAAGTACCTATTAGTTTACTGTCTGCTTTAGATTGGTATGAGGCAAGTACCCCAAAAAACCAATCTAATGATCGGTTTAATGGTGCTAATAATGACTTATCTTATAATTACAAAAGAGGAAAATTAGCATGGTATAGTATTGATCAAATATTTTATGGATTTGGTGAAACACCACCAAGTATTGATGCAGACGAACTATCTAGAGCAGAAACAAGGCAAATTAATTTTAACGAATTGTTTCCAAATCAGCAATTTGATATTACACAAAATACTCAAATAAGAACGTTAGATTTAGCCTATTTTCCAGAAGAAAGAGGTTCTTACAATTATAATCCTAATGCAATAATACAAGGAGATAAAGCCATTTTACCAAACCCAGAAGAAAATTGGGGTGGAATTATGCGACCTTTAAATACAAATAATTTTGACCAAGCAAATGTTGAATACATTCAGTTTTGGATCATGGATCCATACCAAAACTATTCAATTACCCAAGAAGAAGGACTACCTGAAAATATAAATCCAAATGACCTTTCTAACCAAATAGGAGATTTATATATCAATCTTGGTAATATCTCAGAAGATATTACTAAAGACAATCGTAAAATGTTCGAGAATGGATTACCAGAAGATGGAGCTAAAGTTGACGGTGTTAATGTAAACAGCACAATTTGGGGAGATATTCCTAGAAACCCCTCTATAATTTATGCATTTAGTGAAGAAGATGCTGCCCGAACAAATCAAGATTTAGGATTTGACGGCTTAACAAATGACGAGGAAAAAAACCTACCTAATATTGCTTCAAAGTTTACCAATTTATCAGATCCTGCAGCAGATGACTTTCAGTTTTTTAGAGGAGGACAACTCGATAATAGTAATGCATCTATCCTAAGAAGATACAAAGATTTTAACAATACACAAGGAAACTCACCTACGTTAAATCAATCTCCAGAAACTTACCCTACTTCTTCAACGACGTATCCAGACGTAGAAGACATCAATAGAGATCAAACCATGAATACCGTAGAAAGTTATTTTGAATATCAAATTTCTATGGATAGAAATAACTTACAGAAAGGCAGAAATTTTATTGTTGATGAAAAAACAACCTCAGTAACTTTAGAAAACGGAGACACTCAAGAAACCAAGTGGTATCAATTTAGAGTCCCTATTCGAAATGGAGCCCCTGTTAACGGTATTACAGATTTTAATAGTATTCGTTTTATTAGAATGTATCTAAGTAACTTTAAAATGCCTGTTGTACTTCGTTTTGGTGAGTTAGACCTAGTGCGAGGAGACTATAGACGTTATACTAGAACCATAGATCCAAATATAAATCCAGACAGAGCCCTAACACAAGATGAATTAGAAAATTTTGAAGTAGGTGTTGTTAGTATCGAACAAAATAATGGAAGCTATATTCAGCCTCCAGGAATAGAGCGCGAACGCTTACAAGGAAGCACTACAGTTCAACTTCAAAATGAACAATCTGTTACTTTAAAAGTAACTAATTTAGAACCCAATAAAACAAGAGCCATTTATAAAAACATAAGTGTAGATTTAAGACGTTTTAAGAACCTTAAAATGTTTATGCACTTAGAAGGTGATGAAGGTTTTGCTGGAATTCTTAGGTTAGGAACAGATTTAAATGACAATTATTATGAGGTAGCATTACCCCTAACAGTAAGCTCAGGAGGCAATAGCCAATTAGATATTTGGCCAGAAGCCAATAATTTAGACGCACTTTTAGAAACATTCGGAAAAGTTAAATTAGAACGTGATGCTATAGGTGCACCAATAAATCAACTATACACATCCACCACACAAACAACAGAAGTTCCTTATTCAATTAGTGTTAAAGGGAACCCAACCTCTGCTCAGATTAGAACTATTTTATTAGGTTTAAAAAATATAAGTAATGTAAATAGGTCAGGTGAAATATGGTTTAACGAATTAAGAGCTGCAGGATTTGATAATGATGCTGGATGGGCAGCTGTATTAAATGCCGATGCAAATTTTGCTGATGTTGCTAACGTTTCTGTGTCTGGAAGCATACAAACAATTGGCTTTGGTAATGTAGAAGATAGAGTAAGCCAACGAAGCTTAGACGAAACAAAAGAATATGACGTATCTACTAGCGTAAATTTAGGAAAGGTGATAACACCAGAAAAATGGGGGATTCAAGTACCAATGACGTATAGTGTTGGTGAAAAATTTATTGATCCCAAGTTTGACCCTCAGTATCAAGATGTACTATTAGAAGATGCTATTTCCCAAAATCCCAACAGCGAATTTTCTAGAGATTATACAAAAAGAACAAGCATCAGCTTTGTAAATGTAAAAAAGAATAGAAACCCTAATTCCACCAGAAAACCAAGATTCTATGATATTGAAAATATTGCAGTTTCTTATGCCCATAATAAGGAATTTCATAGAGATTATAATATTGAGAAATACATTAATGAAAATGTAACAGCTTCTGCTACGTATAATTATAAATTTAATGCAACTCCAATAGAACTTTTTAAAAATTCTGAAAAATTTAAAAGTAAGTACTGGCGTTTTATAAAAGATTTAAATATTAACCCTGTTCCGAGTATTATAGCTCTTAACTCTAGAATTAACAGAAGTTATAACGAACAACAATCACGAAACCTAGTAGCAGGCTTATCTGCACAACCCGAATTAGTGCAAAGAAGGTTTTTATTCGATTGGGATTATACTATTGGTTTTAATTTAACCAAATCTCTTGTCTTAAATTTTAATGCTACCAATAATTACATTTATGATGCTTTTGGAAGCGGAGAGGAATTACAAATTTTCGACAATTTTTTTAATACCGGTAATCCAAATCAATACCGTCAAAAATTAAATGGTACCTACCAACTGCCTTTAGATAAATTTCCTTTTCTAAATTTCATAAAAGCAGATTATGGGTACACCGCAGATTTTGATTGGCAAGTGCAGTCGCAAGACCAAACTATTGCAACGCAAATAGGAAATGTAATTCAAAATGCGAATACACATAATTTTAATACAACATTCTCTTTTGATAAATGGTATAAAAAATTAGGATTCGAAAAGCTATTGTTAACCAAGCAACAACGAAAATTAGCAAAAGAGAATAAAAATGCTAGAATTAGACCTAAAAAGAATCTACCTACTGGTAAAAAAGTTTTAAAACTCTCTTGGGATATTTTAACTGCTGTTAAACAAGCTAAAATAAGTTATTCTGAAAATAATGGACAATACTTACAGGGTTATGAAGAGGGGATTGGCTTTTTAGGAGGGGCACCAACCTCTTTTGCCTTTGGAAGTCAAGTAGACATAAGAAATAAAGCCTTAACAAATGGTTGGTTGGTAGCACCAAGGGCTCTAGTAGATGACCCAAATACCCCCATAGATGATAGTGCTTTTTATAATAAAACATACTCAAAAACACATTATAATAAATTAGATTATACGTTTACATTAAAGCCAATTAGAGATTTAAATATTGATGTGAGGGGTAATAAAATAAAAACATCAGATCTGTCACAACAATTAGATGTTGTAGCAGACGGTTCTGAAAATGGATTTATAGATTTTGGTATTGATGCCTTTGAATCTGGAAACTTTAGTACAAGTTATTCCATGTTTACCACTGCATTTACAGACGGAAATGTATTATTTGAAAGAATGAAATCGTATAGAAGCACCGTATCTACCCGATTTGCAAATGAAAACCCAGATGCTAATCCTGATGGATTTGGAGAAAACAGCCAACAAGTTTTACTGCCAGCTTTTCTAGCAGCGTATTCAGGTAAAGATCCAAATACGATACAAACAGGTTTGTTTAGAAATATCCCTATTCCAAATTGGACACTTCGTTACAATGGACTTATGAAATTGAAATGGTTTAAGAAGAATTTTTCTACTTTTATTATTTCACATGGATACAGATCATCCTATACTTTGTCTAGTTTTACAAATAATTTACGATACAAGGATGCAACAAAATTTACGAATGTAAATGCTGCTGGAAATTTTGAGGCGGAAAAATTAGTGGGAGCAGCTACTTTAGTAGATGAGTTTTCTCCTTTGATAAAAGTGGATATGAAAATGAAAAATTCATTTTCTTTAAGAGGAGAAGTAAAGCGAGACAGAACGTTAACAATGAATTTTAACAACAGTACACTTACTGATATTGCAGGAACAGAATATATATTTGGACTAGGTTATGTGTTTAAAGATGTAAAAATGAATACCCGTTTTACAGGCAAGAAAACAACATTAAAGGGAGATATAAATTTAAGAGCAGATGTCTCTTTAAGAGATAATTTAACACAAATTAGATATATCGATGAAGATAATAACCAAATTAGTGGTGGACAAAGATTATTTTCTATTAAATTTGTCGCAGATTATAGATTAAGTAGTAGTTTAACAGCATCATTTTATTACAATCATCAAACCTCAAAATATGCAATATCTACTACTTTTCCTAGACAGGCTATTAACGGCGGAATTAACATCATCTATAATTTAGGCGGAAATTAAACGAAATATATAAAATTTAAATACAATGAATATTCCAGCAAATTTAAAGTACACAAAAGACCACGAATGGATTAAAATTGAAGGTAATATTGCTACTGTAGGTATTACAGACTTTGCTCAAGGTGAATTAGGAGATATCGTTTATGTAGATGTAGATACATTAGATGATACTGTAGAAGAAGGAGAAGTCTTTGGTTCTGTAGAAGCTGTAAAAACAGTATCTGATCTTTTTATGCCTTTAACCGGAGAAGTTATAGAATTTAACGATGCTTTAGAAGATGATCCTGAATTAGTAAATTCAGATCCCTATGAAAAAGGGTGGATGATTAAATTAGAAATTTCTGATGAATCTCAAATAGAAGACTTACTAAATGCTGAAGCGTATCAAGGTCTTATTGCTGGATAAATTTATTTATTTTGCCATCATAATTACAACTGCCATTATTTGTCTTAGCCTTTTAAAGTTACCTAATACAAATAATAGTTATAGTAATATAGATAAAATATACCATTTAGTTGCTTATTTTTTCCTAGCAATATCTTGGTTAATTAGCTTTTATAAACAGGAAAAAAGCAAACTATTTGTTGTATTTTCCTGTATTTTTTTTGGCATAATAATTGAATACATACAAAGTAATTTTACCAGTTATAGAACCGGAGACATGTTAGATATTATTGCTAATACAATAGGTGTTATACTAGCATTGCTCTCTTTTAACTTAATTTTTAAAAAAAAGACGATTAATTAATAAGAGAATTGTTTAGAAAACAAATTTTTATTTAAATTAGCAATCTATAAAAAACTCTTTACCATGCAAATTAAGAAAAATCCGAAATCCAACTTAGAAAATTTTAGCAAGATTTTTATGCAAATAGGGCTTGTTTTAGCTTTGTTTGTAACCTATGCTGCCATAGAACAAAAAACGTATGATAAAACTTACGGAGATTTAGCAGTAGTTAATATGAATGCTGAAATGGAAGAAGAAATTCCTATTACAGAAAGAGTAGAGCCAGTTAAACCAAAAACACCTCCACCACCAGCTCCAGAAAAAATTGAGGTAGTAGAAGATGAAAAAGAGGTTGAAGAAACGGTAATCGAATCTACAGAGACTGATGAAAGCGAAGCAATTGTGGTAGAAGAAATTGTTGAAATTGAAGAAGCAGAAGAGGTAGTAGAAGATGTTAGTTTTATGATTATTGAGGATGTACCTGTTTTTCCAGGTTGTAAAGGAAATAAAGTAGAATTAAAAAATTGCTTTAGTAAAATGGTACAAAAACACTTTTCTAGAAAATTTGATGCTGAATTACCAAATGAACTAGGTTTATCTCCTGGAAAGAAAAGAGTTTTTATAGGATTTAAAATCGATAGACAAGGAAACATTGTAAATGTTCAGGCAAGAGGTCCTCACCCAAAAATTGAGAGTGAAGTTATTAGTGTAATGAATAAATTACCTAAAATGAAGCCAGGAAGACAAAGAGGAAAACCAGTTGGTGTAAAATATAGCATTCCTTTTTCTTTAATCGTAGAATAAAAGAATACAAATAATAATAAAAAAACGCTTAGAATGTTCTAAGCGTTTTTTTATTACGGTTTTTCTTACAAGATAATACTACTTCAGTTTTTAAAAATCAAAGAGAAACTATCCTAAACTTATGGTTAATTCATATTAAGAAATAAACATTACTAAAAAAAGCGCAGTAAAAGAGTATCTTTTACTGCGCTTTCTTTAGTGAACTATTTTAACACTTATTTATTTACAGCGACTTTAGATTCTGGTCGCCATATATTCACAGAAGAAATGGTATTATTTTCATAGTTTACCTCTTTTAAAGAACCTAAAGACCAAAAAAACCATTTCCCAACTTTCTTACCATTATTATAGTACCCTAGCTGAAGTTTATTTCCCTCTTTATCAAATCGAACCCACTCTCCTGTTAATTTTTTATCTTTAAAAAAACCTTGTGTTTTTATAGAACCATCTTCATAATAATAGGTAGCCTTGATTAAACCTGATTCAGATTTAAAAGTAGGCTTTTGCTCCTGGGCAAAGCCAGTAAATACAAAACTAAATACTAAAATTGCGATACATTTCTTCATAATCATTATTTTTTAATTAACATTTACTTTACAAATATACAGATTTTATTCCAAAATATTTACAATTACGTAACATTAAATTAACATTGAAATTATGCATAGATACATGTTGCTGAATATCAGCATTTTAAACAAAAAAGTGAGCTAGATAAAAGAAAAATGATTTTCGAAAAATGCAATGAATAATCATTAATGATAAAGTAACTCTTTAAAATAATGGTTTTCTTTTTTTCTGAGGAGTAACAATAAAATCTTTCAAATAAAAAGGTTCAAAATAAGCAACATCTTCGATAGTATTTTTTTTGTACTTCTCATAAGATAATAATGCCATTTCTTTTGAAGAAGGAAAATAATCGGACAAAAATATAGCATTTCTGTGAGTGATTACCTCTTTACATTTTAAAGCTCCATCTCCTAAAAATGTAACGCTCCCTTTATCCAAATACGTTACAAAAGAATCTTTATGTATTATTTCGGACTCAATCCCTCTTAAAGAGGAATAATTTATATCATATATAGCAGAATAAACTTCCATTCTTCTTGCATCGATCATAGGTACAATAACACCTTCTGTTATTTTTGCTGCATTTGCAAGTGATTGAAGCGTATCTATAGAAATTAGTGGCTTATCAAATGCAAAACAAAGCCCTTTTGCTGTAGAGACTCCAATTCTAAGCCCTGTATAAGAACCAGGTCCTTTACTAACAGCAACAGCATCTAAATTATCAAAAGATAGATTTGCTTGTTTAAAAACATCTTCTATATAGGGATGTAACACCTCTGCATGAGAATAATTTCCATTATTTAATTCTTTAATTGCTATAACTTCTCCTTTATTAGCAATACTAACAGAACAATTTTTAGTAGATGTCTCTATATTTAAAATAATACTCAAATCTATTTTTTATTACAAAGATAAGTAGAAAAGAAAACCCCACTATAAAAGTGAGGTTTGTAATTATGGTATAGTAGGTTTTTATTCTAAAATTAAATCACCAGCATAAAACTGCAACACTTTTGTTTTAAATACATAATCGTATTTAGATCTAATTAGTGTAGCCTGGGCGTTTACTAAACGCGTTCTTACTTGATCAAAATCGAATTGAGTCATCGCACCAAAGTTATAACGTTGTTGTGCATTTTTAAAAGACTCTTGCTGCGCTTCTAATGATATTTTTGCTGCTTCAAAACTTTTTAAAGCAGTTCGTGCATCTAGAAAAGACTGCTCTATCGTTTGTTTTAAATTTAACTTTTCACTTTCTAAACGTGTTTCAAAAATATTTTTATTAATTGCAGCCTGAGATACTCTATTTTTTGTTTGAAAACGATTAAAGATAGGAACACGAATGTTAAATCCAAATCCATACCCTAAATTATCATTAACTTGATCAAAAAAATCTGAATTACTAAATCCTGGAGGTAGGTTTAAATTGTACCCATAATTTGTAGAAACTCCAGCAGAGGCTGTAATTGATGGTAAAAAATCTGCTTTGGAAATTTCGATGGCTAAAGTAGCATTTTCAATTGCCAATTGAGCTCGTTCAATTTCGGGTAAGTTATCTAAAGATCTTTTAAAGATTTTTTCAGAATCTGTGTAAAACAAATTTCCTGAAGGAGAACCTACATCTACAGGTGCAATATCAAAACCTTCAGCAGGTACTTGTAAAAGTTGTGCTAAATTTAACAAAGCAAGATCTAAAGCGTTCTCTTGAGCAATAACAGTTTGTTGGTTAGCAGCGGCTGTAGACTGTGTATTTAATAAGTCTCCTTTCGGAATAACTCCAGATTTGAATCTACTTTGTGCTGCAATAATCTGTTTTTCACTTATTTCGAATTGAACTCTAGCTGCATTTAAATTTTCTTTTGCAAATAATACATTTAGGTAACCATTAACTACAAATAAAGAAATGTCGTTTTCCATTTTCTTTAAATCCAATTGACTCGACTTAACCCCTAGTTGTGCTTGCTTATAAATATTTGTATTTCTAAAGCCATTAAAAACGGTAACGCCAGAACTTAAGTTTATAGAACCTCCAAAAAAACTAGTACTTACTCTATCTTGAGAAACAGGGTCAAAACCAGTACCAAAGTTTAAATTACCTCCTGTATTTCCTGATAAATTTGGCAAAAAATTTCCTTTTGCAATATCTACATCAATTTCGGAAGAGGCTAGGTTTAATTTATTTTGTTGTATAGATATGTTTTTGCTTAAAGCCTCATCTACACATTCTTTTAAAGTCCATTTTTTTTGTGAAAAAGTAGCAATAGAGATAAATAAAGCCACAAGTACTATAGATTGATTTCTCAAAACTTAAATATTTTTTTGGTTGATTAACACATTTCTTTTAGTAAGACGAATAAAATTAGAATTTGTTACATGATTTTACTCTTATTGAAATGTTAATTTTTAATTTTCTTTCTATAGCTATATAAAGTAAAGAACAAAACGCCAATCAATAAATATGGAAACACCATTAAGTAGGTAATTCCGTTATTTACACCTTCTGCCATAGATATATCTCCGTTTTCTACAACAGCCTTACACATAGCGCATTGTGCAGAAGCTATGTTATAAGTTAATAACAAGAATAAAACTGAAAATTGTCGTTTAAATTTAAGCATAATATGGAGAAATCATTACATACACAATAACACCTGTTACAGCAACGTATAACCAAATTGGAAATGTTTTTTTTGCTATTTTTTTATGAGCTGCAAAGTTGCCCAGTTTAGCTTTCATATATGTTAAGAGAACAAATGGTATTACTATTACAGACAACACAATGTGCGTTATTAGAATAAAATAATAAACATAAACAATAGCCCCTTCACCACCAAATACAGTAGAATCAGAAGTCATGTGATAAGCAATATACATTACCAAAAAAGCAAGAGATAATGCAATTGCAGTTGTGTTTAATTGTTCATGGAATTTTCTTTTTCCTTTTTTTATTGCAACTACAGCTGCTATTAAAACAACTGCTGTTAAACCGTTTATAAACGCGTAAATTGGTGGTAAAAATGTTAGTGGCGCAACATCAAAACCTAACTCTCTTAAATTTATTCCGAATAAAGCAGCTACGGCTAATGGAATAATAATGGTTAATGCAGTAATAATTTTCTTATACTTTTTTTCTTGGGCTAGATTACTCATTTAATAATAATTTTATGTCTTCTTTTAATTCTTTTATTTGATCTGGAAAATCTTTATCTCCTAAAGCACTATAATACATTAATGGATTTCCTAAATCATCTTTTCTAGATCTGATATACCCCTCTTTATCTACAAGAGCAAACAAACCTGAGTGTTCAAAACCTCCATGTGACTCTTCACCTTTACCAACATACAATTTAAAGCCTTTTGTAGATAAATCGTAGACAACTTCTTGTGACTTCCCTGTTAGTAAGTGCCAGTTTTTATGGGTAATTCCATTATTCTTAGCATATTCTTTTAGTACTTCTGGAGAATCTATCTCTGGTGTAATAGAAATAGATGCAATGCCGAATGCTGGGTTTCCAAAAAATGAATTTTGTAATGTAACCATTTTTTGATTCATTATTGGGCAGATACTTGGACAAGTAGAAAAGAAAAATTCAACTACATATACTTTATTTGCATAAGTGGCATTGTTAACTAATTCGCCCTCTTGGTTAATAAATTCAAAATCGGGTACTTTACCAAACTTCATTAAACCAGAATCTTCAAATCTGTTTACAATTTTTGGCACTGCATAAATACCAAATAGTAAAATTACAAAAGCAATACCTACGTAAGAATACTTTTTTTTCATAAACCTACTTCTTTCCTATTGGCTTTATTTTTATTTTTTTCTTTAAATGCAGCATAATATTCGTAATACAATACTTTTATATCATCTTTAAGTTTACTGTTTAAAACAGAAACAGAATTCATAGAGTATCCATACAATTTTCCGTCAGGATTATCTTCATCTGCAGTTCTTCCTCTTAAACTACCTGCTCTATCTATTAAAAAGACATGATCGGTTGCCAAATCATTTAAAGGTATATTGGTAGCAAAAGCGTCATAAAATCCAGCAACTTCTGCCTCAGAAGTTTCAACAAAAACCCAATTTTTCATATCAGTAAAACTGGCTAACTTGTCTTTTAATTGTGCAACATTTTTTTCATTTCCTTTAGGGTAAATTGCAATAATCTGAAATTGCTTATAGTCTAAAAATGTTTTATAAATTTTTTCATTTAAAGCCAATATACCTGGTTGCATTGAAGTTGTTTTATCTCCTAAAAAACTAACTATAGAAATATGATTTTTAAAGGTAGTTTGCTTTGTACTGTCTATTTCGGAAATATCTACAATATTCTTCGTTAAGACAGGTAACTTCGTAAAATTATTGGTCCCAGTTGATAGAATTAAAAATAAGAGTAAAGGAAAGATAAATAGTAAAAATAAAACAATCCTTTTTTTTGTAAAAAACTTCATTTATAATCAGTTTTAAGTGGGCTATAGTAGCTATAGAATAGAGAAAAAGGCGGTTAAAAACCACCTTTTATTTTTTTACCAACGTACTAGTGGTGAAAGCGTATCAAACAGATAACCCCCTTCTACAAGAAGTAGTGTTACTAGATAACAGATTAAAAATATTCCCGTCCAAACTACTGATCTTCTGAACCATTTTTTTTCTCCTTCTAAGTGCATAAAAGACCAAGCAATATAATATGCTTTAAATAAGGTTAAGATGATAAATATCCAGTTTAATGGACTTGTTCCTAAAAAACTTGATTTGTGTAAGATATCTGGTTTAATTATACCCAATGCTACTTCAACAATAGTAACTACAGATAGTAAACCAAATACCATCCATATTTTTTTAACGTTAGATTCGTGTGCGTGTGCCATGTGTTACTCTTAATTTTTTAATTATACTAAGTAGAAGAATGTAAATACAAATACCCAAACTAAATCTACAAAGTGCCAATACAACCCTACTTTTTCTACCATTTCGTAGTGACCTCTTTTTTCGTATGTTCCTAAAATAACATTAAAAAAGATGATGATATTTAAAACAATACCTGAAAATACGTGAAAACCATGAAATCCTGTGATGAAGAAAAAGAAATTTGCAAAGATTGTGTTCCCATATTCATTTACTTCTAAGTTTGCACCTTCTACAACCAATTCTGCTTTTGCAAGCTCTGACAATCCTTTTTCTCTAGAAAAAATAATTTTTTGTTTTTCATTTAAATTTATTTGCTCGCTCCTCATTAAGATAGAAGGGTTAGCCTCGTAAGAAGCTTTTATTTGCGCTATGGAATATTTAGAAACTTCTTCTCCACTCTCAAACCATAAACCATTTTTCTTGGTATGTGTTACTCTGTTATCACCACGATCTCCTACAACAAAATCAGACAAAGCAATTTGATGCCCATCTTTTACAAATTGTAATAATTTACCATCTGTAGTTTTAACAGCACCATAAGAGCCATTAATAAAGGTATTCCATTCCCAAGCTTGAGAACCAACAAATATTAGACCTCCTATGATTGTTGCAAACATGTACCAAGTAACCTTTGCTTTTTTCATTTGATGACCAGCATCTACTGCCAACACCATTGTTACCGAAGAAAAGATTAAAATAAACGTCATAAAAGCAACATAATACATTGGATACTCTCCATGTATAAAAGGAATGTGCGTAAATACCTCATCTGCAATTGGCCAAGAATCGATAAACTTAAAACGTGTTAAACCATAAGCTGCTAAAAACCCTGAAAAAGTTAAAGCATCAGATAAAATAAAGAACCACATCATCATTTTCCCATAACTTGCGCTAAAAGGTCTAACTCCACCACCGCTCCAAGTATTTTTTCCGTCTGAAGGTATAGCAATATTTGCTTCCATAAATAATAGTTTATTTAAATCTTAAAAATTTTGTCAAAATTAATCAATTTTCGTCACCTAATGAAATAGAAAAAGAAAAATAGATATATCCATAATAAATCTACAAAATGCCAGAAGATAGCTCCTAATTCGAAGCCTAGCAAGTCTTTTGGTGTGTATTTGTATTTAAAATGATTATAAATAACAACAAACAACACAATAACTCCTGCAAGAATGTGTAGTATGTGCATAAATGTAATTCCAATAATGAATGAGGTAGATACTGTACTTTCTGGTCCTGTAAAAAATAATCCAATACTTTTTAACTGATTAAAACCTACGTATTGCTGCCAAATAAAACCTAAACCTAATGCCAAAGTTGCTACTACAAAAAATAACGACAATTGTCTTTTATCTTTCTTTAAAAAAAATTGAGAAAGAAATAATGTTCCACTACTTAAAACAATTAAAAAAGTACTTACAAAAAATGCTTGCGGCAAATCAAAATCTACCCAATCATCTCTTTTCATACTAATCACATAGGCACTTGTTAAACCTGCAAAAAACATGACCATGCTGATCATTGCGATCCACAACATGGGTTTTGCTGATTTCTTTTGAGCTACTTCATACTCTTTTTCTAACGCTTTTTCTTCTATCATCTCTACTGTAAAAATTTATCAATTACATATATCACTTGTACAATGGTGATGTACACTACACTAGCCAACATTAGTTTTCTTGCATCTGAGTTTTGTTCTGATTTGTGTAATTTAACACCATAATATAACATAACCAACCCAAATAATCCGACAATAATTGCTGAAATTGGATGAATATAAAAATCTCCAGAAACTCTTAAAACAGGAACTATAGAAACCAATATCATAATAATAGTATAAAAGATAATTTGCTTTACTGCATTTTTATCTTTTACGTTCATCGGTAGCATTGTAAATCCTACTTTTTTGTATTCTTCATACTGCAACCATCCAATAGCCCAAAAGTGGGGAAATTGCCAAAAAAACTGTATCATAAAAAGCATTCCTGCTTCTATTCCAAATTGATTTGTTGCAGCAACCCAACCTAGCATAAAAGGAATTGCTCCTGGAATAGCACCTACAAAAACAGTTAATGGAGTAACTGACTTAAGTGGTGTATATACTGACGTGTATAAAAAAATTGAGATGGCACCAAATAAGGCCGTTTTTGGGTTAATACTATATAAAATTGCCAATCCTAAAATGGTGAATAACACTGCAATAGACATGGCAAAATTCACAGACATTCTTCCTGTAGGCAAAGGTCTGTTTTTTGTTCTAATCATTATTGCATCAGTATCTTTTTCAATTACTTGATTGAACGCATTTGATGCGCCTACCATAAAAAAACCACCTAAACCAAGTAAAAAAAGAGTTGGAATATGAATGGATTCTACCGCTAAAAGATACCCTGCTATAGACGAAAAAACAACACTTAAAGACAGGCCAACTTTAGTAAGCTGCCTTAAATCTGATACTAGCGTGTTTGTTGCTATTTTTTTGTCTGAAATTACCGATGAATTCATATTACCACGAATATTTCACAAAGATATTTGATAATTATGAATTTACCATACAAATTGGTGGTTTTGTGCTCTAATCTATCATAAAAAAACCCACTCAAAGGTGAGTGGGAAAATTGCTATGAAAAAGAAAAATGTGGTTTTAACAACCACATTGTAAATATAAAAATAATTATTCGGAAAAATATTTATAATTTTCTTTTTTTGATGGATTATTTGTTTTTATAAACAAAACTGACCTGTTTTTAGAAAAAAGTTGTTTTCTGTTTTTTGAGTAATAAAAAACGGTGTCTATTAATGGATGATTTTTCTGATTAAAATTTAAATATACGATTTCATCACTCACATTAAAAAAACCTTTATAGACACACCTATAATGCTTCTGTTTCATTTTTAGTTCGAATTGCTTGTCTGTAAAAAATGTTATTTTTTTTACTTCTTCTAAAGAATTGTTTGTTTCAAAAACAGATTTTTTTGTTTTAAATAGATACGCATCATGATAGTTTAGCAGTAAAGACAAAACAACAAGATAAACCACACCTATTAAAAATAGGCCTATAATTAAATAGCTCTTTTTTTAAAACAATACTGTAAAGGTTATGAAATAATATGGCTAAGAAAGTAATTACAAAAAAAATAGCTAAGCCTGTAATAATTAAAAGCTCTTTTACTCCAAAACAATAGTCTCCAAAATGGATTAAAAACGTTAAAGGAAGTAACGCAATTAAAATAAGTCCTAAATATCTCTTTCTAATTTTCATTTAATCCCTTTTTCTAAACGTTCTAATCGATACAATTCTGCAATGGTTTTATTTTTTGGATAACTTTTTAGTTGCAGAAAACGATCTCCCACTTTTACACGACCCTTCTGAACAACCTTAAAGTAAACACCACACATGGTTGTATTCCAAAATTGCTTTACAATACGCATGTCCCTAAACCTCAGACCTAACTTATAGCATGGATTTCTTTGTAAAGTTGCTTCTAAAATAGCCGCTCCTACTTTAAACGTATCTCCAACATGAATTTTATTTTCATCTAAATCAGCAATGGTTAAATTCTCTCCAAACATACCGAATTGCCAATCTAAAGAAAGGTACTTTTTCTTCCAAAAACTATAATGATCTAAAGAATACGCGTATACGGCTTGATGGATTCCTCCATGATGTTTTTTGTCTAAAATTGCATCTCCTTGCACATGCTCGTTATCTAAAAATATGGGTGTAGCTACAGGATATTTAAAAATACCTGAGTAAATGGTTTTGTTTTTGTAAACAAGCTCTTTTTTTTCACCAATATTGGTCGATACAATTTTCATAGTTTTAGTTAGAAAATTTAGCTAAGGCCTTTTTTGTTGCTTCAGAAAGAACAAGCGCTCCAGAAGTTTTAGCTCTTTCTAAAAGTAAGTCTCCCCAGTGTTCTGTCTGTTCCCAAAGCACTTTTTTCATTGCTAAAAGCGCTTGTGTATTGTAGGATGCTAATTTCTTGGTAAAGTGCTCAAGCGCTATATCTAATTCTTTTGTATTTTCTAAAACTTTAGCATACAATCCTTTTTCTTTAGCCCAATATGCGTTTTTCCAATGGGTTGCTTCTAAAGTTAATTCGCTAAAAGCAGCCAAACCTATTTTACGTTGAACAGCGGGTGCTATGACAAAAGGACCAATACCAATGGTTAATTCAGATAATTTTATTGCTGCTGCCTCTGTTGCTAAAACATAATCACATGCTGCAGCTAAACCTACCCCTCCACCAACAGTTTTACCTTGTACTCTACCTACTATTAATTTAGTACAGACTCTCATTGCATTTATGGCATTTGCAAAACCCGCAAAGAATTGTTTTCCTTGTTCTAAATTTTCGATAGCAATCAACTCATCAAAAGAGGCCCCTGCACAAAACGCTTTTTCTCCTTCAGATTTTAAAACAATTATAGCAACTGAATTGTTATCCGAAAGGATTTTAAACTCCTTTGCTAATCGATCTAATAATTCACTAGGAAATGAGTTACTCGCAGGATGTCCAAATTCTATTGTAGCAATATTATCCTGAATACTGGTATATAAACTTCCATTTTGTCTTGTAGTAGTCATATCTAAAGTTTTATCAAAAGTATGCTATTAAAAATGAAAAATCAAAGTAAAAAGAAAGTCATTATGAACGCATAATGACCTTAACTTTTAAAAATATTGGTAAAAAAGGGGATAAAGACTACCCTACAATATTTACAATTTTGCCTGGCACTACAATCACTTTTTTAGGAGTTCTACCTTGCAATTGCGCCTGTGTTTTTGGATGATCCAATACTATTTTTTCTATTTCTTCTTTAGATAAATCTAATGGAAGTTCTAAAGTAAAACGCATTTTACCATTAAATGAAATCGGATAGTTCTTTGCACTTTCTATTAAATGTTTTGGATCAAAAACAGGAAAAGGAGCAGTTGAAATTGAGGTTGTATGCCCTAATTTATGCCATAACTCTTCTGTAATATGGGGTGCATAAGGAGATAGTAAAATTAATAGAGGCTCTAGAGCTTCTCTTTTGTTGCATATTAAAGCTGTCAATTCGTTTACTGCAATCATAAAAGTAGATACCGAGGTATTGAAAGAAAAATTCTCTATATCCTCTTCTACCTTTTTAATGGTTTTGTGTACTATTTTTAACTCGTCTTTAGTAGCAGCTTCGTCAGAAATTTCAAGTTGTTCTCCATTAAAAAACAGTTTCCAAAGTTTCTTTAAGAAAGAATACACCCCAGAAATACCAGAAGTTTTCCAAGGTTTGGTTTGTTCTAAAGGCCCTAAAAACATCTCGAACAAACGTAAGGCATCTGCCCCATATTCTGCAACAATATCATCAGGATTTACAACATTGTATTTCGATTTAGACATTTTTTCTACCTCTCTAGACACTTTAAAGGATCCGTCTTCTTCTGTTATAAATGCTGCGTCTTTAAATTCTACTCTCCAATTTTTAAACGCTTCAATGTCTAATTCATCAGAAGCATTTACAAACGAAACATCTGTGTGAATAGCCTGTACTTTATAGTTTGCTATTTTGGATTGTGAAACAAACTTATTTTCGTTTTCTACTCTAAATACAAAAGCACTTGTTCCTAAAATCATTCCCTGATTTATAAGTTTTTTTGCAAATTCATCTACAGGAACTACTCCTTTATCAAATAAAAATTTTTGCCAAAAGCGCGCATATAATAAATGACCTGTTGCATGTTCTGATCCTCCTATATATAAATCGATATTCTGCCAATAGCCTAAATTTGCTTTAGATGCGATTTCGTTGTCATTATTAGGATCCATATATCTATTAAAGTAATACGAACTACCAGCCCAACCAGGCATTGTATTCAACTCTAATGGAAAAACTGTTTCATAATCAATCAACTCGTTAGCAACAACTTCATTCGTTTTTGTATTCCAAGCCCAAACTTCTGCATTTCCTAAAGGTGGTTTTCCATCTTCGGTAGGTAAATATTTTTCCACATCTGGTAACACAATTGGCAAGTACTTTGCATCAATCATTTGCGGCATTCCGTCTCTGTAATATACAGGAAATGGCTCACCCCAATAACGTTGTCTGCTAAACACAGCATCACGTAATCTGTAATTTACTTTACCATAACCAAAGCCTCTTTTTTCCATTTCGTAAATGGCAAGTTTTAGTGCTTTCTTATATTTTAAGCCTGATAAAAAGTCTGAATTTGCAATTATAATGCCTTCTTTATCTGCATGTGCAGCCTCAGAAATATCTACATTTTCAAAAATATTAGGAATAGGAATATTAAAATGTTTGGCAAAATCATAATCACGTTGGTCTCCACAAGGAACAGCCATTACAGCTCCTGTACCATAAGAAGCCAACACGTAATCACCAATCCAAATTTGAACCTTTTCACCAGAAAAAGGATGAATTGCATAAGCACCTGTAAACGCACCTGAAATGGTTTTTACATCAGCCATTCTATCACGTTCAGATCGTTTGGCTGTTGCTTCTACATAAGATGCAACTGCTTCTTTTTGAGCATCAGTTGTAATTTTAGATACCAACTCATGTTCTGGAGCTAAAGTCATAAAACTAACCCCAAAAATAGTGTCAGGACGTGTGGTAAAAACAGAAATACTATCTTCAAAACCATCAATTTTGAAAGAAACCATTGCTCCTTGAGAACGTCCAATCCAATTGGTTTGTGAATCTTTTAAAGGTTGTGGCCAATCAATAGTGTTTAAACCATCCAACAAACGTTGTGCATATGCAGATATTCGCATAGACCATTGTGTCATTTTTTTACGAACAACAGCATGACCTCCTCTTTCTGAAACTCCGTTTACAATTTCGTCATTGGCTAAAACAGTTCCTAAAGCAGGGCACCAGTTTACTTCTGTATCCGACAAAAAAGTTAAACGATATTGCAATAATATTTCTTCTTTTTTGGCAGCTGAAAAAGCACTCCATTCTTCTGCTGAAAAAGAAATAATATCTTCATCACAAACTGCATTTACGGTTGCATTACCTTCTTTTTCAAAAATTGAAATCAAGGTAGAAATATCTTCTGCCTTATCTGATTCTTTGTTGTACCAAGAATTAAATAGTTGAATAAAAATCCACTGTGTCCATTTGTAATATTCAGGATTTGAAGTGCGTACTTCTCTACTCCAATCAAAAGAAAAACCAATTTGATCTAATTGTCTTCTATATGTTTTAATATTATCTTCTGTAGTTTTTGCAGGGTGTTGCCCAGTTTGAATGGCATACTGTTCTGCAGGCAAACCAAAAGAATCATAACCTTGTGGGTGCAATACATTAAACCCTTTATGACGTTTGTATCGAGCATAAATATCACTAGCAATATACCCTAAAGGATGCCCAACATGCAAACCTGCTCCTGAAGGATAAGGAAACATATCTAACACATAATACTTCGGTAAATCTGAAGTATTCGATGCTTTAAATGTTTGGTTTTCTGCCCAATATTTTTGCCAATTCTTCTCTATTTCTTGATGATTGTATTGCATCTATTCTCTATTTAAGGCTGCAAATTTACGTTTATTCTATGAAAGAATAAATTCGAATTTTAACAATTCTACTCTTACAATCATTTTGTAAATTAGCAAGATAAATCAAATTCCAAATGAAAAATATTTTATTAGCATTCGTAGTAATTGTTGGTTTAGTTGGCTGTACATCTTCTAAGCAACAAAAAAAAGAGTTACGTGTAAATTACCAAAAAATTGAACTAGCCAATGGCTTAGACGTTGTTTTTCATGTAGATAAATCAGACCCAGTAGTGGCAGTAGAATTGATGGTGCATGTTGGCTCTGCAAGAGAAATTGAAGGCAGAACAGGTTTTGCACATCTATTTGAACATTTACTTTTCTTAGAATCAGAAAATTTAGGAAAAGGTGGTTTAGATAAAATGAGTGCTCGAATAGGTGGTTCAGGTGCTAACGGTTCTACCTCTAGAGATAGAACAAATTACCTACAAACTGTACCAAAAGACGCTCTAGAAAAAATGATTTGGGCAGAGGCTGATAAATTGGGGTACTTTATCAATACGGTTACAGATCCTGTTTTAGCCAAAGAAAAGCAAGTGGTAAAAAATGAAAAAAGACAGAGTATAGACAACAGGCCTTATGGCCATAATCAATATGTGATTGATAAAAACCTATATCCAAAAGACCACCCATATAACTGGCAAGTCATTGGTTCTTTAGAAGATTTACAGAATGCAACTTTAGAAGATGTGAAAACATTTTTTAGAAAGTGGTACGTGCCCAACAATTCTACCTTAGTTTTATCTGGTGATATTGATGTTGCGCAAGCTACAAAATGGGTAAAGAAATATTTTAATGAAATCCCTAGAGGTGAAGAAATTGAACCAATAGCTAAAAGACCAGGTAAAGTAGCCGAAACTAAATTGCTGTATTATGAAGATAACTTTGCTAGAGTACCTCAGCTTACCATGGCATGGCCAAGTGTTGCGCAATACCATAAAGATTCTTATGCATTGGAAGTGTTAACGCAATATTTAACCAATGGTAAAAACGCACCATTTAACAAGGTTTTAATTGATGATTTAAAATTAACATCAAACACAACTATGTACAATTATACCTCTGAATTGGCTGGGCAAACACAACTAATTGTGAGGGCTTTTAACGGAATAAAGTTAGATGAAGTGAAAGAAGGTATTGAAAAAGCTTTTGCAAAATTTGAAGAAGAAGGTATTTCTGAAAAAGATTTAAATAGAATTAAAGCAGGACAAGAAACTCGTTTTTACGGTAGTTTATCTAGTGTATTGGGTAAAGGTACTGGCTTAGCTTCTTACAACACCTATACAGGTAATCCTGGTTTTGTAACCGAAGACATCAATAGTACTTTGGCAGTTACTGCAAAAGATGTTATGAAGGTATATAAAAAATATATTAAAGGACAGAATTTTATCGCAACTAGCTTTGTGCCAAGAAATCAAGCAAATTTAGCTCTAACAGGTTCAGATTTAGCAGATGTAGTTGAAGAGAAAATTGTAATTGGTGCAGAAGAAAAATTCGATCCTAAAATTGCAGCATCTTATAAGAAAACGCCTTCTTCTTTTGACAGAAGTATAGAACCAGATTATGGAGAAACGGCTTCTTTAGCTGTACCTGATGTATACAAAGCCAGCTTAGAAAATGGCTTAAAAATATACGGAATAGAAAATGATGAAGTGCCTTTAGTGCGTTTTAACTTATCTATTAAGGGTGGCCAGTTATTAGAATCTATGGACAAACTAGGCTTGGCCAATTTAACTGCAAGCTTGTTAGAAAAAGGTACTGCCAATAAAACTGTTACCGAACTGGAAGAGGCTATCCAAGAGTTGGGTGCATCTATCAATGTATATTCAGGCACAGAAAATACAACCATAAGTGCAACTACTCTAGCAAAAAACTACGATAAAACATTGGCTCTAGTAAAAGAAATGCTCTTAGAACCAAGGTTTGATTCGAATGAGTTCGATTTAGTAAAGAAAGCCACCATAGCTCGTTTACGTCAGCAAGAAGCTAGCCCGAATGCTGTAGCTAGAAACACGTATAATGAGTTGATCTATGGTAAAGACAACATGCGTGGTAAAAATAATCTAGGAAATACTGGTTCTGTAAGCAATATTACCTTAGAGGATGTTAAGAACTTTTACAATACAAATATTTCACCCTCTGTAGCTAAACTATTAGTTGTTGGTGATATTTCAGAAGCTCAAGTAATTGCATCTTTACAAGATTTAAATAACAATTGGGTTGCAAAAGAGATTACAATTCCTGAATACAAGACCCCAGATGCACCTACTGAACCTATTGTTTATTTTTATGATATCCCCAACGCAAAACAATCGGTTTTACAATTTGGAGCACCTGCTTTAGCAGCCACAGATGAGGATTTTTATCCTGCAACTGTGATGAATTACATTTTAGGTGGTGGTGGTTTTGCTTCTAGATTAACTCAAGAATTAAGAGAAAGTAAAGGGTATACTTATGGCATTAGATCTGGCTTTTCAGGTTCTACTGCAAAAGGTGCTTTTACTATTTCTAGTGGAGTTAGAAGCAATGTAACCTTAGAATCTGCACAAGCTATAAAACAGATATTAGAAGAGTATCCAAAAACATTTTCTGATAAAGATTTAGCAACTACCAAAAGCTTTTTAATAAAAAGCAATGCTCGAGCTTTTGAGACTTCTAGAGCCAAATTAAATATGTTATCAAACATGAGTGAATATGGTTGGGAATCGGACTATGTGAAAGATAGAGAAGCCATCGTAAACAAAATGACTAAAGCGCAAATTAAAACATTGGCTAATAAATATGTAAATCCAAATAAAATGATTTGGTTCATTGTTGGAGATGCAGAAACACAGTTAGACAGAATGAAAGAACTAGGATATGGAGCGCCTGTTCTTTTAAACAAACGTCAAGAAAAAATTAAAAAATAAAAATCTTAATCATTCCTATAAAAAAAGGCTTTCAAAATGAATTGAAAGCCTTTTTTTTATTGAAAAGTAGTTTAGATACAACTAAGATAGTCTGAACCTCTTTCATATAATGTATGTTGTAAAACTCCATCAGTATAAAAATCTACAATACTATTATTACAAGAAAAAACTACCTCATAAGTATTTACATTTCCAAAATGGAAATCCATCGTTAATAGATCACCTGTAATTGTATACTCTACTGTACCTGGAATAGCATCTTCTGTAAACGCACCGTCTACAGCATAATGAGTAAACCGTTCACCATTAGAAAATGTATACATCACTGCATCTTCAAAACCTTTTAGTAACCACTGGTTCTCTTCTAATAACTCAACTTTATCTTGAATTGTTAACGGTTGTTCTTTTTCACTTTCACAACTAACGAATACAGTCATCACTAGAAAAAAAACGAGTATTGCTTTACATTTTTTCATTTTATTTTTCATTTGAGGTTAATAATCTTAGAATATACAACTTTACAATGACTCAATAAGAAAAAATATACGTTTTTTAAATTTCGGCACCACTTGCAGCAACACTTCTATCAATTTTACGCATTAATCCTTGTAACACTTTTCCAGGACCTACCTCTATAAATTCTGTTCCCCCATCTGCCACCATCGCTTGTATGCATTGCGTCCATTTTACTGGGCCTGTTAATTGTGCAATTAAATTCTTTTTAATTGTAGCTGCATCTGTAATAGCCTTTGCAGCAACATTTTGATAAACAGGGCACTTAGGCTCATTAAAAGAAGTAGCTTCAATAGCCGCTGCTAACTCTTCTCTTGCTGGTTCCATTAACGGGGAATGAAATGCACCACCAACAGGAAGCAATAATGCTCTTCTTGCACCTTTTTCTGTTAACACCTCACAAGCTTTTTTAACCGCTTCAATAGCACCTGAGATTACCAGTTGCCCAGGGCAATTGTAATTTGCAGCTACAACTACACCATCGATAGAGGCACAAGTATCTTCTACAACCTTATCTTCTAGCCCTAAAACTGCTGCCATTGTAGACGGTGTTTTATCGCAAGCTTTTTGCATTGCCAAAGCTCTTTTTGAAACAAGTAGTAAACCGTCTTCAAAAGACAACACCCCATTTGCTACCAAAGCAGAAAATTCACCTAAAGAATGACCAGCAACCATTTGCGGCTTAAAGTTAGCTCCTAAAACTTTTGCAAGAATTACAGAATGTAAAAAAATAGCAGGCTGTGTTACTTTTGTTTCTTTTAGATCATCTGAAGTTCCCTTAAACATAACATCGGTTATAGAAAACCCTAAAATTTGATTTGCTTTTTCAAACAAATCTTTTGCCAAGTCTGAATTTTCGTATAAATCTAAACCCATTCCTGTAAATTGTGCACCTTGTCCTGGAAAAATATATGCTTTCATTGTAAATAATTTATCTGTTGATTTGCATTAAAATTATAAAAAACAAAATAACGAAATTTTAAATTTATACACCTTAAAGAATTCGTTTTTATAAAATGCTTTCTCAAATTTTTGTAACTTCGTTTTAATGAATCAGAAGAACAGAAGACTAGCCAATAGAATTTATTTAATTCTTGCAGCCCTTTTTATTGCCTCTTTAGTAACCTCTAATTTAATCTTTCAAAAATTTTTTTATTGGTATCCTTTAGCTATAAAGCTTTTTAATGTGAAGCTTTTTGAAGTCTCTGTTGGATTATTACCTTACCCGATTACTTTTTTAATTACCGATATTTTATCTGAAATTTATGGAAAGCGAAAAGCAAATGAAGTTGTAATTGCGGGAATTTTTGCGTCTTTCTTTTCTTTACTGATTATTTACATATCTAAAGAAGCCCCTGCTACTTCTTGGTCTGTTGTAGACGATTCCACTTTTGTAACCGTATTTGGTGCTGCTCCACTTGCTGTTTTAGCATCAATGCTTGCTTATTTATTTGCTCAGTTTATTGATATAAAAGTATACCATTTTTGGAAAAATTTAACCCAGGGAAAACACCTTTGGTTGCGAAATAACTTCTCTACTTTTACTTCGCAATTTATAGATACGTTAACGGTTTTAGTACTTTTATGTTCTTTTAACATTATTGAATGGGATAAATTTTGGGGTCTTTTATTAAGTGGGGTTTTGTTTAAAATCCTTATTGCTGCATTAGATACTCCTTTACTTTATTTAGCGGTGTATGCATTCCGAAAAAAATTCAATTTAAACATTAATGAAGAACTATTGGACTAGTTTTTTGTAAATATGTTAGCGCAATCTCGTCTAAGGTATAAAATGATAATTTATGAACAAATATGTTTTCCTTTTTTTTAGTATGGCACTGACTTTTTCTACAACAGGTCAGGAAAGTATTTATAACGAATTATTAGAAAAACATGTAACCAACTCTGGGCTTGTAGACTACGCATTGTTAAAAAAAAAAGAACACAAATTAGATCGTTATTTACGCTATTTAAATACAACAGCACCCAAAGCGTTTTGGAGTGAAAATAAAAGTAAAGCGTTTTGGATAAATGCTTATAATGCATATACATTAAAATTAATTTTAAAAAACTACCCTATTACATCTATCTTAGACGTTAAAAAGAAAGAAAAAACAGCATGGACAATTCCTTTTGCTTTTATTAATCAAAAAGCCTATACTTTAGATGAAATTGAGCATTCTATTTTAAGGAAAAATTATACAGATCCAAGAATTCATGTTGGCATAAATTGTGCTTCAATATCTTGTCCTAAATTATTTAACAAAGCGTTTACAGAACAAAATATTGAGGATAGATTAGAGCAGTTGATGACAGAATTTATCAATGATGCTTCAAAAAATAAAATAACGAAAGATACGGTTGTGGTGTCGAGTATTTTTAAATGGTTTTTAGAAGATTTTACGAAAACTAAACCTCTAAAATCGTACTTAAATACGTTTTCGAAAACCAAAATAAGTGCCAAAACAAAAATAGCTTATTTGCCTTATGATTGGGGTTTAAACAGTAAATAATTATTATCTTTAAGTTTTAAAAAAAATAAATTTATGTCTAAAACATACTATGATGCCGCTGATTTAAGAAAGTTTGGAAAAATAACCGAATGGAGTGAAGAATTAGGTGCTAAATTCTTTGATTATTATGGTAAAGTTTTTGAAGAGGGTGCTTTAACTGCTCGTGAAAAATCTTTAATTGCGTTAGCTGTTGCGCATACAGAACAATGCCCATATTGTATAGATGCCTATACAAAAGATAGCTTACAAAGAGGAATTACAAAGCCAGAAATGATGGAAGCCATTCATGTAGGTGCTGCAATAAAAAGTGGCGCAACATTAGTGCATGGTGTTCAAATGATGAATAAGGTGAATAAATTAGAAATGTAAATAGCAACCAAAAAAACACCAAGAGTATTTTTGGAAAACACTTACCCCAGTGAACTAAGAGATCTACCCAAAAGTATTCAAAATAAAAACCATAAAATAATCTGCTACGTGCATCAAGCATAGCACCTAAAAAGATTCTGAGACAACTACAGCATTACTATGGCTACAAAATCCTTAAAAGCAAGAAATAACGATATTGCCAAAACTAGCAAACAGTTAGAAATTTTGTCTAACGGAATTTTCAGCGATGGAGAACTCCCCACATTTGCAAATAAAATTAAAGAAACCAATCAGTTTCCTTTACGCCCAAAAAAATTAGAGATTCTTCAAATTAACCTAGGATACATATGCAATCAAGTATGTGAACATTGTCATGTAGACGCGGGTCCAGACAGAAAGGAAATTATGTCGGTAAAGACAATGAAGCAATGTCTTGAGGTAATAAAAAAAACAGAGGCACATACCTTAGACTTAACTGGTGGTGCTCCTGAAATGAATCCAAACTTTAGATGGTTTGTAGAAGAAGCCTCTAAAGCCGGAATCAAAGACTTTATTGTTCGCTCTAATTTAACCATCATAAGGGCCAATAAAAAATATTATGATTTACCTAAATTCTTTAAAAAATACAATATTCATGTGGTTTCGTCTATGCCTCATTGGACACGTGGAAAAACAGACAAACAAAGGGGTAATGGAGTTTTTGACACCTCTATAAAAGCCTTACAAGAATTAAACAACGTAGGTTATGGAGTACCTGGATCTTCGTTGCAGTTAGATTTAGTGTACAACCCATCAGGGGCTTTTTTACCTGGTGATCAAAAAGGCTTAGAAAACGATTTTAAAAAGGCCTTAAAAGAAGACTTCAATATCGATTTTCATCATTTATTTGCAATAACCAATCTACCAATTAGTCGTTTTTTAGAGTATTTAATAGCCTCAGAAAATTATGAAGACTATATGGTGGCTTTGGTAGATGCTTACAATCCTTCTGCAGTAGAAAATGTAATGTGTACCAATACCATTTCTGTGAGTTGGGATGGGTATTTGTATGACTGCGATTTTAATCAAATGCTAAATTTAAAAGTAGCCAGTAACGTAAAACATATTGCAGATTACAATGAAGCTATACTAGAAGATAGAACTATAATTATTAATCAACATTGTTATGGGTGTACAGCAGGTGCAGGAAGTAGTTGCCAAGGAACTGTCGCCTAATTAAAAAAATAAAAATGAGTTATTTAGAAACAACACACAACGTTTATAAAGAAGCCGCTTTAACTCCAGACGTTGGATTATGCTGCACCACCAACCCAATTTGGGAATTGCCAGGGTTAAAAATCCCTAGGATTATGCAAGAAATGAATTATGGGTGTGGCTCTACTGTACATGCAAGAGACTTAACCAACAACCCAAAAATGCTATATGTTGGTGTTGGTGGTGGTATGGAGTTGTTGCAATTTGCCTATTTCAATAGAACTAAAGGAGGCGTTATCGGATTGGATGTAGTAGATGAAATGTTAGAAGCTTCACGTAAAAATTTTAAAATTGCAGAGGAACAAAATGATTGGTTTCAAAGTAATTTTGTGGATCTGCGTAAAGGAGATGCCATGGATTTACCTGTAGAAGATAATACAATAGATGTTGCTGCTCAAAACTGTTTGTTCAATATTTTTAAATCGGACGATCTAAAAAAAGCCATCGCAGAAATGTACAGGGTTTTAAAACCCCATGGGCGTTTGGTAATGAGCGATCCTACTTGCGAACAACCTATGAACGAACAATTGCGTAATGATGAACGTTTACGTGCTTTATGTTTAAGCGGTAGTTTGCCTATTGCAGAATACGTAAAAGCATTGACAGATGCTGGTTTTGGAACTATAGAAATAAGGGCAAGAAAACCGTACCGAATTTTAGATCCAAAAAACTATCCTACAGACGAACTGATTTATATTGAATCTATTGAAGTTGCTGCAATTAAAGATCCAATGCCAAAAGATGGTCCTTGTATTTTTACAGGAAAAGCTGCTATTTATTTTGGAGATGAAGATTACTTTGATGACAATGCAGGACATGTTTTATTAAAAAATCAACCTTTAGCAATTTGTGATAAAACTGCAGGTGCTCTTGCAAGTTTGCAAAGAGACGATCTTTTTATTTCAGAAAGCACCTTCCATTATGATGGTGGTGGATGCTGCTAATTTTTAAAATAAATGAAAAATATTTGGTACCTCTTTCTAGTAATCAGCGTCAATCTGTTTGGGCAAAAAGAACTGGATCAACTACTACATAAATGGAATAAAAAAAATATTCCTTATATGTCTGTAGAAACTTTAGCCTTGCCTAAAACGAAAGCAATTCTTTTAGACGCCAGAGATAAAGAAGAATATAAAATTAGTCACCTAGAAACTGCAATTCGTGTTGGTTATAAAGATTTTTTGTTAAAAGAAACTATAGCTAAACTACCAAAAGATAAAACTAAAAAAATAGTTGTTTACTGTTCTTTAGGCATTCGTTCTGAAACAATTGCCCATAAACTTGTAAAAGAAGGGTATACCAATGTGTATAATTTGTACGGGGGAATTTTTGAATGGAAAAACGCCAATTTTAATGTGGTTGATTCTGTAGGGAGGCAAACAGAAAAAGTACATACATATTCGAAGCATTGGAGCAAGTGGTTAAAAAAAGGGAAAAAGGTGTATTAATCACTAAACTCCCATTAGAATAACATATTCATGCATAAAAACCTATTACTCATTTTTACTAGAAATCCAGAATTAGGGAAGGTAAAAACACGATTAGCAAAAACAGTAGGCCCTAAAACTGCATTAGAAATCTATACCTTTCTTTTAGAAAAAACTAGATTGGAGGCCTCTACAGTAAATGCAGATAAAGCAGTATACTACTCTGTAAAAATTAGAGAAAATGATTGTTGGGATGCTACAATTTTTGAGAAACACCAACAAAAAGGAAATGATTTAGGAGAAAGAATGCAAAATGCGTTTGAAAAAGGTTTTAAAGACGGGTATAAAAACATTATTATCATTGGAAGCGATTTATACGATTTGTCTTCTAAAGCTATTGATACTGCATTTTCTGATCTGGACACCCATGATGCAGTAATAGGACCTGCAGAAGACGGAGGTTACTATTTGTTGGGATTGAAAAAACTTCATACTTCAGTATTTCGTGATAAAGAATGGGGAACCTCTTCTGTAGAAAAAGAAACGCTAAATAATTTAAAAGCATACCATGTAAAGCGATTAGAAATAAAAAACGATATAGATGTATATGAAGATATTACCTCCATACCAGAAATTATGAATCGTTTTATTCTAGATAAAAATTAAAATACACCCAATCGTATAATTATGACGAAAGCAGCACAATTACAAGAAACCCTTCATTTTTTGAAAGAAAAAGGCATCAACAACCCAGAAGTAGGAATTGTTTTAGGTACAGGTCTCGGAAAATTGGTGAATGAAATAAAAACTATTGTAGAAATAGCCTATTCAGACATTCCGAATTTTCCTATAGCAACAGTAGAGTTTCATTCAGGTAAAATAATTTATGGAGAATTATCCAATAAGAAAGTAGTAGTTATGTCCGGACGTTTTCATTTGTATGAGGGCTATACTCCTTGGGAAGTTACTTATGGCATACGAACATTACATGGTCTTGGTATTCAAAATTTATTAATTTCTAATGCAGCAGGTGCTATAAATCTAGACTATAACAAAGGCGATTTAATGTTAATTGAAGACCATATAAACTTACAAGGTAGTTCTCCTCTTGCCTTTAAAGGTGCCAATGAGTTTGGTAATATTTTTGCTGATATGTTAGCACCTTATTCAAAGGCCATTAACACCCAAATAAATTCAATAGCCACAAAACTTAATATTCAGTTGCACAATGGAACCTATGCTAGTGTTTTAGGGCCTCAGCTAGAAACAAGAGCAGAATATAGAATGTTACAGATTTTAGAAGTAGATGCTGTGGGTATGAGTACAGTACCCGAAGTAATTGTATCAAAACAATTAAATCTTCCGTGTGCAGCAATTTCTGTACTAACTGATGAGTGTGATCCTAAAAATTTACAACCCGTAAATATTGCTGAAATTATAGCCATAGCAGGTGAAGCAGAACCAAAAATGATTACCCTGTTTAAGGAAGTTATAGCCGTTTTGTGATAAATTAACCTTGTAATGAATACGTATTTTAGAGACATCATATTACAAAAAACGGGGGCATCTTCATTAGAAGAAAAAGAAGTTATTCAATCGCTTTGGAGTGGGTATGGAGCAATCATTAGAGTTGCACTTAAAGGCAGTCGTTTAAATAGTGTAATTGTAAAAAATATACAATTCCCAAAAGTGCAAAAACACCCAAGGGGTTGGAATTCAGTATCTGGACATCAACGAAAGGTAAAATCATATCAAGTAGAAGCAAATTGGTACCAACAGTATGCACAAGAAAGTAAGGCAAGATTGCCTAAATATTATGGTATAGCAAGACAAGAAGAGGAATTCTGTTTAATTTTAGAAGATTTAGATGCTGCAGGATTCACCTACAGAAAACAAAGCCTTTCTTGGCAAGGCATAGAAAATTGCCTGGCTTGGCTGGCCAACTTTCATGCAACCTATTTAGATAAAAATCCAAAAGGATTGTGGCCAATAGGTACCTATTGGCATTTGGCCACAAGACCAAAAGAATTAGAAATACTAAAAGATTCAGTGCTGAAAGATACAGCACCCAAAATTGATGAAAAACTAAATAATTGTACCTATAAAACTTTGGTCCATGGTGATGCTAAATTGGCCAACTTTTGTTTTTCTAGTAATGATGAAGTTGCTGGCGTTGACTTTCAATATGTTGGCGGTGGTTGTGGCATGAAAGACGTAGCCTATTTTATAGGAAGCTGTTTGCTTGAAAAAGATTGCGAACGGTTAGAAGAAAAAATTTTATCTACGTATTTTTTTCATCTTCACAAAGCACTTGGCAAAGAACACAAAGCGTTAGAAATAGAATGGCGAGAATTATATGCTGTTGCTTGGGCAGACTTTCATCGTTTTTTAAAAGGGTGGAGTCCTGACCATTGGAAACTAAATTCTTACAGCGAACGCATGACTAAAAAAGTGATTGAAAGTTTATAATATGGATTTACAACACCTTACAAAAATTGCCATAAAAGCAGCCTTAGCTGCTGGTGAAATCATTCAGAAAGCGATACATGAAGATGTAATTGTAGTGCACAAAGAAGGTGGAAACACCATTGCATCTCAAGTGGTTACTAAAGTAGATTTAGCATGCGAGCAAACTATTCTTAAACACCTAAAGCCTACTTGTAAAAGTTTTGATATTGGGCTTCTTTCTGAAGAATCTAAAGATGATGGAAGTCGGTTTGAAAAAGATTTTTTTTGGTGTATTGATCCTTTAGATGGCACTTTGGCTTTTGTAAATAAATACCCAGGATTTTCGGTAGCTATTGCTTTGGTTGATAAAAATGGAATTGTACAAATAGGTGTAGTTTATGATCTAAGCACCAAAAATTTATATACTGCCATAAAAAATAAAGGTGCTTTTAAAAATGGACAGCCTTGGAAAGTTACTTCTAACAATCAATACTTGACCTATGTTACTGACAAACAATTATCAGAAACACCCAACAAAACTAAAATTCTAGCTCTTTTAGGTGATAAAATTTCTTCTTTAAAACTGTCGAATTTTAAAGAAATTGCTGGAGCAGGTGCTGTTTTAAATGCCATTTTGGTTGTGGAAAACGCACCAGCCCTCTTTTTAAAACTTCCCAAAAAAGAAAAAGGGGGTGGTTCCCTATGGGATTTTGCTGCTACCAGTTGTATTTTTAATGAATTAGGCTTAAGGGCAAGTACCTTTAATGGATCTGAATTAAATTTAAATCCAAAAGAAACAAGCTTTATGAATACAGAGGGGATATATTTTAGCACCTAAGTTTACTTTTATTAAAAACACTAATTCATTTTTGTATCTTTGTATAAGAAATGGAAACGTATTTAGAAATCATAAAAAACTCATATTCAGGGTACTGGAATTACCTTAAAAACTCAGTTTTACTTGAGTTGAATTGGGAAAATTACTTTTATGGCCTTATTTTAATCTCTTTAGTAGTTTGGGGGTTAGAAAGAGTATTCCCTTGGCGAAAAAACCAACCTTTATTCCGTAAAGATTTTTGGTTAGATACTTTTTACATGTTTTTTAATTTTTTTCTATTGAACTTAATTGTTCTTATTGCCCTTTCTAATACTGCTGCTAAACTTTTTAACGATCTGCTAGGTGTTGTAGGTTTAGCGCTTCGTAATTTTCAGGTGATCGATTTAAATAGCTTGCCTTTTGCATTGCGTATTTTTATCTTTTTTATTGTAGTGGACTTCACGCAGTGGTGGACACATAGACTTTTGCATCGTGTAGATTTTTTATGGAATTTTCATAAAGTTCATCATTCTGTAAAAGAAATGGGTTTTGCTGCACACTTGCGATATCATTGGATGGAAAACATACTATATAAGCCTTTAAAAACATTAGGGGTTATGGTATTAGGAGGTTTTGAGCCAGAGCAAGCCTATATCGTTCATTTTATTGCAATAACTATTGGACATTTAAACCATGCTAATATTAGAATTACTTGGGGCCCTTTCAAGTACATAATTAATAATTCTGTAATGCATTTATATCATCACATGAAAGCGTTACCAGAAAACAAACCGAATGGAATTAACTTTGGAATTAGCTTAAGTATTTGGGATTTTTTATTTAAAACTAATTACGTTCCGGATAATAATGGCGAAATTGAATTAGGATTTTATAATGAAGAAAATTTCCCAAAAGGATTCTTTGGTCAATTATTAACGGGTTTCCGCAAAAATTAAGGTTAGATTTCGGTTTAAAATAAAAAATTCTATGTATTCGAATGCTTTAAGAGTCTAACAAGGTTCTGCTGGGTTTTATCAATAAGTATTTTTTGATGGTCTTCTAATTTATTTATTACACCTTTTGTACGATTATTACAGGAATGCCATATTCTCTTACTATAATTGCGCCAAGTAATTAATTTCAAGCTATTTTACCAGCAGCACAGCTAAAATATGATTTTGCCTTTGAGACCACTGAATTACTTTCACCGTCAGTAGGATACCCCAATACAGCCATTTTGTGTCTTACAATTTTAATTTCATTTTGACCACGAGAATCAAATGTAACAGTAGACTCTTCAATACTTACGTTTACATTTGTTACGTTTTCAATGGTTGAAATTTTTTTCATAATTGTATTTGCACAACCACTACATTTTAAGTTTTGAATTTTTATTGTTGTAGTCATTTTTTTGAATTTTAATTAAACAATGATATCGCCATTCCAGTCTATGATACCTCCTGTAAGATTATAAACATTTTTAATACCAACAGATTCTAGTATCTGACAAGCCGCTACACTTCTTGATCCACTTCTACAATATACTAAATACATTTTACTTTTATCAAAATTCTCAATTTTTTGCATAAATAGTTGTGATTCAAAAAGATCCAATAAAATAGCGTTTTTAATCCTTCCTTCGTCCCACTCACTTTCGGTTCTGCAATCAATGATTATGGCTTCAGTATTTTTACTAATAAGCTCTTTAAATTCGATATTATTTATATTTTTCATTAAATTATATGGTTTTATTTCATTAAAACTTTGTGGGGCAAACGTACTCAGATAGTGGGATCTTTGTTTTGACGATTTCCTTAAATCCTCCTTCTATATTAGTTACTTTCTTCACTCCATTTGCTTTAAATATAGAAGCAGCAATTAAAGAACGATAACCAGATTTACAATGCAAAAAATAGTCTTTCTCTGGATTAATCTTTTTAAAATTTGTGTGGATATCATCTAATGGAAAATTTTCTACTCCAATAACATGTTCTGAAAAATATTCAGATTCTTTCCGAACATCAATTGGTTTTTCAACTCTTTCTTCGGCTAACATATTTACAAACCTAGTAGCTGATATGGATTCAATGAATTCTAATTCATA
>CALKEB010000015.1 GCA_938084845.1 uncultured Polaribacter sp. | reverse complement strand
AAAAAATTTAGTATTCGTATTCAAAAAAAAGGAAAAATCATAAAGACATTCACTATCTTAAAAGGCCAACTAAAAAAGATTAAGCTTTTAAAAGATCAAGAGTTGTATTTAGACACTAATGCTAAATATAAAATAAAAGCTTCTTTAGATTTTGAAGAAATTAAACTTAAGCAATAGCTTTTTCTAAATAATTAATTCCATAACTTTTAAGTAATAGTATCCGTTATTTATTAAATAAAAAAAATTATTTTTTAGTGATGATTAACAGAAAAATAATAACCCAGTACATCATTATACTTTTTGTAATAACGCTATTTTCCTACTCAAAAGATGACGAAAAAGAGGCTTTAGATACCTACACCAGCACTGTAACAGATGTTTTACAAGCAGATGGCAGTGATATTAATAGATAAAAATGACACAAAAGTTTTTTTAAAAGGTGTCGCATTTGGAAATGACTTTTGGTTTAATACACCTAGTAAAACTCACCACAATGAAATCGATTTTTAAAGAGTAAAAAATATGGGAATGAATACCATCCGTTTTTATTTAAACTATCATTTTTTTGAAGACGATGCAAACCCTTACAATTACAAACAAACTGCATGGGATTGGCTTGATCAGAATATTGCTTGGGCTAAAAAAAATAAGATCTATCTAATTCTAAACATGCATACTCCTCAAGGTGGATATCAATCTCAAGGAAATGGAGGTGCGCTTTGGGATATAGCAGAAAATCAAAATAGATTAATTGCATTATGGCAGGCAATTGTCGAGCGATACAAAGACGAAGAAATAATTGCTGGTTTTGGACCTTTAAATGAACCAGTACCAACTGTCTCAAAAACTAAATGGAATCTTTTAGCACAAAAATTAATTGATGGAATTCGTCAAGTTGATAAACATCATTTACTATTTATTGAAAAAGCAATATATGTTAAAGATAGTAATGAAACCTTCAATAATTTAAACTTTCCTGATGTTACAGGAGAAAACATTGTGTATGAATTCCACTCCTATGAGCCTTTCGCATATACACATCAATTATTTAATTGGGCTAATTTGGGAGATGGTGGTAAATACCCGGATGAAAACTATGTAGAAACTTCTTCTGGAGAATGGTATACTGCAACTTTTAACAATACTAACCTAAATAGTGGAACAAGTAATTGGACTTATTTTGAAGGGGTAAAGTATACAATTAATGATGCAAAATAGACTATGCTGTTCCTGCTTTGATAGGAGAAAAAGCGGGAGGTACTGTATTTTTTGATGATGTAATTATTAAAGAGTATGATGAAAATAATAGCTTTGTAAGGGATATAAAATTCTTTGACTTTAACAAAAAAAATGGTTGGGGATTTTGGAGTGCAAATACTATAGGTGAAGGCGGATTTTCTGAATCTGAGGGGCGTACAGATACTTCTAGCATTTATATTAAAAATACAACCAGCGATAGTAATATGAGTGGATACAATTACAAGTTTATTCCAAAACAAGGATATTCTTATCAAATTAGCGGCTGGATGAAAGGAGAAAATATTGCGCAAAATGCAGCCTGTAAATTGCGCATCGATTTTTATACTGCAAATAACAACGTAATGACAAGAAACAAGGCCTATTTAGCAACTGTTTTACAAGAGTACATAAACTGGGCTAAAGTTAAAAAAGCACCTATTTATTTGGGAGAATTTGGCTTGGGTATTCATTGTTTTCAAAATAATAAAGGAGGACTTCAATTTGTAGAAGATATGTTAGACCTTATTTTAGAAAATGAACTACATTTTACCTACCATGCTTATCATGAAGATGCTTTTGGCTTGTATTATGGGCATAATGCATTACCTTCTATTTCTAATGCTAACGGTGGTCTAATAAATTTACTTACTAGAAAATTAAATTAAAACAGACCGATTATTTTGGGTGGCATTTTAAAAAATTAATTATTTCGATGCTAATGTTGCAATAAAACCCTCTATAGATTTGGCATTTTGAACAGAAAAATCTCCAATCTTTGTTCTTCTTAAGGTAGACAAATGAGCTCCTGAATTCAATGCCTTTCCAAAATCATATGCAAGAGATCTTATATAGGTTCCTTTTGAACACACCACTCTAAATTCGACATTAGGCAAGTTTACTTTGGTAATTTCAAATTCAGAAATTGTTATAGTTCTAGACTTTATCTCTGTAGTTTCTCCTCTTCTTGCAAGATCGTACAAGCGCTTTCCGTCTTTTTTTATTGCAGAGAATATTGGTGGTTTTTGTTCTAAATCTCCAATAAATTGCTTACTTTTAGTTTGCAAAGTTTCTTCTGTAATGTGGTCTATAGGAAAAACCTCATCTACTTCTGTTTCTAAATCATAACTCGGTGTAGTTGCCCCTAATGTAATCGTTCCTGTATACTCTTTTGGTTGTCCTTGGTATGTGTGTATTTCTTTTGTTTGCTTGCCTGTACAAATAATTAGTAACCCAGTTGCTAAAGGATCTAAGGTTCCTGCATGACCCACCTTAATCTTTTTTATTGCAAAACGTTGTTTTATATGCCATCTTAATTTATTTACTACTTGAAAAGAGGTCCAGGTTAATGGCTTATCAATCAATAAAACTTGTCCATCCTTAAAATCTTGCTCTGTCATAAAAGTTTGATTTATGCAATAAATAATGCATAGCAAATAGCTAAAAAACCTACAACTGCACAATATATAGAAAAATATAGAAGCTTGCTTTTCTTTACCAAAGCAATCATCCATTTACAAGCTAAAACACCGGCTAAAAATGCAGCAATAAAACCAACAATAACAGCTGTTAACTCTGAGGTATTAAAGTTTAAATCGCCACTTAAAAGATCTTTCCCTATTTTTCCAAATATTAAAGGCACAACCATTAGGAAAGAAAAACGGGCGGCTTTTGTTCTATCTACTCCAAGAAGAACAGAGGTAGATATTGTTGCTCCAGATCTAGAAATTCCAGGTAACATCGCTATTGCCTGAGAAACTCCAATAATAACTGCATTAGAAAACGAAACTTTTTTGTTGGTATGCTTTGCTTTATCTGCAAGTTGAAGTAATACAGAGGTAAGTAAAAGCATTACACCTACAAGTAATATTTGGCCTCCAAAAAAAGAAGCTAGTTGCTCTTCAAATAACAAACCGACAATAACAGCGGGTATCATAGAAATGATAATTTTCAGAGAAAATTTAGTTTGATTGTTCCATTTGAACTGAAATAAACCTTTTAAAATTTCTAGGACTTCATTTCTAAAAATAACTAAGGTACTTAATGCCGTTGCAAAATGTAAAACAACTGTAAATGTTAAACTTTCTTGAGGTACAGAAGTATCTCCTAAAATTGCTTTGGTAAGTTCTAAATGACCACTTGAAGATACAGGTAAAAACTCTGTCAATCCTTGAATTATTCCAAGAACTATAGCTTCTATTACACTCATATTTTATTTTTTTGGATCTGCTAAAATTGCGTAAATCTCTATAGCTAATCCAATAATTACTAATGTAGGAGCTAACCGTATTCTTTGCCAATTGTATATTTCTTCATTAAAAACATTATGATCTTCACTACCACCACCAGACATAAAAATAAAACCTAAGCTAATAAAGACAATACCAATAAGCATAAGGATATAGTTTCTCTTACCAAATAAAAATTCTGATTTTTTTTCTGTTTTATTTTTCATAGTCTAATAATATAATTGATCTGTTTGCAAATTTAAAAAACGCTGGGTTGCAAAATAAGTACTTATCCATGTAATAAATAGAGAAGAAATAATAACAATGCCTCCAATATAAGCAAGGGTTAGATAATCTTCTAAAAGCAACAAGCTTGGCATGTATTTATCTAAGTAGTAAATAATTAAACCAATACCTATTAAGGCTATAATGGCACCAATGAAGCCTAATTTAAGGCTTCTATAAATAAAAGGCTTTCTAATAAATCGTTTTGTAGCCCCAACCATTTGCATAGTTTTAATATTAAATCGTTTTGAATAAATAGATAATCGAATAGAACTATTAATTAAAATTATTGCTATTAACGCAAAAAAAGCACTAACAACAAGCAACCAAAAACTAATTCTTTTAATATTTTTAGTTAATAGATTAATTAATGGCTTATCGTAGGAGACATCTGCAACAAATGCGTTTTTTTGAAATCTTTGCTCAATTTCTACTACTTTTTCTGGAGTTACATAATCTGCCTTTAAATAAATATCTATTCCATTTTTAAGTGGATTTTCTCCTAAAAATGCTAAAAAATCTTCTCCTATTTGTTCACTAAATCTTTTTGCAGCTTGTGCTTTACTAACGTATACTGCCTTTTTTGTAAACTTTTCTTCTAGCAAAGACTCTCTAAATAGTTTAATTTGTTTTTGGGTAACATTGTCTTTTATAAAAAGTGAAATGACGACTTTCTCTTTTACAAAGTTAGCGACTTTAGTTGATTTTAAAACAATTAAGCTTAAAACACCTACCATAAACAATACCAAAGCAATACTAATTACAACAGAAATATAAGAAGATTGTAAACGTCTTTTTTGGTATGAATCAAACTTTTTTGACATTGATTTTATCAATTAATGTAGTGCAAGATAATAATTACAATTTAGTTGTTACTAGGAGTTTTAAATATTTTAACTATTTGATTTCTTGACACAATTCAATAAGAACACCATTGGTAGATTTTGGATGTAAAAAGGCTACCCATTTATTATCGGCTCCTTTTTTTGGTATTTCATTTAACACTGTAAAACCTTCTTCTTTTAACCTGGCAATCTCTTGTTTAATATCTTCTACAGCAAAAGCAATATGATGTATCCCTTCTCCTTTTTTCTCTAAAAACTTTGCAATGGGACTGTCTGAAGTTGTTGCCGCTAATAATTCAATTTTATTTGGGCCCGAATTAAAAAAAGAAGTTTGTACTCCTTCAGACAATACTTCTTCTTCTTTATAATGTGGCTTGCCAAAAAGTGAGGCAAAAAGCGCATTCGACTTTTCTAAATTTTTTACAGCAATACCAATATGTTCTATTTTATCCATAATGTAAAAATAAAAAAACCAGTAAAGAAATCTTTACTGGTTTGGTAAATATTTTAATCGTAGGTTATTGTGCCAACACTTTAAAATCATCTAACATATAAGCACCATCTAAGGTTTGGTCATTCCCAGAACCTGTAACTTTAAATCCTACGTAAAGTGTTCCTATATAAGATGATAAATCAACTAATCCAGAATCTTTAAATGTATACCAAGAATCGCTTTGAGTAGGTAAGTTTGCAGAAATTTGTTGCCAAGTTGCTGCAGATACATTTGTTCCATCATAGTCTGTAGAGACAAAAACTTCTAGAGTATTTTCTTCAGAATCTAAATGATGCTGTGCTATTTGAAAATTTAAAAATTCATTTGTTTGTGCATCCATATCTATACCAGAAGAAATTAACCAACCAATATTTACATCGTCTCCAGATCTAAATGAACTAAATTCTGCATAACCATTTCCACTAAAAACTTGCTCCGACCATAATTCAGTTCCTTCTGCAGCAAAATTTGTCCAACCAGGAAAATTAAATGTAGAATTATCTATACTTGTATCAAAATCTTCTTCGACAACAATGCTAAAGTCATTAATGTCTAAAGGTTTACATTTTGACCCATTCATGTCCATATCTAAATTATTATTTAATGCAAGTACCAAATCACTTCCATTAAATGTTTTAGAAACCACCCCTGCCACAGAACCTCCACCTGCTGGTAATGTCGCAAATTTGAAACTTGCAAATGCAGAAGTTTCTAAGATAAATGTCGTAAAACCAAAACCATCACAACTTTGTAAAGTTCGCTGCGTATCAAAACGATCATTAGCATCTACAAAGGTTTTTCCTGCTAGATTTGTTGGAAATTGAGCATTTTCTACTTGAACAAAAATACCCACATGACTCTCATTAATTTCTGAAAATTTTACAGCCAATGGCACAATAGTTTCTGTATTTGATGCTCTAAACAATTGGTTTTCTACCTGATTTAAAGATAAATTCTCAACCTCGTCTCCATCATCGTTTTTAGCTCCTCCTATAGTTACTACTCCATCTCCAGAACGAACTTCTCCTATATACAATCCGTTTAAATTAATATAAACTTCTCTACCAATATTATATTTATTGTAAGAATCTACCAACTCTAAGGCTATCTTTATAGCTGCTGTTGGATTATCTGGGCTATCTTGAATAAAGAATTCTTTGTAAAAGTTTCCTGTTTCATCAGAAGATGTTACATACCCTTTAACCACAATGTTTGAAGTAATTTCTGTTGCCTGTCCGCTAACAAGTAACGTTTTTAAATTTGAAATAGAAATTGCTGTTAAGCCACTATTCGGATCATTAAGTGCCTCTTTTATAGTTTCTACTGCAGCATTTTCTTCTACACCAAGACTTTTTGGAACTGAGTAATCGCCATCTTCTACACAAGAAGTAAAAGAGATCCCAGCTACTAAAGCCAACATAAGGATGATTAATTTATTTGTTTTCATATCTAATTTATTTATTTCATTAAAATCTTAAGTTCACGTTTAAGAAGTAGGTAGTCCCTCTTCCATACCAATATTTATTACCAAAAACAGGAGTATCTAAGGCCTTGTCATCTCTTAATTGCCTAAAATTTGCATTTCTTCCTTGCTCAAAACCTCCTGATTTATATTCTTTGTTTATCAGATTGTTTACTGTGGCAAAAACACTAATAAATTTGTCTCCTATTTTCCAAGATTTTCCACCAATAAGGTTAACAACCATATAGTCATCAAATTTTTCTTGTTCTAATAATTCTCTGGCTAACTCAGTATCATAATCACTAAAAGGTAAACCGTCTGCATCTTCATAAAAGTTAGAAGATCTTGTTAGGGGCGCTACATCTACATAGGTATTTGTAAAGAAATTTGTTGTTGCTCCTATCCACCAATAATCTGGATCTCTGTATTCAAAACCAACAGAATATGCGTTTTGTGGCCCAGAAGCCAATTTATAATTTTTCAATAAAGAAGTGTAATTTTTAGATCTAAAATTACTATCAAACCCACCATTACCTGCAACATCAGATGTTAGGTATAGATCTGGATTATTCGCATAGGTAAACTGACCTATTGAAGCTGCACCTTTTAACTTTATGGTTGATGTTACTTGAGCTTCTAATCCTAGTTCTAGCCCAATATGATTTCTTTCTATTCCAGAAAGCACTTCTTGGACAAAGGCAGTATTATCACCTCCAACACCATCTGCAAAATAAAAAGATATTTCTGTTGCATCTTGTACATTAGTATAATAGGCTGTAAGTCTAGAAGTAATAATAGGACTTCTAACTATATAACTTAAATCTATAGAAAATACTTTTTCACTTTGTAAGTCATCAACAACAGTATTATTTTCTCTAGAATTAGAAAATGAATTTCTAATTGTAGGTGCTTGTGTCATGTAAGCAACATTTGCATCTATTAAATGACGACCCGTAATTTTATAAGTTGCACCCGCTTTTAAACCATAGTTTGTAAAATCTAACTTTTCAGATAAGCCCATAGAATTGTTTACAAAACGTCCGTTTTGATATAAGCCTTCTCTTTGATGAGTAGTTCTTGAAATGTTTACAGCACCATAAAAATCTACCTTATTGTATTTAAACTGTGCTTGTGTAAAAGCACCTACAACATCTGAATTTAAATTGTAATTGTACCTAAATGTGTCTCCCACACCAACAACTCTATTTTGGTCTAACAAGTTATTTTGCATGGCATCCATTGTATCTGCAAACGGGTTGATGTCTAAATAACCTGATCCTCCTAATAAATCGATTACCTCTGCAAAACTATGCGAACGTAATCTTCTATATTCTAATTTTGCGTTTAGTGTAATATTATTAGTCAATTCAGAATTTAAAATGGTATTTACAGTTAGTTGTTTATCGTCGTTTCTATCTTCGTATAGTACATAAGCATTGTTTAGACCTACAGATCTATTTGTAATGTTAGCGTCAAAAATTCTATTCCAATCCAACTGACCATTGATTTGAAAACGCTCCCTAGCTTCATAAGCTCCTACAATATCATTATTTCTTAAAGAGAAACTTGGTAAATACTGGTAATAAGTTGGACTTGGATTTGCCCCTCCATTAAAATCTAAACGACTGTTACCAATTTTACCAAATTGATATGAAACATTTGTTTGTAAAGAAGTTTTATCATTCATATCCCAATAATGATTTAACATTAGAATTGGTTCTGCTACTTCTTTAATTCTAGAATTTACTTTTCTGTTATTCAAATATCCCCAATAGTCATTATATGCAATCCCTTTTAAGTCAAAAACCTCTTGGGTATTTGGAGATGATTTTCCTCTTCTGTTTGGGGTAAATAAAGAAGTAAAATTTATGCTATGATTATCGTTTATTTTTTTTTCTATTGAAGCAAATAAAGAATACGCATTATAAGAGGTTCCTTCATTAAAACCCTCTAAACCCGAACGTCTACTCCCAGAAAACGTCATGGACCAACCCCCTTCTAAAGTACCTGTAGAATGTGTTGCCATTACTCTGTGCACATAACTTCTATTAGATGAAGAATATGAAATACGCGTACCTGCTCTTTGTTCTGATGCTCTAGTATCTATATTTGTAGAACCTAAAATACCCCCAAAGGTATAGTTAGATACTGCTAAACCATTACTAAATTCCTGATTTCTTAAAACGTCATTTAAACCACCCCAGTTACTCCATTGCGCTCTTCCATCATATAACTTATTCATTTCAATTCCGTTAATAAGTACTTTACCATTACCAGAATCTAACCCTTTAATCCTAAAGAAAGAGGAACTAAATTCAAAAGCAGCGGTTCTTAAATAAACATCTCTAGTTGCTTGTAACAATCCAGTAATATTATCTGCTGCGCTTGCATCATCATTTAATTCATCATCTGTAATTGTAATTAAGCTTAAATCTTGATCTATGGAAAAATCTTTATACACTAAAATTGTTCCTAAATCAATTGGCTTTCCATTTAACTCAATAGGAAAATTTTGAATTTCATAACCTTTTAAATTAAGTTGTAAAATATAGCTTCCATTACTAAGGTTTTTTAAAGTAAACGCTCCAATTTTATTTGTTTTTATACTGTAAATGTTACTTTTACTTAAAGTAACAGAAACCTCATTCAAAGGTTTTTCAGAATCACCATCAACAACAATTCCTTTTACAATATTTTGTGCTTGTAAACCGACAATAAAGAAGCAAAACAAAAATACTGTTAAAACAGTTTTTTTCATAAATATGTATTTAATTGTAAAAATTAATATTGGGCTAAATTAGACTATTTTAAAAAACCTAATGTAAATTTAGCATTATATAACTTTGGGCGACAAAATTGTTTTATATTATTGCAAAAAGAAAAAATGAAAAAAACACTATTTTTTTTAATATTCACCCTTATAATAGCTTTTAATTTAAAAGCTCAAGATGAAGCAAAACAATATACGATAAGAACTGTTGCTTTTTACAATTTAGAAAATTTATTTGATACAATTAATGACCGCTCCATAAATGATGAGGCAAGTCCAATGATGGAGCTTAAATCTAATAGATCTAAAGTGTATTGGGATAAGATTGATAAGTTAAGTAGCGTTATTATGCAAATTGGGGTAGATAAGGCAAACACTTCTCCTACTCTTCTAGGTGTGTCAGAAGTAGAAAATCTTGGTGTTTTAGAAGATTTAGTAAAATCTAAAAACTTAGTAAAAAAAGACTACGGTATTATCCACTATGATTCTCCAGACAAACGTGGAATTGATGTCGCTTTACTATATCAGAAGAGATATTTTAAACCTGTACACCACGAAGTTTTTAATCCAAATATTTATAGGAATGGATATAAAGTATATACCAGAGATCAACTTTTAATTTCTGGGTATTTAGATGATGAGTTAATTCATATTATTGTAAACCACTGGCCTTCTAGAAGTGGTGGCGAAGCAAAAAGCAGGCCATTGCGAGAAAAAGCAGCGTATCAAAATACAAAAATTATAGTACAAATAAGAGAGAAAGACCCAAATGCTAAGATTATAACTATGGGTGACTTTAATGACGACCCAACAAACTCTAGCTTTAAAAAAGTTTTAAAAACTAAAAGTGATAAAAACGAAGTGGGTACTTTAGACATTTACAACCCTTATGAAAACTTATATAAAAGAGGGTTTAACACCTTAGGGTACAGAGATAATATTAATTTATTTGATATGATCTTAATCTCTTCGCCTTTATTAGAAAAAGGTAAAAAAGACTTTTCTGATTATAAAATGTTTAAAGCCATGATATTTAACAAACGCTTTTTAACTACAAAAAGAGGTCAGTTTAAAGGCTATCCTTTTAGAAGTTTCTCTTATGGAGGTTATACAGGTGGTTATTCAGATCACTACCCCGTTTATATGTATTTGATTAAAGAGAAGAAATAAAACAGAATATAATAAAGCAAAAAACCCGAAACTGTATAAGTTTCGGGTTTTTTTTGATAAAAAATTATTGCCTTGTTATATTTTAAACTTCTTCTTTAACAGATGTAAATTTATAATATAAATATGTGTAAGCATCTCTAGGTATAATTGTAATCCACTTTTTGTGTTTTAAGTACCACTTAAAACGAATTGATTTAACTCCTTTTGTTAAATAAGCAGCAATAAAAGGATGAATATGTAACTGAATCTTTTTATTGGTTGATTTACTGCGTTCTAATTTAGAAATGTATTTTTCTAAATCAGCTTTTATCTTATCTAATAATACAATAGGAGCTTCTACTTGACCATCTTTATTTGGATTTGGCTCGGTAGTTTTTATACTTAACTCAGGTCTAACCCTTTGTCTTGTAATTTGCACTAATCCAAATTTAGTTGGTGGTAAAATTTTGTGTTTTGTTCTATCTAAAGCCATTTGCTCTTTAAGATGCTGAAACAATTTATTTCTGTTTTCAGCTTTATGCATATCAATAAAATCAACTACTATAATACCTCCCATATCACGCAATTGTAATTGACGTGCAATTTCTGTGGCAGAAATTAAGTTTACTTCTAATGCTGTATCTTCTTGCGAACCTGCTTTATTAGATCTGTTTCCGCTATTAACATCAATAACGTGTAAAGCTTCGGTATGCTCTATAACTAAATAGGCCCCTTTGCTCATAGAAACTGTTTTTCCGAACGATGTTTTTATTTGTCTTTCTATTCCATATTTTTCAAAAATTGGAACTGTAGAATTATGAAGCTTTACAATTTTTTCCTTTTCAGGATAAATCTCTTGTAAATATTCTTTTATTTCTACATTTAAGGTCTCATCGTTTGTTACAATATTAGTAAATGATTCATTCATAACATCTCTTAAAATAGAGGATGCCCTGTTTAGTTCGCTTAAAATTTTTGTAGGAGTATTTGTGTTTGGTATTCTCTTACACATTGTTTTCCAGCGTTCTAAAGAATTTTGTAAATCTTTATCTAATTCTGCAACTTTTTTACCTTCTGCAACAGTTCTTAAAATAACACCAAACCCTTTAGGTTTAATGCTTTTTGCTAATCTTTTTAAACG
>CALKEB010000014.1 GCA_938084845.1 uncultured Polaribacter sp. | reverse complement strand
AGTATCCTGCACTGTACTGTTTTTGCTATTTCATTAACTAAAAAACATTTTTTTAACAAAAAAAATATTAATTAATTAAGAAAAAAAGCTTTTAGCTACAAAAATTAATTTACTTTTCTAAGCTTAATACCACTTAATCTAGCTTTACCTTTTATCGCTTTAAAGTCTACTGTAATTCCGTTTTCGTCATCCACAGAAATTAAAAAACGTTTTGTTACACCTCTGTCTTTTCCATACTGTTTTTTTAGGTTAAGGTTTTCCCAGATTTTTTTACCATTCCCTAAAATGTCCATCATATTTTCTCCTTTAGATTTTAATTCTGCCATAGATAAAGACAACTCATAAGTACCTTTTGGAACATCAAATTTGTAGGCTTTTAAACCGATAATTTGTGTTTGAAAAATAGGGTCATTTTCTGTTCCCTTGACACTTACATCAACCCCAATATTATTTCTTCGTCTGGTTTTAGTTCTTAATACGTCTCCGCCAACATAGCCATAACTTCCTTTTGAATAAGGTTGATCTGGCATCCATAAATAACCTACATTATGAGTTTCTATAAAGTAACTGTAAGAACCTACATTTATAGCAATCTCTTGAAAAGGATTGATTTTACTTTTTAAGTTTTTTGGTTGAACAGTAAACTGAATATTTGCAAAATCTTTTAAAACTTTACCATCTTTCTCTGAAACAACTTCAATTAAATTTTGCCCTTGTTGAAAAGGAACATTAAACGTTGCAGTCGCAAAATCAAATTTTTGTTTCCCAAGCGTTTTCCCATTAATGAACAGTTCTACTTCATTGCCATTTCCTACTACATTTATGGGTTGAGTAGCTACATCTGCATTTTCAGCATCTTCGATTCCTGCTCTTTTATTCCATCCTTTAGAGGCTATTGCTAAAAATGGTGTTTTTTTCAATAAAGCTTGATACAAATAATATGCATCTTTCTTTTCTCTTGAGGCAGATACCAAACCTTTGTTATTGATATGTGGCACCGCATCTTTTCTGTGTTCTACCTGAAAATCTGCGTAATTCCAAACATTGGCTCCTACAATTTCTGGCATTTCTAAAATAGTTTTCATGTAGGCTTTGTGCAATAAAAACTGATAATCTACACTAAAATCGAATCGTGTTGGTTGGTAAGATCGAATTCTAGGATCTGCACCTCCACCATATTCACTTAAAATAAAAGGTTTATCAGGATTTAACGCCAAGGTTCTTTTTACCAAACTTCGTAAATTTTTATCAACATCTTCTAGTTCTTCAATATACCAACCATAATATTTGTTGTAGCCAACCAAATCTGTATATCTAATGCCTAATTTATCTTGATATGCTGGTTCTCTAAAAAAAACGGAGTAAGAATATCTTGTTTTGTCTTCTTCTTTAATAGTTTCAGCTAAAACTTTATGAGTTGCTATAAAATGATTTTTATAATCTTCGCCAAGTTTGTCAGGAGCTTTCATGGTGGTTTCGTTTCCTAAATTCCAAGCCACAATTGCAGGATGGTTGTAATTGAAACGAATCATTTCTTTTAGCATTTGTAAGCTGTTTTGTTTTCCGTTTTCATTGGCAGCAGCTTTGTTTACAAACGGAATTTCTACTGTAGTAATAAATCCGTATTTATTACACATTTCTAAAATTGCAGGATCTTGAGGATAATGTGCAATTCTTAAAAAGTTAATCCCCATTTCTTTCAACAATTTCATGTCGTTTCTATGAATTTCATCACTTACAGCATTTGCTTTTCCATAAAAATCTTGATGACGACAAGTACCAATTAATTTGGTTTGTTTTCCGTTGATAAAAAAACCTTTTTTGGCATCAAAATGAAACCATCTAAACCCAACAGAATTCTCTATTCTATCAAAAACTACTCCTTTTTTATCTACAATTTCTGTAACTAATTTGTACAAATACGGATTTTCTGGAGACCATAAATTTGGCTTTTCAACAGAAAAATTACTAATTACCTCCTTACCGAATTTAGATTTGGCTTTTATAGTTTTAACCAAATTATGTTTTGCATCAAGTAACGATTGCCTTACATAATACGTTCCTTTTTTAGGTCTTACCAACTTCGATTTTACAGATACTTTTGCTTGTGTTTCTGAAACTTCTGGAGTAGTAATAAATACTGCATTTGCCCCTAAATTAGCTACTTCGAAATGAACTTGTTTGGTTATAATTAAATGAACATCTCTGTAAATACCTCCGTAAAAAGAAAAATCTGCAGATTGAGGCACAATTTCATCATTATGTGCATTATCTACCTTTATTGTAATTTCATTATCACCTTGTTTAGTAGCTGCTGTAATATCTCTCGCAAAAGTAGTATAACCTCCTATATGATCTTCGCCTACAGCTTTACCGTTTACAAAGAGAGAAGTGACTTGATTAGCCCCTTCAAATAATAAAAACACCTTTTGATTCTCGTAAACCTGAGGAATTTTCATTGTTTTTTTATACCAGCCTTCACCTCTGTAATAGCCATCTTCATCATCTAAAATATCCTGTGTATTCCAAGAATGAGGAAGGGTTACTTTTTCCCACTGTAAAGTAATATT
>CALKEB010000013.1 GCA_938084845.1 uncultured Polaribacter sp. | reverse complement strand
ACTGAGGTGCTGTAGGTGCAATATTTTTATCCAATCCCAAAGCCATTTCCCATAACGTTCTGTCCAAACAAAAGGTTAACGGATCTCTTTCTTTTGAAACCCCATGCATTGAGGTAAAACCTGCATGCAAAAACAAACGGTTTTTAGCATCTAAATGAAACATTTTCATGGACTTAAAAAAAGCCAAATGTTCTTGTTTCTCTTCTACAGAAAAACCTGCATAACTTTCTATGGTTTCTTTACCCCCGTGCATAAACCAAGAGGGATTTACATCATTACTATCTTCTAGCCAATCTTGACACCAAACATCATGATTACCCTTTATAAAAACACATTTGAATGTTTTGGATAGCTCCATTAAAAAATCGATGACTTGCGCAGACTCGCTCCAACCATCTACATAATCTCCCATAAATATTAACTGATCTTTTTCTGTAAGTTCCAATTTATTTAACACCTGAAGCAGTGCTTTTAATCCTCCGTGAATATCTCCTATAACAAATGTTCTCATACTAATGTTTAGCTTGGCCTAAAATTAAACCCTTTTAAAGAGTTGAGTAGCATTTTATATTAAATTATTATAAGACGACTGATTGCTGTACAACTGCCTTATCAGTTCTTCTGCAGGTTTGTTTTGTGGAGTAAAACGATTGTTTTTTAAACCTCCAACTTGTTCGTGATTGTGAAACCACTTCCATAGAAAACCCCCAGCAAACCATTCCTCTGTCCAAAACTGGTTGTACAAAGCTTGTAAAGCATTCTGTTGTGCTGTTAGATTTACGTTGCCTTGTTGCCTGCTATATTCCCATGGTTTTTTTGCAGTATAATCAATGCTCCTGTATCCAAACTCTGTGAATAGAATGGGCTTCTTAAATTTTTGTTGCACACCTAACATCTCTTTTTTGTGAACACTCCAACCTTCTTCAAGTGCTTTTAGGGTGGGCGATTTCTGATCGCTTAACGGAAAGTAAGCATCAATCCCTATATAATCTAATTCATGCCAAAAAGACAAGCGTTTGTACTCGTCCCAATTGGCAGCATAGGTTAATTTCCCTGAATATAGGGTTCTTATTTCTTTAATTAATGCAGCCCAATAATCTGGCCTATGTAAAACAAATTGCTTTAATTCTGTACCCATACAAAACAGCTCTGCTTCTAGTTGTTCTGCTGCTTTTGCATAGGTGATGATATACGCCCTGTAGGATGATTCTAGTAGTTTCCACTGTGTTTCTGTTGTGGGTTTTAAAGCACCTGTAAACACACCTCTACCAATCCACAAGTGTGGTTTTACCATAATTTTTATGTCTGCTTTTTTAAACGCTTTCGCATACTGTAAAAGCCCTTTCTCGGTTTCACCAAACCATGCCCCTTTGTTGTTAAACTCCACTTTGGGTGTTGATGCGGTTCTTATAAAACTGTAAGGCATTAACGCCACATAATTACTGTATATTCGTAAAACGGGAGCCACATGTTGCTGTGTTATTGCATCTCTAGCAGCAACAAAACTTACTCCATTTATTTTTGAAGGCTGACCCTTGCAATAAACTTGTACACCAAGTAATAAAACCAAAAAAATATGTTGACGCTTCATAAGATGTTTAAAAATAAGTATTTTAAAGGAGTCTATTTGTTTTTATAAAAGTTTTCTTTGCAGTTGTGTTCTCTACAAGTCTACAAACGGGTGTGAAAAGAGATCATTTTATTTATTGTAATTCTAAATTGTATATTTCGTTTAAGTTCTTAACTTTAGCTGCGACAGAAGACAAGCAATCAAACAACAAACTATGGAGCATATTGTAATTATTGGTAATGGAATTTCTGGGGTAACAGCTGCAAGGCACATCCGAAAAAATACTACTAAAAAAATTACAATTGTCTCTTCTGAGCATCCTTACTTTTTTTCTAGAACTGCACTCATGTATGTGTATATGGGGCATTTAAAATTCTCGCAAACGCAACCTTATGAAAAGGGATTTTGGAATAAAAACAACATCAATTTAAAAGAAGGCCATGTAACTGCAGTAGCACCCGCTACCAAAACACTAACATTTAAAGATAATAGCACCTTAACGTACGACACCTTAATTATTGCAACCGGCTCTAAACCCAACAAATTTGGTTGGCCAGGTCAAGATCTAAAGGGGGTTTTGGGCATGTATCACAAACAAGATTTAGAACAATTAGAACAATTGGCCCCAAACCCTAAGCAATGTAAAAGAGCCGTTATTGTAGGTGGTGGTTTAATTGGAATTGAACTCGCAGAGATGTTAAGAAGTAGAAACATTCCTGTGACTTTTTTGGTGCGTGAAACCAGTTTTTGGAATGGGGTTTTGCCTGCGCAAGAGTCAGAAATGCTAAACAAACATATTGCAGCACATCACATTGATTTACGTTTAGCCAGTAACTTAAAAGAGATAAAATCTGATGAAAATGGGTGTGTTACATCGATTGTTATAGAAGAAACAGGCGAAGAAATTGCGTGTAATGTTGTGGGTTTAACTGCTGGAGTTACCCCTAATATCGATTTTTTAGAAGGCTCTGGCATTGAGACTAAAAAAGGGGTTTTGGTAAACAGGTTCTTGGCAACAAATGTAGAAGATGTGTATGCAATTGGCGATTGTGCAGAACAACAAGAGGCCATTGGTTTGCGAAGAAATATAGAAGCTGTTTGGTATACAGGAAGAATGATGGGAGAAACCGTTGCACAAACTATTTGTGGCAACCTTACACAATACAGTCCTGGCCATTGGTTTAACTCTGCAAAGTTTTTAGACATTGAATACCAAACTTATGGATGGGTATTTAGTGAGCGTCATAAAAAACCATACGAAGCTTACTTTCAGTGGCAACATCCTAAAAAAAATTGTTGCATTACTATTTCTTACCACAAAGATTCAATGACTTTTTTAGGAATTAATACCTTTGGGATTCGAATGCGTCATGAAAAATTTGATCAATGGCTTACCGAAAAACAATCGATACACTACGTATTAAAGCATCTAAAATCGGCTAATTTTGATCCTGAGTTTTATGATATTTACGAGCATGAAATTGTTGCTAAGTTTAATGCCGAACACCAAACTAAGATAAAGATTGCCCATAAAAGTTGGAAACGTATTTTCTCTAAAAAATTACAATCACATTAAAAAAAAAGTATTTTGAAACGTACACAACAATTAGGCTTACTTCTTTTTTTAAGTGCATTAACACTGTTTACTGCAAGTGTTTTTACAGGTAATTTTACATTTACCCAACAAGAGTTTGATTCTTTTGTAGAAGAAAAAGGCTATAAGAGTGAGCTTTTTGTAGAGGAACTCGAAAAAGCTTTGGTTACCGATGAAAACATAAACATTTTTGAATTTTCTAAACGAGTTAGAAATGCGGTAGCGATAAACAACCAGTATTACAACGAACTAATTGCGAAATACAATGCAGAAAAGAATTGGGCAAAAAAAGGAGCTCAATACCAATATAAAATCAACGGAAAACCGCACAGTATTAGCTTTCAGATTGCAAAAAAATCAGGTAGTGGTTTTACAAAAGAACATCCAGGACTTAGTTGGTGGCTTACCTTTGGGCTTGGTATTTTTGGTGCTTTATTATACATACTTCCCAGTAGCGTATTATTAGGTAAACCTGGTATAAAAAACAATCATATTTACAGAGATTCTGCAACAAACAGAGGGTTTATTGCCTGGCTCGTTTTGGTGTATTTAGTCGTATTTTACTTGGTGTTATACTTTAAAGCAGATTACGTAGTCAATTGGACTTTTATACTAGATCCTATTAGTGCATCGTTAAATGGAGGGCCAGCCTCTCAATGGTTTGTCTATGGTTTTTTATACTGTAGTGTTATGCTAACCATGGGAGTTAGAATGTATATTAAATACAGGCATAATAAATACCAAATGATTAGAACTACCTCTGTCTTATTTTTTCAAATTGTCTTTGCTTTTTTAATCCCAGAGATTATGACCAGTCTGAATTTACCTGGATACGATTTTAAAAATGTATTTCCTTTGGATTATGATTTTTTCTTTGAATGGAATTTAAAACGTTTGACAGAAAGTGGAGGAATTGGTTTATTTATTTTAGTCTGGGGAATTGTATTAACTGTAATTATAGTGCCTGTAATGGTCTATTTCTTCGGGAAAAGATGGTACTGTTCTTGGGTTTGTGGCTGTGGTGGTTTGGCAGAAACTTTAGGAGACCCATACAGGCAACATTCTGATAAAAGTTTGAATGCCTGGAAATTAGAACGTTGGTTAATACACAGTGTTTTGGTTTTCTCTTTAGGGATGACAGTAGTTACGTTATATTGCTACTTTTCTGGCACCTCTTCTTTATTGGGTATTAAATCGCAATGGATTAAAGACACCTATAGTTTTTTAATTGGATCTTGGTTTGCAGGCGTAATAGGTACAGGGTTTTATCCAATTTTTGGAAACAGAGTTTGGTGCAGATTTGGTTGCCCATTGGCGGCTTATTTAGGGTTGGTACAACGTTTTAAGTCTAGATTCCGAATTACCACCAATGGTGGACAGTGTATTTCTTGCGGAAATTGCTCTACCTATTGTGAACAAGGCATAGATGTTAGGGCTTATGCTCAAAAAGGAGAAAACATTGTAAGAGCCAGCTGTGTCGGTTGTGGAATTTGTTCTGCTGTTTGCCCAAGAGGGGTATTAAAATTAGAAAATGGGCCTGAAGCGGGTAGAATTAACCCTACCGAAATTTTGTTAGGTAACAATGTTGATCTGATGCAACTGGTGAACAAAAAAGTAAAATAGCACTTAAAAATTAAATGAGGTGCAACTTCGATACACGTATAAAATATTGGTACTTTTACAATCAAATAGCGCACCTACAATTTATTGATTAGCGTGTTTTACATCCTTTTAATTCGGTTTTACCAGAAATGAACACTATAATTTCCGTTATTATTCCTGCATATAATGAGCAAGACGCAATTGCAAAGGTCATAAAAGACATCCCTAGTTTTGTACATGAGATTATAGTGGTTAGCAATAATTCTACAGACCATACCGTTAAAAATGCTAAAAATGCTGGAGCAACTGTGCTTCAAGAACCTAAAAAAGGTTATGGGTATGCATGTTTAAAAGGGATGCATTATATTAAACAGCAAACTACAAAACCAGAAATTATTGTTTTTTTAGATGGTGATTATTCTGATCATCCTGAACAATTGCCTGAAATTATTGCTCCCATTCTTCATCAAAATATCGACTTTGTCTTAGGGGCAAGAGTAAAAGAATATAGAGAGACTGGTGCTATGACGCCACAACAAATTTTTGGAAATGGGCTGGCTACCTTCTTAATGAAACTTTTTTTTAATGCTAAATTTACAGACCTTGGGCCCTTCAGAGCTATAAAATATACTAGTTTGTTAGCGTTGGAAATGGAAGACAAAACCTATGGTTGGACAGTAGAAATGCAACTAAAGGTTTTAAAGCAAAAAATGAGTTATGTAGAAATTCCAGTAAAGTATAGAAACAGAATAGGCGTCTCAAAAGTTTCAGGAACCCTAAAAGGTACTATATTTGCAGGAGTTAAAATTCTTAGTTGGATTTTTAAATACAGTTTCAAGTAATGATTATAGAGTACGCCATCATCTTAATTTACACCATTTGTCTCCTACTTATTTTTATATATGCTTTAGCTCAGTTAAATCTTCTAATAAACTACCTAAAGCATAGAAATAAAGAAGACAACGCAGAAAAATTTGATTTTGAAAATCCTGAAGAAATTCCGTTTGTAACCATACAACTTCCTGTATACAATGAGCTGTATGTAATGAAAAGGCTGCTAAAAAATATTGCCAAAATAAAGTACCCACTTCATAAATTAGAAATTCAAGTTCTGGATGATTCTACTGATGAATCTATCGAAAAAACAGCCAAACACGTTAAGAAAATTCAAGAATTAGGCATAGATATCCAGCACATTAGAAGATCTAATAGAGAGGGCTTTAAAGCTGGCGCACTAAAAGAAGGCTTAAAAACAGCAAAAGGGGAATTTATTGCCATCTTTGATGCCGATTTTTTACCTCAAGACGATTGGCTTTACCAAACTGTACCTTATTTTAAAGACAAAAACATTGGAGTTGTACAAACAAGATGGGGCCATATTAATAGAAACTATTCGACCCTAACAAGAATTCAAGCGTTTATGTTGGATGCGCATTTTACCTTAGAGCAAGTTGGTAGAAATTGTAAAGGGCACTTCATTAATTTTAATGGTACAGCAGGTATTTGGAGAAAAGAATGTATTTATGACGCTGGGAACTGGCAAGGAGATACATTAACCGAAGATATTGATTTAAGTTATAGAGCGCAGTTAAATAATTGGAAGTTTAAATATCTAGAACATGTAGAAACCCCTGCAGAACTGCCTGTAGTTATTAGCGCTGCAAGATCTCAACAATTTAGATGGAATAAAGGTGGTGCAGAGAACTTTCAGAAAATGTTGAAGAAAATACTTACCAATAAACACATTTCTTTTAAAACAAAAATTCATGGACTTTTACATTTGCTAAACAGCTCTATGTTTACCTGTATTTTTTTAGTTGCAATTTTGAGTATCCCTATGTTATACATCAAAAATGAATATGCACATTTAAAAAATTACTTTTATGTAATGAGCTTTTTTGTACTAAGTTCTCTTATATTTTTTATTTGCTATTGGCACATGTACAAAAATATTTATGGTGGTGGTTTTGTGAAATTTTTTAAATATATAGGGGCTTTTTTCACTTTTTTCTCTGTGGCTATGGGCTTTTCGCTACACAACTCTATCGCTGTTTTAGAAGGGCATTGGGGTAAAAAAAGTGAGTTTGTTAGAACTCCAAAATTTAATATTAAAACCATAAAAGATGGTTGGAAAAACAACAAGTACATTAAGAAAAAACCGTCTGTTCATGTTATTTTAGAAGGCTTACTTTCTATCTATTTTATTTTTGGGATGTACAGTGCTTTTATTGTGGGAGACCAAGGGGGCGATTTTGGATTATTCCCATTTCACTTTATGTTATTTTCTGGGTTTAGTTACGTATTTTTTAAGTCTATTTTTTCAAAAGCATAATGCTTCGTAGAGCAAAATATAACGCAACTATTTGTATACTTCTTAGTGCTTTTATTTACGTTTACATTGCTTACTTTTTAGATAGAACTAACTTTTTTTTACTTTCTACTTCTTGGATTGCATTATTTATTTGTTTTTATATTTTAATGCAAAAAACAAAAATAACATTCAGCAACCTTGCAGGTATTGCACTTCTTTTTCGATTACTATTTCTTTTTGCCACCCCCATTTTATCTCAAGATTTTTATCGGTTTATTTGGGATGGCAGATTGTTATTAGAGGGGCTAAATCCTTATGTGTCTCTTCCGGAAGTTATAAACCAAAACATAAATATTCCCATAGCAAATGCACGTGAATTGTATGCAGGAATGGGGCAATTAAACGGAAGTCATTATACCAACTACCCACCTTTAAATCAGCTTTGTTTTTTTATTGCTGCGCTATTTTCTAGTAAAAGTATCTTTGGATCTATTATTGTATTAAGGGGCATTATTATTGCATCAGAAATCGGCACTTTTTATTTTGGTAAAAAACTACTGCAAAAACTACAACTACCTGTTCACAATATTTTTTGGTATGTATTAAATCCTTTTGTAATTATAGAATTAACAGGCAACTTGCATTTTGAGGCAGTAATGCTTTTCTTTTTTGTTCTTGGCCTGTATGTGTTACAACTAAAAAAATGGAAAACAGCTGCTTTTTTTATTGGCTGCTCTATTGCTACAAAGCTATTGCCCCTTATTTTTTTACCTCTATTTTTAAAAGAATTTATCACCAAAAAATCCAATCTAATCACAAAAAAACAAGGACTGCAGTACTTGCTATTTATAAGCATATCAATAGGTACAGTTGTTTTATTTTTTCTGCCTTTTCTTTCTTGGATTGTCATAGAAAATTATTTAAATTCTGTAGGGCTCTGGTTTGGTAAATTTGAATTTAATGCTAGTTTTTACTATATTTTTAGAGAGATTGGGTATTGGTTTCGTGGATATAATGAAATTGGATTCATTACTAAAATTACCCCAATAGCCACAGTACTGTATTTGACATACCTTAGTTTTTTTCGCAAAACTGAATCAAAAAAATCATTGTATACAAGCATGCTTTTAGGGCTTTGTTTTTACTATTTTACTGCGACTACCATACACCCTTGGTATATAGCCACACCACTACTACTTTGTGTTTTTACCAAGTATAAATTTCCAGTTTTCTGGTCTTTACTTATCGTCTTAAGTTATGAGGCCTATTCCAATACTCCTTGGCAAGAAAATTTATGGTTTGTTGGTATAGAATACCTGTTATTATTTGGCTATATCATTTTTGAACGTTCACAGCAAAACAAAAGTGTAACAATTATTTATAAGTAAACATCTGTACATCACTTATATTTTTATATCTTCGTAATTAAACGTTTTTAGATGAAAAAGCTAACCATAAAAGACATTGCTAAAGAATTTAAAGTCTCTATTTCTACAGTATCAAAGGCTTTAAATGATAGTTACGAAATTAGCCAAAGCACTAAAGAAAAAATTCAGAAATACGCAAAAGAGCAAAATTACAAACCAAATTTTAACGCCTTAAGTTTAAAAAATAGAAGTACAAAAACCATAGGAGTAATTATACCAACCATGTTAAATTACTTTTTTGCTCAGGTATTTAAAGGAATTGAAAAAACGGCTTTAGAAAAAGGCTATAAAGTGATTACGTGTATCTCAAATGAATCTTATGATAAAGAGGTAGAAATTATAGAAATGCTTTCTAATGGGAGTATTGATGGTTTTTTGTTATCGATGGCCAAGCAAACAGAATTAATTCATAAGTTCGATCATTTTAAAACGTCTATAGAAGACGGAACTCCTATTGTAATGTTTGATAGGGTTGCCCAATCTATTGCTTGCGATAAAGTAATTACAGACGATTTAGAGGGTGCTACAAAAACTGTTGAATACCTGTATCAAAAAGGACATAAAAAAATTGCATTCGTTTCTACTATGAGCAATTTGCATATTGGAAAAGAACGTTTAAAAGGATATAAAGAAGGTCTTAAAAACGTAGGCTTGCAATTTAATAAAGATTTGGTCTTAAACGTTGTGGAACAAGACTACAAAAAATATAAAAATATAGTACGCCCTTTTATAAAAAACAATAGCATAGATGCAGTAATTACTACTGGAGAATCTGTAGCCGTTTCTGTAATGAAAGCCATTAAAAAGAATGCTCAAAAAATTCCAAAAGATGCTGCTGTTATTGCATTTTCTAACGGAATTCTTTCCAGACACTCTAGTCCTAAAATGACAACAATTAGCCAGCATGGAGAACAAATGGGTGCAACTGCTGCTAAAATTCTTATAGAAAAATTAGAAAATAAAACCAAAACGATTACCACAGAAATTATAAAGACAGATTTGGTAATTAGAGATTCTACTCGAAAATAATTATTGACTTCTCTCAAGTTAAGCTTATTGTTTCTGATATGGATGGTACTTTATTAAATACCAAGGGAGAGGTAAGTGCTTCATTTTTTGAGCTTTTTAAAGAGTTTAAAAAACACAACATTACATTTTGCGCAGCAAGTGGTAGACAGTACAATAGTATTGTTGCAAAATTAAATGAAATTAAAGAGGACATCTATATTATTGCAGAAAACGGAGGCATTGCAAAGCACAAAGAAGAAGTATTGCTCTCTAATTATTTAGCGAAAGATAAGGTACTACAATTGATTGCACTTCTTAGAAAAATAGAAAATGCTAACATCGTTTTATGTTGCAATAACGAGGCCTATATAGAGAGTAAAGACGAATACTTTATCAAGCATTTTCAAGAATATTATCACAGTTTTCAGCACGTAGAAGATTTAGTAACTATTGCCCAAACAACTCCCGTTTTTAAAATTGCAGTATACCATTTTAAATCTTCAGAAGACTTTATTTATCCAAAATTAAAAGATGTAAAAGAAACGGTTTTGGTAAAAGTTTCTGGTAAAAATTGGTTAGACATTTCCGATCATCAAGCAAATAAAGGAAAGGCACCACAACAGGTACAGCAATTATTAGGTGTTAGCAAAAAGCAAACAATGGTTTTTGGAGACTACCTTAATGATATCGAAATGATGCAAGAAGCTAATTTTAGTTTTGCGATGACTAATGCACATAGAGACATTAAAGAACTGGCAAATTACAGTACTGATAGTAATGATAATAATGGAGTAACAAAGGTAATTGCACAGGTGCTTAATGCCTTTTAATCTTTAAATATAACGGTACTTTGTCGTTCCCTGTTTACCTGTAATTTAGTAACATCTGGTCTTGAGTAGTGCCCTACTGCATCAAAATTTTGACGCTCTTCTAACACCCTATTAAAATCTAATGTTTCTATAAGTAAACCCTCTTTTTCTAGCACAGGGGCTAAAATCCATTCTCCATCTGGCCCAGCTATACAAGATCCTCCATTGGCTAAAACATCTGGGGCATCTTTTACTATTGTATCATAATGTGGCACCTCTTTTGGAAAATCTGATTTTGCCATTAAGCTAGATACAGAAATTACAAAAGAACGCGATTCCCTGGCAATAAAACGAGTAACATCTTTAGTATTATGATCAGATCCTGGCCATACAGCAATATGTAAATTCTCTCCCAAACCATACAATGCGGCTCTAGGTAAAGGCATCCAATTTTCCCAACAATTTAAGCCTCCTACAGTAAATTCTTTTAATGAATGGACTTGCAATCCATTTCCGTCTCCAGGCGCCCAAGTTAAGCGCTCATCAAACGTGGGTTGTAGTTTGCGATGAACCGATTGTACTTGACCGTTTTCATTAATATAAACCAACGAAGCATAGATACTATGCCCCCCTCTATTTGCTGCACGCTCCATAATCCCTAAATATATAGCAATATGGTGCTTCTTTGCCAGTACACACACCGTGTTTAATTCCCCTTTTTCAATAGTAATTGAATTTCGGATGTAATGTGCATGAATTTCTTTTTGTGTTTTTGAATTCCAAGTAGCCCCATTGGTTAATGCAATCCAAAAAGGATAGCCAGGTAAAAGTGCTTCGCCAAAAACAATAAGTTCACAGCGTTCTTTAGCTGCATCTACAATCGCTTTTTCTATTTTTTTTAACGTTTTTTCTTTGTTTAACCAAACTGGAGAAATTTGAGCCAAAGCTACTTTTAGAAGGTTTTTTTGTGTCATTTAAATTTCGATTTTAACCACCAAACCTTCGTTTGATCTTACATTAAACACTGTTTCGTCTTCAAATATTAAATATTGTCCTTTAATTCCGACTAAGGTTCCTGTATAGGTTGGCGTCTTTATTAAATTCAAGCTCTTTGGTTTGGTAGGATATTGAGTTACTGGAAAATTAATCAAAGTTTCTGTATTGCTTTCAATAAAATAAGGCATAGCTTCTTCTGGGATGAACTGTTTTAGCTTATTTCTCCAAGTAATCAAACTTTCATCCTCGATATCATTTTTTAGCATTTTTCGCCAATTGGTTTTATCGGCAACATGTTCTTTTAAGGCAACTTCGGTAATACCTGCCAAATACCTGTTAGGTACTTCTACAATTTCTATTGCTTCGTGCGCTCCTTGATCTATCCACCTTGTTGGTACCTGTTGCTTTCTGGTTACGCCCACTTTTACATTGCTAGAATTGGCTAGGTAAACAATATGAGGTTGTAACTGTACTTTTTTCTCATAGGCTAAATCTCTATCTTCTACGTCTAAATGTGCCTTACTTAACTCTGGCCTCATAATCCAATCTGCAGCCTGTGGAATATCAAAAAAACAAGACTGGCAATAGCCTTGTCTGTATATTTTCTTTTCTAAATGACAATGCAAACATTCGTAGCTTACAAAAGAAAGTGTTACTTCTTTTGCAATAAGCTGATTCATGTTTAAAAAATCGGTTTTCATGTCTAAATAATAATGAACCTCATCTCCGATTTCTGTCATCATTTTTCTTAATACTCCTTGGTATTGCATAAATAAATTTTATTATTTTTAGGCTATCAACAAACTTACAAAAAAAAGGAATTCAATTTATGGCTTTACCCATTGTAAATTCTATCATTTCTTGGTTTTTAAAAAAAAGGATTCATCAAATAGAATTATTTTTAAAATACCCTAATGATGTGCAGAACGAACTATTATTAAAACTAGTTCATACTGCTAGAAAAACTGAATTTGGGGAGTCGTATGCATTCAGTACCATTAAAAACTACGAAGAGTTTACAAAAAATGTACCTATTCACAAATACGAAAGCATCGCTCCTCTTATAGAACGTTGTAGAAAAGGAGAACAAAATTTATTTTGGCCAACACCTATAAAATGGTTTGCGAAAAGTAGCGGTACTACAAATGCAAAAAGTAAATTTTTACCTGTTAGTAATGAAGCGTTAGAATACTGCCACATGAAAGCAGGAAAAGACATGCTTTGTTTGTATTTACACAACAACTTGGAAACCAAACTTTTTACAGGAAAAGGATTAAAGTTAGGAGGTAGCTCTGCAATTTATGAAGACAACAACTCCTATTTTGGAGATTTATCTGCAATACTAACCGAAAACCTGCCTTTTTGGGCAGACTACAGCTCTGCTCCAAGTCAGGAAGTATCACTTATGGCAGAATGGGAAACCAAAATGGAAGCCATTATAGACGAGACCATTCATGAAAATATTACCAGTTTGGTGGGTGTGCCTAGTTGGATGTTGGTCTTATTAAATCGTGTACTAGAAAGAACAGGAAAGAATCATATATTGGAAGTTTGGCCAAATCTAGAAGTGTATTTTCATGGTGGAGTAAACTTTAACCCGTACAGAGAGCAATACAAAAAACTTATTCCTAAAAAAGACTTTCAATATTTTGAAACGTATAATGCCTCTGAAGGTTTTTTTGCATTGCAAGACGTTAATGGATCTAAAGAACTATTGCTAATGTTAGATTACGGAATTTTTTATGAATTTATAGACATGAAAAATTACAAAGGGGAAGCTTCTGAGACCATTTCTTTATCTAACGTAAAAAAAGGAGTCGATTATGCGTTAATTATTACAACCAATAGTGGCTTGTGGCGCTATTTGATTGGAGATACCATACGTTTTACATCTTTGCAACCCTATCGAATTAAAATTACAGGCAGAACAAAACACTATATTAATGTATTTGGAGAAGAATTGAATATTGAAAATGTAGAAGATGCTTTAAAAATAACGTGTGAAAAAACAGATGCTTTAATTACAGAATATACGGTTGGGCCCATCTTTATGGAAGATAAAAAAAGTGGTGGGCATGAGTGGATTATTGAATTTATAAAGCCTCCTAAAAACATGAATTATTTTACAGAAATACTAGACAATTCATTGAAGGCCATTAACTCTGACTATGAAGCAAAACGTTACAATTCTATGACGTTAGCCATGCCTAAAATTCATGTTGCTCAAAAAGATTTGTTTTACAAATGGCTTAAAAAGAAGGGGAAACTTGGGGGGCAACACAAAGTTCCTAGATTATCTAACTCTAGGGCTTTTATTGAAGAATTGCTTACTTTAAAAGATTAAATTTTACGCTCAACTACATAATCTATCATTTGTAGTAAAGATGTTTTATAAGGAGATTCTGGGTAATTATTTAAAATAGATACGGCCTTATTTTTATACGAGTTCATTTGAGAAATGGTGTACGATATGCCTCCATTGTCTTTTACAAACGTGATAAGCTCTTTTACGCGTTCTTTATTTTTATTATGCTTTTTTACCGTATTTATAATCCATGCTTTTTCTTTAGCTGTGCAATTGTTTAAGGTATGAATTAAAGGCAACGTCATTTTCTGCTCTTTAATGTCGATACCTGTTGGTTTTCCAATTTTCTCCTCAGAGTAATCGAACAAATCATCTTTGATTTGAAAAGCAATACCAATATACTCCCCAAATTTTCGCATTTGCTGCACAGTATCTTGTTTTACTCCTACTGATGCTGCACCAATACCACAACATGCTGCAATAAGTGTGGCTGTTTTTTGGCGAATAATATCAAAGTAAATATCTTCTGTAATGTCTAACTTTCTTGCTTTTTCTATTTGTAATAATTCGCCCTCACTCATTTCGCGAACAGCAATAGAAATTAATTTTAACAAATCAAAATCTTCATTATCTATAGAAAGCAACAGGCCTTTAGAGAGTAAAAAATCGCCTACTAAAACCGCAATTTTATTTTTCCAAAGTGCATTTATTGAATAAAACCCGCGTCTTCTGTTAGAGTCATCTACCACATCATCATGAACTAAAGTTGCAGTATGTATTAATTCTACAATAGAAGCACCTCTATACGTGCGTTCATCAAAACCCCCATTAGAAACCATTTTTGCGACCAAAAAAACAAACATCGGTCGCATTTGTTTTCCTTTTCTTCTTACAATATAATAGGTAATTCTATTTAATAGAGGGACCTTAGAAAGCATAGCGTCTTTGAACTTTTTTTCAAAAAGTTCCATCTCTTTCTTTATGGGTAATTTTATAAGTTCTACTGGTTTCATAAAAGTGAACTAATGACCATTTTTGGCCTTTAAAAATACGAAATATAAACTACAAGAAGCCCTGATTATAGTGCAGATTATTCAACACTATTTAAGCCTTATTTGCCAACTGACCACAAGCAGCATCAATGTCTTTACCTCTACTTCTTCTTACATTTACTGTAATATCATGCATTTCTAAATTAGAAATATAATTATTTAAAGCAGCATTACTTGCTTGTTGAAATTGTCCGTCGTCTATTGGGTTGTATTCTATTAAATTTACTTTGCAGGGTACATATTTACAAAATTGCACCAATGCTTTTATGTCTTCTTTTCTATCGTTAATCCCTTCCCAAACTATATATTCATAAGTGATTGCTCTTTTTGTTTTTTCGTACCAGTATTCTAACGATGCTTTTAAATCTTGTAAGGGGAAAGTAGTGTTAAATGGCATGATTGAAGTACGAACCTCATCGATAGCAGAGTGTAAAGAAACAGCTAGGTTAAATTTAACCGCTTCATCTGCCAATTTCTTAATCATTTTTGGGACACCAGAAGTAGAGACTGTAATTCTTTTAGAAGACATGCCTAAACCTTCAGGTGAAGTAATCATTTCTATAGATTTTAGTACATTTTTATAATTCATGAGTGGCTCTCCCATACCCATAAATACGATATTTGTTAACTTATGATTGTGGTACAACCTACTTTGTTTATCTATTACAACTACTTGATCGTAAATCTCGTCAGGATTTAAATTTCGCATTCTTTTTAAACGAGCTGTTGCACAAAATTTACAATCTAAACTACAACCCACTTGGCTAGAAACACACGCTGTAGTTCTTTTGGGAGTAGGAATCAAAACAGACTCTACTACTAAACCATCATGTAGTTTTATTCCATTTTTTATAGTCCCATCTGCACTTTTTTGCATTGAATCTACTTTAATATGATTGATTACAAAGTGCTTTTCTAACATATCTCTAGTTTTTTTAGAAATGTTAGTCATGTCTTCAAAAGTATGCAAAGACTTGCTCCATAACCATTCATATACTTGATTGCCACGAAATGCTTTATCGCCATTTTCCACAAAAAAATCACGCAGTTGCTCTTTGGTTAAAGCTCTTATGTCTTTCTTTTTACTCAATGGGTAACTATTTATGAATGAATTTAATATTGGTGCAAAAATACACTAATATTTTAAGGAATGGTTTCGATTTTGCAATCAGTTATTTGTGTATTTAAAACCATTTTACTAAAAATTTGAACTAAAAAAAACTGATAGCCTTTTGTTGTGGCCACCAGTTTTATAATAGTAGTTATAAAAAGTTAGATAATTAACATTGCATCTCCGTAAGTAGAGAATCTATATCCTTCTTTTACTGCTGATTTATAGGCTTCCATTAAAAAATCATAGCCTACAAATGCAGCTGCCTGCATCATTAAGGTAGATTTTGGTAAATGAAAATTAGTAATCATTGTATTTGCAATGCTAAATTCATAAGGAGGAAAAATAAATTTATTTGTCCAACCTTTATAAGCATTTAATTCAGCATTTGATGATACCGAAGATTCTACGGTTCTCATCACCGTAGTTCCTACAGCACAAATTCTTTGTTTATTAATTTTTGCCTTGTTTATTTTTTTCGCAGTATTTATTGGAATTTCAATTTGTTCTGAGTCCATTTTGTGCTTGGACAAATCTTCTACCTCTACAGGACTAAAAGTACCTAAACCAACATGCAACGTCATTTCTGCAAAGTCTACTCCTTTAATTTCTAATCGTTTTAACAAATGTTTTGAAAAATGCAAACCCGCTGTTGGTGCTGCTACAGCCCCTTCATGTTTTGCAAAAATTGTTTGATAACGCTCTTGATCAATTTCTTCTACATCTCTATTTAAAGATCTAGGTAAAGGGGTTTCTCCTAATTCCAGTAGTTTTTCTCTAAACGCCTCATAACTTCCATCAAATAAGAAACGTAAAGTTCTACCTCTAGAAGTAGTATTGTCTATTACTTCTGCCACTAAACTATCGTCTTCACCAAAAAATAACTTATTCCCAATTCTTATTTTCCTTGCAGGATCTACTAAAACATCCCACAATCTATTCTCTGCATTTAGTTCTCTTAATAAAAAAACCTCTATTCTAGCGCCTGTTTTTTCTTTATTCCCAAACATTCTAGCAGGAAAGACTTTGGTGTTGTTTAACATTAAAACGTCTCCTTCATCAAAATAATTGATAACATCTTTAAACGTTTTATGCTCTATAGTTTGTTCTTTTCTATTTAAAACCATTAAGCGAGACTCATCTCTATGCTCTGCAGGATATTTTGCCAACAATTCTTTTGGCAAGTCAAAATCAAAATTTGATAATTTCATAAGTATAATTTACGATAAGGATGCAAATATACGATATGAGAATAGGCGTTGTCAAGTGTTTAACACTTTATCTTTTTAAGGGAGTATTTATAATGCCTATCTGCTCCATATCTGTCCAAAATTTTTGATACGACTTTGTAACTACCTCAGCATCATTTATCTTGATTGGCACCTTTAAAGCTAGCGGCGCAAAAGCCATAGCCATTCTATGGTCATTATAGGTATCAACAGCTACATTGCTATGTATTAAAGTAGCCGGTTCTATTTGTAGCGTTTTGTTTGTAATAAGAACTTTTGCACCAAGTTTTGTTAACTCGTCATGTAAAGCAACTAACCTATCTGTTTCTTTAATTTTTAAAGTATGTAACCCAGACAAATTACAAGCAATACCCTCTGCAAAACAAGTTACAGCAATCGTTTGTGCAATATCTGGAGCATCTTTTAAATTTTTAACTAAAGTTGCATTATGGGTGTTTTTCTCTTTAGTTAATGTAATAACATCTTTACCAAAAGTAGTTGTAACTCCGAAATGTTGGTAAATTTCTGCCAAGCAAGAATCTCCTTGAAGACTTTCTTTTTTATATGCAGACAATTGTATTGCAGATCCCAATTCAGATAATGCTACAATTGAATAAAAATAACTTGCAGATGACCAATCTGACTCCACTACAACAGTTTGCTTTTCTATAGATTGTTTAGGGAAAACGTTAATAGTATTCTCTTCAAAAACACTTTCTATACCTATTTGAGAAAGCAAGCTTAACGTCATTTTTATATAAGGTATTGAAGTTATTTTACCCTTTAATTCAATTTCTAAACCATTGTCTAGTTTTGATGCAATTAATAGTAACGATGAGATATATTGACTACTTACATTTCCATTAATTTGAACTTTAGCTTTGGTTAGTTTTTTCCCTTTAATTTTTAATGGAGGATATCCTTCTTTTACAGCATAGGTAATATCAGCACCTAAATCTCTAAGTGCATTTACTAGAATTTCAATAGGTCTGTTTTGCATGCGTTCAGAGCCTGTTAAAGTAACTGCTCTGCCTTCTTTTACCGCAAAATAAGAGGTGAGAAAACGCATAGCTGTACCTGCATGACCTATATCTATTACCGAATCTTTTGTTGAAAGTGCATATTGCATGTGAACAGAATCGTCAGAATCTGAACAATTTTCTATGGAAATTGAAGAAAATAATTTTTGTAAAATCAAGAGCCTATTCGACTCACTTTTAGAACCAGAAATTGTTATTTTTTCCTGTATTTTTCTTTCCTTTAAAACATTTAACAATAGTTCCATTTTAAAACTTGATTTATTTTCTTACTTTTAATATCTAAATTTACAACAAATCAACATGAAAAAAATATTTTTCTTAGCTGTTTGCCTCTTTTTTTCTGCAAACTTCAAAGTTAATGCACAAAAAAAAGCTGACCAAGTTTCAACTGCAAATTTTAGTTCTATAAAATGGAGAAATATTGGTCCGTTTAGAGGAGGTAGAAGTGCTGCTGTAACCGGGGTTGCCAATAAAGCGAACTTATTTTATATGGGTGCTACAGGTGGTGGTGTTTGGAAAACAACAGATGCTGGAGGTACTTGGCAAAATATTTCGGATGGTTTTTTTGGAAGTTCTGTAGGTGCTGTAGCAGTAGCTGAGTCAGACAATAATGTAATGTATGTTGGAATGGGAGAAAAAACTGTTCGTGGAAATGTTTCTTCTGGAGATGGTGTTTGGAAATCTGAAAATGCCGGAAAAACATGGAAACATGTTGGTTTAAAAAATACAAGACATATTCCTAGAATGCGAATTCATCCTCACAATTCAGAAATTGTTTTTGCAGGTGTAATGGGCGATTTGTATAAACCTACCCAAGAGAGAGGGGTTTACAAAACTACAGATGGTGGAGAAACTTGGCGAAAAGTTTTATTTTCTAATGAAGATGCTGGTGTTGTAGATTTAATTATAGACCCAAACAATCCAAGAATATTATATGCAACTACTTGGAATGTAAGAAGAACACCTTACAGTTTATCTTCTGGAGGTGATGGTTCAGCGATTTGGAAAAGTACAGATGAAGGTGAAACATGGACTAACATTTCTAAACATAAAGGGTTACCTGATGGAATTTGGGGAATTGCAGGAGTTACTGTTTCTCCAGTAAATTCTGATATTGTGTATGCTTTAATTGAGAATGACAAAGGAGGTGTATACAAATCTACAGATGGTGGAGAAACATGGAAATTAATTAATTCAGAGAGAAAACTTAGACAAAGAGCTTGGTATTATACACGCTTGTATGCAGACACACAAGATGAAGATATTTTATATGTTCTAAATGTTCGCTATCATAAATCCACAGATGGGGGTAAAACTTACAAAACGTATAATGCACCTCATGGAGATCATCATGATTTATGGATTGCTCCAGAAAATAATCAACGAATGATTATTGGTGATGATGGGGGTGCTCAAGTTTCTTTTGATGCCGGAGAAAATTGGAGTACATACATGAATCAACCAACAGCTCAGTTTTACAGAGTTACTACAGACAATCATTTTCCGTATAGAATTTTAGCTGCTCAACAAGACAATTCTACTGTTCGAATTTCACATAGAACTTCTGGTCGTTTTATTACAGCATCTGATTGGTCTTCTACTGCAGGAGGAGAAAGTGCACATATTGCTGTAGATCCTTTAAATAACGATGTTGTGTATGGGGGTAGTTATGGAGGATACTTAACAAGAATAAACCATAAAACAGGAGATACTAGAGCTATAAATGTTTGGCCAGACGACCCAATGGGGCATGGAGCAGAAGATTTTAAATATCGTTTTCAATGGAATTTCCCAATCTTCTTTTCTCCCAATAATAAAAAAAGACTCTATGCTGCCTCTAACCACTTACATGCTACAGATGATGAAGGACAGCATTGGAAATTAATGAGTCCAGATTTAACTAGAAATGACCCTAAAACCTTAGGCCCATCTGGTGGACCAATTACGAAAGACAATACAGGAGTAGAGTATTATGGTACCATTTTCGCAGCCTCAGAATCTGCTTATGAACCAGGGGTGATTTATACTGGCTCTGATGATGGCTTAGTACATATTACTAAAAATAATGGGGAAACTTGGAGCAACATTACGCCAAAAAAAATGCCAGAATGGATGATGATTAACTGCATAGAAGTAGATCCATTTACAAAAGGTGGAGCGTATATTGTTGGAACAAAATATAAATCTGGAGATTATAGACCTTATATTTATAAAACTGAAAACTATGGGAAATCTTGGAAGCTAATCGTAAACGGAATTGCAAATGAAGATTTTACAAGAGCTTTACGAGCAGATCCAAAAAGAAAAGGGCTTTTATATGCAGGTACAGAAAGAGGTATGTATATTTCTTTTGATGATGGTGCTAATTGGGAAAGTTTTCAGCTTAATTTACCGATTGTTCCCATTACCGATTTGGCAATTAAAGAGGATAATTTAATCGCAGCAACACAAGGGCGTTCTCTTTGGATTATTGACGATTTAACAACGCTACATCAACTTACAAAAGACACTAAAAAGAATCCTTTATTTTTATACAAACCTAAAGATGCTTATCGTTTATCAGGTGGAGGTGGAAGAACCTCTAGAACAGCAGGAACCAACCATTCTGGAGGCGTAAATATATACTATTACATCAAAGACCTAAATGAAAAAGATACTGTTTCTATCACTATATCCGATGCAAACAACACCCCTGTAAAAACGTTTTCTAACCACCCAAACAAGGCCTTAAAAGAAGGTAAACTAACCGTAAAAGAGGGCAACAACACCTTTAATTGGAACATGATGTATGATGGTGCTGAATCTGTAAAAGGAATGATTTTATGGTGGGCTTCTTTATCTGGACCTATGGCATTACCTGGTAACTATACAGTAACCTTAACATTAAATGATCTCGCACAATCGCAAGAATTCAGAATTGTAAAGAATCCAATTTCTGAAGCCTCTGAAAGTGATTTAAAAGCGCAATTTGATTTTATAAACGACATTAATACAAAAATGACCGAAATTCATAAAGCCTTAAAAAATGTAAAAAAGGTTCGTAGCCAGGTTGGTTTGTTAAAAAAATCTATTGTCCATAAAAAAGACTATAAAGAATTGATTGATTTTGCAGACAAGCTAGTAAAAGAAATGACGGCTATAGAAGAAACACTATACCAAACAAAATCAAAAAGTGGGCAAGATCCCTTAAATTTTCCAATTCGCTTAAATAACAAATTGGCACATTTAAATTCACTCACTAGAATTGGTAATTTTGGCCCTACAGACCAAGCAATTGCATTTAAAAATGAAATAACTGCAACAATAGATGCTAGCTTAACAAAACTGTATACTTTATTTGACAAAGAAGTAAAAGAGCTGAATGATAAAGTGAAAAAAAGCAGTATTAATTTAATTCAAATCGATTAAATTTGAATTAAATTAAAATGGAAAAGCGGCTTTTTAAAGTCGCTTTTTTTATTTCATATTTTTATGAGTTACGTACAACCCGTAAATAATACTAACACTAAATTTCATGCCCCAGAAATGTATCCATTTTCCATCTGCAAAGTTTTGTGCTACAATACCCGAAAAATCTAAAGAGGCTAATAAAGTCCAACTATTAACCAATAGTGAAATTACAGTTACAAAAAAGAAAAAAGGGAGTGCTACTTTTAAAAAGTTAGACCAAAAAACGGGTTGTTTTAGCTTCTCTGAAAATTTCATTATTTTAATTTTTGGTTGTTGTGATGACGCTTATGATCTCGCTTTGTTTTAAGCGTTAATTTATTTTCGAACGCCTCTTGTAAATCGATTCCTGTTTGATTTGCTAAACATAAAACGACAAAAATAACATCGGCTAATTCTTCTCCTAAATCTTTATCCTTATCCGATTCTTTTTCGCTTTGCTCTCCATACCTTCTTGCAATAATTCTTGCTACTTCTCCTACTTCTTCTGTGAGCTGAGCCATGTTTGTAAGTTCGTTAAAGTACCGAACTCCATGCTCTTTTATCCAATCATCTACTTGTTGTTGTGCGTTTTGTATATTCATTAATATTTGTTTTAAAGATATAAAAAATTAAGAATTCAAATATAAAACATCTAAAAAGAACCTAGTTTGTTTCTAAATTTAAAAATGTTAATTTTGGTAGGTATAATGTTCACTTCTTAAAATATTTATAAAATGAAAAAAATAGTTTTTATTTTAATGTTAGTAACAGTTTGCTTTGTTACAAAAGCACAAGGTTTAACTGGAGCTTGGGAAACGTATTATTCATCAGAAAAAGGTGATAAATTAAAAAGTGTAATTATAATTTCTGAAAAACATCAAGTACTTACTACCTTCCATGCAGAAACTGGTGAATTTATAAATACAAATGGTGGTTCTTGGCAATTAAATGGTAATATGATGACAGAAACTATTGAATTTAGCACTGAAAAACCTGAAAGTGTTGGACAAAAAATAACCTTTGAAATTAAATTGTCAGATAATAATTTGCAAATTATTGGAGATAAACATGAGTATAATAGAATAGATAATGGTACACCAGGAAAACTAGAAGGTGCTTGGTTAATGTCTGGTAGAAAAAGAAATGATCAAATAGAAAATAGAGACACAAGTAGCCCAAGAAAAACTATGAAAATTTTATCTGGAATCCGTTTTCAATGGATTGCTTATAATACAGAAACAAAAGAATTTAAAGGTACAGGAGGTGGTACTTTTACCACAAAAAATGGCAAATACACAGAAAATATAAAATTCTTTTCTAAAGATAATTCTAGAGTTGGAGCAAGTTTAGAGTTCAATTACGAGTTAGTTGATGGTAATTGGCATCATTCAGGTTTATCTAGCAAAGGGCAACCTATTTATGAAATTTGGAGCACTCGAAAAAATTAATTTAAAAAACTACAAACCTCTTTATAAAATTCTGTAGGGTTTTCTGCATGTACCCAATGTCCAGCATTTTTAATAGTTATTAATGTATTGTCAGTAAAATGGTGGTCTATAATTACCTGTTCTTCAGGAATGATATACTTCGATTTTTCTCCTCGCAAAAACAAAGTAGGTTTAGAAAAAATAGCATTTGTAGGCAAGGCCTTCCCTACTTCCGGATTGTTTTTTGTGAGCGATGTTAAATTAAATCTAAACGCAAGTACCCCTTTTTCTTTCCAATACACATTTTTTAGTAAAAACTGTCTTACCCCAAGCTCTGGAATATATTTGGTTAACTGTGTATCTACCTGACCTCTTGTAGTATGTATAGAAAAATCAATGGCATTTAATCCTGCTAAAATTGCATTATGATGTGGCGCATAAGCCTTTGGAGATATATCAACAATAATTAATTTGGCAACTAAATCTGGATATTTTGTAGCAAACAACATGGCTGTTTTACCTCCCATAGAATGACCAATGATAGCCACTTTTTCTAATTGATGAAATTGTATATATGCATAAAGATCTTCTGCCAAAACCTCATAATTAAATTCAGCATCATGAAAGCTTCTACCATGATTTCTTTGGTCTATTAAATGAACCTGATAGGCCTTAGAAAAAGAATTTCCTAAAGTTTTCCAATTATCAGACATGCCAAAATAACCATGTAATATTAACAACGGATTTCCACTGTCTAAGATTTGTGAATGTAAAATCATTTATACGCTACGATTTTATTTTTTTTTAAATTACAAACCAACACCCTATTGCTAAAAACAACTAGCCTTGTAATTTGTGTAAATACATGTTTACCACATTTTCTAATCCTAAATATAAACTTTCAGAAATTAGTGCATGTCCTATAGAGACCTCTGCTAAATTTGGAATGTTTTGTTTAAAAAATAGAATGTTTTCTAAACTTAAATCGTGACCTGCGTTTATCCCTAAACCGAATTCATTGGCTAAAATAGCTGCCTCTGTATACGATTTTACAATAGCTGTATTTCCTTTTGCATATTCACTTGCAAACTCTTCTGTGTATAATTCAATTCGGTCTGTACCAATTTTTGCTGCAGCCTCTATAAATTGAGTATTGGTATCTAAAAAAATAGAAGTTCTAATACCGTTGTTTTGAAACTCTTGAATCACCTCTTTTAAAAAGGACTGATGTGTAATTGTATCCCACCCAGCATTAGAGGTTATTGCATCTATTGCATCTGGAACTAAAGTAACTTGCGTCGGTTTGGTAGCTAACACCAAATCCATAAAAGAACGAATAGGATTGCCTTCTATATTAAATTCTGTAGTTACAACCTCTTTTAAATCTCGTGCATCTTGATAGCGAATGTGTCTTTCATCTGGTCTTGGATGTATGGTAATCCCTTGTGCGCCAAAACCTTCAATATCTGATGCTACTTTTAATAAATTTGGCACATTACCACCTCTAGAATTTCGTAAAGTTGCTATTTTATTAATATTTACACTTAACTTTGTCATGATCTAAAATTAGAGTACAAAGGTAATTTATTAAATCATTTTATCCTATATTCGTAGAGCATGAATATTAATGATTATATCTTAAAAGAAATAGAAGCATTTGATTTAAATGACAGTGTAAATAAAGCACAAACGCTTTTTAAAAATTACCCTATCACACATTTTCCTGTGATTAAAAATGAAAAGCTACTCGGTTCTTTTGCAGAAGAGGATATTCATTCACTAGAAGATAATACAGGTGTACTAGAAAATCATTCTTATCTTTTACAACGCTTTTATGCAGACAAAAAGGCAACAGTTTTAGAGCTTTTAAGAATATTTGCAATGCACAATACAACGATAATTCCAGTTTTAAACTCAAATAAAGACTACATTGGATATTATGATTTGAGCGATGTTTTAGACCTATTTAGCTCGAGTCCTTTTATGACCAATGACAGCGAAACTTTAGTTGTAGAAAAATTAGAACTAGAGTATTCAATGGGAGAGGTTTCTCAAATTGTAGAAGCCAATGGAGGTAAACTTTTAGGCATGTACATTTCGGAAAGATCCACCGATTTTGTACAAATCACTTTACGAGTTGTTAGCAAAAAAATCAATGAGATCATTCAAACATTTCGCAGATATGACTATAAAATTATTTCTAGTCATGAAAACGATATGTATTTAGAAGATTTAAAAAATAGATCAGAGTATTTACAGAAATATTTAGAAATGTAATCGTTACATTTTAAAAAACACAAAACGTGAAAAAAGTAGCAATTTACGGGCAATCTTACTCAATTTCCGCAGAAAAAGAGATTCAGATTCTATTAAAAACATTAGAAAAAAATAATATTGTTTCTTTCCTAGAAAAAAAATTTTACGATTTACTTGTAGAAGGAAATATATTAGAAAAAAAATATCCAGTTTTTTCAGATTTTTCAGATTTAAACGCTTCGTTTGATGTGCTATTTACATTAGGAGGAGATGGAACTATTTTAAGAGCAGTTACCTACATAAGAGATTTAAATATTCCTGTGCTAGGTATTAATACTGGAAGGTTAGGTTTTTTAGCAACCATTAACAAAAAAAATATTGAAGAAAGTATTCATTTACTCTTAAATGGAGCATATAGTATACAAGAACGTACTTTATTAACCGTAAAAACCACCCCAAAGACACCAGCTATTTCTGAATTAAATTTTGCGTTAAACGAGGTAACTATTGCCCGAAAAAACACCACCTCTATGATTGGTATTAAAACCTGTTTAAACGAAGAATACCTTACAAATTATTGGGCAGATGGTTTAATTATAGCAACGCCTACAGGCTCTACAGGCTATTCTTTAAGCTGCAATGGCCCTGTTATTTCTCCAGATTCTAAAAATGTAGTGATTACGCCAATTGCACCGCATAATTTAAATGCAAGGCCTATGGTTATTGCAGACGATACAGAAATAAAATTAACTATAGACTCTAGAGAAAAAGATTTTTTAATTTCTTTGGATTCAAGAATAACAACGGTTGCTAAAAACACGGTAGTTCACATACAAAAAGCACCGTTTACCATAAAAAGTATCATTCCTAAAAACCAATCATTTTTACAAACGCTTAGAACAAAGTTATTGTGGGGAGAGGATACTAGAAACGAAACCAATCTTTAACCATTATAAACAATAAAGAGGTTAAAATATAGTTATTCAGAAAAGACTGAATATTAACTTTACTAAGCAAATTGAAATCCCTATATTTGCTCGCTATTTTTAACGATGAAAAAAAGTATATTGGCAATTGTTTTTGTAAGCTTATCTAATGTAATGTTAGGTCAGGTATATGAGGCAGGTTTTTTTGTAGGTGGTTCTAACTATGTGGGTGATATTGGAAGAACAAACTACATTTATCCAAATGAAATTGCAGGTGCGGTTTTTTTTAAATACAATTGGAATCCTAAAATGGCAGTAAGGGCAACCTACAGTTATTTACCAGTAAGTGGTAATGATTTAGAGGCAGATACCGATTTTAGGAGAGACCGAGGTTTCAGTTTTTCAAATACCATACACGAGTTTGCCTTGGGTTTGGAGTATAATTTTTATGAGTATGATTTATCATCTGTAGATAAAACTTGGACCCCTTACCTTTTAATTGAGTTGGCAGGGTTTAATTATCAGTATGCAGTTGCTGAACCAAGACCAAACGATTTTACTTTTGAATCGGGAAATAGCATAGCCCTCCCATTTGGTTTAGGCTTTAAGTCTAAATTAATTGGCAATTTTGCTTTTGCTATTGAAGCAAAATTTAGGTATACTTTTTTGGATGATATTGATTATACTTCCTCAAATATACCTAGACTAGATTTTGGAAATAATACAAATGATTGGTACATGTTTACAGGAATATCTTTAACCTATACTTTTGGAAGACCCGCTTGTTATACAAAAGGTTTGTAAGTGCATATGGATAAAAAATTAAACATCGATTTACAAAATACCCCAAAGCATGTTGCTATTATTATGGATGGCAATGGACGTTGGGCAAAAGGTAAAGGAATGAATAGAATTTTTGGCCATAGAAATGCATTAACTGCAGTTAGAGAGTCTGTAAAAGCAGCTTCTCAAGTAAATGTTAAAGCAATTACACTGTATGCCTTTTCTACCGAAAATTGGAATAGACCAAAGCTAGAAGTAGATGCGCTAATGAGTCTACTTATCAATTCGTTAAAAAAAGAGCTTTCAGAATTTATAGACCAAGGCGTTAAAGTAAATTCTATTGGTTGTTTGGATAGCCTACCAAGTAAAGCGCAAAACGTTTTAAAAGAGGTTATTTTTGAAACAAAAGACAATAAAGAAATTGTATTAACCTTTGCATTAAGTTATGGAGGAAGAGAAGAAATTGTTAATGCAATCAAAAACATATCTAAAAAAGTTGTTAATAAAGAGCTTCATTTAGAAAAAATAGATGAAAATACTATAAATAATCATTTATATACATTTAATTTGCCCGACGTTGATTTAATGATAAGAACTAGTGGAGAACAACGCATTAGTAATTTCTTATTATGGCAGATGGCATATGCCGAATTATATTTTACAGATGTACTTTGGCCAGATTTTAGACAAGAACATTTCTATGATGCAATTATAGAATACCAGAACAGAGAAAGACGATTTGGAAAAACAAGCGAACAAATTACAGAGTAAATTTTATAAAAAATTATTTTCTGTTGCACTAGTGCTATTTGCACTATTTTTTAGTTTTAATGCAAATGCACAGTCACAAAATGACAGTATTGTAAGTAGTAATGCTATCTTCGAAAAAGGAAAGGAATACATTCTAGGTGGTATTTCGGTTACAGGGCTCATAAAATTTAGTGAAGAAACTGTAAAAGTATTTACAGGTTTACGAAATGGACAAGCCATAAAACTTCCAGGAGATAAGCTTACCAGTGCCATTAAAAAACTTTATGAAAGTAAACAGTTTAGTAATGTAGATGTTTACTTAGCTAAATTAGATGGCAATACTGTATACCTTCAGTTTGACGTGCAAGAACTTCCCATGTTAAAAGAAGTAACATTAGTGGGTATTAAAAAAGCGAAAGCAAAAGAATTGTTAAAAGAAGCAGAGTTAAAAGAAGGTGCAATGGTTACAGACAACCTTTTGGTAACCACTAGAAATTACTTTACAAAAAAATATACCGACAAAGGTTTTTTAAAAACCAAAGTAAACTTAAATACTAGAAAAGATTCATCAGATGTAAATGTGGTGAATATGAGTGTTTTTATAGACAAAGGTTCTAAAATAAAAATTAATGCAATTAATTTTACTGGAAATAAAACCTTATCCGACAAAACATTAAGAAAAGCCATGAGCAATACCAAAAAGAAGTTTTTGGGACGTTTCTGGAAAGGATCTAAGTATATAGAAGAAGAGTATCAAGAAGATCTAGAGAGTATTTTAGATAAATATAGTAGAGAAGGATTTAGAGATGCTAGAATATTAAGCGAAGGAATTTCTTGGAATGAAAACAATACTATAGATGTAAATATAGAATTAGAAGAAGGGAAGCAGTATCGTTTTGCAGATATTGTTTTTGTTGGAAATAAAGAATATACTAATGAAGAACTAAACAAAGTACTTCGTATAGATAAAGGAGATATTTACAATGGTGCTGTTTTAAAAGAACGCGTAAAAGGAGATGGCTCTCCAACCTCAGAAGATTTATCTACACTTTACCAAGATAGTGGTTTTCTATTCTCTCAAGTAAATGCCGTAGAAACTAAAGTAGAAAATGACGCTATTACCGTAGAAATTAGAATTCGTGAAGACGACAAAGCGAAAATTCAAAAAGTAACAGTTTCAGGAAATGACAAAACTAACGATCACGTAATTTTTAGAGAATTAAGAGTTAAACCAGGAGATCTATTTAGTAGAAGTAACATTATACGTTCTATTCGTGAAATCGGACAATTAGGATTTTTTGACCAAAATGTAACTCCAGACGTTGTTCCTGACTACAATAATAAAACTGCAGACATTAATTTTAATGTAGTAGAAAAAGGGGGGAGTCAAATCGAATTACAAGGAGGTTATGGTGGTGGTGCCTTTATTGGTACGCTAGGTTTATCATTCAATAATTTTTCTATTAAAAATATTTTTAAGAAAGAAGCCTATACACCCTTACCAATGGGAGATGGACAAAGTTTGTCTTTGCGTTTGCAATCGAGTAGAACTTTTAACACCTATAGTTTTTCATTTACAGAACCTTGGTTAGGAGGTAGAAAGCCAAAATCATTATCATTTTCTGTCTATTCTTCTACTCAGTTTCAGTTAAACCCACAAACATTTCAAGTAGATAGAGACCGTAGTTTAGGTATTGTTGGAGCCTCTATTGGTTTGGGGCAACGTTTAAAATGGCCAGACGATTATTTTCAACTTTCACAAACCATCAGTTATCAAAGTTTTAATTTAGACAACTATGGCTTTAGAGTAGGCGCAAATATTTTAAATAATGGAACGCTAAATAACCTATCTTACAGTGCGAGTATATCAAGAAATTCTGCAGGACCAAGTTTAATTTTCCCTACGTATGGATCTGAATTTTCATTTGGCGTTAAAGCAACATTACCTTATTCATTAATAAATAACAAAAACTACGACATTGCACCAGGGCTAAGTCAAGAGGAAACAAATATCCAGATTTCAGAAAAATACAAATGGTTAGAATACTACAAACTAAGTGCAAAGGGGAAATGGTATACTTCATTTACCGATAAATTAGTTTTAATGACCAATGCAGAACTAGGTTTCTTAGGCTACTACAATGCAGATGTTGGTTTATCACCATTTGAAAGGTATTTTGTAGGGGGTGATGGTATTGCTGTTTTTCAATTAGATGGTAGAGAAGTGGTTGGTTTAAGAGGTTATGAAAACAATCAATTATCTCCATTAGAAGGAGGTTCTATTTATAATAAATTTCAATTAGAATTAAGATATTCAATTACAGATGCACCATCTGCCTCTATTTATACATTAGGATTTTTAGAAGCTGGTAACTCTTATGACAATTTTCAGACATTTAATCCGTTTGAATTAAAACGTTCAGCAGGAGTTGGTGTTCGAATTTTTATGCCTGCCTTTGGTTTATTAGGAATAGACTTTGCACATGGGTTTGATCCTTTACCTGGCTTTACAGAAAAATCTGGTTGGCAAACACATTTTATTATTGGAAGACAATTCTAAGAAAACTGTACATTTGTAATGTCAAGATTTTCTTGGCATGGTTTTTTCTAAATACAGTATAGAAATGAAAAAAATAATTTTAATAGTCGTTTTTTTATTCAGTAGTATCTCTATTTGGTCTCAAAGGAACCAAATCATAGCGTATATGGATATGGAATACATTTTAGAAAATGTCCCAGAATATCTAAAAGCGCAAAATACATTGGACAGTAAAGTTGCCAAATGGCGAAAAAAATTAGACGAACAAGCCAGGCACATCGAGGTTTTAAAATCTGATTTAGCCAATGAAAAAGCAATTTTAACAAAAGACTTAATAGCGGAAAAAGAAGAAGAAATTACCGTAAAGCAAATAGAGTTACGCAGATTAGAATCTCTTTATTTTGGACCAAATGGTAATTTGTTTACCGTTAGAAAGCAATTGGTAAAGCCAATACAAGACCAAGTCTATAACGCTGTGCAAAGTATTGCAAAAAGAAAAAACTATGATTTTGTTTTTGAAAAATCTAGTGACTTAGTCATGTTATATTCCAATAAAAAATACGATATTAGCGACCTTGTTTTATCTACCATTGATAGAACCCGATTATCGGAACAAAAAAAGGAAGAAAGAAACAAAAAAAGAACAGCACCTAAAAAAGAGGCTACAAAAGTTCAACAAGAACGTATCGCACAAAAAGAAACACAAAAAAATAAAAAATTAGAGGCTGTAGCTAAAAAAATTGCAGATCAAGAAGCTAAGAAAAAACAAATCGCCGAGAAAAGAAAGGCGTTAATGAAGCAAAGAGAGGAAAAAAGAGCACTCTTACGAAAGAAAAAAGAAGAAGCTACAAAAAAGAAAGAAGAAGAGCAAAAAGCAAAAAAAGATAATTAATAACAAAAGACAAGAATAATAATTAAATTAAACAAGAATGAAAAATTTTAAATCGTTACTATTAATTGCTGTATTTACGTTAGGATTTGGTGGTGTTGCAAATGCACAAAAATCAGGTCACATAGACTTTGAGAAGTTAGTAGCTGAAATGCCTGCAACTAAAAAATTAAAATCAGATATTGAAAAGTTAGGAAAAACATATCAAGATGAGGTTGAAAGTATGGCTAAGAAATTGGATGCTAAAATGAAAAAGTATACCCAAGAGCAAAATACACAGACCAAAGAAATTAACGAAATTAGAGCAAAAGAAGTTCAGCAAGAAAACCAAAGATATGAGCAGTTAAGACAAACTGCATATCAAGACATGCAACAAAAACAAGCAGATGGTTTAAAGCCAATTATAGAAAAAGCGCAAAAAGCAATTGAAGAGGTAGCTGCTGCTAAAGGTATTTTATATGTTTTTGATGCTTCTATGGGTAAAGGACTTTTAGTAAAAAAAGGAGAAGATTTATATGCTGCTGTTAAAGCAAAATTAGGTTTCTAAAACTCTCTTTTAATAAATAATAAAAAAACCTACTTTTAAAGTAGGTTTTTTTATTTTTACAACGGTATGATGGCAAATTCTAATCCTATTGGTTTTTTTGATTCCGGAATTGGAGGTACCTCTATTTGGAAAGAGGTTACCTCACTTTTGCCTAAAGAACGTACCATTTATTTATCGGACAGTAAAAATGCCCCTTATGGAGACAGACCTACTGATGAAATTATTGCTTTGGCAATAAAAAACACGGAATTTCTTTTAGAAAAAAATTGTAAACTAATAGTCGTTGCTTGTAATACAGCAACTACAAATGCCATTACTTACTTAAGAAACACCTATACAGTTCCTTTTATTGGTATAGAGCCTGCAATAAAACCTGCAGCCCTAAA
>CALKEB010000012.1 GCA_938084845.1 uncultured Polaribacter sp. | reverse complement strand
TGCTCTTAAAGCAACGACTCAAGACATTGAAGTTTACTTTGATACACTTGAATTAGTTCAGAATCAAGCTTCTGCTTCAGCTGCTTATGTTGATGCAGTGCATACTGATGCATATTCTTCAACAGAAGAAAATGCTGTTGCATATGCAAAAACTACTGCTGCTTCAGGTCTTGATGTATTCCAAACAGTAACTACGGTATTTCCATTAAACAGAAATGATTTTGGAAATGTAACAGATAACGAGGCAGGTGATGGTATCACATTAACAAACTCTATTGGATCTTATGATGTAATTGCTCCAACTGGTGGTCAAGATGTTGCTGCATTAGTTGCTGCTTTAGATGGTAATACAAATTTAGGATCGGGTACTACAGTTACTGCTGCTCGTGATAGTTATAATGAGGCTCAATATACAATCTCATGGACTACTTCTAATAGTGGTGTTGCTGCTACAGCTTCTGCTGCAGGATCAGTTTACTTTACGTATGGTACAGATCCAGAAACTGGAGCTACTATCTCAGGTACAACTGCGAACATTGCTGCCGCTGGAACAGATGGTGCTGTTGGTAAAGCGATTGCTACTAAATTCAATTCAGTACAATCCTCATATGTCGCTACTGCCACTGAAAACAAGATTTTAATTACTGCTCTTGTTTCAGGAACAATAAACGAAGATAGAGGACCGTTATCTCATGCATTAAATACATTAACAATTGGTACTACCGTTGCTACAGCTTCTGGTTCATTACTTTGGGCTGGTGAAACTGAAAAAGCTAAATCAAGTGCCTCTTCAAACTTAACTGCTGCTGCAAGTAGCTTGTATAACCTCCAGGTCACAAAAGTGGCTAGAACAGGTTTACGTGTTACTTTGAGAAATAACTCAACAACTATTGGTGATTCAAGTTTGGCTGCTGCTGAGAAAAATTCTGATGACCTAATGACTGGCGTAGGAGTTACTCTTACAGCAGGAACAAATATAATTGGTTCTGCAACGAATAGCTCTACTTTAAGTTATGTAGCCGGTTTTTCTGATATTGAAAGTGTAACACCTGCTAGTACAGTTAGTGTAGATAGAACAGGTTGGTTATAAAAATTATTTGTTATAATTTTTAATAACTTATATTAAAATTAAACCTTCCCTTATAGGGAAGGTTTTTTTATTTTTGACTATGCAGAAAAAATATTTTCAAATTCTTATTGGTCTTTTAATTTTAAGTGCCCTATATACCCCACAAGGTTATATTATTGATAGGGAAGCCTGGCAATGGCTTTACTTATCAGCAATAAATTTAGGAGCTCTTACATATAATTTATATATGACTTTAAGGGGAACGCTAAAGCCTTTAAAAACACCTATTTCTTTTAAGATAATTTCGATTCTTTTTATTTGGGCAATAGCATCAATCCTTTATTCTTTATCCTTCCAAGTTGCAGTAATAGACTTAAGTAGATTTTTTATTTATTTAGTTTCATTTTATAACCTATTAATTGTTTTTAATGAGACAGAAATTTCATTCAAACAGTTAAGTTATTTATTCACAGTCTTATTTATTATTGAAATATTTTTTTCTTACAAACCCCTTTTTGAAATAATATCACAAGGGTCATTTCAAAATTATGATCCAAATATATTAGAGGGAATAGCATCAAATGTTAACGTAACATCCTTTTCAATTGCACTAAAAGTTCCTTTTTTGATTTATCTATTTTACAATGAAAAGAGAAATTTCTTGAAGGCTATATTTATAAGTCTTCTTATTCTGGGCTATGTTCTTTTAAATTTTTTAGACACAAGGGCAATTACTTTATCAAACTATTTTATTTTGTTTATTATATTAGGATTTAGTTTAGTAAACTTCAATAAAAGAGTTTTTCTAAAATCTATTATTTTAATTTCCACAATATTCTTTTCCTTCAACATCCCCTCTTTTCTTGACAGTAAAAGAAGCGAAAAAAATCAGGAATTAATAGAAATAACCTCAAACAGTGATGAATCTACAAATCAAAGATTAAGGTATTATAAAGCCGGGATTAAGCAAATAATTAGTAATCCATTTTTAGGAGTTGGATTTGGAAATTGGAAATTAGAATCTATAAAATACGATAAAAACGCTTCTATACAATATATTGTTCCCTACCATATGCATAACGATTTTTTACAATTTGGAGCAGAGCTTGGTTTAATTGGTTTAATTCTTTACCTAACATTTTTTACAAGTATTTTTTTTAAATATTTAATAGATTTAAAAAATTTTAAAATTCGGTGGGATTCAAAAGCACTAGTTACTCTTCTTTTTTTTACATATATATTTTTTGATTCTAGTCTGAATTTTCCATTCGCAAGACCAATGGTTTTTTTACAACTTTTGATATTTATAGCATTTCTAGAAAAACAGCTAAATAAACATCCATCATGAAATATATTTTATCACTTTTTATTTTATTGATAATTCCGGTTCTAATTTTATCAATAAGAGTCGAAAAATCTTACAGGCAACAATTTAAAATGTTAGGGGATTTTAACGTTCAAAATTATAATCTTGAATTAGATTTTGAAAATTTTATAGAAGATTATCCCAATATATCTGTAACAACCCTTCCTCTTGCAACAATTAAAGCGGAATATTTTATTCAACAGAATAAAATAGATGATGGAGTTAGACTTTTAAAAAAAGGAATGAAGGCTAATCCATATATTGGTAGGAGTGAAGCTAGACTATCTGAAATACACTTTACTTCTCTTCCCAATAAAGACAGTGCTGTTTTTTACGCTGAAAAAGCTTATAATTCTCGACCATTAAATTCAAATCACTTCCTCATATATCTTAAATCTCTAGCTGTTAGAAAAGAAATTGAAAAGTTAGATCAATCATTCGAAAATAATTTTAGTTTACTAAAAAAAGCTAATCTTGTAGACAATTATCTTCCAACTGCAATGATGTTTTATTTGTCTTCAATATATCAGTATAGGTTTAAAAATAAGAGAAAGTACGATTCAATAGCCAAAAATTCACTCAAATTGTTTCCTAAACATCCAAGAATTAAATTAGCTGCTAATTTTATTATTTATGGAAAAGACTCTGTTCAAAAAGCACTTGAATTTGATAAAAAGGCAGGAACTCAATTTGAAAATAAAAATTATGATGAATCATTCAATTTATATTCACAATCTGTAAATTTTTGGCCTAATCACGAATACTCACTCCAGAAAGCTGGAATTACTGCATATTTAATTGAAAATTATTTGGATTCTGTATTTTATCTTGAAAAGCTACTTGAAATATCCAACCCTCAAGATGGTATAACGGAATTATATCTACATAAATCTTACGAGAATTTAAATGATAGCTTAAATGCGTGTAAATATTACAATAAACTTCTTCTTTTAAATCCAAATTTAGTAGATAAAAACACAAAAGGATGTGATTAATATCTCTAAGATGACAATTGTAAAGGCAACTTTGAAATGAGAATTAAATTTATTTTGTAAAAAATGATGAATATGCCTATTGTCCGCAACAAAAGGAGATTGCCCTACTTTAATTCTTAAAATAAAAACACGTAGTAAATCAAAAAGGGGATAAAGAATTACCAAAACAGCAAAAAGCACTTTGTTTATTTGAAAATTTTCTTTGAATGAATATTCAGATCCTAGTACATAAAAAATATAAATTGATATGATTGTTCCTAACAGCAGGGATCCTGAATCTCCTAGGAACACTTTACATTTTTTCTTAAAGTTAAAATAGTAAAGAGGCAGAAGACTTAAAATCAAAAGGGTTGCCAATGGGTTTAAAGCGGTTTGGTTTCCACTAAAAAACTCAATCAGTAAAATAGTTTTTATCACTTCTGTTATGGCCAGCCCATCAGTACCGTCAATAAAATTAATAGCATTGATAATTACTAAAAAAACGAAAACAGTACTTAACTGAGCTAAAATCCATGGGACTTCATACAACCCAAAAAGACCATGATAATTTGATATCACATAACCCTGATCAATGATGATTTTTGCAACAATAATTTGCAACAAAAATTTGAGTTTAAAATCTGCACGATAAAAATCATCATACACCCCCACTATAAACATAATTCCTAAGGGGATAAAAAGGGAGTAGTCAAAGAGCTCAATTGTATTGAAATAATAGTAAGTAGATACAAAGAGTAGAGTAGCAAAAATCCCAATTCCCCCTGTTCGAGTTGCCAAGGTTTTATGGGAGCTACGATGATTGATGTCATCAAATTTTTTGTAGTGAATAAAGATTTTTTGGGTCCAATAGGTTAGGATTCCACTGAGGGCAAATACCAAAAAATAGATCGGAAAATTCATGCGTTAAAGATAAAACCTTTTTCAATAAGGTTTTCTAGGAGTTTTAATGTTCTATTTTTTTAGTAATTTTATCAAAGAATATAACAATCATGCCCAAAAATACTTCCCAAAACATTGACACTTCAAATTTTATTCCAAGCTTTTTTTTAATCGCTTATTTATGCTTAGGTTTTGTTCCCAATT
>CALKEB010000011.1 GCA_938084845.1 uncultured Polaribacter sp. | reverse complement strand
AATTTCACGGGATAACGTCACTTTTTTATGATTATTATCCGAAAATGAAAACTTTTAAAGGGTAACTTTTAAAAGGTGTAGTATTTGTTTTATGCATTGCAATAAATGAATCTCTCCATTTCGTAAAAGGGTTTGTATAAGCTGTTTATTGTATGGCTTTTTTTATTGATACTCAGAAGTTAGTTCATCTACAACTAAGCCGTCTTCTAAAGTTTGTATAACTCCTAAGGCAGCTCTCTCACCAGAAATCATTGCCGCATTTAAAGAGCCATTTAGCAACTGATCTCCAGCCAAAAATAGGGTAGATTTTAATTTGGTTTCTGTACTGGAAATTTCATATTGAATATTCCTAAGATTTGGTAATGCATTTTTAATTTGATACTTCTTTAAAAATTTAACATTGGTTATTTTACAGTAATCATTTAACTCTTTCTGAACCTTTTCAATTAAATGTTCTTCTGATAATTGATGATTTTTTACAACTGTAACTGATAATAATTCTTTTGTGTTTTTAGCATCTGTGGCAACACTTGTATGATAGAAAATATTGTTTACCAATGCTTCACTATTTGTTACTAACCCAATTAGCGGTTTTTGAATGACTCTTTGTTCGGATTCAAAGTATAGTGTATCACAATTTTTCCAAGTTGTTTCTTGATTTTTTAAGTTTGAAATTAGCGCACTTGCTTCTGTGGCAATTATGGTAATATGACTTTGTATTTCTTTACCACCCTCTACTAAAATTGCATTGTTTTTTACTTCTTGAACTTTAGTGTTGTATAAAAAACGAGTCTTCGTTAATTTATTTTTTAATTGGTTGGAAATCTCTTGAATTCCTTTTTTGGGTAAAACAGCCAATCCATCACCAAACATTTTATACACAAATTCAAACATTCTACTAGAAGTGTCTAAATCTGGTTCTAAAAATATTCCAGAGAAAAAAGGTTTAAAAAAATCAGTTATAATTTCTTCAGAAAAGCCAAAATCTCTTAAATAGTTTAGCGTTGTTTTTTCATCTTCTTTAAATATAGAGGCAATCTCTTTTTTCTTTAAAAGGGTATTTAATTGTAAGACTTTAATTTTATCAGAAATCGTACCAATATTAGAAAGTAACGTAGGTACTAAAAGTGAAATCTTTCTTAAAGGATCTCCAATAGTTTGTTGTTTTCCATTCTTAAAAATGGTTGCACCTGGTAAAAACTCTTGTAAGTCTAAGGCCTTAAAATCTAAATATTTCTTTGCTGCAGGATAAGAGGTTAGCAATACCTGAAACCCATGGTCTAAAGTATATCCTTTAAATTTATCTGATTTTACACGACCACCCACTTTATCAGTAGCTTCTATAATGGTTGGATGATACCCAAAATTTTCTAAAACCTGAGCAGCTACTAAGCCACTAACTCCTGCACCGATTATATTTATTTTATAGGCTGATTTCTCCATTTTATTTCTGTTTTGTGGTTGATTTTTTTCTTAAATACCCTGTTAAAATTCGTTGCACATCTTTATTGTCTCTTTTTGGCTGTAAGAAGAATTGATAATCTTCTGGTTGTTTTAACGCTGCTTCTTGGCTTTTCTCTAAATAACCATAGCCTTTATAAGTGCCATCTAAAATAAGCGTAAAACCAATTTCGTGCTCATTTCTTCCGGTTTCTTTAATAACCAGATTTTTAATTTCAAAACCTATAGAGGCAATTGCTTTTTGCACACGTAAATTATAGGTAGCAATATCTTCTTTATCAATACAAACACCATTACAATTTTGTAAGTGGTAACTAAAGCAGCTTTTTACATTGGTTTGCAAATGACAATATTTAGGGCATAATTGAAACTCGGAACATAACCCTTCTAAAAAAGCTCTGCATTCAGCAACGGTATAGAACGTCATGATTGGATTAGGGGTTAGTTTTAGCTTGTTAAATGCCAAATGTACTATTCCTTTTTGGTCCTCGTAAGAAAACAAGCCAATAGCTGAATTACTGTTTTTTTGTGACTTGTTGTACTTCGGAAATTTTGTTTTAATTTCTGATGATTCTAACAAAAGAGCCAAAAGTTCACTACCTGTTTCTGTATACGATACATGTGCAGTTTCTAGGCACATCTCCCTTTCTTTTTTCTTTTTATCGTAAAAATGACTGATTACTCTTTGCTTGATATTATTTGCTTTACCCACATAAATAATTTCTTTTGCACTATTTTTAAAATAGTAAACACCAAAAGTTTCAGGTAATTGATCTACCACCTTTTTGTCTAGTAAAGGGGGTAAGGTTGCTTCACGTGAACGAGGATTTAAAAATGAATTGATGATAAAATGTTCATCTCTTTCAATTAACCTTTTAAACAACTCTGTAGTAGCCTCTGCATCTCCTTTAGCTCTGTGTCTACCATTTATGGGTATCTTTTCATCAATACAAATATTCCCTAAGCTGTAGGAACGTAAGCCAGGCATTATTTTTCTTGATAAACGAACGGTACACAATTTTTTACGTTTAAAATCAAAGCCTAAACGTTTAAACTCATCTCTAATAATATTGTAATCGAAATTTACATTATGTGCTACAAAAATAGTATCTCTTGTAAGTTCTTCTACCTTTTTAGCAATTTCATGAAATTTAGGTGCGTACCTGACCATGGCATTGGTAATGCCTGTTAAATTGGTAATAAAAGGAGGTATATTCTGTTCTGGATTTACTAATGTTGTAAACTCATCAACAATTTTTTTACCATCAAAAACAAAAATAGAAATCTCAGTAATTTTTTGCCCCTTAAAGCCATTACCTGTGGTTTCTATGTCTATTACTGTGTACAATTAGGCAATTAAATTCTTTAAATCTGCAATGGTCTCTGTTGGATTATCACTTTTAAATACATAACTACCTGCAACCAATACATTGGCTCCTGCTTCAATTAATGCGTTTGCATTTTTGTTGGTAACCCCACCATCAATTTCTATGAAACAGTTGGCTTCTGTAAACTCAATTAAATGTTTTAGTTGACTCACTTTTTTGTACGTATTTTCTATAAAAGATTGCCCACCAAAACCAGGATTAACGCTCATTAAACAAACCATATCTAAATCTTCTATGATATCTTCTAAAACCGCAATTGGTGTATGAGGATTCAAAGCAACTCCTGCTTTCATGCCTGCCGCTTTTATTGCTTGTATTGTTCTGTGTAAATGCGTGCACGCTTCGTAGTGTACTGTTAATATATCTGCACCCAAGTCTGCAAAAGTTTGTATGTATTGATCTGGATTTACAATCATTAAATGCACATCGATTGTTTTTTTAGCATGTTGTGCAATGGCTTTTAAAACAGGCATCCCAAATGAGATATTTGGCACAAAAACACCATCCATAATATCTATATGAAACCAATCGGCTTCACTATTATTTACCATTTCTATATCTCTTTGTAAGTTCGCAAAATCTGCGGCTAGTATTGAGGGTGCTATTAAATTACTCATTCGTATTGTATTGTTTTTGACAAAGATAATTAATTAGGTAAAGAACTTAGATTTAATTAAATTAAAATATTAATGAAACTATAATCAATATGCGAACAACTTTCTAATGCTTATTCGTAATGCAAAAAAAAACTCTCAAAAATGAATTTGAGAGTTTTGTTTTTTTAAAGTATTTTGCGTTTAGCCTAAATAAGTCATTAAGATTTTAGATCTAGAGGTGTGCTTTAATCGTCTAATTGCTTTTTCTTTAATTTGACGAACACGCTCTCTTGTTAAATCGAAAGTTTCTCCAATTTCTTCTAATGTCATAGGTTGGTGTTCTCCTAAGCCAAAGTATAATTTTACAACATCGGCTTCTCTAGGTGTAAGTGTTTCTAAAGCTCTATCTATTTCTATTCTTAGAGATTCATGTAATAATACTCTATCTGGATTTGGAGATTCGCCAGAGTTTAATACATCATATAAGTTAGAATCTTCTCCTTCAATCAATGGTGCATCCATCGAGACATGACGTCCAGAATTCTTCATAGATTCTTTAACATCGTTTACAGTCATATCTAGTTTTTTAGCAATTTCTTCAGGACTTGGAGGTCTTTCGTTTTCTTGCTCTAAAAACGCATACATTTTATTAATTTTATTGATAGAACCAATTTTATTTAATGGCAAACGTACAATTCTAGATTGTTCTGCTAGTGCTTGTAAAATAGATTGACGAATCCACCAAACAGCATATGAGATAAATTTAAATCCACGGGTTTCATCAAAACGTTTTGCAGCTTTAATTAAACCTAAATTTCCTTCGTTTATTAAATCGGGTAAAGTTAACCCTTGATTCTGGTATTGTTTTGCCACAGAAACCACAAAACGTAAGTTTGCTTTTGTAAGTTTCTCTAAAGCTCTCTGATCACCAGCTTTAATAAGCTGTGCTAATTCTACTTCTTCATCTGCCGTAATTAGGTCTACTTTTCCAATTTCTTGTAGATATTTGTCGAGGGAAGCAGTTTCTCTATTTGTAACCTGCTTGGTAATTTTAAGTTGTCTCATTTAGATGCTATATAATTAAAAAGGGAGATTTTTCTTTTCCTTGTTTACTTATACGATGGTTTGATTAAAAATGTTACAAAAAAAGTTTTTTTTTCATAAACCCCTTCTTTTTTCATCCCTTAATTTTTATATATTAATGTATTTATTTTAAAAATATGAAGTATGTTTGCAGCAAATTTTAAAATGATTTTTTTAGTAAGTATTTATTATTTTTTAAGAATCAATTTAATTTTTTAAGTACTTAGAAATGATCAAGTATTGATTAATTTCAATAAAAAATTGATAGAAAGTTGGGGGACAATCTATCATAAGTGGTTATTTTACCACAAAAAAAAGAGACTGTGAAAAAAGTCTCTTTTGATTTTTAAAATTTTTTTGTTTAAAACAAACCGTTTATTTGAGAATCTATTCGGTCTATAATATACCCTAAATCTTCTTGGTTTTTCACAAAATCTAATTTATCTACATCTATAATTAGTAGTTTTCCTTTGGTATAGGTAGATATCCAAGCTTCATAACGTTCGTTTAGTCTACTTAAATAATCGATACTTATAGAGTTTTCATATTCTCTTCCTCTTTTGTGAATTTGGCCTACCAATGTAGAAATATCTGCCCTTAAATAAATTAGTAAATCTGGTGGGGTGATTAAATTTTCCATCAATTCAAAAAGAGAACTATAATTATTATAATCTCTGTTTGTCATTAAACCCATGGCATGAAGATTTGGTGCAAATATATTTGCATCTTCATAAATAGTTCTATCTTGAATTATATTTTTACCTGTTTTTTTTAAATCTAAGATTTGTCTGAATCTACTATTTAAAAAATAAACCTGTAAGTTAAAAGACCAACGTTCCATTTCTCCATAAAAATCATCTAAATAAGGATTTTCATCTACCGCCTCAAAATGAGGTTTCCATTTGTAATGTTTGGCTAATAATTTGGTTAATGTAGTTTTACCAGCGCCGATATTTCCTGCTATTGCAAAATGCATTTCTTTATTCTATAAATTAAGGATTGCTAAATTACTAAAAATAATAGAGTAAAAAAGTTTATAGATTAATTTAAACTTTATAAATAAGTTATCCATTCCTTTTTTTTAGAAGTCATGCATGTAAAATATCTTTAGGCGCATCTGTGTACTTTATTTTCTTTTAAATTTAATTGACTATCTTTAAATTTAATTTTTACACCTATGAAAACAATATACACCTTATTTCTACTTTTTATGGCTACCACTTTATCCGCTCAAGATTTTAGTGGTAGAGCTACGTATAAAACAAGTAGAAAATCGACTATTAAATTTGGTAAGAATCAAAAAGGAATTAGCGATAAAATGCAAGAGGAATTGAAGAAGAGAATGCAAAAAATGAATCAAAAAACATTTATTCTTGAATTTGATAAGACTTCATCTATTTATAAAGAAGATGTAAAATTAGATAGTCCAAATCCAATGGGGGTCAGAAGTGGTGTTATGGTAATGTCTTTTGGCGGTTCAGGCAGCACAGATATTTATTATAAGAATATAAAGGATCAAAAATTTTTAAATAAAACAGCTATTATGGGTAAGCCCTTTTTAGTAAAAGATAAGCTTAAGCAATATAATTGGGAGCTATCTTCTGAAACTAAAAATATTGGAATGTATACTTGTTATAAAGCAACATTTACAGAAGAAGTAGAGAGTGTTAAAATAAGTATGATTAATGGTGCGTCTAAAGAAACCAAAACTACAGAAACTGTAACAACAACTGCTTGGTATACAACTCAAGTTCCAATAAGTAACGGTCCTAAAAATTACCAGGGCTTACCAGGTTTAATCTTAGAAATTAATGATGGTAAAAATTTAATTGTTTGTACTGAAATTGTTTTAAATCCAGAAAAAAAAGTTGTCATAGAAGAACCCAATAAAGGTAAAGTTGTACCTCAAAAGAAGTTCGATAAAATTCAGAAACAGAAATCAGACGAAATGATGGAGAAAATGAAGAGCAGAAAAGGAGTTGAATTAGGTAATGGTATCCAAATAAAAATGGGACGATAGATATGTTAAAGTTTTCCTAATAGCATTAAACTTTTAAGTTTTTTTTAAGTCTTGGTGTATAATATACAAGTACTTTTGATTAAATTTTAAAAAATAAACATGAAAAAATTACTAACACTCTTTTTGTCATTGATTACAATGGCTACTTTTTCTCAAAAAAACTTTGAAGGTAAAGCAACTTATATGTCTAAAACAACCATGGACATGGAACGTTTTGGAAATCAAATGAGCGAGCAACAAAAAAAACAAATGATGGCTCGTATGAAAAACTTTCTAGAGAAAACGTATACTTTAAGTTTTAATAAAAATGAATCGTCTTTTAAAGAGGAAGTTAAGTTAGACGCACCAGGCTCTTCTGGACCAAGATGGGGTGCAAGTAACGGGCAAGGATCTGTTTATAAAAATCTAAAGGACCGCGAGATGATAGAAGATGTAGAGCAATTTAGTAAGCGTTTTCTGGTTGTTGAACCTATGGAGCAACCTAAATGGGAGCTTGGTACAGAAAGTAAAAAAATTGGGCAGTATACCGTTTATAAAGCTACAATGACCACTGTAGATACCAAAATCGATTGGGGTGGTATTTTTAGAAGAGGTAGAAGAGGTGCCCAAAAAGATTCTACAAAAACAAAAGACAACGCTGCACAGAAAATGCTGAATGTTACTGCTTGGTATACACCACAAATTCCAGTAAGTTCAGGTCCTGAATCTTATTGGGGGTTACCGGGTTTAATTTTAGAATTAAATGCAGATAGGACTACCATGTTGTGTACAGAGATTGTAATTAATCCATCAGAGCCTGTAGCCATAGAAAAACCAAAAAAAGGAACAAAGGTTACCAGAGAGAAATATAATAAAATTATTAAACAAAAGACCGAGGAGCTAAAAGAGCGTTTTCAGAACAGACGTGGAAGAGGAAGGTATTAATGCATTAGTAGTTTATAATCTTATCTATCGAAACAAAATCATTTATGAAAAAAATATTTCTTATCGCCATTTTTATGGTGTCATGGGCAGCCAGTTCACAAATTAAATATACTGGAGTGGTAAAAGACTCTATAGGTGAACCCTTAGAGATGGCAAATGTAATTGCTTTAGATACTGTAGCTAAAAGAATTGCCTCTTATGGTTTTACAGATGCTATTGGTGTTTTTAAACTAGACTTAGCTAAAAATACTGTTTATAATATTAAAATTAGTTATGTGGGCTTCAAGGAAATTAGTGAATTTATTACAACGAAAGGAGCCAACATGTCTAAAAGCTATAGTATGTATGAAGACAACATGCTAGAAGGTATAAACATTGTAGCAAAAATGCCTGTTACTGTTAAAGGAGACACTATTATTTACAATGCTGATTCCTTCAAAAATGGTTCAGAAAGAAAATTAAAAGATGTATTAGAAAAACTACCAGGAGTAGAAATTAATGATGCAGGGCAAATTGAAGTAGAAGGGAAAGCTGTAGAAAAAATAATGGTAGATGGTAAAGAGTTTTTTAGTGGAGATACTAAATTAGCTACAGAAAATATACCTTCTAACGCAGTAGACAAAATTCAGGTATTGAGAAATTACTCGAATGTTAGCCAGTTAAGTAGTGTGCAGAACAACCAAGATAGAGTAGCTATAAATATTAAATTAAAGGAAGGTAAAAAGAACTTTTGGTTTGGAGATATATCTGCTGGAGGAGGGCAGTCTCAAGACGAAACCTTATACTTGTTTCAACCTAAACTATTTTATTATACACCTAAATATACTATTAATGTTATTGGAGATGTAAATAACCTTGGCGATGTTGTAATTAGTAGAAGAGATGCTAGAAGTTTTGGAGGTAATTTTCAAAGCCAGAGTCCTTCTAACGGAACAAATATTAGCTTAGGAGATGCAGGTATTGGTTTTTTAAATGCAGGGGCAAGAAATGCAAATAGAATTGAAACAACCCTTTCTGCTTTAAATTTTAGTTACTCTCCTAATCCAAAATTAGATTTAAGTGGATTTTTAATTTGGTCTGGGAATAGTAATGGACAACGAAATATTAATGATATTGATTATGTAGATCCTAACATTCCAGACGAATTTAGAGATACTAGAACAGACCAAACAAGTAACACAGGTTTATTTCGTTTCAGCACTATTTACAAGAAAGATTTTAACAATCAGTTAAATTATAATATTTCTGGTCGTTTCTCTAACGAATATAGCAACCAGACTGTAGATTCTAGGGTTTTGAGTGATATTTCTCAGTACGAGAAAGCAACTCCATTTACTATCAATCAAGATTTTAGTTATTTCTATACTGCAGGTGAAAAAAGTATTTTCGCACTAGAAGTAAAACACTTATTGCAAGATGAAGATCCTTTTTATATTGCATCATTAGAAAATGATCCTAACAATAATGACAACCTTGATAATGATGGATTTGATGATGCTGCAGAAACTTTAGGTTTAGATAGGTCCAATAGGGTTTATACTTTAGAGCAAGATAGAAGGGTAGCCTCGAATCAATTGGATGCAAAATTAGATTACTATTATATTTTAAATCAAAAAAGTAATTTAAACTTTGTTGCAGGTACCATACTTAGTCAACAAAATTTTGATTCTCGGTTCTTTCAGATTTTAGACAATGGAACTCAATTAGACCCAATTCCAACAAATGTAGGAGGTAGTTCAAATCCACCAACTACCAATGATACAGAGTATAATTTTACAGATATTTATGCAGGTTTAAGGTATCGTTTAAGAACAGGAATTTTTACGGTTACTCCTGGTTTTACACTACACTCATATAATTCTAACAATACACAATACAGTTTAGAAACTTTTGAGGATAAATTTTTTAAATTTTTACCAGAATTTAATGTTATTGCACAGTTTAAGCAAAGCGAAAGTTTAAATTTCACCTACAGACAGCAAGTAAATTTTACAGATGTAAATCAAATTGCTAGAGGTATCGTCGCAAGAAGTTACGATGCTTTCTTTTCTGGAAATCCGGAATTGATTAATGCAAGTTTTCATAATGTTAATTTAAGCTATAGAAGTTTTAATTTATTTAATAATAGTAATGTTTTCTCTACGATTAGATATACAAAAACAATAGATCAAGTAAATAATAATGTTATTTTTCAACCGGGTTCTGTTGTTTCTAACAGCTCATCAATAAACTCACCTTTAGATAATGAGAATTTAACAGCCATTTTATCTGCAGGTAAAACTTTTGGTAAAATTCAAACCCGTATAGGAGGGAACTATAATTACAGCAAAACATATCAGTTTTTTAATAGAGCAGAGAATACAAACATTAATAATAATTATGGTGTAAATGCAAGGATTGGAACAAATTTTAGAAAAGCTCCGAATGTAAGTTTACGTTATGCTGTAAACTTTAGTAATCAAGAAAATACAGCTAGGCCTGAAATTTTTAAATCGGTAAACCATAGACCTTCTATTAATTTTGATGCGTATATAAAGCAATCAATTACTTTAACTTCAGATTTTTCTTATACAAATCAAAGACAAAATGGGGTAACCACAAATACCTTTAGTATTTGGAATGCAAAATTAGCGTATCGAAAAGATAAAGATGCAAAATTAGAATATGAAGTTGTAGGGAATAACTTATTAGCAACTGGTTCTGAGGCATCCGTAAGTCAAAACTTAAATGCATTTACATTAAATGAACGCTTTATTCTACCAAGATTTATAAGTTTTAGAATCCGTTACCAACTATAACTATCTTAAAATATTTAGGGATAAAATGACTCACTTTGTGAGTCATTTTTTTATTTTAGCAATATGAGTGTACTTGCATCGAAATCATTTCTTTTTAGCACATTAAAAACCTTAGGGTTGCTCTATCTATTTTTTGTGGTCGGTTTATTTTTAGATAGTTTTTACTTAGTTAATGTTACTAAAAATGCGCAGTTTTATGCAAATGCCTTAATGCTAATTGTTTTTTTTATTACTTTTTTTAATGTTCCTAAACGAATAAAAGAGCAAATGATAAATGCGATATTAATCGGTTTTTTTGGAGAGTATTTATTTTCTACTGTCTTAGGAATGTATACCTATAGGTTAGAAAATATACCACATTATATTCCTTTTGGTCATGCTTTTGTCTATATCGCAGTATTGTATTTTTCTAAAGCTTCTTCAATTAAAATAAGAAGACTTCAAATTGAAAAATTTTTAACAATTACAATCGTTATTTATGCAACAATATTCTTAGTTTTTAAGAACGATGTTTTTGGTTTTGTTATGACAGTTGCTACTTTACTGATCCTAAGAAATACATCAAAAGAACGATTGTTTTACTTAACAATGTATGTCTCTGTTGTAATTTTAGAATTGGTGGGTACCTATTATAAATGTTGGTTTTGGCCAACTACGGCCTGGAACGTAGTATCGTTTTTACCTAGTGCAAATCCACCAAGTGGTATTAGTTTATTTTATTTTCTACTAGATTTAGGTACATTATGGTTATACAAACAAAGGCATAGAGAGGCTTGGCAGCGAATGAAAAATATTCGTAATTTAACTTTAGGTTTAAAAAACTAAAATCAGTTTTCTAAACTCTTCAATTTAAGAAAATATATAAAGAAAAACATGTCTATACACGTAACATCTGTCTCTAAAAGCTATAAAAACCAAAAAGCATTGGATGATATTTCTTTTTCTGTTAAAAAGGGGGAAATTATTGGTTTTTTAGGCCCAAATGGTGCTGGTAAATCTACCATGATGAAAATACTAACGGGATTTATTAAGCCAGATTCTGGGACTGTTTTGGTTGATGAAATAGATGTGTTGGATACGCCCATAGAAAGTCAAAAAAATATTGGCTATTTGCCAGAACACAATCCCTTGTATGCAGAAATGTATGTAAGAGAGTATTTACAATTTAGAGCACATATTTATAAAGTTGATAAAAGCCAAATTGAGCATTATATAGAAAAGGTAGGTTTAACTGCAGAGGCACATAAAAAAATCAATCAGCTTTCTAAAGGATACCAACAAAGAGTTGGTATAGCAGCTGCTATTCTTCATAATCCTTCAGTTTTAATTCTAGATGAGCCCACTACAGGGTTAGATCCAAACCAACTGGTAGCAATTAGAGCTTTAATTAAGGATTTAGGTACAGAAAAAACAATATTATTATCGACTCATATCATGCAAGAGGTAGAAGCTATTTGCGATACTGTTATTATTGTGAATAAAGGAAAAATTGTAGCTAATGAAACGTTAAGTAACTTGCAAAAAAATACTCATCAAATACTTTCTGTTCAGTTTGATAAACCCATTTCAGAGGCTGATTTTAATTCGTTATCAAACATCAAATCTACATTAAAAAAAGGGGACTCTTGGGTAGTTACATTTAATAGTAAAGAAGATATGAGGCCAAAATTATTTGATTTCGCAAAAGATAAAGGGTTAAAAATTTTAGAATTATCTTCAGAACAAGAGCAATTAGAAGACCTGTTCAGAAAAATTACTTCTTAATTATTTAACAAGTAGGTATAGGCTTCTAAAACTGTTGGAAAAACAAAAATACTTCCTGCATTTATTAACGCTTCTTCACTATATTGAGTAAGTATTCCTATTGGATTCATTCCTGCAGATTTTGCGGCCGTAATTCCGGTTAAACTGTCTTCAAATACCCAGAGATCTTTAAAATCTTTTTCTGAAAAGCCCAGTGCATTTGCCAGTGTTATATAGGCTTCTGGTGCTGGTTTTGGTTTTGCATAATCTTCTACACCAAAAACTTTTGTAAACTCTAAATTTAACTGTGTAATACTATTTTTTAGAAACTGTTTGGTTGCGTTACTAGCAATCCCATAAGGAATACCTTCTTTTTTTAGAAAAGCCGTTATTTCTTTAATTCCGGGTAACAATTTTGGGGTCTTAAAGTACTGGTCTAAGTGCAAATCTTTTAAATCGTATAATTTTTTTGTTTGCGCTTCTTCTCCAATATTGCTACAGTAGTAGTTGGCAATTTTCATGGGAGATTTACCCGCCATTTCCAGAGGAAAAGGCGGAATTTCTTTTTGAAAAAGTTCATAAAATGCAGATGCCCAAGCAGAATGATGACTTTCAAAACTATTTACAACTACACCATCAAAATCAAACAAAAAACCTTTAGGCATTCTCATAAACAACTGCTTTAGCATTTACTAAAGACGCTAAATATGGATTTAAAAATTTGTTTGTTGGATCTAGTTCATTTCTAAGATTTTTAAAATCTTCCCATTTAGGATAAACTTTAGTTAATTGCGCATCTTTTGCAGCAAAACGTTTTCCCCAATGTGGCCTACCTCCATGTTTCAAGAAAATCTTTTCTACACTTTTAAAAGCTTCATAAGTGTCTGCTGTAGCTGCATTTCTAGATACACAACCCATAGTTACCGTATCTTGCTCGTACGCATAGCTTAACCAACTTTTGTCTTTGTATACAAAACGAACATCCATAGGGATATGGATAAATGATTTATTACTCCATTTGTTAATCTCCGTTTTTATTTCTTCAAATACTTTTGGAAATTTATCTAAGCTAATCGTCCACTCTGCCAATTCTAAAGTAGAACCTCTAGATTTTGTAACTGTTGCTTGGTACAAACTTCCTTTGTGTTCTTTTTTAGAACTAAAGAAAATTGTAGCTAATATTTTATTAGCAATTGCTGTGGTCCAAGGATATTTATGAGAATATTTGTATAACATTTTAGAAGCTTTTCTTCTATGCTTTAAAAACTTCGGTCCATTGTTTTCAGTAACCTCTTTATTTTTATCAATTTTGTCTCCAGTAATAACATAGCCTTTACTAGTATGAGGCAACCATAGAATTCTTAAAAAATCATGTTCTTTTAACCTGCTTTTTATTTTTGGTAACCACTCATTATCATTTTCGGGTCTTTCTTTTACATGTAGTGTATAAATTGGCTCACATTGAAATGTAATAGTAGACATTACGCCCAACATCCCTAAAGAAACTTTTACAGCGTTCATTAATTCATCTTCTTTTGTAATGTTTTTAATAGTACCATTAGCAAGAATTAAATTACAAGCAACCATATATTCAGATAAAAGTTTACCACTTGTACCATGAGTACCTGTTGCTAAAGCACCTCCAATAGTAATTGTATTGATGTCTGGTAAACAAGGTATACACCAGCCTACAGATTCTATCGCTTCTAATAAGTCTTTTAAGATAACACCAGATTGTACGGTGATTGTTTTTTTTGAATAATCATAAGAAACAATTTTGTTATAAGTAGTCATATCTATTATAGCATCAGTACCTGCAGCAATGTCTGCAGAGGATTGCTTACTACCAAAAAAACGGATCTTATCTTTATTTACAATTACATGTTGAAGTTCTTCTTCTTTGGTAATGCTATACTTTGTTTTGTAGTTGTATTTTAAATTTTCATTCCAACTAACCCAAGTGCCGTTATTATCTTGTTTCATTTTTTTTATAAATTATTAAACAAAATTATAGATAATAAGGCTAAGAAGTGTTTTTTTTATGTTAATAAAAACCAAAATTAGATATTAATAAAAAAAACACCTTATATAATGATATTCATAAAAAAAACAATTCTAGTAGTGAATATGATAGCTTAATTTAGTTTGTATCTAATATCTTGCTGATCTAAGGTGGCTAAAAGTTTCTTAGAAATCTTAATTTTCGTGTTTCTACTTGGTAAACTTAGTTCAATTTTTTCCTTAGCATCCCAAACTGTAAAGTGTACACTTTGTTTTCCGTTACTATTTTTCAGAACACTTTCTAGATTTAAAATATTTTCTTCACTCACATCATCTATAGACATTTTAATTGTAATTTTTTTACAAAGCGTTTCCATGATGTCATGTAGAAGTTTAAACTCTGTGAACTTAATTCTTGGTTCACCTTGTACGCCTTCTTTGTTCGTCCAACCAGCTTGAATTGTTGCGCGCACAAATAAAAAGGAATTAGGAACTAGAAAATGCTTAAACTTTAAATAGTCTTCTCCAAAAACACGAAATTCATTACTATCACCATAATCCTCTATAAAGAAAGAAGCCCACCCTTTACCTGCTTTAGAAACTCTGTGTTGTACTTCTGTTATAATACCTGCAAAAGACAAGTTCATACCAACATGTTTGTTCAAATCTCCTTTAAAATTTTTTAAAGAGGCATTACAGAAAATCATTTCATTTTTAAAATCATCTAAAGGGTGTGCAGAAATGTAAATTCCGATAACCTCTTTTTCTTGTGATAAAAGTTCCATGGTTCCCCAAGTTTCACACTCAGGAATATCTGGCTCAGGAAATTGAACAGTAGAGGTTTCACCAAACATAGAAACTTGAGCAGAATTTTCATTTTCTTGGTATTTACTACCAAATTTCATTGCTCTTTCTAAGAAAGTAATTCCTTTTTCATCTGTAGCAAAATATTGAGCTCTATGTGTGTCTGAAAAAGAATCAAAAGCACCTGCTTTTATTAAACTATCAAAAGATTTTTTATTGGCAGCTCTTAAATCTACGCGTTTTGCTAAATCAAAAATAGAGGAGTAATTTCCATTTTCTTTACGTTCTGCAATTATTGCTCTTACAGCTGCAGCTCCAACACCTTTTACGGCTGCCATTCCAAAACGAACAGCACTTTCTTGATTTACTGAAAATTTTAAATAAGATTCATTAATATCTGGTCCTAAAACTTCTAATCCCATACGTTTACACTCTTCCATAAAGAAAGAAACAGCTTTTATATCTTTCATGTTATTAGAAAGAACAGATGCCATATATTCTGCAGGATAGTGTGCTTTTAAATATGCAGTCTGATAAGCAATCCAAGCATAACAAGTTGAGTGAGATTTATTGAAGGCATAACTTGCAAAAGCTTCCCAATCTTTCCAGATTTTTTCTAGCTTTTCTTCATCATGACCATTTTTACTGGCTTGCTCAATAAATTTTGGTTTCATTTTATCGAGTACAGCAATTTGCTTTTTACCCATGGCTTTTCGTAAAACATCGGCTTCACCTTTGGTAAAATCTGCTAGCTTTTGCGATAGAAGCATTACTTGCTCTTGGTAAACCGTTATTCCATAGGTTTCTGCCAAATACTCTTCCATTGCTGGTAAATCGTATTCAATATCTTCTATCCCGTGTTTTCTGTTTATAAAACTCGGAATGTATTCCATGGGTCCAGGTCTGTACAAGGCATTCATTGCAATTAAATCTGCAAAAACAGTTGGCTTTAAAGAGCGCATATGTTTTTGCATTCCAGGAGATTCATATTGAAAAATACCTACTGTTTCTCCTCTTTGGAATAACTCATATGTTTTTTCATCATCTAAAGGAAAGTTCTCTGGATCTAATTCTACACCATGTTTTGCTTTTACAATTTTTACAGTGTCTTTAATTAATGTTAGTGTCTTTAATCCTAAGAAATCCATTTTTAATAAACCTGCAGATTCTACTACAGAGTTATCAAATTGGGTTACATACATATCTGAATCCTTAGCCAAAGCCACAGGAACGTAGTTGGTAATATCACCAGGTGTAATAATTACACCACAAGCATGAATACCTGTATTTCTTACAGAACCCTCTAAAATTGTAGCTTTATTAATGGTTTCTGACACTAAATCGGAACCAACAGACATGGTTCTTAATTCTTCTACTAATTGTTTTTCTTCTGCACGTAAACCATCTACTTTACCTTTACTTTTAGGGTCATCTCCAAAAATATTTTTAAGTTTTATTCCTGGAATTAATTTGGCAATTCTATCAGCTTCAAAAAGCGGTAAATCTAAAACTCTGGCTGTATCTCTAATAGAAGATTTTGCAGCCATTGTTCCATAAGTAATAATTTGTGCTACTTGATTAGAGCCGTACTTTTCAATTACATAATCCATGACTCTACCACGACCTTCATCATCAAAATCGATATCAATATCGGGCATAGAAACACGTTCAGGGTTTAAGAAACGCTCAAAAAGTAAATCATATTTTATAGGATCAATATTTGTTATCCAAAGGCAATAGGCTACTACAGAACCAGCAGCAGAACCTCGGCCAGGTCCAACTGCAACATTCATTTTTCGAGCTTCTCTAATAAAATCTTCTACAATTAAAAAATACCCAGGATATCCTGTTTTTTCGATAACCTCTAGCTCAAAGTCTAAGCGCTCTTTAATAGCTGGTATAATTGTACCATATCGTTTTTTTGCTCCTTCAAAAGTTAGGTGTTTTAGAAAATTATTTTCTCCTCGTTTTCCACCATCTTCCTCATCTTTATGGTCTTTAAATTCATCTGGAATGTCAAAAGCAGGTAATAAAACGTCTCTTGCTAGTGTAAAAATTTCTATTTTATCTACAATTTCTTGAATATTAATAATCGCTTCAGGCAGATCTGCGAAAAGCGTTTTCATTTCCTCTGTAGATTTAAAATAATACTCTTCATTAGGTAAACCATACCTATATCCTCGTCCTTTTCCTTTTGGAGTTGCTTGTTTTTCGCCATCTTTTACACATAATAAAATATCGTGTGCATTGGCATCTTTTTTTTCGAGGTAAAACGTGTTGTTTGTGGCAACAACTTTAATGGAATGTTTTTGTGAAAATTTTAATAGCGTTTCATTTACAATCGTTTCATCTTGCTGATTGTGACGCATCAACTCAATATAAAAGTCTTCTTTAAATTGTTCTTTCCACCACAATAAAGCCTCCTCTGCTTGTTTTTCTCCTAAGTTTAAAATTTTACTTGGAATTTCACCATACAGATTACCGGTTAAAACAATAATATCATCTTTATATTTTTTGATGATTTCTTTATCGATTCTTGGTACATAATAAAATCCATCAACAAATGCTATGGAAGACATTTTTGCTAAATTGTGATATCCGTTTTTATTTTTTGCCAATAAAACTACTTGATAGCCATTGTCTTTATGAGATTTGTTTTTATGATCTTCACATACATTAAACTCACACCCAATAATTGGTTTCATTGTTGTTTCTGAAGTTTTATTATGGTTTAAAACTGCACTAACAAAATGAAATGAGGCCATCATGTTGCCAGTATCTGTCATTGCAACTGCAGGCATATTGTCTTTTGCTGCAGCGGCTACAATATTACCAATTTGCATGGTAGATTGTAATACTGAAAACTGTGTGTGATTGTGCAAGTGCGCAAAAGAAGCATCTTGAAGTGCTGCAAGGCCCTCTGAGGTAGATAATGTTTCTTTTGAGGTTTTTTGCTTTTCTAGCCGTTGTCTAATTTTATCACTTTCTTTTTTTAGATTGATGTGTTTTAGACCAACAGGTTGGATGGGTTTTGGATGTAAAGTAGAAAAGTTGGTAAAATAATTTGCATCTACACCTAATTCTTCTTTGCTAAATTCACGAATTCTTATTAATTCAAAAAAACAGCGTGTTGTAGCTTCTACATCTGCAGTCGCATTATGTGCTTCTGTAAAATCTACACCAAATAAATGTTTGTGTAATTCTGTTAAAGTGGGTAGTTTAAATTTACCACCTCTACCTCCAGGAATCTGGCAAAGTAATGCTGTTTTCTCTGTACAAGTATCTAAAACAGGTAATGTATTTAAAGTTGTTTCTGTTGCTAACCTATGGAATTCACATCCCATAATATTTAAATCGAAAGCAACATTTTGACCAATAATAAACTTAGTTTTCTTAAGTGCTGCATTAAACAAGGCCAATCCTTTTGCTAAAGGAATTCCTTCTTTTTCTGCTAATTCAGTAGAAATTCCGTGAATTCTTTCGGCATCATAGGGGATGTTAAAACCATCAGGGTGAATTAAAAAGTCATTATGCTCTAAAAGATGTCCATTCTCATCGTGAAGTTGCCAGGCAATTTGTATACATCTTGGCCAATTTTCTGTGTCTGTAATTGGTGCATTCCAACTTTTAGGTAACCCTGTTGTTTCAGTATCAAAAATTAAGTACATAAACGATTTTATCTGGTAAATTAAGGAACTTTAAATGTACAAAAACACCTTATATTTCTTACAAATAAGTTGTGTAGACTTATCAACAATAAAGTGGATTCACTCATTTACAAAACCGAGTTGTATTTGGTTTTATTTTAGTTTATACTAGTTTATGCTGATACTTAATAATTTAAATACATTTTCTTAATTTTTATTCAAAAGAAAATTGTAGATTTGCGCTCGCTTATTACGAGATAATAAGAATTTTAATAACCGAGGTCGAGAACCTCAAAAAATTAATAAATTATGTCTGTAAAAATCAGATTACAAAGACACGGAAAAAAAGGCAAACCATTTTATTGGATTGTTGCTGCTGATGCACGTGCAAAAAGAGATGGACGTTACTTAGAAAAAATAGGTACGTACAACCCAAATGTAAACCCTGCAGAAATTAACTTAGATGTTGATGGTGCTGTAAAATGGTTGCAAAATGGTGCACAACCAACTGATACTGCAAAAAACATTTTATCTTACAAAGGTGCTATGTTAAAGAATCATTTAGTAGGTGGTGTTCGTAAAGGAGCTTTAACTGAAGAGCAAGCTGAAGAGAAATTTAAAGCTTGGTTAGCAGAAAAAGAAGGAAAAGTTTCTAGTAAAGAAGAAAAATTAGCAAAAGCTGAAGCAGATGCTAAAGCAAAAGCATTAGAAGCTGAAAAAGCAGTAAATGAAGCAAGAATTGCTGCTGCATTACCAGAGGTAGAAGAAGTAGAAGCTACAGAAGAAGCAGAACCTGCTACAGAAGAAGTTGCTGAAGCTACTGAAAGTGAAGAAGTAGAAGCTTCTAAAGAAGAAAAGTCAGCTGAATAAAACTTTAATACGAGTATGCGTAAAGAAGAGTGTTTTTATTTAGGCAGAATCGTAACAAAATATAGTTTTAAAGGGGAAGTTGTCATCAAATTAGATACAGATGAACCTGAGTTGTATAAAAATATGGAATCAGTTTATGTCGAGTTTGGCACAAATCTGGTTCCATTTTTTATTGAAAAAAGTTCTCTTCACAAAGGCAACCAGTTACGTGTTCAATTTGAAGATATTTATTCTGAAGAAGAAGCCGATACCATTTTAAAGTGTGGTGTTTATTTGCCTTTAGAGGTATTACCTAAGCTGTCTGGTGATAAGTTTTATTATCATGAAGTTATTGGTTTTCAAGTGGTAGATGTTAATTTTGGAACTGTGGGTACCATCGTTCATATTAATGATAAAGCTGCTCAGCCACTATTTGAGATAGATAATGATGGCAAAGAAGTTTTTATTCCTATGATAGATGACTTTATAAAAAAAGTAGATAGAAAAAATAAAACAATACAAGTTCATACTCCTGAAGGGTTAATTGAATTGTATTTGTAATTTTCCAAACACTTATTTAGAGAGGTGCAAGAGTGGTTTATCTGGCTACCCTGGAAAGGTAGTATACTAGTAATGGTATCGAGGGTTCGAATCCCTTCCTCTCTGCAAGAATAGTAGCAACGTATTTTCAATTCTATACGTTTCATTTAACAAAACAAAACGATTATCAATAAACCATTCCAATTTAAAGAATTCGCCATCGATCAAGATAAAACGGCTATGAAAGTTGGTACAGATAGTGTTTTGTTGGGATCATGGTGCGCCATTGATCAATTTTCCGATACAATTTTAGATATTGGAACTGGAACCGGGGTTATCGCTTTAATATTAGCACAACGTTCTGATGCAATGACCATAGATGCTGTTGAGGTTGATGAACAGGCATTTGAACAAGCTGTAGAAAATTTTGAAAAATCTATATGGAAAGATAGGCTGTATTGTTACAACGCAACTTTTCAAGAATTTGTAAAAGAAATTCAGGAAGAAGAAGAAACTTATGATCTAATTGTTTCTAATCCTCCTTTTTATACAGATGATTTTGAAACCCTAGATCTTGCCAGAAATAAAGCAAGATTTACTTCTTCTCTTTCTTTTGAAGAACTTGTTACAGGAGTTTCGAAAATTTTATCGAAAAATGGAAAATTTTCGGTAATTATACCATGTAAAGAAGAGGCACAATTTATCGCTATAGCAGAAGAAAATAACTTGTTTGTAAACCGAATTTGTAGGGTTCAAGGAAATATAAATTCACCAGTAAAACGAAGTCTATTGACTTTTTCCTTTCGAAAAACAGCAATAGAAGAAGCACAATTAATTATCGAAACGACAAGGCATAACTATACAGAGGATTATACACGCTTAACTAAAGATTTTTACCTAAAGATGTAATGTTATTAAACATGATTGGGGTTATAGCCTAAATAAGGCACTTCCTTTTCTTTGAAAACAATACCAAAATTTTCCAACTCTTTTAATATAGGTTGGTAAACTTCTTTTGCAATCGGTATTTGTACCCCAGGTGTTTTTATCTCTTTGTTTAGAATTTTTAATGCAGCAATGCCTAATGGCAATCCAACAGTTTTTGCCATAGCTGTGTAGTACTGATTTTCTCCTTTTACCACTAAACTACTTTCAATTTGTTTTTTAATTCCATTTTCTTCATATCCAAATAAATGTTGCATTACAATCATATCTTTATCCTCTTGTTGAAGGGTCCAAGAATCTTCTAAAATCTTTTGTAGGATTTTAGCAGGAGTTACATTTTTTAATTTTATTTTTTTTGTATTGTTAAAAAGATCCAATTCAATAAGTTTTTCCCACATTATATCATCTTGATCAATGTTTAAATACGATCTTAACTTAAGTTCTACAGAATCAGATGGAGAATATCCTAAAAATAAATTGATAAAATCTCGGTAACTCATATCTTCTGAGTTTTCTATAGTATAAGAATCATCTGTCATTCCCAATTGAACAAAAATATTCCAAGCCCTAGAAAAACCTACCTTTCTTATTGTGCCTCTATACATGGTTGTTATATGCTCTAAACCATACATACTTCTATATTTTAAAGAGTCTCTATTTGCGTATGCCTCATACTTTGAACCTTCAATTTCTAAAAACTCTGTTCTTCTAAATAATTTGTGATAAGGGATGTACTTATAGGTGCCTTCTTGTATAAACATTGCAGCTCCACCTTGCCCAGCCAATACTACGTTTCTTGGGTTCCAAGTAAACTTATAATTCCATAAATTAGTATCGCTTTCTGGCGCAATTAACCCACCGCAAAAAGACTCAAAAAGAAGCATTTTTCCTTTTTTAGCTTTTATGGCGTCTATAATTTTCATTGCACTCATATGATCTAAACCAGGGTCTAAACCAATTTCATTCATAAAAACTAAATTACTTTTCTTTACTGCATCATTAAGATTTTTCATTTCGTTAGAAACATATGAAGCAGTTACTAAATGTTTTTTAAAATGCAAACAGTCTTTAGCTACTTCTATATGTAATCTCGCAGGTAGCATAGAAATGACTAGATCTGCTTTTTTAATTTCTTTTTGTCTTTGTAGGGTGTTAAAAACATCAAAAACAATAACGTTAGCATTTTTATGATGCATAACTATAGTATTGGCATGTGCTACTGTAAGATCACCAATAGTTAAAAATAATTGTTCTTTTTCAGATTTTTGCAAAAGGTATTTTAAGAGAGATGAACTTGATTTTCCTGCGCCAATAATTAAGATATTCTTCATAAATAAAACTGTATTTTTGATGTAGTACGAAGATACTTTAAATGTTTAAAATATAACAAAAAGATACAATAATGTTTAAAAATTTAATAATCACCTCTTTTCTTGGACTTTCTACGGTTGTTTTAGGAGCTTTTGCTGCGCATGCTTTAAAAGAAGTACTAACACTAGAAGGGTTGCAAAGCTTTAAAACAGCAGTTACCTACCAGATGTATCATGTTATTATTCTTCTATTTATAAATACGTATGGCGGTTTTTCAAATCAGGATAAAAATTGGATTAGTTATTTTTTATTTGCAGGCATTCTATTTTTTTCTGGTTCTATTTATTTAATTCAATTAACTACAATTAAAGCAAAATCAATTTGGTTTGTAACCCCTTTGGGTGGTCTATTTTTTTGTATTGGTTGGGTGCTTATGATTGTAAAATTCATAAAGAAATTAATTAAAAAATGAATTTTATGTAATTATTTAATAAAAATCAGCTTATTTTAAATTATTCATTAGTTTTGTAGAAAATAAAACATAAAAATATTGATATGGTAGATACAAATACGAAAACGATTTCGTTAAATAGTCTAGGAATCAAAAATGCTACAATTCGTTATCAACTAAGTTCAGACGAATTACACAATGAAATTTTATTAAAAAAGCAAGGAAAAGAATCATCACTTGGTGCAATTGCGATACAAACAGGAGAGTTTACTGGTCGTTCTCCAATGGATCGATTTATTGTAAAAGATGAAATAACTAAAGATGAGGTGTGGTGGAGCGATATAAATCTGCCTTTTGATTCAGACAAATTTGATGCTTTGTATCTAAAAGTAGTTGATTATTTATCTGAAAAAGAGATTTTTGTAAGAGATAGTTATGCTTGTGCAGATGAAAATTATACCTTAAACATTAGAGTGGTTAATGAGTATCCTTGGAGTAATATGTTTGCTCATAATATGTTTTTAAGACCAACAGCAAAGGCGTTAAAAACCTTTACTCCAGAATGGACTGTTATAAATGCTCCAGGTTTTATGGCTGATGCTAAAACAGATGGAACAAGACAGCACAATTTCGCAATTTTAAATTTTTCTAAAAAAATTGCTTTAATAGGAGGAACAGGCTACACAGGTGAAATAAAAAAAGGGATCTTTTCTGCTTTAAATTTTATATTGCCAGTTTCAAAAAATACATTGCCTATGCATTGCTCTGCAAATGTAGGTGAAAAAGGAGATACTGCAATCTTTTTCGGGCTATCAGGTACAGGTAAAACAACGCTATCTACAGATCCAAAAAGAAGTTTAATAGGAGATGATGAGCATGGCTGGACAGCTGAAAATTCGGTATTCAATTTTGAAGGAGGTTGTTATGCAAAAGTAATTAATCTATCTAAAGAACAAGAGCCTGAAATATTCTCAGCAATACAAAAAGGCGCTATTTTAGAGAATGTAATTATGAATGATAAAGGAGAGGTAGATTTTTCGGATACCTCTGTTACTCAAAATATAAGAGTTAGTTATCCAATTTATCATATCGAAAACATTCAAAAACCTTCGATCGGTAAAAATCCAAAAAATATATTTTTCTTAACTGCTGATGCTTTTGGAGTACTACCTCCAATATCTAAACTAACACCAAGTCAGGCTGCATACCATTTTATTTCTGGATATACTGCAAAAGTAGCAGGTACAGAAGCTGGTGTAACAGAACCTGTTCCAAGTTTTTCTGCATGTTTTGGAGCACCTTTTATGCCATTGCATCCAACTAGATATGCAGAGATGTTAGCTAAAAAAATGAAAGAAGCTAACGTAAATGTGTGGCTTGTAAATACAGGTTGGTCTGGAGGCAAATACGGAGAGGGAAGAAGAATGCCTTTAAAATATACTCGGGCAATGATTACTGCAGTTTTAAACAGAGATCTTAATAATTATACTTACGAAAATTATCATATACACTCGGTATTTGGAGTGGCACAACCAAGAAGTTGTCCAGGTGTACCTACAGAATTATTAAGTCCAAGAGCTACTTGGAATAATGACGATGCTTATTATAAAACAGCATTTAAATTGTCTAATGCATTTAGAGAGAATTTTAAACAATTTGAAGAATTTGCTAGTGAGGAAATCAGAAGAGGTGGTCCTCAAAGATACGCTTACTAATTTTTTTTATTTAAATCAGAAACACCTCATTTTTATGAGGTGTTTTACTTTTAAAAATAGCGATACTTCACATAATAATTATTCGTATTTCTTTTTTTTATTGATATGCACGAAAACTTAAGAAGGCTCCTTACTTCTTTAAAATCAGTGGTATTAAAAGCGGCTTATTTTTCTGACATAGAAATTGACACCTAAAAGTATTGTTGTTATATGATGGATTGCAAAAGATACTTTACAGCAATTAATAAAATAGTTTTACAAAAAAAAAGCATCCTTTTTAGGATGCTTTTTTATAAGTAAGTAAATACAATGTTACTTCTTTTGTTGAATTTCAACTTTTACCATTTTACTTTTTTCACCTTTAGATGCATCTAATTTAAAGTGATGTTCTCCGTGAACGCCCTCTCCTTTTAAAGCATTTACTTTAGCTTCTACTTCTTCTAAAGTACCAGTGATTACTTCATCTTTTGTTTTTTCTACACCATTTTCTACATAAGTAGTTGTAACTGTAGCTTTAGCCTCATCTGCTTCATTAACAGTTAACATTACTTTTACTTCTTCTCTGATTTCGGTTGAAGTATGAGTATCGTTAACATGTCCTCCTAAAATCGGAGCAATAACTAATCCGATTAAACAAGTTAACTTGATTAGAATATTCATAGAAGGCCCAGAAGTGTCTTTAAAAGGATCTCCAACTGTATCTCCAGTAACTGCAGCTTTATGCGCGTCAGAACCTTTATACGTCATTTCTCCATTAATTTCTACACCTGCTTCAAAAGATTTTTTTGCATTATCCCATGCACCACCTGCATTATTTTGGAAAATGGCCCAAAGCACACCAGATACAGTAACACCAGCCATGTACCCTCCAAGCATCTCTGCAATGGCAAGATTATCCATGCCAAAGGCTAAAGGAACAAAAGCAATGATAAGTGGAAATCCAATTGTTAGTAAACCAGGCAACATCATTTCTTTTAATGAAGCTTCAGTAGAAATCGCAACACATTTATCATACTCAGGTTTCCCTGTTCCTTCCATAATTCCTGGAATAGCTTTAAACTGTCTTCTAACTTCTTGTACCATTTCCATAGCCGCTTTTCCAACAGCATTCATGGCTAAAGCAGAAAACACTACAGGAACCATTCCTCCAACAAATAGCATGGCTAAAACTGGCGCTTTAAAAATATTAATTCCATCTATTCCAGTAAACGTTACATAAGCAGCAAAAAGTGCTAATGACGTTAATGCTGCAGAAGCAATTGCAAATCCTTTTCCGGTTGCAGCAGTTGTATTTCCTACAGAGTCTAAAATATCTGTTCTTTCTCTTACTATTGGTTCTTGTTCACTCATTTCTGCAATACCACCAGCATTGTCAGATATAGGTCCAAATGCATCAATTGCTAATTGCATGGCAGTTGTAGCCATCATTGCAGAGGCAGCTAACGCTACTCCATAAAAACCAGCAAAGGCATAAGAAGCCCAAATTGCGCCTGCAAATAATAAGACAGAAGGGAAAGTAGAAATCATTCCAGTTGCTAACCCAGCAATAATATTAGTACCAGCTCCTGTAGAAGACTGCTGAACAATCTTTAATATTGGAGATTTACCTAAACCTGTATAATATTCTGTTACAGATGAAATTACAGCACCAACAACTAAACCAACTAAAGTTGCATAAAATACGCGCATAGATGAAATTTGTTGAGGTCCTTCACCAAAGAATTCCATTGTCATAGTTTCTGGCAACATCCAAGTTACTAAGCCAAAACAAGACAAACCTACTAAAACAATAGAAGTCCAGTTACCTTTGTTTAAAGCACCCATTACTTGGTCTTCTTTAGCATCGTTTGAGCTAATTCTTACTAGCAATGTACCGATAATAGATATTATAATTCCGGCTCCTGCTATTGCCATAGGTAATAAAATGGGACCAATACCTCCAAAATTATCTGTTATTGCACCTCCCATATCTTTAATCACATAGTTCCCTAAAACCATGGCAGCTAAAACTGTTGCTACATAAGATCCAAATAAATCTGCACCCATACCTGCAACATCTCCTACATTGTCTCCAACATTATCTGCGATTGTTGCTGGATTTCTAGGGTCGTCTTCAGGAATACCAGCTTCTACTTTACCTACTAAATCGGCTCCAACATCTGCAGCTTTTGTATAGATTCCTCCACCAACTCTTGCAAACAAAGCAATAGATTCAGCACCTAAAGAAAATCCTGCTAAAGTCTCTAAAACAACGGTCATATCCATGGTATTTGTCCATGTGCTGTCCATAAAGAAATAGAAAAAGAATATAAAGAAAGCGGTTAAACCTAATACGGCTAAACCTGCAACACCTAAGCCCATAACTGTACCACCACCAAAAGATATTTTTAAAGCATTTGGTAAGCTAGTTCTTGCTGCTTGTGTAGTTCTAACATTCGTTTTTGTTGCAATTTTCATTCCGATATTTCCTGCAAACGCAGAAAAAATAGCTCCAAAAATAAATGCAACTACAATTAAAATATGTGTTGTTGGAACTATAAATGAAACTGCTGCAAGTGCTAAACTCACAACAAAAACAAAAATGGCTAGTAGTTTATACTCAGCACTTAAGAAAGCCAGTGCACCTTCATAGATATAATCTGAAATTTCTTTCATTTTACCATCTCCTGCATCTTGTTTCATTACCCAAGATTGTTTAACCCACATGTAGACTAAACCTAAAATAGCCATCACAATTGGCATCCAAATCATTATTTCCATATATTATATATTTGATTAATTTAAAACGGTCGCAAAAATAGGAAAAATCAATGTGATAAAAAAAACCACCTTTACTTATAAAGATGGTTGTTTTGTATTAACGTATAATTTGTTGAATTTTAAATGGTAAATGTGCGCTTTTTTTTATGTTCACTATTTTCGTAACGCGTTACACATTCGTGGTAAATTTTTATAGCATCGTCTGCATTACCCCATCCACCTGTGTCAACTTTTTTCTCTTCAAGATCTTTGTAAACTTGAAAAAAGTGCTCGATCTCTTTTAATCGATGAGGGTTTATATCAGAAATGTCTCTTTTATTACTCCAGATAGGATCTGAAACAGGGACACATATAATTTTTTCATCTGGGCCTTTTTCGTCAGTCATATAAAAAACACCAATAGGTCTTACCTCCATAACCACCATTGGGTAAGTAGGTTGGTGCCCCAATACTAATATGTCTAATGGATCTGAATCTAATGCTAACGTTTCTGGGATAAAACCATAATCTCCAGGATACATCATAGAAGAAAATAACATTCTATCAAAACGTATTTTATGGAGCGAAAAGTCATATTCATATTTATTTCTACTTCCTTTAGGAATTTCAATTAACACATCAAAAGTTAGGGATTTTGTATCGCTCATGGTTGTTCTTAAATAGATTATAATTTTTGCAAAAGTAATGAAAGTGCTTGTTTATTGGAAGTATTTATAAGGTTAATTTTACGCTAAGATTTTGGTTTTAACACATAAAAAAAACCTTTTTGAGGGCACTCAAAAAGGTTTTTATATTACATAATAATTCGTTTATATATATAGCACTTCTTTAACTGCTTTAATAACATCTTCGTGGTTAGGAATCCAAGCTTCTAATAAAACTGGAGAATACGGTGCAGGAGTATCTGCGGTTGTAATTCTCTTGATAGGTGCATCTAGATAATCAAATGCTTCATCTTGAATTCTATATGTTATTTCTGAAGCGACACTTGCAAATGGCCATGCTTCTTCCAAAACAACTAATCTATTTGTTTTTTTAACTGAGGTTAAAATTGCTGCATGATCCATAGGTCTTACAGTTCTTAAATCAATAATTTCTACAGAAATATTTTCTTTAGCCAATTCGTCAGCAGCCTTGTAAGCCTCTTTAATAATTTTACCAAAAGAAACAATAGTTACATCTGTACCTCCTCTTTTAATGTCTGCAACACCAATTGGTATGATATATTCTCCTTCAGGTATTTCCATCTTATCACCATACATCTGTTCAGACTCCATAAAAATTACAGGATCATCATCTCTAATCGCTGCTTTTAGTAAACCTTTGGCATCATAAGGATTAGAAGGGACAATGACTTTTAAACCTGGTGTATTTGCAAACCAGTTTTCAAATGCTTGAGAGTGTGTAGCACCTAATTGACCAGCAGAGGCAGTAGGTCCTCTAAATACGATAGGACAATTAAATTGACCACCAGACATTTGTCTGATTTTTGCAGCATTATTAATAATTTGATCGATACCTACCAAAGAAAAATTAAAGGTCATGTACTCTACAATAGGCCTATTTCCATTCATGGCAGAACCAATAGCAATACCAGCAAATCCAAGCTCTGCAATTGGAGTATCTATAACTCTTTTATCACCAAATTCATCAAGCATTCCTTTGCTTGCTTTATAAGCACCATTATATTCAGCAACCTCTTCACCCATTAAATAAATGCTTTCGTCTCTTCGCATTTCTTCGCTCATTGCTTCGCAAATAGCCTCTCTAAATTGAACTGTTTTCATTTGTTGTTTACGTATGTTAAAAATAAAAAACAAAAGTAAGAATTTTTGAGGTAAACAAACTACAACTTTTATTGATATCTATACAATTATAAAGAACGTAATAAATTGATGAGAATTTGTCTAAACTTTATGAATTATATGAATAATTTTAAGATTAATAAAGTATCTTTAAATTAGAAAACTATTAAACAAGAACCTTAACAAGAAAATAATAGTTCTAAAAAAGTGAATTTTTATTTTTTTAACATAAAATATATTATGCATGCATAGTATTTTTTAAAAAAAATCAGTAATTTTGTTACCTATTATAATAAATAAATAAGTTTTTATGAAAATATTGGTTTGTATAAGTCACGTTCCCGATACAACTTCTAAAATTAATTTTACAGAAGGTGATACAAAGTTTGATACAAATGGAGTGCAATTTGTAATTAATCCTTATGATGAGTTTAGTTTAACAAGAGCCATGTGGTTTAAAGAAAAACAAGGAGCAACTGTTACTGTTGTAAATGTTGGTAATTCTAGTACAGAGCCTACATTACGTAAAGCTTTAGCAATTGGAGCAGATGGTGCAATACGTATTAATGCAGAAGCAACAGATGGTTTGTTAGTTGCCAAACAACTTGCAGAAGTTGTAAAGTCTGGTGGTTATGATTTAGTTTTGGCAGGAAGAGAATCTATAGACTATAATGGAGGTATGGTACCTGGAATGTTAGCTGCTTTTGTAGATTTTAATTTTGTAAATGGTTGCGTAGGAATTGATGTAGAAGGTACTTCTGTAAATGCAGTGAGAGAAATAGATGGTGGTAATGAAACCTTACACACATCTTTACCATTAGTAGTAGGTGGACAAAAAGGTATTGTAGAAGAAAAAGATTTACGTATTCCTAATATGCGTGGTATTATGATGGCTAGAAAAAAACCATTAAATGTGATAGAACCTGTTTCAGCTGAAGAAGCAACTTCAACTCAATCTTTTGAAAAGCCAGCGCCAAAAGGAGCGGTTAAATTAATTGATGCAGATAACATCGATGAGTTAATCAACTTATTGCACAATGAAGCTAAAGTAATTTAGTAGTACAACTATCCGAAGTTTTAAAATCGGAACAAATGAAATTAATCGTGTTGATTTTTTATTTAATAAAGATTCAACATACAAAATAAAAAATATATGTCAGTTTTAGTTTTCGCAGATTCTACAGAAGGAAAATTTAAAAAAAGCGCATTTGAAGTTGTTTCTTATGCTAAAAACGTTGCTGATCAGTTGAGCACTAATTTAGTGGCTGTAACAATAAATGCAGATGATAGTGACGCGTTATTTACTTATGGAGCAGAGAAAGTTTTATCCGTAACAAATGAAGCTTTACAAACGTTCAATGCAAAACAATATGCATCTGTTATACAACAAGCAGCTGCTTCTACAGAAGCTTCTGTTGTAGTATTAGATTCAAGTATTGATACTTTACATACAGCACCATTACTTGCGGTTGCTCTAAATGCTGGATATGCCTCTAATGTTGTAGCTATACCGAGTTCAACAGAACCATTTACTGTAAAAAGAAAAGCATTCTCTAACAAAGGGTTTAGCCATACCGTTATTAGTACCGATCATAAAATTATTGGGGTAGCAAAAAATTCTTATGGAATTCATGTAAATGAAGTTGCTGGAACAACAGAAGACTTTAACGCTACGATTGCAACTTCTGGAGTTACTTCAGAAAAATTAGAAAGAGTATCAGGTAAAGTAACTATTGCAGATGCAGAAGTAGTGGTATCTGCAGGTAGAGGTTTAAAAGGTCCTGAAAATTGGGGTATGATAGAGGATTTAGCAGATGTTTTAGGAGCGGCTACAGCTTGCTCTAAGCCAGTTTCTGACTTGGGTTGGAGGCCACATGGAGAACACGTTGGTCAAACAGGAAAGCCAGTTGCTTCAAATTTATACATTGCTATAGGAATCTCTGGAGCAATTCAGCATTTAGCAGGTATTAATGCTTCTAAAGTAAAAGTAGTGATTAATACAGATCCTGAAGCACCTTTCTTTAAAGCAGCAGATTATGGTATTGTTGGAGACGCTTTTGAAGTGATCCCTTCTTTAATAGAAAAGCTAAAAGCATTTAAGCAAGCATCATAAATAGCAACCTTGAATAAAAGAAAAAACCTATTAAATTTTTAATAGGTTTTTTCTTTTCAAAAAACTATTGAAATAAAAGTTTCCAATCTATTATTTTTATTAAATTGTGCCCTCTAAAAAAAAAGTCTTTTTGCTTTTTCATTTATGGAGATTGAGATATGAGTTTAGTACTACTAACAATTAAAGGAATTTCTTACAGTCAAACTCAAACTGGCGCTTATGCATTAGTTTTAAGTGAGCTAGATGGCTCTAGGACTTTGCCAATAATTATTGGAGCGTTTGAAGCGCAATCTATCGCTATTGCTTTAGAAGCAGAAATTAGACCTCCAAGACCTTTAACACACGATTTATTCAAAACTTTTTCTGATACTTTTTCGATTACGATTAAAGAAGTTATTATTCATAAACTAGTAGATGGAGTATTTTTTTCTAGCTTAGTTTGTGAAAAAGAAGGAAAAGAAGAGGTTATCGATACAAGAACATCTGATGCTATTGCCATTGCTGTTCGTTTTGATGCTCCTATTTATACATATGAAAATATTTTAGATAAAGCAGGAATATATTTAAAAGTAGAGGAAGAATTAGAAATTGAAAATAATTTAGATACTAAAGAAGATAGTATCCTTAAAGAAGATTCTTCCGATTCAAAGGTAGATTATAAGACGTTGTCTTTAACAGAATTAAACCAAAAATTAGATGCTGCTGTAACCAATGAAAATTATGAATTGGCAGCAACTATTAGAGACGAAATTAGCAAACGTTTTTAAAAAATTATTTATATTATTATGAAAAAAATACTCATTGTATTTTTCTGCATTTTTTCTACAGCTATTTTTTCGAAAGATTTAAATGCTATAGAATTAACCACTAAAATTGTACCTAGTCAAGGTTTCTCATTTAACAGTTTATGGAGGGGCGTTTTGGGGATGTTTTCTTTAATTATAATCGCTTTTTTGTTTAGTAGTAATAAAAAAGCAATTGACTGGAAAAAAGTAGGTATTGGTTTGTCTATTCAACTTTTAATCGCTGTTGGTGTATTAAAAGTTGCATTTATTCAACGTATTTTTGAATTCATTGGAAGTATTTTTATTGAAATTTTAGAATATACAAAAGCCGGAAGTGAATTTCTATTTTCAGGAATGGTCGGCGATGTAAATACATTTGGTTATATTTTTGCTTTTCAAGTTTTACCTACAATTATTTTCTTCTCAGCCTTAACATCATTGTTGTTTTATTTAGGAATTATTCAAAAAGTTGTTAAACTATTGGCTTTAGCTTTGAGTAAAGTATTAGGGATATCTGGTATGGAAAGTTTATCTGTAGCAGGGAATATATTTTTAGGTCAAACAGAGGCACCACTACTGATAAAAGCATACTTAGACAAAATGAACAAATCGGAGATGTTATTGGTAATGATAGGAGGTATGGCTACTGTGGCTGGAGCTGTTTTAGCAGCTTACATCGGTTTTTTAGGAGGTGGTGATAAAACCCTAGAATTAATTTTTGCCAAACACTTATTAGCAGCTTCTGTTATGGCAGCGCCAGGAGCTATTGTAATTTCAAAAATTTTATACCCACAAACAGAAGCCGTAAATACAGATGTTACCGTTTCACAAGATAAAATAGGGGCTAATATTTTAGATGCTATTGCCAATGGAACAACAGAGGGATTACGTTTGGCTGTTAATGTAGGAGCAATGCTATTGGTTTTTGTAGCTGTAATTGCAATGATTAATGGTATTTTAGGTTGGGTTGGTAATGTAACTTCCTTAAATTCTTGGATGGCAGACCATACTTCTTATGATCGTTTTTCTTTAGAAGCTATTTTAGGGTATTTATTTGCTCCTTTAATGTGGTTAATTGGTGTGTCGTCTAAAGATATGGCACTAATGGGGCAATTGTTAGGGATAAAATTAGCTGCAAGTGAATTTGTTGGTTATATACAATTAGCTGAGTTAAAAAATGTTGCCAATGCAACACATTTAACATTTAATAAATCCATAATAATGGCTACCTACATGTTATGTGGTTTTGCTAATTTTGCTTCTATAGGGATACAAATTGGAGGAATTGGATCTTTAGCACCAAGTCAGCGAAAAACATTATCAGAATTTGGAATTAAAGCATTAATAGGGGGTACAATAGCCTCTTTGATGTCTGCTGCAATTGCAGGAATGGTTATTGGATAAAAGTTAATTTTTGTTTTTTAATTTTTTTATCTTCAATTCGTTAATAACTTTTAAACTTTTTTTAAAAAGCTTCAACTTAATTAGTCGAAGCTTTTTTATTTTTACACAAAGTCAATTTTATTATGAAACAATACCACGATTTAGTTAAACACGTCTTAGAAAACGGAAATGAAAAAGGAGATAGAACAGGAACAGGTACTAAAAGTGTTTTTGGATATCAAATGAGATTTGATTTAAGTGAAGGTTTTCCGATGGTAACTACTAAAAAACTGCATTTAAAAAGTATTGTTTACGAATTGCTATGGTTTATCAAAGGAGATACAAATATTAAGTATTTGCAAGAAAATGGTGTCAGAATATGGAATGAATGGGCAGATGAAAATGGAGATTTAGGCCCAGTTTATGGCCATCAATGGAGAAATTGGAATAGTGATGAAGTAGACCAATTAAAAGAAGTAATTGCTACCTTAAAAGAAAACCCAAACTCTAGAAGAATGTTAGTTTCTGCATGGAACCCTTCGGTTTTGCCAGACACTTCAGTCTCTTTTTCTGAAAACGTAGCAAATGGAAAAGCGGCATTACCTCCCTGTCATGCTTTTTTTCAATTCTACGTATCTGATGGTAAATTATCTTGTCAACTGTATCAAAGAAGTGCAGATATATTTTTAGGGGTACCTTTTAATATTGCTTCTTATGCATTGTTTACAATGATGATGGCACAAGTTTGTGGGTATAAAGTAGGGGAATTTATACATACATTTGGAGATGCTCATATCTACAATAATCATGTAGCGCAATTAGAACTTCAGTTGTCTAGAGAAATTAGACCTTTACCTAAAATGGTACTTAACCCAGCTGTAAAAAATATCGAAGATTTTACGTTTAATGATTTTGAATTAAAAGAGTATAACCCACATCCTCATATTAAAGGTAAAGTAGCCATATAAAAAAGAAGTAAAATAGATAGTTAACTTTTTTAAGCACTGTGTAATAAATGTAAAAACATAGTGTATTTTCAACAATTAAAGTAGATGATTACAGTAATAGCAGCAATTGCAAAGAATAATGAGTTAGGAAGAAACAACGACTTAATTTGGCATTTACCAGCCGATTTAAAAAGATTTAAAAAAGTAACTACTGGACACACTATTATCATGGGTAGAAATACCTATAATTCAATAGGGAGGCCATTACCCAATAGAACTACTATAATTGTTACTAGAAATAAAGAATACCAACAAGCTGGATGTTTAATTGCACATAGTTTAGAGGATGCTTTATTGTTGGCTAAAAAAGAAGATAAACAGATTTTTATAATAGGTGGAGCTCAGATCTACGATTATGCTCTAAAACACCAATTAGCAGATGCTTTAGATATAACTTTTGTTCATGAAACGTTTGAGGCGGAAGTCTACTTTCCTAAGATAGATTCTATGATTTGGAAAAAAGTAGCGCAAGAAGATTTTGAACCAGACGAAAAAAATGGCTATAGATATAGTTTTATAAAATATTTAAAAAAAACTAATTAATCCTATTCGTTCTGAAGCCACTACCCAAATTTATTTTATACTTTTTTTGGGCAAACAAGAAATAGTTAAATAACTTGTAATTTACTTCGTAACCATAATTTATAGTGGGTTGATAATCAATTATGTTTTCATAAATAGTTGGATTAAATTGTAGTGGGTTTCTTGCTCTTTGATTCCAAGTAAGTACCCAAATTTTATTTCTAGATTCAAGGTATTTCTGACTGTAAAATCCTTCTGGTTGTGCTATAGCATTTAAGAAATTTGTAAAGCCAGGATCAATTATAATAATTTCATAGGCCAAACTATCATTAGCTATAACTACAGGTTCTTATTGACTAATATTTAAATTTTTAGAGAGAAGTGATTTACAATTGTTACACAAAAAAATAAATAAAAAAGTAATTAAAAAGTATTTGTAGAATTTCATACTAGTTAAAGGTATAAATTTATATATTGTTTTTAAAATTAATTTTTAGTTACTTATTTAATAGCCTTCATTGTTTGATAAGGGTTCAATAAAAGATATGAAAAATAGATGTTTTTGGGTAACAGATAGCCCACTTTATCAAAATTATCATGATAATGAATGGGGAGTACCTGTTTTTGATGATGCTACTTTATTTGAATTTTTAGTTTTAGAAACGTTTCAAGCTGGTTTAAGTTGGATAACCATATTAAATAAAAGAGAAAATTTCAGAATTGCTTTTGATCAATTCGATTACAAAAAAATAGCCATTTACTCTGAGTCTAAAGTAGCTTCTTTACTTAACGATAAAGCGATCATTAGAAATAAATTAAAAATTAGAAGCACCATTATTAATGCCCAATTATTTATTGCAATTCAAAATGATTATGGTTCTTTCTCTAAATACATCTGGAGTTTTGTAGACCATAAACCCATCATAAATAATTTTCAAAGCAAGCAAGATGTGCCAGCTACTACGGGTTTATCAGATCAAATTTCTAGAGCATTAAAGAAAAAAGGCTTTAAATTTGTAGGGTCAACTTTGGTGTATGCATTTATGCAAGCAATAGGCATGGTTAACGATCATACAATGGACTGTTTTAAACATATAAATAATGCACCTATTAAAGATTCCTAAAAAAAATGTCAATGCAATTCTATTAGTATTTAATAGAGAGGTTGGTCGTTTTATTTTTTTGTATTTATATTATTTTTTGATAGTATTTATTTTTCTAAACACATATCTGACTCGCAACTTTGGATTAATATTTTAATGTTTGCAGGTTTTTTTAAAATGTATTTTAGAGCAACTTTAAGAGTAAAAAAGCTAATGATTTATGCAGTGATTCTTGGTTTTTTAGGAGAATATTTGTTTTCTATAGTTTTAAATATGTATACGTACAGGTTGCAAAATGTTCCTTTGTATGTCCCTATTGGACACGCTGCTTTATTTGGTAGGATTATTATGTTTAGTAAAGCCTCTATAGTTAGAAAACATCATAAATCTATAGAACAATTATTTACTATTTTTATTAGTCTTTTTGCTACGCTGTATTTAGTTTTTTACTCAGATGTGTTTGGCTTTTTAATGACAATTTGTGTGTTTTTACTACTTTTAAAAAGACCTAAAGACAGATTGTTTTTTTACGCAATGTATTTTTTAGTAGCTATTTTAGAAATAGGGGGTACCGCTTTCGGGTATTGGAAATGGCCAGAAAAGGCCTTTGAAATAGTCGATTTTTTACCTAGTAATAATCCACCAAGTGGAATAAGTTTATTTTATTTTCTGTTAGATGTAGGCTGTTTTCTTGTTTATATTAAAGTTCATCGAACTACCTGGAAAAGGTGGAACTTAATTTCCAAAAAGTAATCGAATAGCTGTAAACACGGCAATTATTAAACCACCATAAATTAATACTTTTTTTCCTGCACCTTTATAATATCGGTTATGATTACCTGTATCTTTTTTATAACTAAGGTATATTAGAATACCAAAAGCTAGTATAAAAAAAACCATAAACATAATTCTACCTGTTGTAAAATAAGCGTTAAAAATCATCAGTTTTTATCTTTATAAGTTTTGCAAACAATATAATTTGTTTCCCCTTTAAATTAATAAAGAATTTTTATATTGTTACCAACAAAATTACAAAATTATATATCAAATCTTCACCATAAGTAGTGTAGATCTAATCTTTATTACAATGAAACATAAAATTGCAGCAGTCCGTGAATTTCATAAGGCCTTTAAATTAAATATTCAAGAATCTCCAACGGTATCTATTTCTAAAGAAAGAAAAGAATTGCGTTATGAATTAATGAAAGAAGAAAACGAAGAATATCTAGAAGCAGCTAGAAATAATGATTTGGTAGAGGTTGCAGACGCATTAGGAGATATGTTATACATTTTATGTGGCACCATTATAGAACATGGAATGCAAGATAAAATTGAAGCGGTATTTAACGAAATACAAAATTCTAATATGAGTAAATTAGGGGAAGATGGATTGCCAATTTATAGAGAAGATGGTAAAGTTTTAAAAGGACCTAATTACTTTAAACCAAATATTAAAGCAATTTTAGATAAATAAAAAAAACCTATTCATTTAAATCTTTTAGCATAAAAAAAAGCATCAATTGTATTGATGCTTTTTTATGTTTTTAATTTAAGATAGCCTAAACCATAACTCTCCATCCATAAGGATCTTCAGCTTTATTAGTTTGAATATCTGTAATTAATTTTTTCAATTTTTGAGCATATGGATTTTCTAACTCTGGTAAATCAAAATCATTTTCTTGATATCCAAACCCAGCAATTGGAGAAATTACAGCTGCAGTACCTGCACCAAACATTTCTTTTAAATTTCCATTTTTTGCAGCTTCTACAACTTCTCCTACAGAGATTTTTCTTACTTCTGTTTTAATTCCATTATCTGCTGCAATTTGTAAAATACTTTTACGGGTAATTCCATCTAAAATACGATCACTTGTAGGGCTTGTAATTAAAGTATCATTAATTCTAACAAAGATGTTCATAGCACCAGCTTCTTCGATAAATTGGTGTGTATTGTCATCTGTCCAAATTACTTGATTGTACCCTTTTTCTATAGCTAATTGTGTAGGATAAAATTGAGCTGCATAATTTCCACCTGCTTTTGCATATCCAACACCACCATTTGCTGCTCTCGCATATTTTTCTTCGATTAATACTTTTATTTTACCGGCAAAATAAGCTCCAGAAGGTGCTGTACAAATAACAAATTTATAAGCATCTGCAGGTGAAGCATGAAACCCATTTCCTGTGGCAAACATAAAAGGTCTAATGTATAAAGAACTACCGTCATTGGTTGGTATCCAAGAACTATCAATTTCTAAAAGTTTCTTTAAACCATCCATGAAAATATCTTCCGGTATTTGAGGAATCACCAAACGTTCTGCAGATTTATTTAAACGGTTACAATTTTCTAAAGGTCTAAATAACATCATATTACCCTTAGTGTCTTTGTAAGCTTTCATTCCTTCAAAAATTGATTGCCCATAGTGAAAAATCTTCGCAGAAGGATCTAAAGCAATAGGTGCAAAAGGTTCAATTTTTGGAGATTGCCATTTACCCTCTTTAAAATCACAAGTTAACATATGATCTGAATATACACTTCCAAAAGGTAAGTTGTTAAAATCAACAGAATCAATTTTTGATTTTTCAATACGTTGAATTTCTATATTTGATATCATTTTTAGTTTAATTTTAGAGTACAAATGTACATAATTTATTTATCCAATTCTCATAGAAGCACCTCGTTTTGTTGTTAAATTTGTTACATTTGTAATGAATTTGTTAAATAATTAAAAGATGAAAAATGCAATTCAATTATGTGTAGTTCTGTTCTGTATAGCAACAGCATGTAAGACTGAAAAAATAGATACAAATGAAAATAATACTACAATTGCAGAAAATTACAATTCTTTTGGTGATAGCATGAATGACGCAACTTTAATGACTTCAAAGGAAATGTTGACGAAGTTTGAAAGTATGAATGTTGGCGATACAATTAATGCAAAATTTAAGTCGACGATAAAAGAAGTTTGCTCTAAAAAAGGATGCTGGATGAAGTTGCCTTTAGATTCCGAAAAGGAAACAATGGTTCGTTTTAAAGATTACGGTTTTTTTATGCCTTTAGACTCGGCTGAAAAAGAGGTAATTGTTGCAGGTAAAGCCTTTGTTAAAGAAACTTCGGTTGAAGAATTAAGGCACTATGCAGAAGATGCTGGTAAATCTGAAGAAGAAATAGCTTCTATTACAGTGTCTAGAAGAGAGTTTGCTTTTGAAGCAAATGGTGTATTGATGAAGAATTAGTTTGTATTGAAAAGAGAAATATTTTTAACATCAGACGGTTCTACAAGCATACATCTTCCAGATTGGGATGAGCAATACCATTCCAAACATGGGGCAATACAAGAAGCTAAACATGTTTTTATAAAAGCGGGTTTACATAAATATTTAGAGAACAATGTACATCAATTGTCTATTTTAGAAATTGGTTTTGGTACAGGGCTAAATGCATTCATTACCTATTTGGAAACAAAAAATAAAACTATTTCTATTTCATATGTTGGTGCAGAAGCTTATCCGATATCTGAAGATGAGTTAAAAAGCTTAAATTATGTTTCAGAGTTAAATGCAACTGCTTATGAAGATGATTTTAAATTAATGCATAGTATTCCTTGGGAAAAAAATCATAAAATATCAGATTCGTTTAGCTTATTAAAAAGAAAACAATTTTTTGAAGATATTGAAGATAATGCTTGTTTTGATTTGATTTATTTTGATGCTTTTGGGGCAAAAAATCAGCCAGAATTATGGACAGAATCTATTTTTAAAAAAATGTATACAGCTTTAAATCAAGGAGGTGTTTTAACTACCTATTCAGCAAAGGGTAGTGTAAGAAGAGCAATGCAAGCAGTTGGTTTTACGGTAGAAAGATTAGAGGGACCTCCAGGAAAGAGAGAAATGTTAAGAGCAATAAAAGAGTAGCAATCGTTCATGGAATTTAAGAGAAAGTTTGGAAGAAAAAAAGAATCAAAGCCTAAAAAAGGATTATTCCTGATTGTACTATTAGCAATCATTTTATTTTTATGGTATAATGCAGAGTCTCTTTTAAATTCGTTATTCAACTAATATTTGGCAACTGAAAAAATTATTTTAGGTATAGATCCGGGTACAACAATTATGGGGTTTGGTCTCATAAAAATTGTAGGAAAGAAAATGGAATTTATTCAAATGAATGAGTTAATTTTAAAAAAATACGATGACCACTACCTAAAACTTAAATTGATTTTTGAAAGGACAGTTGCGCTTATTGACACCTATCATCCAGATGAAATTGCTATAGAGGCACCATTTTTTGGTAAAAATGTGCAGTCTATGCTTAAACTTGGTAGGGCACAAGGTGTAGCAATGGCAGCTGGTTTATCTAGAGAAATACCCATTACAGAATACTTACCAAAAAAAATTAAAATGGCTATAACAGGTAATGGAAATGCTAGCAAAGAGCAGGTAGCATTAATGCTTAAATCACTTTTAAATTTAAAAGAACTTCCTAAAAACTTAGATGCTACAGACGGTCTAGCTGCAGCAGTTTGCCATTATTACAACTCTGGTAAAGTGGTTGGGGGTAAAAACTATTCTGGTTGGGCTAGTTTTGTAAAGCAAAATGAAAAAAGAGTAAAAAAATGAGTGGAATATATATTCACATCCCATTTTGCAAACAAGCATGCTACTATTGTAACTTTTACTTTTCTACTTCATTAAAAAAGAAAAAAGAACTATTAGATTGTTTAGCGAAAGAGATCGTTTTACGGAAAGATGAAATACAGATTGATGTTGTAGAAACTATTTATTTTGGAGGAGGTACGCCTAGTATTTTATCTACCCAAGAAATCAATGCCTTAATCGAGACGGTATATCAAAATTTTAAAGTTATAGATACCCCAGAAATTACCCTAGAGGCAAATCCTGATGATTTATCAGAAGAGAAAATTAAAGAATTAGCGGCTTCCAAAATAAACAGACTAAGTATTGGTGTGCAATCTTTTTATGAAAGAGATTTAAAATTAATGAATAGGGCACATAATGCAGAAGAATCAAAAAAATGTCTAGAACTAGCTACCCAGTATTTTTCTAATATTTCTGTAGATTTAATATATGGAATTCCAGATTGCTCAAATGAGCAATGGATAGAAAATATTCAAACAGCATTAAGTTATGGAGTTCCACACATATCTAGTTATGCATTAACTGTAGAACCAGATACTGCTTTAGAACGTTTTATAGACAAAGGTGTAATAAAAAATGTGGATGATGATAAAGCAGAAGAACAATTTTTGATACTTACAGATGTGTTAAATGAAGCTAAATTTATTCATTACGAACTTTCAAATTTTGGTAAAGAAGAGTTTTTTAGTAAAAATAATTCCGCTTACTGGTTAGGTAAATCCTATCTAGGTATTGGTCCTGCAGCCCATTCATTTGATGGTGTACAACGCAGTTGGAATGTACAGAATAACACCAAGTATATAAAGAATATTCTTGAGAATGAATTACCAATTCAAAGAGAGGTATTATCAGTTATAGATAGGTATAATGAGTATGTTATGACTGGTTTACGAACAATTTGGGGTGTTTCATTGCAACGAATTAAATCAGAATTTGGAAAAAATTATGCCAAATATTTACAAATGCAGGCGCAAAAATACATTGACCAAGAATTATTATGTATGGAAAATGAAGTGTTAAAAACAACTAGAAAAGGTAAGTTTTTATCAGATGGTTTGGCTTCTGATTTATTTATGCTAAATTTAAAATAATTTTAACTTTAAAAAACAAAATCGAACTATTTATACATGAAGGCAACTATAGAATATAACTCAAGAAAAATTGAAATTAATGTTTCTAAACCCATAGATATTTCAATTGCTATAGATGTTAACAAACAAAATGTAAATGCTTGGTATTTAGAAGAACCAAAAATATTTCCCGAAAAATCTGATGGCAAAGAAATTTCTGTAAAAAAAGGTGCAGTGGTTAATTTTAATTCAATTCAATTTAACCCACATTCCCATATAACGCATACAGAATGTGTTGGGCATATTACAGAAAAAATACACTCTGTAAATACAAACTTAAATCACTACTTTCATTTAGCAGAGTTAATTACAATTGCACCAATAGAAGTAAATGGCGATTTTGTAATTGCAACAAAACAATTAAAAATGGCGTTAAGAAATAAGAAGAGAGATGCTGTTATTATTAGAACTTTACCAAATTTAGAGGAGAAAAAAAATAGGCAATACTCCAATACAAATCCGACGTATATGTTAGAAGAGACAGCTGTTTTTTTAAAAGAGAAGGGAATTAAACACCTATTGATAGATTTACCTTCTGTAGATAAAGAAAAAGACGAAGGTAAATTATTGGCTCATAATGCATTTTGGAATACAGGCGGTCCCTTACGAATGGATGCTACTATTACAGAATTTATTTATGTGCCCAATCATGTAAAAGACGGAGAGTATTTATTAAACCTAATGATTGCTCCTTTTGAGAATGATGCAACACCAAGCAAACCAATTTTATATAAAATAATTAAAGAAGTATAAAAGTGTTCAGTTTTTTTTAGCGTATTAAAAATAGTCTATGAATATAGAGGAGTTAAGAGATTTTTGTATTTCTAAAAAAGGAGTCACAGAACATTTTCCTTTTGATAATGTTACTTTAGTGTTTAAAGTAATGAATAAAATGTTTGCTTTGGTAGGTTTACATCAATGGGAGAATGGAGATCAAAAAATTAACTTAAAATGTAATCCCGAAAAGGCTAATGAATTAAGAGCGGATTATGAAGGAATTTCTGCTGGTTTTCACATGAATAAAAAGCACTGGAATACCATACTTATGAATAATTCGGATGTTTCAGACCAATTGGTTTTTCAATTAATAGATCATTCATATGATTTAGTAGTTCAAGGATTAACTAAAAAAGCGAAAGCTGAATTAGAAAATTTGTAGTATGACAAAAAGTGAACTCAGAAAAGTCTATTTAGAAAAAAGACAACAAACATCTAATGATGTACTACTACAACTAGCTTCTACTATTTATGAGCAAGTCTATAATTTAGATCTTTCTCAAGTAAAAACAGCTCATATTTTTTTGACTTTAAAAAAATTCAAAGAAATTGACACCTTACCAATAATACATTATTTAAGAGAGAAAAATATAAAGGTGGCAGTGTCTAAAAGTGATTTTATTACCAACTCTTTACAACATTATTACCTAGAAGAACAGACTAAAACAGAGTTAAGTAGATACGGAATTCCAGAGCCTTTAAATGCTTTAGAAGCCAAAGAAACAGATTTAGATCTGGTGTTTGTACCCCTATTAATTTCTGATAAGCATAATTTTAGAGTCGGTTATGGAAAAGGGTTTTATGATCGGTTTTTAGCTAAATGTAGAAAAAATGTAGCTACAGTTGGGCTTAATTTATTTAAACCAATTGATGAAATTAAAGACATAAATGAATTTGATGTTCCTCTAGATAAAGTCATTTATCCAAATGGCTAAATTTTTACAAATTATTTAAAACATCACTCTTCAATAAGTAGTTTGGGTTTGGACAAACTTCTTTCCAAAACACCATTTCACTTTCTAAAGCCACCCCAGGAAAATCATTTTTGTAATCTAATAAACTGAGCATTACTTGAAAATGCAAATGAGGTACCCAAGCACCATTTTCATCATAAGTTCCTAATTCACCTATTATATCCACCTTTTTAAGCTTATTTCCGATACGATGTTTTTTTAAACTTTTTTCAGACAAATGCCCATACAAAGTATAAAAAGTAAAATCGGCTATAGTATGTTTTAAGATTACAAAACCTCCATAGCCTTTGTGCGATTTTTGATGCACAGCACATACTATTTCTCCATCTAAAAACGCATGAACAGGAGTACCTGCAGCCAACCAAAAATCGACACCTAAATGTATATTTCTTTTGGCTGTAGAATTTTCTGCATTATAAATATCAGAGGTATATAAAGAACGCTTTTCTAGATACCCGCCAGTAAGTATTGCTTTTTTATTTTTAGCTTGAATTTCAGCTAGTTTCCCTTCGAAAAAAGTAGGAGTATTGAACTCAGCTTCTGTTCTTACTATGGTATTATTTTTGCTTAGGTCTACATGACAAATTTCTGTTTTACCAATTGTTGGAAACAAATCTGTTAATGAAAAATTATAATTTTTAGCCCAATTTTTGAACTTTTTATGCTGTACTTTTCGATCCATATTCAAAAATATAATATTCTATTTACATTTTAATATATCCTCTTTCTATTATTTGTAATTTTGTGTAAAAGCACTCAAAAATGATCATTCAAGGGAACATAGTCGATATTCAAAATCGTACTATTTTTAAAGGAGAAATAGAGGTAAAAGGCGATAAAATTATAGACGTTCGTGAATCAAACCATTTTAATGAAAACTATATTATTCCTGGTTTTGTAGATGCTCATATTCATATTGAAAGTGCTATGGTTGTACCTTCTGAATTCGCGAAAATTGCTGTTGTTCATGGCACAGTAGCTACAGTTTCAGATCCACACGAAATTGCCAATGTACTAGGCGTAAAGGGGGTGGATTTTATGATTGAAAACGGAAAACAAGTTCCTTTAAAATTCAATTTTGGAGCGCCAAGTTGTGTGCCTGCGACTTCCTTTGAAAGTGCAGGAGCCATTATTAATGCTGATGACATCAAACAAATGATGGAAAATCCAGATATCAAATATTTGGCAGAGATGATGAATTATCCAGGTGTTTTATTTGATAATGAAGAGGTTTTAGCTAAAATTCAACATGCAAAAAATAACCATAAGCCTATAGATGGACATGCACCTGGCTTACGAGGTAAAGACGTTAGTAAATATATTGCAGCAGGTATTTCTACAGATCACGAATGTTTTTCTTTTGAGGAAGCAAAAGAAAAGCTAGAAAAAGGAATGAAAGTGTTGATTAGAGAAGGTTCTACTGCCAAAAACTTTGAAGCTTTAATAGCTTTGTTACCAGATAATTTTGAAAACATGATGTTTTGTTCCGATGATCAACATCCAGATGATTTATTATTAGGTCACATTAATCAGTTGTGTGATAGAGCAGTGGCTAAAGGTATTGACGTTTTTAAAGTTCTGCAGGCTGCTTGTGTGAATCCTGTTAAGCATTATAATTTAGAGGTTGGTTTGCTTCAGAAAAATGATTTTGCAGATTTTATAGTAGTAGATAATTTGAAGCATTTTAATGTATTAGAAACGTATATTAATGGCGAATTAGTTGCTAAAAACGGAATGTCTTTTGTAAAACATGTGCCTTTTGAAATAGTGAATAATTTTTCTACAAGCGCAAAGACAGTAAAAGATTTTAAATTTGAATCTTCATCATCAAAAATTAGGGTAATTGAAGCTTTGGATGGAGAATTGGTAACCAACAAAATTGAAGTAGCATCTTTAATAGAAAACGGAAATTTAGTTTCAAATACAGCTACTGATGTTTTAAAAATGACAGTTGTAAACCGTTATAAAAATGCTAATCCGTCAATTGCATTCATTAAGAATTTTGGTTTAAAAGAAGGAGCAATCGCAAGTTCTGTTGGGCATGATTCTCATAACATTATTGCAGTTGGCGTTTCTGATGAAATGATTTGCAAAGCAGTGAACCTAATCATTAAAAATAGAGGTGGAGTTTGTGCAGTTACCACTACTAAAGAAAAAATAGTTTCTTTGCCTGTTGCAGGAATCATGTCAGACAAACCCGCCAAAGAAATTGGAGAGGCTTATGCGGCTTTAGATAAAATGGCGAAAGAAATGGGTAGCCAATTAAAGGCACCTTATATGAGTCTGTCTTTTATGGCGCTTTTGGTAATACCTTCTTTAAAACTTTCAGATAAAGGTTTGTTTGATGGAACTAGTTTTAAGTTTACTTCTTTAGAAGTTGAGTGAAAGTTATACTACATTTGCCATTAGAAACTAAAAGATAATAATGAGCTTACAACAAGATTTAGAAAAGAGAAGTGGTAATCACTGTGAAATATGTGCTGCAAAAGAAAATTTATCGATTTATGAAGTAAAACCAGTTTCTACAGGAGGTTTTGATGGTAGTATTTTAGCTTGTGATACATGTATTAAACAAATTGAGGGTGATGAGGAATTAAATGCAAATCATTGGAGATGTTTAAATGATGCAATGTGGTCTGAGTTTACGCCTGTAAAAGTGGTTGTTTGGCGAATGTTACATCGCTTAAAAGACGAAGGTTGGCCAACAGAGTTGTTAGGTACTATGTATATGGAGGATGCTGAATTGACTTATGCTAAAGAAACAGGAGATCATTTAGCAGAGAATGAAAAAATAATTCATAGAGATGCAAATGGTGCTGTTTTACAAGCAGGAGATTCTGTAGTGCTTATTAAAGATTTAAAAGTAAAAGGGTCTAGTATGATTGCTAAACAAGGTACTGCAGTAAGAAGAATTTCTTTAGATCATGAAAATGCGATGTATATAGAAGGTAAAGTAGGACCTACACAAATTGTAATTGTAACAGATTATGTAAAAAAAATGGTAGATAAAGTATAGCCATATTTTAACAAGGTATATTAAGAAAATAGTTCTAATTACAGTGCATTGTATCAATTGGCTATGATTTCTGATGGTTATTATAAGGATAAAAAAATAGCTTATACACTTTACAATAAGTACATAGAAAAGTTTTGGAGAAAAGAAGAAGGCATGAATAATTTTGTTAGAAATAGAATTAGTGAGATTATAAAAGCCTATTTTATGAAAGGATAAACTTTAAAATAAAGTTCATTAATTTTTAGTAATTTCACACTAAATTTTGTGAGCCTTATATGCGTATTTTTTCTTTTTTATTGGTTTTTCTATGTATCGCCTCTTGTGATCGTCTCTCATTATCTAAAAACAATACAACTCAATATTTAGACACTGTTGTAGACTTTACCTCTGTAGATACTCACCCTTCATTTAAAGAATGCGATTCTTTGATAGATGCATCTAAAAAGCAAACTTGTTTTAGAAAAACAATCCATAGAAAAATAGGGATGGAGTTACAACAACATACCTTTACAATTGTAGATTCTTTAAATGAAACTGTATTAGTAGATTTAATTATTGCTAAAGATGGTGTCATTAATTTCAAGGGAATACAAGCCTCTAAATTACTAAAACAGCAGTTGCCTAAATTTGATAGTTTGGTAAAATCTTCTGTAGATCAATTAGACAAAGTATATCCTGCAATAAAAAGAGGAATTCCTGTAACAACAAAGTATCAATTGCCCATAAAAATTCAACTGAAAAACTAAATTAGTTTAACATTTTCCAAAGTTTGTCTTTTAGTTCTTGAAGGCCTTGTTGGGCAACAGAAGAAATAAATAAAGCATCAATACCCTTTGGTAAATCAGCTTTAATTTCTGTCTTTAATTCATCATCTAACATATCAGATTTCGAAATGGCTAATAAACGATCTTTATCTAACAATTCTGGATTGTGCTTCTTAAGTTCGTTTAATAAAATTTCGTATTCTTTATGAATGTCGTCTGCATCTGCAGGAATTAAAAATAATAGCGCAGAATTACGTTCTATATGTCTTAGAAATCGATGTCCTAAACCTTTACCCTCTGCAGCGCCTTCTATAATACCAGGAATATCTGCGATTACGAATGTTTGATGATTTCTATGCTCTACAATACCTAAGTTAGGTTTTAGTGTAGTAAAAGCATAATCTGCAATTTTAGGTTTTGCTGAAGTTAATACGGACAAAAGAGTAGATTTTCCTGCGTTTGGAAAACCAACTAAACCGATATCTGCTAATAATTTTAATTCAATTCTAAACCAACCTTCAGCACCATCCATTCCTGGTTGTGCATACCTTGGTGTTTGATTGGTAGAAGATTTAAAGTTCCAGTTACCTAAGCCACCTTTACCACCTCTAAGTAAAATAACTTCTTTTTTATCTTCAGTTATTTCTACAATTACCTCATCTGTATCAGCATCTTTTATGATTGTGCCTAAAGGAACATCAACATAAATATCTTCCCCATCAGAACCAGTACTTCTACTTTTACTTCCAGCACCACCTCCTTCAGCTCTAAAATGACGTTTAAATTTTAGATGAAATAAAGTCCACATATTCTTATCGCCACGTAAAATAATATGTCCTCCACGTCCACCATCACCACCATCAGGTCCTCCTTTGGTAATATATTTTTCTCTATGTAAATGTGCAGAACCTTGTCCACCTTTACCAGAAGAAGCGTATATTTTTATGTAATCTACAAAGTTGCCTTCAGTCATGTTTATTTATTTCTTTAATCCTTGAACAGTCAAGTTTAGTATTGAAAGTTTTTTAAGAATTTGATTTATAAAGTATCAAATACTTCTGCAATTCTTTTGGTAATATCTTCTATAGAACCTACACCATTAATTCCATAATATTTATTTTGAGCTTCAAAATAATCTTTTAGAATTGCAGTTTTGGTATTGTATTCGTTGAAACGATTTCTAATTTTAGCTTCGTCTGTATCATCTGTTCTACCGCTTGTTTTACCTCTTTCTAGTAAACGCGTAACAAGGGTATCTTCTGGAACCTCTAAAGCAATCATCGCATTTATTTGTTCGCCTTTATCACTTAAAAAATGATCTAAAGCTTCTGCTTGAGATTGTGTTCTTGGAAAACCATCAAAAATAAAACCATTCGCATCAGGATTTTTTTCTACTTCTGCTTTTAGCATATTTATGGTTACTTCATCAGGAACTAAATCTCCCTCGTCCATATATTTTTTTGCTAGTAAGCCTAATTCTGTTTGATTTTTGATATTAAATCGAAAAACATCTCCAGTAGAAATATGTACCAATTGGTACATTTTTTTTAAAAAGTTTGCTTGCGTTCCTTTCCCTGCTCCTGGAGGGCCGAATAATACGATATTTTTCATTTTTGGTGGTATTGATAATTGATATATTTCTGGGTAATTTCTTCCTAATCCATTGTAATCTAAACCATAGCCAACAATAAATTTGTCTTCTATGCTTTTGCCAATGTAATCTATGGGCAACTCTTTTCTAAATACATCTGGTTTAAAAAATAAAGAAACTACTTTTAATTGTTTGGTATTCTTATTTTTAAAGATATTATAAATTTCTTGCAGTGTATTTCCAGTATCTATGATATCTTCTAATATAATAACTGTTCTATTGGTCATATCTTTTTGTAAACCAATTATTTGTTTAACATTTCCTGAAGATTTTGTGCCTTCGTACGATGTTAATTTTACGAATGAGACTTCACAGTCGCCATTAAATTCGCGAATAAAATCTGCAGCAAAAAGAAAACACCCATTTAAAATTCCAATAAAAATTGGAACTTCATTTTTAGGAAGATCTTCTTTTACTTGCTTTGCTAAATGACTTACTATTGCACGTATTTCATTCTTTTGAATAAAAGGTTTAAAATAAAGATCATGAAGTTTTAGAATGCTCATAATATGGCAAAGATACGTGGTGTAACTGAAAAGAAAAAACCGTTTTGAATTTTGATCAAAACGGTTTTTTATAATATAAAATAAAACTATTTTTTCTTTTCTTCTTTTTTGGATGCATCAAACATAATTGGTGTTGCAACAAATAGAGAAGAATAGGTACCTACAACAACACCTACTATTAATGCAAACATAAATCCTTTTATAGAGTCTCCTCCAAATAAGAAAATAGCTAACATTACTAAAAGTGTCGTTAAAGAGGTATTGATTGTTCTTCCTAATGTAGAGCTTAAAGCAGAATCTACTACTTTACTATACTTCCAATTAGGATAAGAGCCTGCAAATTCTCTGATTCTATCAAATATAACTACTGTATCATTTAAGGAGTACCCTACAACTGTTAATATAGCTGCAATAAATGACTGACCTATTTCCATATCAAAAGGCATAAAGCTATACGTGATAGAAAATACACCTAATACAATTAGTACATCATGGAAAACTGCAATTACAGCTCCTATAGAAAAAGATACTTTTCTAAAACGGAGTAAAATATATAAGAAAACTACAATTAGCGACCCAAAAACAGCATACAATGCAGATGTTTTAATATCATCTGCAATGGTAGGTTCTACTTTCATATAGCTCATTACACCTGCTCCTTGTTTTTCGAAACCTGGTTTAAAATCTTCATAAGTAGTTTCTCCAAGATAAGAAGATAGTCCTTTGTAAAGTGTGTTTTGCACTTCTTCATCAACGGCAGTGCCTTCTTCTTCAATTTTATAAACGGTGGTTATTTTTAATTGATTGGCTTGCCCATAAGTTTTTACTTCTGGAGCTGACTCAAAAGCGTCTTTTAAAGTACCTGCTACTTCTGTAGCATTCATATCTTGGTCAAAACGAACCACAAAAGAACGTCCTCCTTTAAAATCTACCCCTTGTTTTAATCCTACTGTAAAAATAGAGGCAATACCTGCTACTATAATAGCACCAGAGATGATATAGGCAATTTTTCGTTTTTTTAAGAATTCTACATTAATATTTTGGAACCATCCTTTAGAAAGTGAAGTATTAAATGTAAGATTTGATCCTTTGTTTAAAGCCCCATCTATTAATAAGCGTGTTATAAAAACAGCTGTAAACAATGATGTAGCAATACCAATCATTAACGTTAATGCAAAACCTTTAATAGGTCCTGTACCAAATACATAAAGGATAATACCTGTTAACAATGTTGTAATATTAGCATCTATAATTGCAGATAAAGCCCCTTTAACAGAAAAACCTTCTTCCACAGATTGTTTTAGCCCTTTCTTTTTGAATAATCCTTCTTTAATTCTTTCAAAGATAATTACGTTGGCATCTACAGACATACCAATAGTTAAAATTATACCAGCGATACCAGGTAGTGTTAGTACTGCATTAAAAGATGCTAAAATTCCAAAAATGAATAAAATATTTACAATTAAAGCAACATTTGCAAAAGCACCTGCTTTACCATAATATAAAATCATCCATAATAAAACTAAAATAATTGCTAGACCAAATGATAGGAAACTTGCATCAATTGCTTCTTGCCCTAAAGACGGCCCAACTACTTCAATTTGAATGATTCTTGCTGTTGCAGGTAACTTACCAGCTTTTAGTACTGTAGCAATATCTTCTGCCTCAGCAACAGTCATACTACCTCCAGAAATTGAAGTTCTACCTCCGGTAATTGCTTGATTAACAGAAGGAGCAGTATATACATATTCATCTAATACTACTGCAACAAAATTACCAACATTATCAGCAGTCATTTTTGCCCATTGCTTCGTTCCAGAGCTATTCATAGTCATGCTTACCTCTGGTTTGTTTAATTGATCAAAAACTTGCCCAGCATCTAATATTACATCACCTTCAATAGTTGGTTTGTCATTTCTATTTCCTTTTATTGCATATAATCCAATAATTTCAGAACCTTCATTACCTTTCACAGATTTATAGTCCCATAAGAACTTTACATATTTAAGTTCTGGAGATAATAAAGCTCTTACTTCTTTTTTAGATAGCAAGTCATTTACCTTAGCTGTATCTAAAACTCTTGCATTTGCAACTAATGAACTTAATTGTTGTTGAGATTGTGCAACATTAGGATATAGGTAGGTAAATAAATTCTTTTGAACCTTTGTAGAGTCTGCCTCTTCACCTAATAAATCATCTATATCATCTTTTTCATCAGCTTCTTTTTCTTCTTCTATTGATGGCGAAGTTTCTTTAAGCATTTCAGCTACTTTTGCATTTGCTGCAAAGAAAAAGTTTTGAACTTCGGCATTGGTGTGTACTTCCCAAAACTGTAACTCTGCTTTACTTGTAATTAACTTTGTTACACGCTCAATATCTTTAGCACCTGGTAATTCAATTTGAATTCTTCCAGAATTACCAATTCTTTGAATGTTTGGCTGTGTTACACCAAACTTGTCAATTCTACTTCTTAATACTTCAAAAGCAGTTCCTATAGAGCTATTAATTTCTTGTTGTAAAGTCTCTTTTACTGAAACATTCGCTTCATTAAAAGCTATTTTATCACTTAATGCTTTTGTTCCAAATATAGAAGGGTCACTTAGTTTTGTATCACCAGCTATCTTTTCGAATTCTTCAAAAAATAAATCTAAGTAGTTTAAATTACTATTTCTTAATCTAACATCTGCATTATCTAAAGCAGTATTAAAAGCAATATTCTCAGATTCGTTAGACAAACTTTTTAATACCTCTTTTACAGATACCTGTAAAATTGCATTAATACCTCCTTTTAAGTCAAGACCAAGATTCATTTCTTTGTCTTTTACATCGTTATAGGTATATTTTGCAATTCCTAAGTCGATAATTTCTTTGTTAGCAACGCTGTCTAAATACGTTCTTTCAAATTTAGCTTTTGTTCTGGCACCACTATCTATACCTCTTTCTTTAGAGTATACAACAGCATCATCTTCTACTTTATTTGCTAAAAAAGTAAATGATAGTTGGTATAAACTCACTAATCCAAAAAGAATAGCGAATAATTTTATTAGTCCTTTATTTTGCATTTTATAAGGTTTTGGTCAAAAATTTTTAAACGAGCAAATATATATAACTTCTCGAACTTTCTTGACATTTAATTTTGTTTAATAGGTTGTTTTCAGAACTTTGGGTTTATCTCTAGTTCTGATTGTGTTTTTCTATTATAAGAATAACAGTTTAGTGTCTTATAATAAGAAGTAATTTGGGCCAGCTCTAACTTCTGGAATATTATGAGAAGTACTGTTTTTTACAATTTGTTTTGAATTGTAAAACTTAGATTTTAGTTTTTTTAATATTTTAGAATCGGGTAAATTCGATTTTATAGAAGATACATAATTCTGATTGTTTGTAAATCTGTCTGAATCGTATTTAATTTCTAAAATAGAATTACCATCAAAATTAGACGAATATGAACCTAAATCTATTTCATAAATATCAATATTAAATTTTGACGTTTCTTCTGATGGATATTTGTTGTCTTCTAAAGGATTAGAAGATATGTTCTTTGATGCAGGACTGTTTAGTGCAAGTGCATCTTTAATGATAGATACATGGTCTTTACTAAAATAGACTATTTTTAATTTACCATTTTTAGCTTCTTGAATTTGAATATTAGAAGCACCAGCAATTTGTAAACGATTTTTTAAATCGATAATGGTATGTTCCTTTTCAGAATCCTTTATTGTATCATGAGTAAACTCTAAAACAATTTCTTGATTAGGAGAAGGGTTATTTTCTTGTATAGTGCCAAGAAAAATTAATAAAACTAAAAGTGTACTTAAGTACCATTTTGTGTTCATGGATCAAATATAAAAAAATAGATTGCTTTTCACCTTAGTTAAAGCAACCTATTTGATGTAATATTTTAAAGTTTACTACAACTCTAATAAACCATTTGTTTTAGCAACACCTGCTGCAGATTCTTTTAAATGATCTTTTTCAGCATCACTTAAATTAATTTCTACAATACTTTCTATACCGTTTTTTCCTAATACTACTGGAACTCCAATACATAAGTCATTTAAACCATATTCACCTTCCAATAAAGTTGAACAAGGGTATATTTTCTTTTGATCGCATGCAATAGCTTGTACTAATCCAGAAACTGCAGCGCCTGGGGCATACCATGCAGAAGTACCTAATAAACCAGTCAAGGTTGCACCACCAACTTTAGTATCTTGTTTTACTTGTTCTAATCTTTCTTCTGAGATAAATTCTGAAACGGGTACAGAATTACGAGTAGCTAATCTTGTTAAAGGAACCATGCCTTTATCAGAATGCCCACCAATAACCATTCCGTCAACATCAGAAATCGGTGCCTCTAATGCTTCTGCTAGTCTATATTTAAATCGTGCTGAATCTAATGCCCCACCCATACCTATAATTCTATTTTTAGGCAAGTTGGTTGTTTTATGAACTAAATACGTCATGGTGTCCATTGGGTTAGAAACTACGATTATAATAGTTTCAGGCGAGTGATCAATTAAACTAGCAGAAACTGTTTTTACGATACCTGCATTAATTCCAATTAACTCCTCACGAGTCATTCCTGGTTTTCTAGGAATTCCAGAGGTAATTACACAAATGTTAGAACCTGCTGTTTTAGAATAATCATTTGTGCTACCAGTAATTTTTGTATCAAAACCATTTAACGATGCTGTTTGCATTAAGTCCATTGCTTTTCCTTCTGCATACCCTTCTTTAATGTCTAATAAAACAACTTCTGAAGCAAAATCTTTAATTGCTATATATTCTGCACAACTTGCGCCAACTGCTCCTGCACCTACTACTGTAATTTTCATTTTTATTTGTTTTGTATTGTTAATGATATTCTTGGCGTAAAAATACAAATTTTGATAACTTAATTTCTTAATAATTGCAAAAAATAGGGTTTAATCTCCTCATTTTTTATTTTTTATGAATTCACAAAAAAAAGCACACTTCAATTATTTTGAAGTGTGCTTCGTTATCTGTAATATTTCAAGAAATTTATACGTCTATATTGGCATATTTTGCATTTCTCTCTATAAAATCTCTTCTTGGTGGAACTTCATCGCCCATTAACATAGAAAAAACTCTGTCCGCCTCTGTTGGGCTATCAATAACAACCTTTCTTAAAGTTCTAAATTCTGGATTCATTGTTGTATCCCAAAGTTGCTCTGCATTCATTTCTCCAAGACCTTTATAACGTTGAATATTTACTGAACCTCCCATTTTTTGAGCAATCATATCACGCTGATTGTCATCCCAGGCATATTCTCTTTTTTGACCTTTTTTAACTAAGTATAGAGGAGGGGTTGCAATATAAATATAACCTTGCTCTACCATTTCTCTCATATATCTGAAGAAGAATGTTAAGATTAGTGTAGCAATATGAGATCCATCAACATCGGCATCACACATAATAACTACTTTATGGTACCTTATTTTTGACAAGTTTAATGCTCTCGGATCTTCTTCTGTTCCAATAGATACACCTAGCGCTGTAAACATGTTTTTGATTTCTTCGTTTTCAAAAACTTTATGTTGCATTGCCTTTTCTACGTTTAAGATTTTACCACGAAGTGGAAGTATGGCTTGAAAGTTTCGGTCTCTACCTTGTTTTGCAGTTCCACCTGCTGAGTCTCCCTCAACTAAGAAGATTTCACATTGAGCAGGGTCGGTTTCTGAACAGTCGGATAATTTTCCAGGCAAACCTCCAATAGACATTACACTTTTACGTTGCACCATGTCTCGTGCTTTTCGTGCTGCATGTCTTGCAGTAGCTGCTAAAATTACTTTCTGTACTATTGTTTTTGCGTCATTAGGATTTTCTTCTAAGTAATCTGTAAGCATTTCAGATACTGCCTGAGATACTGCAGAGGTAACCTCTCTGTTTCCTAATTTGGTTTTTGTTTGTCCTTCAAATTGTGGTTCTGCTACTTTTACAGAAACAATAGCGGTTAAGCCTTCTCTAAAGTCATCTCCAGCAATATCAAATTTTACATTTTTAAGTAAACCTGATTCATCTGCATACTTTTTTAAAGTTCCTGTTAAACCTCTTCGAAAACCTGATAGGTGAGTACCACCTTCATGGGTATTAATGTTATTTACGTAAGAATGTAAATTTTCTGCATAAGAGGTATTATATACCATGGCAACTTCTACTGGAATACCATTTTTTTCACCTTCCATAGAAATTACATTTGCAATTAATTGCTCACGTGTAGAATCTAAATATTCAATAAATTCTGGTAACCCTTTGTTTGAATGGAATGTTTCTGCAATGAAGTTTCCTTCATCATCTGTATTTCTTTTATCAGTTAAGGTAATCGTAATTCCTTTATTTAAGTAGGCTAACTCACGCATTCTTGTAGCAAGAGTCTCGTAATTATACTCTGTACTTTGTGTAAATATAGATTTGTCTGGTAAAAAAGTAACAATTGTACCTGTAAAATCTGTTTCGCCAATGGTCTTTACAGGATATAATGTTTTTCCTTTTTCATACTCTTGTTGCCATACTTTACCTTCTTTATGAACAGTTGCAGTTAAATGATCAGAAAGTGCATTTACACAAGAAACACCCACACCATGTAAACCTCCAGAAACTTTATAAGAATCTTTGTCAAACTTACCTCCAGCACCAATCTTTGTCATTACTACTTGTAATGCAGAAACGCCTTCTTTTTTATGTAAACCTACAGGGATTCCACGTCCATTATCTTTGGTAGTGATAGAATTATCTTCGTTAATTGTAACCTCTATAGTATCACAATAACCACCCATTGCTTCATCAATAGAGTTGTCTACAACTTCGTACACTAAATGATGTAAACCTCGTACACCAACATCTCCAATATACATTGATGGACGCATTCTTACATGCTCCATCCCTTCTAGTGCCTGAATACTGGAGGCATCGTATTCTTTTTTAATTTCTTCGCTCATTATAAAAGTGAGTTTTATTTTAGGTTGATAATTTTTGTCATGAACGACAAAAATGTAAAATCAAATTTACAATTTTTAAACTGATTTTAAAGCTTTTTTAGCAATCTTATCTTTAAATTATCAACATTTGTTAAAAAAGAAGAAAGTGGCTTAAAAGGCTTTAAAAGTTTGTTTTCGATTGTTTTGAATTTTTTATTTTTCATTTAAATATGAGTTCATAAAAAAAACCTCGTAAATGCGAGGTTTTAAACAGTATAATTGTTTAAGGTTGGACTATTGGTTTTACCTTATGATTTTTACATTCATTTCTTCTACTTTTTTATCAGATAAAGTGGAAGGAGCATTAAACAGCAAATCTTCTGATGTACCTGTTTTAGGAAAAGCCATAACTTCTCTAATAGACGCTTTTTTCTCTAAAATCATCATTAGCCTATCTACACCCCAAGCAATTCCTCCATGAGGAGGTGCCCCATATTGAAATGCTTTGTGCATGGTTCCAACACTTTTTAGCATTTCCTCTTTACTATAGCCCATATTTTTATAAGTTGCTTCTAAAATTTCTGATTTGTGTGCACGAACTGAACCCCCACCAATCTCATAACCGTTTAAAATTAAATCGTATTGTTGTGCAATGATTGTTCCTATTTCATCTTCTTTACCATTTAGGTGTTTTTCTAAATCGTAAACAGCTGGCATTGAAAATGGGTTGTGTGTAAATGTCCATCTGCCTTCATCTGTTTTTTCGAACATTGGGAAATCTATTACCCAAGCTGGTCTTAATTCCTTCGGATTTATTAACTTTAAGATTCTTCCCATTTCTTGACGAACAGCATCTAATGCTTTGTTTGCAGTGTCATAATCTGCAGCAGAAAAGAATACAATATCTCCAACTTGAGCAGCAGTTGCTTTTATAATATTCGCTGCAATTTTTTCGCCTAAGAACTTAATAATAGGAGATTGTAACTCATTATTATTTACAATGATATACGCTAAACCTCCTAAACCATGTTGTTGAGCAATGGCAGTTAAGTTTTCGATCTGTCCTTTAGACATGCGCTTGTCTCCTTGCTCAGCAGCAGAAACTTTAATACATTTTACAATTCCGCCTTCATCAATTGGTTTACTAAACACTTGGAACGTAGTCTCTTTAACAATATTTGTAATGTCTTGCATTTTCAAACCAAAACGCAAATCTGGTCTATCACAACCATATTTATCCATGGCTTCTTTGTAGGTAATTACTTCGAAAGGATATAAAATCCATTTTTTACCATAAATTTTCCTTACAATTTCATTAAACATTTTTGTGTTTAAATCTATAATTTGTTGCATACTAGCGTATGCCATTTCTATATCTAATTGAGTAAATTCTGGCTGACGATCTCCTCTAGAATCTTCATCTCTAAAACAACGCGCAATTTGAAAGTATTTTTCAAATCCACCTACCATCAACATTTGTTTGAATTGTTGAGGTGCTTGAGGTAATGTATAAAAAGAACCTACTTGTTTTCTAGTAGGGACAATAAACTCTCTGGCACCTTCATCAGTACCTGCAGTTAAAATTGGCGTTTCTATTTCTAAAAATTCTTCTTCATCTAACAAATCTCGTAACAACTTAATAACTTTATGTCTGTTTACAATTGCTTTGCGAACCTCGTTATTTCTATGGTCTAAAAATTTGTATTGAAAACGAGTAGTTTCATTTGTTTTCATTGCTCTTTTTATTTCAAAAGGCAATGTTTTAGATAAGTTTAATATTTCTAAAGCAGATGTTTCTAATTCTAGTTTACCCGTTCTTAAGCCAGAATTATAATCGTCTTTGTTTCTTTCAACTACAATTCCAGTAACCATTATTACAGTTTCTGGTTTCAGTTTTACCAATTCATCTAAGTTTGGAAACGTTTCTCTACTTAAACGCACTTGAAAAACTTCATGGCTAGAATCTCTTAGATCGATAAAAATTAGCTCTCCATGATCTCTAACACTAGAAACCCAACCCGATAAACTAACTTTTTCTTTAACTGAAGTTTCTGATAATTGTGAGATTTTATGGGTTCTGTAGTTATCCTTGATTATTATAGGAGTTTGTTGCAACTCTTGGTTTTCAATACTTTTTTGTTGCTTTTCGTTATTTGCTTTTAGCTTTTGGTCTATAGCTTTTAGTTCTTGACTAACAGCTAAAGGCGAATCGTTAACAGCGTTAAGAATCTCTTCACGAATCACTTTTCCTGAAGCACCTTTTCCAATAATAGCGATAACTTTTCCAACAAGAATTCCGGCTTTTCCTTGATTTCCTGCTTTGATGTCTTTTGCAATAGCTTCGTTTTCATTAATTACTTGAAGAACAGCTAATTTTATTTTTTCTTCAGAAATAGTATTTTCTTCAAAGTATACACGGTAATCAAATTGTCTGTCTTTTAAATAACGAATAATAGCATTTTGAACTAAAACTGATGTAATTTTTTCTGCTTTAAAAAGCTGAAAAATTTCGATTAAATCATGTACATCATGAATATTAGTATATTCATCCACACTAATATTATTTACTAAGGTTTTAGCAACAAAAGAAGGATCTTGAATTACATTATTAATAGCTACAAAAGTTTCTGAACGTAAAGAATTTGCAGTAAAAAACTTGGCATCTTGTGGTAATACACCACCTTTTATTAAGATGGATTCTACTGCAAAAGGCAAAGAACTGATATCAACATCAATGGTTTCTACAACATTTTTAATATTTACAAAAGGGAGGTCTGGTTCAGAAATAAAACGATAATCAGCTTCAAACTCCTTTTTACGCATTGTTTTAGTTTGCTTCAAATCGGCATCAAACAATACCGTGGTTTGGTCTGGTCTAAATTCTTTATGCTCTAAATAATAATTCAGTTGCTTCTCTACCTCCTCTTTTAAGGCTTCAACCATAAACTTAAATGAATTCAAGTTTTTGATTTCAGTACGCGGATTTAAAGTGTAGCTGTTTTCTTTTCTTAGAGAAACTGAAACATCAGATTTAAATTCACCTTTCTCCAGGTTTGCCTCAGAGATTTTTAAATTTTGTACAATTCTCTGAATGTATTGTGCATATGTTGAGGCATCTTCTATGTAACGAATACAAGGTTCTGTAACAATTTCAATTAAAGGCACACCAGCTTTATTAAAATCGACCAAAGAAACCTTCTTTTCGTGCATTAACTTTGCAGCATCTTCTTCAATATGAACTTGTGTTAAGCTTACTGTAAATTGTGATCCATCATTTCTAAAACAAGAAACTTGTCCATCAGGAATCACAGGGTTATGGAATTGGGTAATTTGTATGTTTTTAGGATTATCTGGGTATTCATAATGTTTACGATCCCAAGAAATTACTTCGTTCTCGAAAGTAGATTTTACAGCTTTACCAAAATATATTGCTTTAGTAATTGCAGCAGAATTAATTGAAGGTAAAACACCCATTTGTCCTGTACAAACAGAACAGATATTTGTGTTTGGTTGAGTGGTTTCTTGATTGGCACAAGAACAAAACAATTTCGATTTTGTGTTTAAACGTACGTGTGTTTCTAAACCAATTACGAGTTCAAGCCCGTGTTTTTTTAATAAATCATTTAATTTCTCTAGCTCCATTATATCAAATCATTTAAGAAATTAGCAAATTGCAGTACAAGTTCATCGTTCTTTTTAGCTGCTGAAATTTGCAACCCAGTTGATGTTCCTTTTGGTACGGTTAACGTTGGTAATTCGCCTAAGCTAAAACCAACAGTATAGGCATCAGACAAATACATAGTCAAAGGGTCTTTTAAGCTGTCTCCAATTTTTGGTGGAGTAGCTGGTGTTACAGGTGATAATATGATATCTACTTCTTTGAAATCTTTTTCGAAATTGTTAGAGATTTGATCCCTTATGTTCAATCCTTTTAAATAAATTTCATCAGAAAAACCTTGTGATAATAATTGATTTCCACCAACAATTCTTCTTTTAGATTCTTCAGAAAAGTTTTCTGAACGTGTAATAGCATAGGTATCTTTCAAATTTTCAGCTTCAAGTCGTTCACCATAATTTGTGCCATCTAGTCGTGATAAGTTAGAGGCAGTTTCAGCCATTGCTAACGTGTAGTAGGTAGAAACTAAAGTGTCAGATTCAAAGAATTCTAACTCTTTTACTTCAACGCCTGTTTTCTTTATTTTTTCTAGATAGGCTAAAAAATCAGTTTTTATTTGATGATCTAAGGCATCATTTTCTACAAAATTTTTAAAATAACCCACTGTTTTAATAGCAATAGTTTTTAAACTACGTTCTTTTGATATTGCATCAGAATGAAATGTAGTTTGGTCTTTCTCATCTTTACCACTTATTGCATTTAAAACAATTCGAATATCTTCAGTAGATTTTGCAATTGGACCAACACAGTCAGTAGAAGAGGCATAGGCTATCAATCCAAATCTTGAAACTCTACCATAAGTAGGTTTAAAACCATATACATTATTATAACCTGCAGGTTGACGAATAGAACCACCTGTATCTCCGCCAATAGAAAAAACCGTATAGTCTTTAGCAACATTAACTGCAGAGCCTCCACTAGAGCCACCTCCAACTAAATTAGAATTTACAGCATTTTTTACGGCACCAAAAATCGTGTTTTCAGAAGATGAACCATGTCCAAAACTATCACAGTTTTCCTTTACTAAAGGAATTGCACCTGCATCTAATAATTTTTGAATGGCAGTTGCTGTATACGGTGATTTGTAATTTTTTAATATGTCAGAGCTCGCTGTTGTTAAGGTTCCTTGAACCATATAAACGTCTTTGATTCCGAAAGGAATCCCCTCTAGCAAACCAATAGTTTCTCCTTTTGCAATTTTAGCATCTACTTTATTGGCTAACTTCAAGGCTTGTTGGTCTAAAAGTGAATTTACAGTGTTGTAAGTATTCTCTTTTAGTAAGTTTAATCGATCCTGAACCAATCTGGTACACGTTATTTCTTTATTCACCAGTTGTTGATGAATTTTATGTATTTGAGACTCCATAATTATTCTTCAATTACTTTAGAAACCACTAAATAACCTTTTTTTTCTTTTGGAAAGTTCTCAATGATAATCTGTTTCTCAATAGACGAACTATTAATTACTTCATCTTTTCTTAAATTATTTAAAGAAACTACATGATTATGATTTGTATTAATTGAGGTATTATTTGAATTGGCATTTTTAATTACATCAAATAATTTATTTACAGCTTCTGAAGGCTGTGCTCCTTTAATACTAGACAAAATGTCTACAGTCATAATTTTACTCATTTCTTTAATTTTAGTTTATAAAAAAACCTTCCAAAGGAAGGTTATATGTATATCTGAATTAAAAACAACCTTCCTTTTCCTAATGATTAGGATTCATGAAATTTAGATTGTTATTAATTATTTTCATTATCATTTATTACTTTAATAGCACAAATATATACAGAATGAATGTTATAAAAATTAATTTTTAATGATTTTATTTAGTACTTATTATTTTAATAATAATTGCTATCATAACTATTGATTTGACAATAATTAAAAGAAAATGCACTAAAAATTTATGGTAAAATTAATAGCGCATTCTTTTAATTCATTAAATTCAAATCCAACATAAATTCGGAATTGTAAATTAACAGAATATATTTATGATTTAAACCATAATAAACAAAAATGGTTTTATATGTTTACAAATAACCGAATATTAGTTATATATTAAAACAATTATGGTTCATATTTTCAGTTACAGTTTAAAATTTTTAAAAAATTAAAATATATCCTATAATATTTGCGCAACTAAAAAACCATTTTTACCTTTGTAATGTAATGAAAAACAATATAAATATATCTTGGTGGTGGAACTCTCTTAACTAATAAGTGAGACTATACCTGTATATAACAATATATTAAAAAGGCTTATCTCACGATAAGCCTTTTTCAATTCAATATAATGAAGAATATAAAATTTAAAACAATTTATAAAACTAAAATTGCAGATACCATAACTCCTGTGGGTTTGTATTTACGATTTAGAGATAAATATGCGAGTACGCTTTTACTAGAAAGTTCAGACTACCATAGTAAAGACGAAAGTTTTACATTTATCGCCATTGAGCCAATTGTATCCATAAAAGCTGAGAATCATCATTTAATTTTTTCTCATAAAGGTTTAGAGATTGCAAATGAAGAAATTGGCAGAAATTTTAACTCGATATTCGAAAAGTACACCCAAACAATTGCATTAGACTGTCCTTCTGAATTAAAAGCATTCAATGGTTTGTACGGTTATACTACTTATGATTCTGTTCAATATTTTGAAAATATTGAATTAACAGTAGATGAGGCTCCTTCTGCAATACCTTTAATGCAATATAGTTTTTACAGATTTATCATTGCTATTAATCATTTTAATGATGAAATGACGTTAATAGAGAATATTGAAGAAGGAACAGAATCTCGAATTAAAGAAATTCAGACACTTATAGATGTTCAAACGTTTAATACATATCAATTTGATATTGTAGGAGAAGAAACATCTAATGTACAGGGTGATGAATTTATTGAATATGTTAAAAAGGCAAAAGCACATTGTAAAAGAGGTGATGTTTTTCAGTTGGTTTTATCACGCCAGTTTCAGCAAAAATTTAAAGGAGATGAATTTAATGTGTATAGAGCTTTACGATCTATCAATCCTTCTCCATATTTGTTTTATTTTGATTACGGCTCTTTTAAATTGATGGGTTCTTCACCAGAAGCACAGATAAAAATTTCTAAAGGTAAAGCAACGATAAATCCTATTGCAGGTACTTTTAGAAGAACAGGAAATATGGCTAAAGATATTCAGTTAGGTAAAAAGTTATCTGAAGATCAAAAAGAAACAGCAGAGCATGTAATGTTAGTAGATTTAGCAAGAAATGATTTGAGTAAACATGCAGACCAAGTAGAGGTAGAGGTATTTAAAGAAGTGCAATATTTTAGTCATGTAATTCATTTGGTTTCTACTGTAACTGGTCAATTAAAAGGAAATCCAATAGAAATTGTAGGTGATACTTTTCCTGCAGGAACTTTAAGTGGTGCTCCAAAATATAAAGCCATGCAATTAATAGATAAGTATGAAAATCAATCTAGAGGTTTTTATGGAGGTGCTGTTGGTATTATTGGTTTAGATGGTTCTGTAAATTTAGCAATTGCAATTCGTTCTTTTGTAAGTAAAAATAAAACACTGTATTATCAAGCAGGTGCAGGAATTGTAATTCATTCAGATGAAGAAAAAGAATTACAAGAAGTAAATAATAAATTGGCTGCTTTGAAAAAGGCATTGATTTTAGCAGAAAATATATAAAATAGCTTTTTGCTTTTCGTCTTTAGTAATTTACTAAAAACCAAGAGCTAAAGGCCAAGAGCTTTTAAAAATGAAAATATTAATAATAGATAATTACGATTCATTCACCTATAACTTGGTGCATATGGTTGAAGAAATTACAGGCACTTATCCTGCAGTTTTCAGAAACGATGAAATTAGTATAGCTCAAGTAAGGAATTACGATCTAATCATGTTATCACCTGGGCCTGGTATTCCTGATGAAGCTGGTATTTTAAAAGAAGTTATTAAAACCTACGCTGGTGTAAAGCCAATATTCGGGGTCTGTTTAGGATTACAAGCAATTACAGAGGTTTTTGGTGGTACAATTATTAATTTAAATGAGGTCTATCATGGGGTAGCCACAAAAATGGAGGTTACAGATAAAGATGCAGTTATTTTTAAAGACATGCCATCTACTTTTCTTGCGGCACGTTACCATTCTTGGGCAGCTACAGACACAGGCTTTCCAGATGAATTAAAAGTAACAGCTAGAGATGAGGCTGGTTTAATACAAGCAATTGAGCATGTTACTTATCCAATCTCTGCAGTACAATTTCACCCTGAATCAATATTAACAGAAGTAGGTGAACAATTAGTAACAAACTTTATCAATGCAAATTCTAAATGAAAGCAATCTTAAATAAGTTATACAACCATCAGCGATTAACAAAATCTGAAGCCAAGCAAATTTTAAAAGATATTGCTTCAGAAAAATACAATGAAGCGCATTTGGCTTCATTTATGACTGTTTTTATGATGAGACCAATTACGGTTAACGAGCTTTCTGGTTTTAGAGATGCCTTAAAAGAATTGGCCCTAAAAGTTGATCTTTCAGACTACAATACCATTGATATTGTTGGTACTGGAGGTGATGGAAAAGATACTTTCAATATTTCTACATTAACCTCTTTTATTTTAGCTGGAACAGGACAAAAAGTTGCAAAACATGGTAATTATTCTGTGTCTTCTCAATCTGGTTCTTCAGATATGCTAGCTAGTTTTGGCTATGAATTTACGAATGATGAAAACACATTAAAAAAGCATTTAGAGAACGCTAATATTTGTTTTTTACACGCGCCAAAGTTTCATCCTGCCATGAAGGCTGTGGGTCCAACAAGAAAAGCTTTACAGTTAAAAACGTTTTTTAATATGCTAGGGCCGTTAGTGAACCCAAGTTCTCCTAAAAATCATATGTTAGGAACCTTTAATCTAGAGGTTGCACGATTGTACAATAATATTTTGCAAGACGAAGATATTAATTATGGAATAATTCATGCTTTAGATGGTTATGATGAAATTTCATTAACAAGTGGATTCAAATTTTTTTCTAAGAAAGGCGAGTCTTTAATTACTCCTGAAGATTTAGGACAAAAAAGAATTCAACAATCAGAGATTTTTGGAGGTAATTCAGTTGCGGATGCAGCAAAAATTTTCAAAACTATTTTAGATGGTGATGGTACTAACGCACAAAACAATGTTGTGCTTACAAATGCTGCCTTTGCTTTACAGATTGTAGATGATACAAAAGATTTTAACGATGCTTTTGAAGAGGCAAAAGATGCGTTATTTAATCTGAAAGCGAAAAGGAGTTTGGAATTATTAATTTCAAATTAAATTTTTGAAAGTATCAAAAAAACAATACGAAATACAAACTTATAATTAATTGTATGACAATTTTAGACAAAATAATTGCATTTAAAAAGAAGGAGATCGCAAAAATAAAAGAAGATGTTCCTGTTAAAAAATTAGTAGAAAGTCCTAAATTTAAACGAACTCCAATTTCACTTAAAAAATCTTTATTAGAAATTGGTTCTACAGGAATTATTGCAGAATTTAAGCGTCAATCACCTTCTAAAGGAATTATCAATGATAAAGCAACTATTGCTGAAGTAACCAATGGTTATTTAGATGCAAATGTAGCAGCTCAATCTATTTTAACAGATACTTCTTTTTTTGGAGGTACAATGGCAGATTTAATGGAAGCAAGAGTCATTAACCAAGTTAAACCAATCTTAAGGAAAGATTTTGTGGTTGACGGATTCCAAATTGTAGAAGCTAAAGCTATTGGTGCAGACGTAATTTTATTAATTGCTGCTTGCTTAACATCAGCAGAGTTAAAGAATTATGGAAATTTAGCAATAGATCTAGGATTAGAGGTGTTGTATGAAGTGCATACTCAAGAAGATTTAGATAAAATTTCTGATCTAGACAATAAAATTATTGGGATTAATAATCGTAATTTAAAAACTTTTGAAGTTGATTTAGAGCATTCTATAAAATTAGCAAATCAAATTCCAGATACTTGCATAAAAGTATCAGAAAGTGGAATATCTGATCCTAGAATTATTACAGGATTAAAAGAATACGGGTTTCAAGGGTTTTTGATAGGAGAAAATTTTATGAAAACCGATAATCCAGGTGAAGCTTGTCAAGACTTTATTAATCAAATTAAATAATGGAACGAATTTCTTTAGACCCTATTTTACCTCATAATCCTACTATTTTTATTTTAGGATCAAAACCTGGTAATCTAGAATTAAAGAAACAAGAGTATTATGCTAATAATGGAAATTCATTTTGGAAAATTATTTATGAGCTAACAGCAGAAGTTTTTAGCAAAAATTACGCTGAAAGAATTGATTTGTTGAAACGAAATCACATTGCAGTTTGGGATATTATTGAATCTGGAGTACGTGTAAAACCAGGAGCTCAAAATGTGAAAAATGAAATCCCAAATCCTGTAAATGAAATCGTTGAAATGTATCCTTCTGTAAAACAAATAATTTTCAATGGACAAAAAGCGCATGATTTATATATTAAGCATTTTAGTAAAATTGAAGGCGTAATTTACGAAGTAGTTTTATCTACAAGTCCAGCAAATACGAGGTTTTCGTTTAGAGAAAAATTAAATAATTGGAAAGAAACAATCATATGAAGTTAAAAGTATGTGGAATGAAATATGTTGAAAATATTCAGCATGTGGCTGAATTACAACCTGATTATTTAGGTTTTATTTTCTACGAAAAATCAAAAAGAAATTTTGAAGGCATTATTCCAGACTTTTCAAATGCAATTAAAAAGACTGGTGTTTTTGTGAACGAACATTTAGAAATTGTAATTTCATTAATAGAAGAATACAGACTAGATGCTATACAGTTGCATGGAGATGAATCTGTGGCTTATGTTTCTGAATTAAAAAAACATTTGGAAGAAAGAAGAACCTTGTTTATTGAAGAAAATAAATCCATTAAGAAAAGAAAAAATCAACATTATATATCTAAAAATAAGATTGAAATAATTAAGGTTTTCGGAATTAAAGATGCTTTTAATTTCGAAGGTTTACAACCTTATTTAGCAGTAGTTGATTATTTTTTATTTGATACAAAAGGAAAAGAAAGAGGTGGAAATGGAACCAAATTTGATTGGTCTGTTTTAAAGGAATATCCTTTTGATAAGCCCTTCATTTTAAGTGGAGGTATAGGTTTACAAGATATAGATGAGGTTAAAAAAATCTTAGGTTCTAATTTGCCAATTTATGCTTTGGATGTAAACAGTAAATTTGAAAGTAAGTCAGGAGTTAAAAAAATAGAGGAGTTAAAAAAGTTTAAAAAAGAATTATTTGTGGAATCATAATAATCTTGTTTTATATAATAATTTACAACAAAATATAGAGATATGAAATCAAAATTTCAGCCAGATAAGAATGGTTATTTTGGGCAATTTGGAGGCGCATTTATCCCTGAACTTTTACATCCGAATGTAAAGGAGTTAGAAGATAATTACATTCAAATTATAGAATCTAAAGAATTTCAAGACGAATACAAATCGCTTTTAAAAGATTTTGTAGGTAGACCTACACCTCTTTATTTAGCGAAAACTTTGTCAGAAAAATATGGTGCTCATATTTATTTGAAACGAGAAGATTTATGTCATACTGGAGCTCACAAAGTAAACAATACAGTGGGGCAAATTCTAATTGCTAAAAAATTGGGTAAAACTAAGATTATAGCAGAAACTGGTGCAGGTCAGCATGGAGTTGCAACAGCTACTGTTTGTGCGTTAATGGGGTTAGAGTGTACTGTTTTTATGGGCGAAAAAGACATTGTGCGTCAAGCACCAAATGTAGCCCGCATGAAAATGTTAGGTGCCAAAATTGTACCTGCTACTTCGGGGTCTAAAACTTTAAAAGATGCTACAAATGAAGCCATTCGTTATTGGATTCAAAATCCAGAAACGTTTTACTTAATAGGTTCTGTTGTTGGGCCACATCCACATCCAGACATGGTGGCGCGTTTACAAGCTATTATTTCTGAAGAGATGAAGTGGCAATTAAAAGAGAAAACAGGAAAAGAAAATCCAGATACTATTATAGCTTGTGTAGGTGGTGGTTCTAATGCAGCCGGTGCTTTTTATCATTATTTTGATACAGAAGAGGTAACTTTAATAGCAGTAGAAGCTGCTGGTTTAGGAGTTAATTCTGGGGAAAGCGCAGCTACTTCACAATTAGGTGAAGTCGGCATAATACATGGTTCTAAAACAATTTTAATGCAAGATGAATATGGGCAAATTGTAGAGCCTTATTCAATTTCTGCAGGTTTAGATTATCCAGGTGTTGGACCTTTGCATGCTTATTTGTATGAAAGTGGTAGAGCTAAGTTTATGAATGCTACAGATAAAGAGGCTTTAGCTGCTGGTTACGAACTAACAAAGTTAGAAGGAATTATTCCAGCTTTAGAAACAGCACACGCATTAGCGGTTTTACCTAAAATACAATTTAAGAAAGATCAGGTAGTTGTTCTTAATTTATCTGGAAGAGGGGATAAAGATTTAGAAACATTTATCAAACATTTAGAAGATTAATTATGAACTCAATTCAAAAGATATTTCAAGAGAAAGATCGTAATCTTTTATCAATATATTTCACTTGTGGTTATCCAGAATTAAATGATACCAATACCGTTATTAAAGCTTTAGAAAAGAATAATGTAGATTTTATCGAAGTTGGTTTGCCTTATTCAGACCCATTAGCAGATGGGCCAACTATTCAAGATAGTAGTCAACAGGCATTAAAAAACGGAATAAACTTAGACATCGTTTTTAAGCAATTAATGGATATTAAAGCCACCAATAAAACACCTTTGGTGTTAATGGGGTATTTAAATCAAATGTTAAAGTACGGAGAAGACAACTTTTGTCAGAAAGTCGTGGCCTGTGGTATTGATACCTTAATTATTCCAGATTTACCTATGGTTGAATTTGAAAATCATTATCGAGCGCTATTTGATAAATATGGATTAACAAATGTTTTTTTAATAACACCTCATACCTCAGAAGATCGAATTCGAAAAATAGATGCTTATACAAATGCATTTATTTATGTAGTTGCCTCAGCTTCAATTACAGGTGCAAAAGGAGAGATTTCTCCAAAACAGATTGCTTACTTTAATAGAATTAAAGCGTTAAATCTTCAAAGTAAACTAATTATAGGCTTTGGTATCTCCGATAAAACTACTTTTACAACTGCCTGTTCCTATGCCAATGGTGCAATCATTGGATCGGCTTTTATTAAGAATTTAAAAACCAATGGGATTAATGCTATCGGGAATTTTATTAGTTCTGTTCGTTAACTCCTAAATTAAAAAAGCGATGAATTTTCATCGCTTTTTTAATTAGTTAATCATCGTATTAACTTCTATAACACCATTTGCACCTCTTAAACCATATATTGAGGTTTCAGGCCCCTTTAAAACTTTTACATTTCTAATTGTAGTTGGTACGATGTCACCAAATGTATCATTGTCTACTGGCACCCCATTAAGTACCAATAAGGGAGCTCTACCACCATTCCATGAAGATGTTCCCCTAACGCGAATTACGTTTGTTGTAGAAATATTTAGTCCTGCAACTTTACCTCTTAAGTAATCATAAATATCTCTAAACTGAATTGGGTCAGATATTTTTGTATTTCGATCTCCAGTTGCAAAACTTTTTTCATTATTGTCGCTAGTGATATTTATAATTATAGATTTTTGTCCATTGTAAGTTACTTTTTTAGCTCCAATTAATGGAGAAAAAGCTGTAATCTCTTTAGGAGCTTTATCCAATTTTATTTTAAAATATCCTGCTTTATTAGCTACTCTTCTTTGTTTTATATTATCAATTAGAATAACAGCACCTGGTACAGGTTTATTTTTAGCGTCTTTTACTAAAAGAGTTAGTTTTATGTTTTTTGGAGTGTTTTTTTCTTGTGCTGTTAGAGGCAAAGTAAAAATAAATACAATTAGGAAAAATAGATGTTTAAAAAGTTTCATACAGTTTTATATTTTTTTTTTAATAGCACAATAATAATGCCATTTTGCGGTTGGTAGTTCAATTTAATGAACTAAAAAATATTTAGACTCGGCTACTTTAAATTTCTGTTACTTAATTTTATAAACATTTTCTCCATTCACATAAGTAGCAACTACTTTAGTTTTTGGGAGGTTTTTGTCTTCTGTGGTCATAATATCTTGATTTAAGATTACAAAATCTGCAAACTTTCCAACTTCAATACTTCCTTTTTCATTTTCTTCAAAGTTAGAATAAGCAGCCCAAATAGTCATACCTTTTAAGGTTTCTTCTCTAGTTAGTGCATTTTCCATTTGATAACCATTCTCTGGAAAGTTATTTAAATCTTTACGAACCGTAGCAGCATAAAAGGTTAAAAATGGATTCACTTTTTCTACTGGGAAATCTGTACCTAGTGCAACTTTTCCATAATTAGTAAGTAAATCTTTAAAAGCATAAGCTCCTTTCATTCTTTCTTTACCAATTCTGTCTTTTGCCCAATACATGTCTGAAGTAGCGTGAGTAGGTTGTACAGAAGGAAGAATATTATGAAAGTTTTTAAAATCTTCTGAACTTATGATTTGGGCATGTTCTATTCTCCATCTTCTATTTTGTTTATTTTTTAAAACATTGTTATATGTTTCAATTAACCAGGTATTTGCAGAGTCCCCAATAGCATGTGTGTTCATCTGAAATTCTGAAGCAGCAATCTGTTTTGCAATTTCTTGGTATCTTTCTGGAGCATATATCAGCGCACCAAAATGATTTGCTCTATCAGTATATGATTTTCTCATAGCAGCTCCTCTTGACCCTAAAGCACCATCTCCATAAACTTTGAATGAACGTACATTTAAGTAATTCGTTTTATAAATGCCTTTGTTTAAATAGTAATCAATTTGTGACTGTTTATCTCCAGAAATCATTGCATAAACTCGCATTTTTAACGTCCCTTTTTTTTGCATTACATCTATTAGTTCTATAGTCTCTCTATCTAAACCAGCATCATCTACTGTTGTTAAACCATATGAAAAACAAATGTCTTGGGCAGCTAATAATCCCTTTACAGCCTCCTCCTTAGATGCTTCAGGAATTTTTATATAATCCATTGCAGCGTCGATTAAAACACCAGTAATTTTTCCATTTTTTTTAATGATTTCACCTCCAGAAACTCTAGTTTCATTGGTTATTTTCGTTAAATTTAGTGCAGCTTGATTTACTAATAAGGCATGGCCATCAACTCTTCGAATAGCAACAGGAATTGTAGGAAATAATTCATCCAATTTTTCTTTGGTAGGAAATTCTTTTACGTCCCAATCATTTTGGTCCCAACCTCTACCAGTAATATAAGAGGTATTCTTTTCTTTTTGAAATTCTACTAACTTTTCAAGAACATCGTCATAACTTGTGGTGCCCTCCAAATTTACTTTTTGTTGTTGTAAACCCATTCTATAAAAATGGCAATGAGCATCTATTAAACCTGGTACTATGGTTTGCTGTTTCGCATCAATTATTTTTTTTGACTGGTATTTTTTTTGGATATCTTTTGTACTTCCTATTGCAATAAATTTACCTTCCTTTACTGCAAATGCTTCAGTTCTTTCAAATGTTGAGTTTACAGTGTAGCTATTTGAGTTTATAACAATTAAATCTGCTTTTTCTTTTTGGCAAGATGATAGACAGGTGATACAAATAAGTAAAATGTAAATATTTTTCATTAGAATTTTAAGCATTTAAATAGATTAGGTAAGCACCGTAAATTAACACAAATTGAAATGGAATGCGGACCATTGCTATTTTTTTTGAACCGATAGCTGGTTTTATTTTTGTCGCATCCCAAACGTGAATTGGTAATAAAAAAATTAATAAAAAGAGAATTCCTAGTGCAGAAATTTCTTGAGTTGTCGAAAAGAAGACACCAAGGCCTAAGATTAATTCTAGTAATCCAATAACAATATTCACTATTTTTTTTGGAAATATTTTTGGAATAAAACCATTAAATATTTTAGGTTTTATAAGATGCATAATACCTGCAAAAGAAAAAAAACTTCCAAAAATAATTTTTAATACTATTATTAAAATCTCCATTTTATTATAATTTTACAGGGGTGTCTTTATAAAGATATTTGTCCATAAGGTATACAATACTTGCCATAGATGCACTACCTAACTCTAATTCACGTTTGTTTACCTTATCAAAAGTATCTCTACTTGTATGATGATAATCAAAGTAACGCTGTGAATCTGGTCTATAACCAACAAGTGTAACATCTTCACCTTTAAGTGGACTAATATCAGCGCCTGAACCCCCTTTTTCGATATCATGAAGCCCATATGGAGCTAATAATTTTTTCCATGTGATTAATAATGCTGTGTTTTCTGAATTTGCATCAATAGAAAAACCTCTTGGTGTGTGTCCACCAGCATCAGATTCTAGACCACCTATATGATTTTCTTTATTTAAGGTAGCTAATTCAGCATATTTTTTTGCACCTCTAGTGCCATTTTCTTCATTCATAAAAAACACAACTCTAAGTGTATTTTTAGGTTGTATGTTGTTTTTTCTAAAAAGATAAGCCACTTCTAAGGATTGTACAATACCTGTTCCGTCATCATGTGCTCCTTCACCTAAATCCCAAGAATCTAAATGACCTCCAACGACAAAAATATTTTCTGGAGTTTCACTTCCTTTAATTTCACCAATAACATTAAAAGAGGGGGCATCAGGAAGTGTTTGACATTGCTGTTTAAAGTAGAAGGTAAGATTTGGATTGTTCTTTAAGTCTTTACTTAATGATTCTGCAGCTAAAGTGCTAATTGCAGCAGCTGGAATGTGTTTTTCATTTGGTAAATCTCCATAACTCATGGTTCCTGTATGCGGAAAGTCATCTATAGCATTGGTCATAGATCTTACAATTACTCCTTTTGCGCCAAATTCCCCACATATGGCAGCGCCTCTAACTCTTTGGTCTACACAGCCTCCATATGCTTTAAAAGTATGAATTAAAGTGTTGTCAAAAGCTCTGTTGAAAAAAACAATTTTACCTTTCATTTTTGTGCCTAATGCAGACGCTTCCTCCAAGCTTTTAACCTCTATTACCTCTGCTGAAATTCCTTCTTTTGGTGTAGCAACAGAAAAGCCCAATGCACAAATAGCAACCTTTTTTTTAACGCCATTTGAAGTGTAGTTTGCCACCTCTTTATGACCTCTAACCCAGTGAGGTACCATAACAGGTTGTAACCATATAGAATCAAAGCCAACTTCTTTCATTAATTGCTCACTCCATTCAACAGCCATTTGAGCCTCTTTAGATCCAGAAAGTCGACCGCCAATATTTTGAGTCAAATCTCTAAGCCATTCATAAGATTTGCCTTCGGTTAATGCCGAATTAAACAGTGATTTTATTTTAGTTGAATCATTCTTTTCTTCTTTACTTAAAATAGTTTCAGATGATTTGTTTAGGGTTTTTTTATTACAAGAAAATAAAAATATAGAGAGTGTTAAAGAGAAAATTATTTTTTTCATTTTTAGTTTATTTAAGTCTGATAAAGCTACAAAAATCGATATGGATTTTAGTATGCTTTCTAAACATTTAAGTTAATTTCTATAAAATGTTCTATTTTTTTAAAAGTCAAATTTATAGGTTAAGCCACCAAGAATCTGAAATCCTTGCACATTAAAATTAGAAAAGCGTTCATAGCTATTGTTCAATACATTATTCATTTTTACAAATGCTGTAAATTTATCAGAAAAATGATAGCCACCGTTTAGATTTACATCTACAAAAGCGTTTACATTAATATTCCCATTTCTATTGAAAGAATTTCCAGAATATGATATTTCCTTTCTAGTTCCAATTAAAAAAATAGAGGTGCCTGCATACCATTTTTTAGACGCATAGTTTCCACTAAGAGTTGCTTGTAAATTTGGAAGGTTCCAAGCAAAGGCTTCACGAGTAAGGCTAAAATTATCAAACTTTATATCTGAAGAAATTAAAAAATTTCTTGAAATTTCATAGGCGGCTTCAGCTTCTATAGTAAGGGTTTTAACATCATCATAAACTACAGAAAAAGAGTTTCCATATTCATATCCTTTAATTGGGGCTCCATTGTTATTATCAGTAGATCCGTCAGATTTTGAATAATTTTTCACAAACAAAGGTTTGTCTTGTTCCTCTTTTGCGTTTAGACTAATGCTATAGCTTAGTTTTTTATGAAACAATCCGCTAAGTCCCAAAAAGGCATTGTATTTTTGATTGGTTTGTGTAATAAACTGCGTAGGACTAATAAATGGATTTTGTTCTGAATACTTTTGGTATGAGTTGGTTTGTAAATCCCCAAAAACACCTGCATAAACTGTTAAACGTTCTTTCATTAGTGATTTTTGGATTTGAATATTTGGATACATTAAAAAATGATTAACCTCATTTTCTGTATCAAACGCAGCAAAAAAGTTAACCCCTAATTTATAATGAAAACCACCTATAGCAAAAGTATATTCAGGCTTAATTGCCAAGGTGAATAGAGAATAATTTACATTATTTAAATCGATATAATTATTCTCGAAAGCCCCTGATAAATACTCAACTTTAGTATCTATGGTAAGGGTATTTAAATTACGATTTATAAAACTTAACGGCAATTCTAAATCCGTTTCTAACTTAAAAATATATTCTGCACTTTTATTTGCATCTGAAAAATAAGAGAGTAAAAGTTCTGAGTTTTCTAAATAAGAGTCAAAAAAGTTGATATCTCCTTTGATATTTAAAGAATTGTAGTTTTGATTTTCTTTGATATTGTTCAATATATTTTCGTTAAAATTAACGGGATTTATTCCATACCAATTGTAGTTGTTTTGTGCGCCACTTACTGTTACTTTCCAATCAAAATGTCGCGTTTCTTTTTTGTAAAAGACAGCTGCATTTAAATTGCTAAAGTCACTGTCTAAAACCGTATTACTAATATTATCTATAGATGCTATATATTTTGCAGAGAACCCAAATTCAGTTTGAAAACGAGTATAATTATGCAAATATGTTTCAAGGTAAGGAGTGTTGAAATTACCATAGCCTAAAGCTAAAAAATTATTATAAACCCGCTCTTTTACCCCAATATTTATCTGTTTAGCAACCCCACTTTTTGGAATAAAAGTAGAAGCGACAGGCGCAGAGAATATAGCATAAATTAATTTTCTTTTTTTTCGTTTGTCTATAAGAGCAATAGTAGGCTTTTCTTTAATTTTATTGGCCTCAGCAATTTTAGGATTATATGCTGTTTCAACTTCAATTATTTGTGTTTTAATACTATCTTTTTTAAGCTCTTTTTTTTGTTGAGAAAAACAAAGCGTTTCTCCAACTAAAAAAAAGACAACTATTAAAAAATACTTTTTCATTGTTATTTGTTTTTTGGAGTTACAGAGTTGTTTGTTTTAGATTCTTGAAGTTTAATGTTTTTTAATACTCCCTCGGCCTCATCAGTAATATCCTCAAATTGTGTGAAATTTTTAAGAATATTCTCTAAAATAAAGGTTGCTTGATAAACATCTTCTAAACGATAATAATTTTTAGCCATAATTATATAGCTTTTTACACCCCAATACTTATAATTAGAGTAATCTGCAATTAACTTTTGAACAACAGTATTAGACTTTTCAAAACTTTTTTCTTTGTTTAAAAAGTAAGCTTTATAATACAATGATTCTGCTTTTAATATTCCAATAGCATCTTTTTCTATTGCTTTAAAATATTCTTGAGCTGTAGAAAAATTGTTAGATTTAAATGCAGTTCTTGCAATAATTAGTTTTGCATCTAAAACTATTTCTTTGTCTAACTTACTTTTTAAAAGTATTTTTTTTGCGTAGCGTAACGCTAAGCTATCTTCATATAAACTTGCATAACCTTTCATTAAGTTACTTTGTGCATAAATGATGTTTTCAGAATTGTAGGCCTCTAATTCTAATTGGGTTAAAAGTTTTAAAGCTTCTTTAAAATTACCATCATTTAAATATAATTCAGATAATTTTGCTAATGCTTCTTCACTATAATCGGTTTGTCCTGCTTTTAAAACTTGCTGATACGTTTCTTTTGCTTCAGCATAGTCTTTTTCTATATAAAATAGATTTGCCAAATAATAGGTAGCTTTTAGGTAGTTTTTACCATTAGGATAGTTTTTTAAATATTTTTTTAAACTTAAAATGCTACTCTCATTTTTACCCTTAAAATATTTGCGTTCAGCAATGATAAATGATGATTTCTCTAATTCTGTATCCGATATTTCAACATAGTTTAATTCTTTTATCCAAGCTACATATTGGTCTAGTCGGTCTTCATCTAAATAAATATTTTTAGCATTTTTAACCGCCTCAATAGCATCTGAAGAATTTGGGTATTGTTTTGCAACGCTCTTAAAACGCTCTAGAGCTTTACTGTTTTTGTCTTCGTTGTAATAAAGTAATCCTTCTCTCACTAAAGCTTTGGAAATAAAAATACTACTTGGATGTTTTGTGTACAAACGGTTATAAGCGTTGTGCGCACTAGTCGTATTATTTTCTTTTACATAGGTATTGGCCAACTCAAATAGGGCATCATCTTTTAAAGAAGAAATTTTATAGTAATTAATTACGTTTGTAAGCGTTTTAATTTTTAAAGAATTTTGCTCTTGAAAACCATAACTTAGTCCAGTTTGGTATTCTGCATAATCTGAATTTAGTCCTTTTTTATCGATAATGAAATTATAATTTGAAATGGCTTTTTTGTAATTTCTTAAAGCAAAATAACTATCACCAAGTCTTAAATAAGTATCGTCTATTATATTCTCTAAATCAATTTTGAGCTTAGTGGTCTTATGAAAGTATTGTATTGCTTTTTCATAATTTTCTAATTTAAAATAACAGTACCCTATATTATAATCCAGTAAAGGATAGTCGTTTTTATCTAATGCTAGATCTTTTTCTAGTGCCACAAAATGGTTTAATGCATCGTTATATCTCTTTAATTGATATGTTGTTTCAGCTTCCCAGTAACTAGCCTTTATTTTTATATTTTTATTTTTAGCACTTTTAGCATTTGTAAAATAAGAAAGGGCATCTTGGATGTTTTTTTTATTGAATAATTCTATCCCTCTGAAGAGCGACACCTCTTCACTAAGTTCCAAGTTTTGTTTGCTTTTTTTCTTTTTTAAATATTCTATTGCCTCTTTATAATTTTTTTGATGGATGAATGATGATACAATAAGACTATTAATTTCATCATAGGAAGAAGCGTTTGGGTATTTCTTTAAATAATTTTGTAAAACATCGGTCACATTCTCAAAAGGATTGCCCTGTTCATAACTGAGTTTTGCATAATTCAAGCTTGCATCTTCTTGGATTTGCAAATTATAACTCATGTTGCTTGCGGTTTTAAAAGCATTTAAGGCTTCATTTTTTTTATCTAAAATTAAATAACATTCAGCCAAATGATAGTAGGCATTTTGAGCAACTGCATTTTCTTGATCTATAATTTTATTAAAATTACTTATGGCATTATTAAAATTATTTTTTTTGTAATAGGCGTACCCTAGTTGATAATAATCGGTATTATTCCATTTGCCACTTTTTCCTTTATAACTTTTTAAATAAGGAATAGCCTCTGAATATTTTTTTAAGTTAAAGTAACTTTCACCAATAATTTTAGCAATTTCTGAGGCTTCTTTTTTCTTTACTGTTTTTAAAAGTTTTTTACCAACGGTAATACATCTCTCAAAACGACCAGATTTAAAACTGATATCTAACAAATAATAAGAAATTTCTGCTTTAAAAGAAGCATTATCTGCAATTTCTTTTAACGTAGATTCGGCAGTACCATAGTCTTCTTGTTTGTAGGCAATATACCCGTAATAATATCTGGAGTCATTTCCATATTTTGCATCATTAATAAGTGGCAAAAACTTTTCCTTAGCTAAATTCAATCTTTTTGAAACTAGCAAAGCGTACCCCATTTTAAAATTAATTTCTTTTTGAAGTTCTTTAGTTAATGAATGAATAGTAACTTTTTGGTACCATTTTAAAGCATAAGCCGTTTTTCTGTTCGCAAAATAATAGTTACCAACATTAAAAAAAGCCTTATTCCTTTTACTACTAGAAGGATATTCTGCTACAAAGTCAATAATTTTTTTATCGGCATTTGGTTTATTTAATTTTATAGCACAAATTGCAATGTAGTAACTTGCATCTGCTTTTAAGTTACTTTTATTAGGGATTGACTTTATGCTATTTTCAAATTTTTCTTGAGCAGCTGCATAGGCTTTATTGTTATAAAGAGCTAAGCCTGAGTTAAAATCTGAAGATGTACTTGTTTCATTGTTAGATTGTTGAGAAAATAGTACAAAAGGAATGTTAAATATGAGTAACCATAAAGTTTGTTTTGTGGTAAATTTAATTTTCATACAAAATGGTTTTGTTACTAATTTAATAACGTAAATTTCTTTAAATTGTTGGCATTTACATTGAAATTTAATAAAAACTAAATCAAAAATAAGAATACTTCTAAAATCTTGTTCTTAAATCATAAGAAACTTTTAAGTTTGTATAAATGACTATTGTATGGAGAAAAAAGTTTTACAATTAGAAAATGCAGCTATTTATCAAAGAGATAATTTGGTTTTATCAAACGTAAATTTGACCTTAAATAAAGGTGACTTTTATTACATGATTGGTAAAACAGGAAGCGGAAAAAGTAGTTTGATGAAAACTCTTTATGGAGACTTACAATTGAAGAAAGGAAATGGAACTATTGTTGATTTTGATTTAAAAAAATTAAAGGAAAAAGAAATACCTTTTTTACGAAGAAAAATAGGAATCGTTTTTCAAGATTTTAAATTGTTAAATGATAGGACTGTTTTTGAAAATCTTGAATTTGTTTTAAAAGCAACAGGTTGGAAAGATAAACAAGAAATAAAAACAAAAATTAACGAAGTTTTAGAAAAAGTAGGTATGCAGTCTCAATACTACAAAAACACCTACGAACTTTCTGGTGGAGAGCAACAAAGAATAGCTATAGCTAGGGCACTTCTAAATGATCCAGATCTAATTTTAGCCGATGAACCTACTGGTAATTTAGATCCAAAAACATCACTAGAAGTTATGGATCTTTTAAATGAGATTCACAAAAGCGGAAAAACAATTTTAATGGCAACTCATGATTACCAATTAATTGTTAAATTTAAACACAAAACCCTTAAAGTAGAGGCAGGTGAGTTGTTCGAAGTTGCACAACAAACCACTACTGCTTAAAAATAAATTTTTTGAATAAAAAGAATATTTTTGTTGCTGTCACTAACGATGTTTCTACAGATTATCGTGTTCATAAGGTAAGCAATTATTTGGTTGATAAAGGCTATTCTGTAACCGTTTATGGAAGGGTTTTACCAAATACAATTCCTGTATCTAGAGCGTATACTATACTTAGAAAGAAACATTGGTTTAATCATAACTTCTTGTTTTATGCAGAATTTAATATTCGTCTTTTTTTTACATTATTGTTTAAAAAAATAGATATTATTCTTGCTAATGATTTAGATACGCTTCCTGCTTGCTTTTTTGCAAGTCGTATAAAAAAAATAACATTAGTTTATGACAGTCACGAGCTCTTTTCTGAAGGACCTGAATTACAAGGAAGAAAATTTGTACAAAGCTTCTGGAGAAAATTAGAAGATTATTTTTTGCCAAAAATTAAAAATTCCTATACTGTAAGTCATTCTATAGTAAGTTTTTACCATACCAAATATAAAAATAATATGGGGTTGGTAAGAAATATACCTCTAAAACAAGATGTTTTAGAAACAGAAGAAGTTTGCTTTCCAACACAACGCAAGACCATTTTATATCAAGGAGTTTTAAATCCTGGTAGAGGATTAAAACCTATGATAAAAGCGTTACACTTATTAGAAAATTTTGACTTAATAATTATAGGTTATGGTAAGGTAGAGCAAACGCTTAAGCAATTTGTAGCAGAAGAAAAGATGCAACACAGAGTTCATTTCTTAGGAAGAATTTCGAGAGAAAAATTATTTAACTATACAAAAAAAGCTACTTTAGGTATGGTTTTAGAAGAACCTTTAGGGTTAAGTTTTACATATGCATTACCCAATAAATTATTTGATTATATTCATGCAGAATTGCCAATAATTGCAGGGAATCTTCCAGAGGTTGTGCGTATTGTAAAGAACTATAAAGTAGGGGTTGTTGTAGAAGATTATACACCAAAATCAATTGCGAAAGCTGTAATAGAATTGGAATCTAACAAACAATTATTAGCTCAAATAAAAGAGAATCAACAAAAAGCAAAAGAAATACTTTGTTGGGAAAAAGAACAATTAAAATTAGCGCAATTTTTTTAATCAAAGCTTGAAATGACTCCTCCAAAATTATCGATAATAATTCCAGTTTTTCAAAATCTTTTAGGTTTACAAAAATCTATTGAGAGTATAAAAAATCAAATTTTTAAAGATTATGAAGTTTGGGTTATTGATGGAGGTTCTGATTTAGACACTCAAAATTACCTAAGTACTTTAGAAAAGCCTTTTTATTATCAATCTAGTGTAGACAAAGGAATTTATGATGCAATGAATAAAGGAATACAATTGGCAAAAGGAGATTGGCTTTATTTTTTAGGATCTGATGATGTTTTGTTCGATGAAAATTCTCTAAACACTGTATTTTGTAATACTCCTGTAAAGGCAGCATCTATTATTGCAGGTAAAGTAGTATACAGTGGCAGTCAACCTGCATTTATTTATAATGCTAAGAAAAAAGTAAAAGAGGTGTTTTGGTCTAATTTTATATGGATTAGAAATGGGTTACATCATCAAAGTACATTTTACAAAAAAGAAATATTTGAAACAGTAAAATATAACTTAAAGTATCCAGTATTAGCAGATTATTGGTTAAATTTATATTTATTTAAGCACGGTTTTTCTTGTAAAGTTGTTCACGCTATAATTGCAAAATGTAGCGCTGATGGTATTTCAAAATCGGGTAATTGGACTATTTATGAAGAGGAAATAAATTTAAAAATAGCGTTGAGCAATAAAGTCCTAAAACCATTGTTTTATTGTATTGCAAAGATCAAATACTCGTTTAGAAAAAGATTACATGATTCGTAGAACAGAAATAGCAACCTTAATTTTAGAAAAATTACAAACAGATAAAAGTCAGTTGCAATCTTTTTATGCCGCTACTAAAGATACTATTGGTTACTTTTTTATAGATGATCTACTTCCTAAAAAATGGGTTCAAAAAGTTCATGAAAATTTTCCTGATATATCTTCAACTAAAGCACGTAAAAATATTAGAGAGTTTAAACATGTTGCTTACCAAATGAATAAGTATTCTCCCTTTTTGGAAGAAGTAATTTACGCTTTTCAAGATGAAAGAGTTGTGCAATTAATTTCAGAAATTTGTGGAATTCAACAGCTTTTACCAGATGAAAATTTATACGCAGGAGGTCTTTCTCTAATGGCAAAAAACAATTACTTAAATCCTCATTTAGACAATTCTCATGATAAGGATAGAAATAGATGGAGGGTATTAAACGTGTTGTACTATGTAACACCAAATTGGACACTAGAAAATGGAGGTAATTTAGAAGTATGGCCAAATGGTATAAAACAAAACCCTATAACCATAGAAAGTAAATGTAATCGTTTGGTAATTATGGCGACACACCAACAATCTTGGCACTCTGTAAGTAAAGTTTTGATAGATGATGTAAGGTGTTGTGTGTCTAATTACTATTTTTCTAAACAACCTTTATTAGAAAACGATCAATTTCATATCACTACTTTTAGAGGTAGACCTTCTCAATTGGTAAGAGATGTACTATTGCAATTTGATAACAGTATGAGAGGCTTAGTACGTAAAATATTTAAAAAAGGAATACGAGAAAATCCACATCAGTATAAAAAATAGTTTTTTAAAAAAAACAATATGAATTTAAATACCTCAAAACATAAACTTTATGTTTTGAGGTATTTTAAAGTGGAGACGCCGAGAATCGAACTCGGGTCCAAACAAGCAGCTAATTCGCTTTCTACATATGTAGTTCTTTCTTAATTTTCGATTAAAAGCTGATTAAGAACAATCCACTTTTAACTTAGCTTTTTTAGTTTCGAAAACCTGCCAAAGCTACAAGTTTTCTATGTTTATTTTTACGATGCCCAAAAGTGAAACGCCATAAACCAAGGCTTTTCGTGGACATAAAGCTTGCTCACCTTGTGAGCCTAGGCTAATCTTACTGTAATTCAGATTATGCAGCTAAAGCGTAGTTATCTTCGCCGTTTAAAAAGTTGAAATTAAGTTTTACGAGTGTTATTTCATAACTCGATATGCTTACAAATTCACTGTCCTTGCTGTCAAAACCAGTCGTCCCCAAAATGTCAAAGAACAATTTCTAATATATTAAAAATATGGTTTGCAAAAGTATAAAAAAATACAGTTGTTCATCTCTTTAATTTCTAATATCTTCGAGCAAATATTATACCATAGATATTATGAAATTCGGAATTCTAAAAGAAAGAAAAACTCCACCAGACAGAAGAGTTGTTTTTTCTCCAAATAAGATCGTTACTTTACAACAACATTTTCCAAAAGCTCAAGTGGTTGTTGAGTCTTCAGAAATCCGTGTTTTTAAAGATTCAGAATATCAGAAAAATCAGACAGAGGTTACGCATAACCTTTTAGATTGTGATGTACTTCTAGGGGTAAAGGAAGTTCCTATTGATGCACTTATCGAAAATAAAAAATATTTTTTCTTTAGTCATACTATAAAAAAACAACCCTATAATAGAGCGCTATTACAAGCGGTTTTAGCTAATAATATTGAGCTATACGATCATGAAACAATTATTGACCAACAGGGAGCGAGACTAATTGGTTTTGGAAGGTATGCAGGTATTGTTGGTGCATATAATGGTTTTAGAGCAATTGGTTTAGCTACAGAACAGTTTTCTTTACCTAAAGCATTAACATTAGAGCGTCAAGAAGATCTTATTAACGAATTAAAGCGTTGTAAATTCAACCCTTTAAAAATACTATTAACAGGGAATGGTAAAGTAGCTTATGGAGCAAAAGAAATGCTAGATGCAATGGATATTCAAGAAGTATCTGTAGAAGATTATATAAACAAAGATTATGATAAAACAGTGTACTGTTTGGCAGATGTATTAGATTATAATAAACGTAAAGACAAAAAAATAATTGATAACTTCGATTTTTATAAGCATCCAGAAGAATACGAATCAAATTTTATGCGTTTTGCTAAAGTTACAGACTTCTTTATAGCTGGTCATTTTTATGGAGATGGTGCTCCGTATTTGTTTACAAAAAATGATGCAAAACACCCACTATTTAAAATAAAGTATGTTGCAGATATTTCTTGTGACATTAATGGCCCTATAGGATCAACGATAAGAGCGTCAACAATTAAAGATCCAATTTATGGGTATCACCCTACAACCGAATCTGAAGTTGATTTTAAAAATGAGGAAGCCATTGTAGTTATGGCTGTAGATAATTTACCATGTGAATTGCCTAAAGATGCTAGTGAAGGTTTTGGGCATATGTTTTTAGAAAACGTAATTCCTGCATTTTTTAATGGAGATAAAGAGGGTATTTTATCAAGAGCAAAAATGACCGAAAATGGTAAATTAACTCCAAGGTTTATGTATTTGCAAGATTATATAGATGGCAATAAATAATTAAATGAACATTGATCGATAAAAATCAACAATACCTAATAGATTTGGCAAAAATGAAAATGCCATTTGGAAAATATAAAGGCACTTTTTTAATAGATCTTCCAGAGCATTATGTGGTATGGTACCACAATAAAGGTTTTCCTAAGGGAAAATTAGGAAATCAATTGCAATTAGTTTATGAACTTCAACTGAACGGTTTAGAAGACATCATAAGAAAAATACAAAAAGACTTTAGTTCTTAATTTAATTGTTTATGCCATAGGTTATATGTGCAATACCTAATATAACTAAAGCATAGTACCAATATGTTGGTATTAATAGCGTAATTATCGCAAACAGAAGGCAGCTAAATGAAAGGAGTAACATATTTTTGTCTTCCTTAAATCCAAATAGTATTAAAATTAAACCATACAAAAGTAGAAATAGGGGAGTGATATAAAAGTAAAATTCCATTTGTTTAGTCATAATCAATAAAACAAACAATACCGTTAATGTTAGCGTGAATTTTAAAAGCTTTTGTATAGATGTAGAAGGTACATTATTGCGATTTAATTTTTTAGTCTTAATTTTCTCAACAACATATATTGCTATTGGAAATAGTAAGAAAGTTAATCCCGTTATAATTAATATAATAGTTTCAAGTTGTTGTGTATTATCTAAGTGTAGTGCTTGTTTTTTTAAGTTAGCCTTATCTAATAGAGTTTTAATGAAATAAGAGTTTGTTAAGATGATCAGTCCAATTAAAAGACTGTTAAGTCCTTTAAAAGAAAAAGGTGGTGTTGAATTATCTTGATTTTTCATATTTTTAAAGCCTTAGCGAATATACAAAAATGAAGCCAGCAGAATCTTATATATTAAACCAAGAAGAGCCTTTTAAATCGATTTTAGTACATGTACAATTTCTAATTGAGAAAAATTTTCCTGAAGTAGACCTTAGGTTTAAATGGAAAATACCTTATTATTTTTTAAACAATACTCCTTTTTGTTACCTTAATTCACCAAAGAAAAAAAAGTATGTAGACGTTTGCTTCTGGGTTACCTCTCCATTAAGTAATTACAATGAATTTTTAATAACGGATAATAGAAAGGTGGTGAAATCCTTACGGTATTTTAATCTATCCGATATAAATGAAAAGGTATTGCTATCAGTATTAAGTGAAGCATACAATAAAAAAGGTAAAGGATATTTTAAAAAAAAGGCAATGTAATTTTACCAATACGTTCCCTTTTACTTTAAATGTTGTACAGCTTTTCTTATTGTAATTAAATTGTGTAATAATTTTTCTAAGTTATCTAAATGAAGCATGTTTGCTCCATCAGACTTCGCGTTAGAGGGGTCAAAGTGAGTTTCTATAAAAAGGCCATCTACATTATTTACAACTCCAGCTCTTGCAATTGTTTCTATCATATCTGGCCTACCTCCAGTAACCCCAGCAGTTTGGTTTGGTTGTTGTAAAGAATGTGTAACGTCTAAAACCGTAGGAGCTATTTTTCGCATCTCAGGAATACCCCTGAAATCCACAATCATATCTTGATAACCAAACATGGTACCTCTATCTGTAATCCAAGCTTTATTATTCCCTGCATCTTTTACTTTTTGTACTGCATGTTTCATGGCACCTGGACTCATAAATTGTCCTTTTTTTAAATTGACGACTTTACCTGTTTTTGCAGCAGCTACGACTAAATCTGTTTGACGAACTAAAAAAGCTGGTATTTGTAAAACATCTACATAAGCAGCTGCTTTTTCTGCATCAGAAACTTCGTGAATATCTGTAACAGTAGGTACATTAAAAGTTTCCGAAACTTTACGTAAAATTTTTAAAGCTTTTTCGTCTCCAATTCCTGTAAAACTATCAATTCTACTTCTATTGGCTTTCTTAAAGCTTCCTTTAAACACATAAGGAATTTCTAATTTGTCTGTTATAGTAACTACTCTTTCTGCAATACGTAAAGCCATTTCTTCTCCCTCTATAGCACAAGGACCACAAAGCAAAAAAAAGTTATTAGCATCTAGGTGTTTTATATTTGGAATTTCAGATAAAATCATTTTTATAAAATTTTACGCAAAAGTACAGAAATTATAATTTCTATTCTTGTTTATATGTTGTTTGTAGTACAATTGTAATATTTCTATTTTACAAATTTATTGATTCTAAAAAAAGGCTATATTTATCCTATAAATTTAGACGTTATGACACAGACATTAAAAATACTTGTAGCAGTTATCTTATTAAGTTTTACAGGTTGTAAAATAAGCTATAAAGCCAATAGTGGTAAAAATGGAAAAGATGGGGATTTAGGAAAAAGCAAAACAAACACATTTACCAAAAAACCAATAGCTTCTTCATTTTTTATTGATTCAACGGAAGTAAAAAAACACTTGTACACTCTAGCTTCTGACGATATGCAAGGAAGAAAATCAGGGACAGAGGGTATAGAAAAAGCAGCAAAATATATAGAAACCGAATTTAAAAGAATTGGTTTAACAACTTTTGATAACCTAGAAACCTACAGACAAACATTTAGCTTCACACCAAGAAATAGCAAAGAACAAATAACTAGCGCAAATATAATTGGGGTTCTAGAGGGTACATCTAAGAAAGAAGAATATGTTATTATTTCTGCACACTATGATCATTTAGGAATAAAAAAAAATGGTGAAGGAGATTTGATTTACAATGGTGCAAATGATGATGCCTCTGGAGTAACAGGGGTATTGGCTTTAGCAGACTATTTTAAAAAGAAAGGAAACGAAAGAACAATTGTTTTTGTTGCATTTACTGCAGAAGAGATGGGTTTAATTGGTTCTACTCATTTTGGTAAAGGTATTGATGCTAGTAAATTTGTAGCTGGTATTAATTTAGAAATGATTGGTAAATCGCCAAGTTTTGGTCCAAACACAGCTTGGTTAACAGGTTTTGAAAGATCTAATTTTGGTAAGATAGTGCAACAAAATTTAGTAGGTTCTGGTTATCAGTTATTTCCAGATCCGTACAAGAATTTTAATCTTTTTTTTAGGTCAGATAATGCTTCTTTAGCTAGGCTAGGAGTGCCTTCTCATACATTTTCTACAACTGCAATAGATGTAGACAAAGATTATCACCAGGTATCAGATGAGGCCACTACTTTAAATATGACAATAATAACACAAACCATCCAAGCAGTAGCAAAAGGAACAGAAAGTATTATCAACGGAAAAGATACCCCTTCAAGAGTTGTATTGGCAGAAAAAAAGTAATACAGATGTATTTTTAGAAGTCAGATTCTAAAATTTAGTCTCTAAAACGAGTTTTAACGCGACGTTTCATCTTAGTTGTGGCTAGCTTTTGTATTTTTACTTTTTATAATTTTTAATATGAACATACATTTTATTGCTATTGGAGGAAGTGCAATGCACAATTTAGCAATTGCTTTACATCAAAAAGGATATACTATTTCTGGTAGTGATGATACCATTCACGATCCCTCAAAATCTAGGTTAAAAAAGTACAATTTATTGCCTACTGAGTTTGGTTGGTTTCCAGAGAAAATAACCAATGCTATTGATGTTGTCATTTTAGGAATGCACGCTAAAAAAGACAATATAGAGCTACTAAAAGCACAAGAGTTAGGGGTAAAAATTGTTTCTTATCCAGAGTTTTTATACGAGCAATCTAAAGATAAAACTAGAGTTGTTATTGGTGGTTCTCACGGTAAAACAACCATTACTTCCATGATACTTCATATTTTAAATTATCATGACAAAGAGGTAGATTATATGGTTGGTGCCCAGTTAGATGGTTTTGAGACTATGGTACATTTAACAGAAGAAAACGATTTTATTGTACTTGAAGGTGATGAGTATTTAAGTTCACCAACAGATTTGCGCCCAAAATTTCATTTATACAAACCTAATATTGCTTTAATAAGTGGAATAGCATGGGATCATATTAATGTATTTCCAACTTTTGAAAATTACAAAGAACAGTTTAAAATATTTACTGATTCGATGATTAATGGAGGAAGTATGGTATACAATTCAGAAGACAGAAATGTAGCTGAAATTGTAGAATCATCAGAAAATCATATTAAGAAATACCCTTACGAAACGCCAAATCACTTTATAGATAATGGCATTACTTATCTAGAAACTGAAGAAGGTGATTTGCCACTAGAAATTTTTGGTAAACACAATCTGCAAAATTTAGCAGGGGCAAAATGGATTTGTCAACACATGGGCATAGATGAAGATGATTTTTATGAGGCTATTGCAAGCTTTAGTGGAGCTAGTAAGAGATTAGAAAAAATTTCTGAAAATTCAGAAACGGTTATTTTAAAGGATTTTGCACATAGTCCAAGCAAAGTTTCTGCAACTACAAAAGCTGTAAGCGAGCAGTATAAAAATAGAACATTGATAGCTTGTTTAGAATTGCATACGTATTCAAGCTTAAATGCAGAGTTTCTATCAGAATACCATGGTGCTCTTGATGCTGCAGATAAAGCTGTAGTATTTTATTCTCCACATGCAGTAGAAATTAAACAATTAGAGCAGGTATCTAAAGCACAAATAGCTAATGCATTTCAAAGAGACGATTTATTAATTTTTACCAATCCAAAAGAATTTCATGACTTTTTATTTGGCCAGGACTTAAAAAGTACGGCACTTGTTTTAATGAGTTCTGGAAATTATGGAGGATTAGATTTTGAAAAGTTAAAAAGTTTAATTTAATTTTTTCTCCAGAATAGTGGTGTAAATAGAATTAATACGGTAAACAACTCTAAACGCCCAATTAACATTAAAAAAGAACAAAACCATTTGGCAGGTGAGGTTAAATGTGCAAAATTAGCTACAGGGCTAACAGAGCCAATTGCTGGGCCAATATTTCCTAACGAAGACGCTGCTGCTCCTAGAGCAGAAATAAAATCTAAACCAAATAATGTAAGCGTTACAGATGCCATTATAAAAATGAGCATATAAATAATAAAAAAGGAAATAATATTAAAAACAATAGTCTGATTTACAGAATTACCATCATACCTTACTGGTAATATTGCATTAGGGTGCAGTGCTTTTTTAAATTCTAAAAAACTGTTTTTTAACATTACTATATGTCTAACTACTTTAACACCACCACTTGTAGACCCTGCAGAGCCGCCAGTAAAAAATAGCGCAAAGAAAATACCAGTTGCAAAATAATTCCACATGGTAAAATCTGCAGAAACAAAACCAGTGGTGGTTATTACAGAAGTTACCATAAAAAGAGCGTGTCTAATTGCACTTTCAGTTTTTCCGAATACCTCAGGATGATAAATAGTAGTTACCATGGTTTCATCTTTAAAAAAGATAATAATTACAGCTATTAAAATAGAAATACTAAAAATACCGAAAAAATAGTACCTAAACTCCTCACTTTCAATCACCTTTTTCACTTTTCCTTTTAAAGCAAAGTAGGTAAGTACAAAGTTAGTTCCGGCTATAAACATAAAAAACAGAATAATATATTGTATGATAGGAGCTCCATTATAAAAAGCAATACTATTGTTTTTAGTAGAAAAACCACCTGTACTTACTGTAGCCATAGCATGATTGATTGCGTCAAACCAAGTCATACCTGCAGCTTTTAAAAGAAAAAATTCAGCAAAAGTTAATACCACATAAATAAGATAAAGACGTTTTGCAGTATCTGTAATTCTGGGATGTAATTTGTCTGCAGAAGGTCCTGGTGCTTCCGCCATAAATAACTGCATACCTCCAATCCCTAAAAGCGGTAAAATGGCGATTGTTAATACAATTATCCCCATACCTCCAATCCAATGCGTTGCACTTCTCCAAAAAAGAATCCCTTTTGGCATCGCTTCTATATCAGTTAAAATAGAAGAACCAGTAGTAGAATATCCAGATATAGTTTCAAAAAAAGCATTAGATACTGTAGGTATTGAGCCAGACAGGAGGTAAGGTAACATTCCTGTAATAGAAAGAATTAACCAGCCAAAAGTTACAATAAGATAGCCTTCTTTCTTTTGTATGTTTTTGTGTTTGGGTTTATTAAAAAAAAATAATAAACCTCCTAAAAAAATAGTAATAATACCGGCATTTAGTATGCCCCATGCTTCTTGTTCCTCTGAAAAAAGACTAAATGGAAATGCAATGAACATAAAACAGCCATTTATTATTGCTGTTATTCCTAAAAAACGATAAATGACTTTAAGATTTAAATTATTCATTTTAATTAAAAAATCCCTCTACAGTTCCTATAGCTTCGGGTAAACAAAAAACAATTACTTTGTCTCCAGCTTCAATTTGCATATTTCCAAAAGACATTAATGCCTTACCATCTCTAATAACGCCACCAAAGACAGCTTCTCTTGGAAAACGTAAATCTTTAATAGGGTGTTGGGTAACTTTTGCATTGGCCCTAACTTCAAATTCAAACACCTCTGCATCAATATTATGAAGATTAGCTAATTCTAAAATCTTCCCTTTTCTAATATGTTTAAAAATATTACTTGCAGCAATTAATTTTTTATTTATAAGAGACTGAATACCAATGGTTTGCGAGATGTCTATATAGTCCATATTTTCTACCAAAGCAATGGTTTTTTTAACACCTTTAGATTTGGCAACTAAGCAAGACATGATATTAGTTTCAGAATTTCCTGTAACCGCTATAAAAGCATCAGTTTCTCTAATGTTTTCTTCTTCTAATAACTCTAAATCTCTACCATCTCCATTAATTACTAAAGTGTCACAAAGAGTCTCAGCAAGCATTTCTGCTTTTTCTCTGTTTTTTTCGATTAATTTAACTTTAAAATTATCTTCACAAAGACTTCTTGCTGTTTTTTCACCAATACTACTTCCTCCTAAAATTAGAACATTTTTAATTTCGAACTGTTTTTTACCTATGATAGGATATAAATCTTCCATGCTATAATTAGGAACAGAAAAATAAACCTGATCATCTATTTTATAAGTAGTATCTCCTCTTGGAATGATGGTTTGTGCAACATTTTCACGCTTTATAGCAATGGTAATAAAATCTACATTAGGAAATTTTTGTTTGGCTTCTTTTACTGTTAAATCTACTAGTGGAGATTTATAAGAAAGCTCTGTACCCATTACATTAAATAAACCACTTTCAAAAGCAACAGTATCATTAAATGAAGATTGGTTTAAAAGGAGTTTAATTTCATTTGCAGCCAATTCTTGAGGAGAAATCATAAAATCTAAACCAAATTTAGAAAAGTCAACTTCACAATCATTTAAAAATTCTGGGTTGTCTATTCTGGCAATAGTTTTTTTAGCTCCTAAAGATTTACCGATGACAGAAATGGTAAAGTTTGTATTCTGACTATCTGTAACCGCAATAAGTAAATCTGCAGAATCAATACCAATTTCTTTTAATAGTTTAATAGAAGTGGCATCTCCTTTCTGGGTAATTACGTCTAGGTGGTTGTTGATATAGTTTAATTTTTCTCCGTCAAAATCTATGATATAAGTATCTTGAGATTCGTAAGAAAGTAATTTAGCTAAATGAAAACCAACATCTCCAGCACCTGCTATAATAATTTTCATAAAAAAGTAATAGTAATCTATGACAAAGATACAAAAGTAAACAAACACTTCTTTTAAAAAGATTTTTTCTTTTTAAGAGGGCATTTTTTGGTATTTTTAGGAAAAATTGTAAAATGGAGAAATTAACAATAAAATCTTGGGCTTTAGATGATAGACCTCGCGAAAAATTATTAGGTAAAGGAAAAACAACGTTATCAGATGCAGAGCTAATTGCTATTTTAATTGGCTCAGGTAATCGAGAAGAGACCGCTGTTGCATTGTCTAAGCGCATTTTAAAATCTGTTGAGGGCAATATCAATAACCTTGCAAAATTATCGGTAAAAAAATTATCAAGTTTTAAAGGAATAGGCGAGGCAAAAGCAATAGCTATAATTACGGCATTAGAATTAGGAAAAAGAAGGCAATTAGAAATAGCACTAAAAAAACCTAAAATCACAAGTAGTAAAGCTGTATTTAATATAATGCAACCCTTAATAGGCGATTTAGAACACGAAGAGTTTTGGGTTTTATTTTTAAATAATTCAAACAAAGTTTTAGCAAAAAGTCAAATGAGTAAAGGAGGGTTAACAGCCACAGTAGTTGATGTTAGATTACTCCTTAAGCAAGCATTAGAAATGGCATCCGTAGCTATAATTATTTGCCATAATCATCCCTCAGGTAAAATAACACCCAGTAATGCTGATAAAGAATTGACAAAAAAAATAAAAATCGCGGGCCTTACGTTAGATATAAGACTACTAGATCATCTTATAATAAACGAAAAGTGCTATTTTAGCTTTGCAGATGAAAACCAGCTTTAAATGGTTACAATTAAAATAAATACTTACATATTTAATGATTTTAATTTACTCACATAAAATAACTCCAAGAGTTCGCTATATTTTTAAACATATAGTCACTAGAACATTATTGATGCCTGTGAGTTTTACCAATAAAATAGAAGAATTTGTAGCACATAGTGGGCCAAAAATTAGTTATACAAAAACCCCTTTGGGGAATGAGTTTTTTATTAAATGTAACGATTTATTGTTTGAAGAAGGGGTTAACGATTTAGAAATTAATATAAGTACGTGGGGCAACATTCCTTGTTTTTTTGCAACAAATGCAAAATCTTCTATTCCTTATGACATTTTTGCAGCAAGTTTTTACCTAATATCACGTTATGAAGAGTACTTACCTCATGTAAAAGACAAACATGGGCGTTTTACAGCAGAACAAAGCTTGGCCTTTAAGAAAGGATTTTTAGAAAAACCTGTTGTAGATATTTGGGCCTTAAAATTTCTAGAAATTTTTAAAGAACAATTTCCGAAGTACAAATTTAAACAAAGAGAATATCGTTTTATATCAACGATAGATATAGATAATGCTTTTGCCTACAAGCATAAAAGTTTTGTTAGAAATATTGGAGGTTATTTAAATGATGTATTTAAATTTAGACTATTAAATGTAATAAATAGGTTGGCTGTAAATCTAAACTTTAAAAGTGATCCTTATCATACTTTTAGTAGTATACTAAAATTAAAAAAAACATATCAAATCCAAACTATTTTTTTCTTTCTAGTTGGAGATTATACCACATTCGACACCAATGTTTCTGTCTCTAAAAGTAAATATAGACTTCTTATTAAAGAAATGGTGGATTATGCACATGTTGGCCTACATCCCTCTTATTTTTCAATGAAAAATGGAGCCCTTATTAAAAAAGAGAAAGAACGATTAGAAAATATTACCAATACCCCCATTAAAAATTCAAGACAACATTATTTAAGGTTTAGTTTGCCAGAAACTTACCAACTGCTAATAGATTTAGAAATAGAAGAAGATTACTCTATGGGATATGCAAGTAATGTGGGGTTTAGAGCTGGGACATGTACTCCTTTTTATTTTTACGATTTGGATTTTGAAATTCAGACTCCACTTAAAATTTACCCTTTTGCATTAATGGACACAACTTTAAATGATTATATGAAGCTAACTCCAAAACAATCTTTAGGTAAAATTAGAGATTTAAAAAATGAAGTTAAAGCAGTAAACGGAACTTTTATTACATTGTTCCATAATGAGACATTAAGCGATTATTTACGTTGGAAAGGTTGGAAAAACCTTTATGAATCAATGATAAAGATAGCCATATCATAAGATGATAAAATATATTATAAGAAAAGATCTTGATGTAAAAAAATACAATGCTTGTATTGATAACGCTAGGCAAAGCAGAGTGTATGCCTTATCTTGGTATTTAGATATTGTAGCCGATAATTGGGACGTGTTGGTTTTGGATGATTATAAGGCTGTGATGCCTATTCCTTGGAAACAAAAATACCTGATTAAGTATGTAACTCAACCACTTTTTTGTCAACAATTAGGAGTATTCTCTTCAATTAGCTTAACAAAAACTGATATAATGGCCTTTTTTAAAAAAATTCCATTTAGGTTTAAAAAAGTTTCTTTACATATAAACCCGTCAAATCCTATTGGTAAAAATTGTATTACTAAGAAGAATTATATGCTAGATTTACATAAAGACTACCAAAGTTTATCTGCCAACTTTTCTAAAACAAGAAGGCAGAGAGTACAAGCAGGAAAAAAAAATAATCTAGAGGTAAAGCCGGTTGCTATTGATAAATTATTAGAAATTCAAAAAGATAATTATAATTACAAAGGATTTTCTAAAACTATTTTGCTAAAATTATCAACTTATGTTTTAGCAAATAGGAGTGGAGTGGTTTTAGGCGTATATGATCAGAATGAGGTTTTAGGAGGAGGTTTATTTATAACTCATAAAGATAGAATTGTTTACTTGTTTTCGTCTTTTAGTTCGCGTGGAAGAAAATACCAAGCAGCCAGTTTTTTAATTAATCGTATAATCGAACAAAATCAACAAGAAAATAAAATTTTAGATTTTGAAGGTGGAAATATCAAAAGTATCGGTGATTTCTTTAAAAGTTTTGGCTCCCAAACAGAACCATTTTACCACTATTCAAAAAATAGATTTATTAAGATTTAAAAGAGCACTTACTTAAAATCAAAGAACTTTTTAGGTACTTTTTTATTAAAAATAATTTTAGAGAAGTCTTCTTTATAGGGCTCTTTTTCTTTAATCACCTTACATGGGTTGCCAACCGCAATAGAATTATCAGGTATGTTTTTGTTTACTAAAGAGTTTGCTCCAATAATGACGTTATTTCCAATTTTCACCTCTGGAAGTATGGTTGTATTTGCACCAATCCATACATTATTACCAATATGTATAGGCTTTGCATCTTTATGCTTTCTTAAGTTATTACTTGCATGATTAGCTGATATTATAGATACACCTGGCCCAAGTTCTATGTTTGACCCAAATAGTATTCCATTATTTGCTTGAATATAATTATTAAGATTATCTCCAGGGTCACATAAAATACCTTTTTTAATATTTTCTTCAGCCATGACTTTAGAAGTAAAATGAACAGGCCATTTAACTTTTGGATTTAATCTGAATAGTTTTTGTGGAATTAAATACTGAAAAACTAAAATATAATACCGTTGATACCCATATTTAGGACGATAGTACTCAGGATAAAATAAGTTTACAATCCAACCAAAAAATATAAAATCTAACGTTCTAAGCATTAATATTCTGTTTTTTTAACTGGTTCAAGAAATAGTTTAAAAGAACCAAATAACCCATTCCACTAAATAAAGATAATACAATTACAGTATATAGTATCTGATAGTATAACGTACCTACATAAATTGCGATTAGATTTACTACAAATAAATAAGAGTTAAACAACAATCCAATTTTGTTTTTATCTAACACAACAATTAAGCTACTAATAGGATTAAAGGAACTTCTAGCAATAATTAAAAAAGATAAAATAATAAGATAGGTTCTTAAGTTAGACCATTGGTCTTCGAAAAAAAATTCTAAAAAATATATGCCTATCGTATTAATTAGTAAAAGAAAACAACTCATTAAAAGGATGTTTAGACCCACCACTTTTTTAGTCATTTTAAAAAGGCTACCATCTTCTTTTTTTGTTAATTCTATAGATTCTTTAAAATATACTTGAGAAACAGAAGAAGATATCAAAAATAATGGAGTGGCTAAAATCTTAAAACTAAAAAAATAGATCCCAGCTTTTTCTGGTCCAAAAAAAGATAAAATTAAAATTGGCATTAAATTATTTGCTAGCCCATTTATAATATTTGAAGGAAGTAAGTATTTAATAAGATTTGTATTTGCTTTAATTCCTTTTTTAATCTCATTAAAATTAAAGCGAATTAAATTATTTTTATTTAAGTAAAGATTATAGCACAATAAAAGAAAATGGGCACTACAATATCCATATACTAGTCCTAGAACAGTAAATGATTGGTAAAATATAAATTGAAAGACTACTGCAAATAAAGCAATAAGAATTCTATGATTAGATAAAATTGAAAACTGCTTGTTATAAGTATATAAATTTTGATGGTTAAGGTTAAAGGTTGTTAGCAAAGCTCCTAAAAAGCCAAACAAAAGAAGTGTAGTATTTAGTTTTTCTGTTTTAATAGATACCGAAAACAAGAGTAAAATTAAAAATAACAGCGTTATTACTATAGGTATTGTAAAAGTTAAAAAACTAAACCATTGCTTGCTTTCTTGCTTATTCTTTGAGGTAACAATACAATTTTCTAGTTGTAATGTCCCAATTATGGTACTTATACCAATAATACTCACAAAGAATCCAAAATAACCATATGCGTTTTCACCATATAATTTTGCAAGATATATACCCACAAAAACACTAATTAACTGAGCTACTAAAGTACCTCTAAACATAATTAGAATATTTTTGAAGAAAAAAGATACAGTCTTTTTGTTTACTTTAGTGGTCAAATTAGTTTTTTTCAAAAATACATAAAATTGTTTTCCCTTAATTATCTAAATTAAAACTACTAAATAAAAAAAGTAATGCATAAAAATAAGATCAAACATGTTTTTTTTGATTTGGACCATACTTTATGGGATTTTGAAAAAAACTCTGATTTAGCTTTTCAAAAAATATTTAATGAAAAAAAGGTAACTATTGATGTTTCTGAATTTTTTAAAGTGTATAAGCCTTTAAATTTGAAGTTTTGGAAATTATATAGGGAAGAAAAAATCTCTAAATCTGAATTAAGATATCGCAGATTAAAAGAAGCTTTTGATGCTATTAATTTTGAGATCTCTGATGATTTAATAGACACTATTGCCATTGATTACATTGATTATCTTCCGCATTTTAATCATTTATTTAATGGAACTTTTGAAATACTAGATTATCTAAAAGATAAATACAGCCTCCATATTATAACTAATGGCTTTGAAGAAATTCAAGCTAAAAAGATGAAATCCTCTAAAATCTTAGACTATTTTAATGTTATTGTTACCTCAGAATCTGTTGGTGCTAAGAAACCTAACCCTAAGGTGTTTAAGTTTGCTTTAGATAAAGCGAATGCAAGTATTGACAATTCAATTATGATTGGAGACAGTATAGAAGCCGATATTTATGGTGCATTACATGTCGGATTAACAGCAATACATTGTAATTTTAATAATGAGGAAGTAGATAATTCAGATTTTAAAAGTATTACAGCGCTCCACGAATTAAAGCAATATCTATAATTAGATTTACGTTAAAAACTAAACTCATTTTATGAAACGTGTACTTCAATTAAGTGTCATTTGCTGTTTATTATTTAATTCCTGCTATGAAGAGTTAAATTTCGATCAAATTAATGATTATGTCTACAAGCCAGTGGTCACCTCATCTCTAATTTTTTTTTCTGTTGTTCCAGGACAATTTTTTAATGATTTAGGTATTCAGGAAAGAAGTATAACATCAGTTTCAGGCTTTAGGGTATTTGAAGATTCTTATGTTAAGGAAGATATTGTTAAAATTGATTTTAGCGCCTTAATTAAAAATGATTTTGATAGAGATGTTACTATTGATGTATACTTTTTAGATGATAACAATACAATATTATATCAATTTGCTTCCATAGTAACTTCTGCTGGAGATTTAGAAAACAATTATACTGAAGAGGTTTTTGTTAACACAAGTCCTACAATTATAAATACCACTAAAGTAAAAATTAGAGCAGAACTAGAGGATATAGGTACTAGCTTAAACCCTAATGCTACCAGTGATTTTGAATTAAAATCTTCAGTAACGCTTTATATAGAATCTGAAATTTAAGATGAGAAATATTGTTAACCTGATACTGTGTTTAGTGTTTTTTCAAATTTCGGCACAGAAAAAACAAATTCTGTATAATTTCGCTGAATTGCCACAAACTTTATTGTTAAATCCTGCTTCAGAATTAAATTATAAATTTCATCTAGGTTTACCCTTTTTGTCTGGAGTTTCTTCAGATTATGGATCAAAAGGAGTTGTGCTTTCAGATATTTTTGCCAAAGATAATCGATCTATAAACGACAAGATTGCAGAAGCCATTCAAAATTTATCTTATCGAGATTTTACAAATATAAATACCCAGATAGAAATTCTAAGTGGAGGTTTTCGTTTTAAAGACGATTACTATATCAGCTTTGGTTTTTATCAAGAATTAGATGCTATTGGTTATTATCCTAAAGACGCGTTAGACTTTATAAGTGAAGGAAATGCACCTCATATCAATAGAGCATTTAGTGCTGCAGGTATTATATATAAAGTAGATTTTTTAGGTGTTTTACATGCAGGTATCTCCAAAAAAGTAAATGAGAATTTAACCATAGGAGGTAGGTTTAAAATTTATTCTTCTGCGTTAAATTTAGAATCAAATAACAATACTGGCTTATTTACAACTAATGGTGGTACTAATAATATTTATACACACTATTTAACAGATGTAAATTTAAAATTTAGAACTTCTGGTTTAATTGAAAACAACGAATATATTACAGATCCAAGCAGTTATTTAAAAAACACTTTTTTTGGTAGTAATATGGGTATTGGTTTCGATTTTGGTGCGACGTATAGAATTACCCCTCAATTAGAGTTTTCAGGTAGTATTTTAGATCTGGGTTTTATCAATCACAACACAAATACTAAAAATACGAGTGTAACAGGTAATTTTGTTTTTGAAGGCGTTGCACTAGAGTTTAATAGTGATGATAATTTTGAAAATTGGAATGAGATAGATCAGCGTTTTCAAGATGAAATTCCGGTAACTGATGATTTTGAATCTTATATTTCTTGGAGATCAACAAAATTAAATTGGGCGTTAAAATATAGTTTTTGAGAGTACAGAAGTAAAGTGTGTTATGATAATACCTATAAAAACTTTTATACAGACGCAATAGGCGTACAACTGTATAATATGTATAGGCCTTTAAGTTCTCAATTGGCATTAACTGCCTTTTACGAAAAAGCAATTACGAACAAAATTCACACAAAAGTTACCTATACTATAGATGATTTTTCATTTTCTAATATTGGAGTAGGTTTTTCATTAAATTTGGGTAGTTTTAATTTTTATGGTTTAGTAGATAACTTGTTAGAGTATGGAGATTTATCTTCTACAAATAGTGCTTCTTTTCAACTAGGTATTAATTTATTTTTCAATTAATTTTTTTAGAAAATATTATTTTATAAAAAATCTAGTAATCTAATAGCTAATTATTTGTATCGATTACAGTAAATATCTTAAATTTTATTTTAAACTTTTCTTGGAAATAAACTTAATAGTTATATTTATTTTTCCAGCGTGTTTTAAGAATTTCTTTAAATTGATTTTCTCTTGTATTATTTCCTGGTTCATAGAGCTTCGTTCCGATAATCTCTTCAGGTAAAAATTCTTGTTCAGTAAAACTATTTGGGAAGTCATGAGCATATTTATAACTATTACCATAGTCTAAATCTTTCATTAACTTTGTAGGGGCATTTCTTAAGTGAAGAGGTATAGATAAATCTCCTGTTTCTTTAACTAGACTTTGTGCTTTATTTATAGCTATATAAGAAGCATTGCTCTTTGCAGAGTTTGCTAAATATACCACACATTGACTTAGTATAATTCTACTTTCAGGGTTTCCAATAACAGATACTGCTTGAAACGTATTATTGGCTAAAATTAAAGCGGTTGGATTTGCATTACCAATATCTTCAGACGCTAATATTAATAACCTTCGTGCAATAAATTTTACATCTTCGCCACCTTCAATCATTCTAGCCAACCAATATACAGCTGCATTTGGATCACTACCTCTTATCGATTTTATAAATGCAGAAATAATGTCATAATGTTGTTCTCCTGTTTTGTCATATCTTGTAGTGTGTTGCTGTATTTTTTTTAAAACATAATCGTTGGTGATTTCTACATGATCTTCTGTTGAGACTAAAAGCTCAAAAATGTTTAATAATTTTCGAGCATCTCCTCCAGAAACACGCAATAAGGCATCAGTTTCCGAGAGTTTTATAGTTTTACCAGCAAGAATATCATCTTTTTGAATTGCGCGTTCTAAAAGCGCAATTAAATCGTTTTTCTCAAATGAATTTAAAATGTAAACTTGACACCTAGATAAGAGTGCTGGTATTACCTCAAAACTTGGGTTTTCTGTGGTTGCACCTATAAGCGTTACCCAACCTTTTTCTACAGCACCAAGTAATGAATCTTGTTGCGATTTGCTAAACCTATGAATTTCATCGATAAATAATATTGGGTTTTTGGTCGTAAATAAACCACCGCTTTTTTTTGCTTTTTCAATAACTTCTCTAACATCTTTTACTCCGGAACTTATTGCACTTAGAGTGTAAAATGGTCTGTTAGACTCTGTAGCAATAATGTTAGCTAAGGTAGTTTTTCCAATTCCTGGTGGTCCCCACAGAATTAAAGAAGGAATAACACCTTGTTTAATAAGTTTTGTAAGCACGCCCTCTTTTCCAACCAAATGTTGTTGACTCAAGTAGTCATCTAACTTCTTAGGTCTAATTCTCTCTGCCAAAGGTTCATTCATGATGTAAAAATAATAAAGATTTTTGACAGATGTTGTATCATTGCTGTTTGGTTCATTTTTTGTAATTTCATTTTTTATGAACGAAGATTATAATTTTAAAACAGCACTAAACACTTTTAGAATACCTTTAATTTATTTGATGTTAATCTGGGGTATTTATTGGTTAGAAATTAAATTTGATCTTAATTTTAATACATATGGTGTTTTCCCTAGAAGCTTAGAGGGATTTAAAGGTGTTTTTTTTACACATTTTATTCATAGTGACACAAAACATCTTCTAAGCAATACAATTCCTTTATTTGTGTTGTTAAGTAGTCTCTTTTATTTTTATAAAGATATTGCCATTAAAGTTTTATGGTATGGTGCTCTTTTAACAGGTATTGCATTGTGGTGTTTTGCAAGGGCCTCTTACCATATTGGAGCAAGTAGTATTGTTTATCTTTTATTTAGTTTTGTTTTTTTTAGTGGTATCATTCGCAAACACTATAGGCTTGTAGCTTTATCTTTTAGTGTTATTTTTCTTTATGGAAGCATGATTTGGTATGTTTTACCAATTAAAGACGGCATGTCTTGGGAAGGGCATCTTTCTGGTTTTTGTGTAGGAATTTTACTTGCTTATTTTTATAGACATAAAGGAATGGTAAATGAAGAGTTTCAATTTTCAACATCAGAATTCGATTCAATGTTTGATGAAAACGGAAATTATATTCCCCCAGATATTGAAGAAAAATAATAACTATAAAAAATAATACTATATTTTATATACTACATATTACATTCTCTGTCTTACAGCCTCATATAAAAATATACCACAAGCTACAGATACATTTAATGAAGCAATTTCACCTAACAATGGTAATTTTGCTTTATAATCTACCATTTTTAACACAGAAGGATTTACGCCTCTGAATTCAGAGCCCATTACAACTGCAATGGGTTGCTTAAAGTCAACATCGTAAATCGAACTATCTGTCTTTTCAGTAGCAGCCACTGTTTTTATATTTGAGGCTTGAAGTATAAACAACGCATCTTTAATATGATCTACTTTACAAATTGGTACTTTAAAAGCGGCACCTGCTGATGTTTTAATAGTTTCTGCATTTACAGGAGCACTGCCATTTTTTTGAATTATAATACCGTTTACACCAGTGCATTCAGCTGTTCTTATTATTGCGCCAAAGTTACGAACGTCAGATACTTGATCTAGCAATAAGAAAAAAGGAGTCTTTTGTGCTTTAAGTGTCTCGTTAATAAGTGTTTCTAAATCATAAAATTCAACAGGAGAGATTTGAGCTACAGCACCTTGGTGATTGTTATTCTTAGATAATCGATTTAATTTTTCTATAGGTACTGTGCTTGTTGCTATTTTATTTGTTTTTATGAGTTTGTCTAGTTCATAATAAATGCTACCTCTTAACCCTTTTTGCAGGTATATTTTATTAATAGAAGAACCACTTTCTATAGCTTCTATAATAGCTCTTAAACCAAATATTGTTGTAGTTTCTTTCAAATTGAATTTTTTTTAATAAAAAAATCGTAACCAAAATGATTACGATTTTTTAAAAATATTTATAGGTTTGTTAGTTGATAACAAATGTACTAGATACGCCAGCTCCGTATGCACCATTTGATGCAAATACTTGAACTCCGTTTACAGTAATTTCAAATGCACCAGCACCATCTTGGTAAGCATCGAAGATATCAACTCTATAGTTACCATTTACTAAACAGTTCGCATCTCTTTGTACACCAGTTAATCCAGCGTAACCACCATAAGCAGGTGTTGCACTATTAGCCATAACTATTGCTCCTAAATCTAAGTTTACGATTCTCCAGTATACTTCTTCTGGATATGAATCTAATGTAACAGCTACCTTAACTTTTCCTTCTCCTGCAGGACATCCTTTCGCTACATTTAAAGTAATTGGCTCCCCAACGCTCATTGCTTCACTTCCTTCCATTGCTATGGTAAGTGTTTTATCAGCAATGATTTCTAAACCATTTTCATTAAACGTTAAGTTTACTACTGCTTCATTTGTGTTAGCAGGTATTGTTACAGAAGTTGGCATTGTGTAAGAAGCTGCATCTATAGTTCCTGATGCAGTTAAATTAATGGTTCTATCTGTGTCTGAAATGTTTGCAGTATATACACTCACTGATTTGTTATAAACTTCACCAGGAGTTACTGTAACGTCACTTGAAAAATAAGCCTCAAAAGATGCGTAAGCTGTATCTGGAGCTACTACTTCTTCTTCACAGCTACTAAAAATAGCTAAGCTTAAAAATAATAAAGTGTAAATTTTAAATTGTTTCATTCTATTTAATTTTAATTATGGATAGGAGATTTAATAACCTCCTATCCAATATGTGATTAGTTGTTTTGAGTTGAAATAAAAGGGTTGAATTGAATCTCTCCTTCTGGAATTTCAAAAGCCATACGCTCATCATTGTAAGGAATTGATTCTCCAACAAAAGATAAGTGATTAGAACCTCTTGTAACAGTTGCTTTGTTACGCTTCATTGCTAAATAACTTTTTCCTTCACCCCATAACTCTATTCTTGTTTGTAAATAGATTTCGTTTTTAAGAGCTTGTCCAGATAAACCATCAATGTAAGATGCGTCTGGAACTCTGTTAGAAACTAAGGCTTTTAATTCAGTTCTTGCTTGTGCATCATTTCCTGAAAATGCTGCATACTCAGCTGCTAATAAGTGCATTTCTGCAACTCTCATATATACATAATCATCTTGTACAATTCTAGTAACACCATAACGTGTTCTTGCAGCATTGTAAAATTTACCTAATGGCATTAAGTGTGCATACGTACCAGGAGCATCATTAAATTGTGCCTTTCTAGCATCGTTAGCTGGAATTGCATCAAATAATCCTTGATCCATAGATTTTGCATCCCCAAATGCTGGGTAACTGTATGCAAAGTAATCCATTTGACCCCACCATGAAACTAATCCTAATCCAATTTCATCGTTTAAGTCAACACCCCACATCCATCCTGGTGTATTTACGTTTGTAAATCCTCCAGTTATTTCTGTAGCGCTCATTAATGCATAACCACTGATTGCTGCTTTAGCCATATTGTAAGCTTTCGCATAATCTGTTCCTCTAGCTCCTAATACATAAGCATAGATTCCTTGTGCAACAGATTTGTTAATTTCAGTTTTATTACTTCTAGTAAATCCGTCTAATAAAGCAATTGCTTCTGTTAAATCAGATTCCATTAGATCATAAATTTCAGCAGCAGTTACTTTAGGACCGTTTAAGTCTGTAGCACTTCTGTAGATAGGCAAAATTTCTTCTGCACCATCATATTCTTTTTGGTAGAACTGCGTTAAATAAAAGTAAGAATGCGCACGTAAAGCTTTCGCCTGACCCATTACTGCTTTATTTGCATCGCTTTCAGGTGTAACATCAGTTCCACCTAATCCATCAATTACCTCATTACATCCTCTTACGATTCTGTAGTAATATCTCCACACTTGTCTGTTATCACCAAAAGTGAAATCTTGTGTTGCTTGATATTCAGTAATTGAAGCTCTATACCAACCATAAGTACTAGTACTTAGTGCCATATCACTTGATAACATGTCACTAAAGATATCATAAGCTTTGTGACCAAAATCATCATGACCACTTGTACCTCCTGAACCGAATGTAAATGTTAATGAATATACACCACCCATTAAAGCTCCTGTTACTTCAGGGTCAATATTAGATGCTTGTTCTAACTGAGATGATGTTAAAGAAGCAGATCCTTCTAAGGCTGGCTTCTCAAGGAAATCGTCTCCACAGCTTACTGTTGTTATTGCTAATGCAGAGAGTAATCCGAATTTAATTAATTTATTCATGTTTTTTTAATTTAAATTTTTGTATTAAAATTTCACTCTAACACCTAATGTCATCGTTGTCATTGGCGCATAAAATCTTCGTCCAGAATTTCCTGTCTCTCTTGTATTTGGCAAGAAACCACGACGTGCAGTAGCATTAAATAAATTATCTGCAGAAAACCAAATGTTTACAGTTTGTATAGATAATTTATCTAAATATTGTTTTGGTACGTTATATCCGATATTAACATTGTTTAATGCTAAGTAATCAGTTGATGTTAAAAATCTAGTTGATGTAGAAGTACCATTAACAATTGCGTTATCTGTTAATGCTGGAACATTGGTAATGTCTCCAGGATTTTGCCATCTATTCGCAATATCTTTATGGAAGTTGTTACCAACTGCTCCAAAACGATCAGACATTAATTCTGCGTA
>CALKEB010000010.1 GCA_938084845.1 uncultured Polaribacter sp. | reverse complement strand
ATTACTCTAGCTACTTGAACTAAAGGACTTATTAATCTGCTTTTAGTTTTTTTCATTTTTTAAGTATTTTAAATATTATGTAAATCAAAAGTGCTAAAAATGTGAACCCTAAAATATAAATAATTACAGTTCCATATACACCATTATAGATTAAAATTGAAGCTATTGCTATAGCAATAAAACAGAGCCCTAAATAAATGATTTCAAGTAAAGCTCTACTCATAAATTACTTCAAATGAATCATAGCAAAAACAGCGTAATTAATCATATCTTGATAATTTGCATCAATACCTTCTGAAACCAAAGTTTTACCTTTATTATCTTCTATTTGTTTTACACGTAATAATTTTTGTAAAATTAAATCTGTTAAACTAGAAACACGCATATCTCTCCAAGCTTCTCCATAATCATGATTTTTGTTTAACATTAATTCTTTGGTAATATGAACATGTTTATCATAAAGAATTGTAGCATCTTCAGTTGATAAATCTGGATTTTCTACAATCCCTTTTTCCAATTGAATTAAAGCCATAATAGCGTAGTTAATAATACCAACAAATTCAGGTGTTACACCTTCGTCTATTTTGCGGACTTCATTTTCTTGAAGTTGGCGTATTCTCTGTGCTTTTATAAAAATCTGATCTGTTAAAGAGGGCAAACGTAAAATGCGCCAAGCACTTCCATAATCGGACATTTTTTTAATAAATAAACTTCTGCATTCTTCGATTACAGTATCATATTGTTTGGATGTTTCTTGCATTATTTTAAAAAAAGAATTTATCAAATGTAGTAAATCTTATGACGATTTCATTTATTTTTACAATGAAATTATTTACCAATTTATGAAAAGAATAGTTGTTTTTTGTGGGTCTAGTCTAGGATATAAAGCCGTATACAAAGATGCAGCAATAGCATTGGGTAACTATTTTGTGCATCATCAAATTGGTTTAGTGTATGGTGGAGGTAAAATAGGAATGATGGGGGTGTTGGCAGATGCTATCTTAGAGCAAAAAGGAGAAGTTGTGGGTGTAATTCCCAAACTTTTAAAAAAAGAAGAAGTAGTACATCCAAAAGTATCCGAAATGATTGTTTGTAAAACAATGAGCGAGCGTAAGGTAATTATGAGTCAATTGGTAGAAGGATATATTACACTTCCTGGAGGTTTTGGTACGTTAGATGAATTGTTTGAGGCGCTAACATTAAATCAATTGCAAATAGAGCAAAAACCAATAGGACTCTTAAATATTAATGGATTTTTTGATGGAATTTTAACTCAAATAGGCCATATGATTGCAGAAGGATATATAAAACCAGAACATAAAAAACTATTTTTAGTAGCAAATTCGGTAGAGACATTAATGGAGAAAATGCATCAATATATCCCTTTAGAAAAAAACAGTATAATTCAAAAAGTAGTTCGATAGCATGACTATAAATTGTAAAGGAAATTTAATAGACTTAAGTATACCAAGAGTAATGGGGGTATTAAACATTACTCCAGATTCTTTTTTTGATGGTGGTAAGTATAAAGATGAAAAAAGTATGTTAACACAAGTAGAAAAAATGCTTAAAGAAGGGGCTACATTTATAGATGTTGGTGCGTATTCTTCTAGACCAGGAGCAGCTCATGTTACTGAAGCAGAAGAACTTCGTAGAATTTTACCTGTAGTTGATGTATTGTTAAAAGAATTTCCAGAGAGTATACTTTCTATAGACACTTTTAGAAGAAGTGTAGCAAAAGAAACTGTTCAGCTTGGTGCTGCTATTATAAATGATATTTCTGGTGGTAACATGGACTCCAATATGTTTGCAACTGTTGCAGAGTTACAAGTTCCTTATATTTTAATGCATATGTTAGGCACGCCACAAAATATGCAGCAAAACCCTGTTTACAAAAATGTAACACAAGAAATTATATCCTTTTTTGCAGATAAGATTTTTAAACTCCATCAATTAAAAGTAAATGATGTGCTTATTGATGTTGGTTTTGGTTTTGGGAAAACAATAGCTCATAATTTTGAAATTTTAAAAAATTTAGCGCTATTTAAAAGTTTAGAAGCGCCGATTTTAGCAGGTGTTTCAAGAAAATCAATGCTGTATAAAACATTAGGTATCTCTGCTAATGAAGCTTTAAATGCCACTACCTCTGCAAACACGATAGCATTGTTAAATGGGGCAAATATATTACGAGTGCATGACGTAAAAGAAGCTGTAGAAGCGATAAAGATTGTACAGCAACTAAAGCCATAAATTTTCTGAAAAATACAGTAAAGACATTCGTCAATTAATTTTTCTTCACAGATTTTCTACGTATTTTTGCAAACTATGCAAGAAACTAAAAAACATCAATTAACAGATTGGTTACCAACTACAAACCGAGAAGTAAAAATTCGTGGATGGGATCAATTAGATGTTATTTTGTTTAGTGGAGATGCATATGTAGACCATCCTTCTTTTGGCCCTGCAGTAATTGGGCGTATTTTGGAAAGTTATGGACTTCGTGTTGCTATTGTGCCACAACCTAATGTAAATGATAATCTTCAAGATTTTGAGAAATTAGGAAAACCAAGATTATTTTTTGGATGTACAGGAGGTTGTATGGATCCTATGGTTTCTAATTATACTGCAAGTAAAAAAAGAAGAGACAAAGATGCGTATACGCCAAATGGAGATAAAGGGTTTAGACCAGATTACGCGACCTCTGTTTATTCTAAAATATTAAAAGATAAATTTCCAGATGTACCCGTTTTAATTGGGGGTATAGAAGCTTCGTTAAGGCGTGTGACTCATTATGATTATTGGTCAGATAAATTAATGCCAACTATTTTAGAAACTTCTAAAGCAGACATGCTTGTCTATGGTATGGGAGAGCAGCCTCTTAGAGAAATTGTAACTCTTTTACAAAAAGGGGTGCCTTTTTCAAGTTTAAAAAACATAAAACAAACTGCAGTATTAGTAGATAAAAAAGTAGCTAAATTGCCTGTTGTAAATGACTGGGAAGATGTAACGATAAACTCGCATGAAGCATGTTTAAAAGATAAAAAAACATTTGCATCCAATTTTAAAGTCATAGAGCAAGAATCTAATAAATTAAAAGCAAGAAGAATTATACAAGATGTATCTGGCAAAACATTGGTGATTAACCCTCCTTTTCCAACAATGGCGGAAAAGGAAATTGATGGTTCTTTTGATTTACCTTATACAAGATTGCCTCATCCAAAGTACGATAAACGTGGACCTATTCCTGCTTTTGAAATGATTAAATTTTCCATAAACATACACAGAGGTTGTTTTGGAGGGTGCAGTTTTTGCACCATCTCTGCACATCAAGGAAAATTCATTGCGAGTAGAAGTCAGGAATCTGTTTTAAAAGAAGTAGATAAAGTTGCGAATATGCCCGATTTTAAAGGGTATTTATCAGATATAGGTGGGCCATCTGCCAACATGTACCAAATGAAAGGAAAAGTGCAATCAATTTGTGATAAATGTGTTGCGCCAAGTTGTATTTCTCCAGTAATATGCTCTAATTTAGATACGTCTCACAAGCCGTTAACAGATCTATATCAAGCTGTTGATAAGCACCCTAAAATAAAGAAATCATTTATTGGTAGTGGTATTAGACATGATATGTTAGTGCCTGAGTTTAATAAGAATGCAGATCCAAAAGAGTTAGATGCTTATACAGAAGAGGTAATGACAAAACATGTTTCTGGTCGTTTAAAAGTAGCACCAGAACACACCTCAGACCCTGTTTTAAAATTAATGCGTAAACCTTCTTTTACTTATTTTCATAAGTTTAAAGAGCGTTTTGATAGAATTAATATTAAGAAAAAACTTAACCTACAGTTAATTCCATATTTCATTTCTAGTCACCCTGCAAGTGAAGTAGAAGACATGGCTAATTTGGCTGCTGAAACTAAGAATATGGGATTTCAGTTAGAACAAGTGCAAGGTTTTACACCTACACCAATGACAGTTGCAACTGTCATTTACTACTCTGGGTATCATCCGTATACACTAAAACCTACCAGAACTCCGAAAACTAAAAAGGAGAAAGAAGATCAGCATAAATTTTTCTTTTGGTATAAGAAAGAAAATAAAGATTGGATTAAAAAGACACTTAACAAAGTAGGGAGGCAAGATTTGTTAAATGTTTTGTTGCCTGAAAATAAATCCTGGAAAAAAAATACCAAGGCAAAAACTGCAAAAAACACATTTGATGACGCTGTTCCTTTTAACCGAAGAAAGAAGAAAGTAACAAGAAGCACTTCTAAAAAACGCAGAAGGTAGTTGGGTTGTATTTTGTTTTAGAAAAAAGCAAAAGAGATTAGAAATAAAATTATTATTCCAAAAGAAGCTACAAAACCAAAGCTACTATTTAATGCTAAAACTTGAGGGCTGTTTTAAGATGGCTTTGTTTGTAAAAGTTTTTCATAGCAATATACAAATACACTAAAAATAAGCTTAAAAACACCCATAAGGCAGGAGAAATTTTTAGCGTCAGGAAAATGAAATAAATGGTAAATAGCATAAAAAACACGGTTTGTATGTGAAATACAAAGATGAGGTGTTCTACGAAGGTATATACACTTCTTATATAATAGACTTTCAGGAAAAGTGTAAAGATTGGAAAAAAATAAATAAAGCGATAGAGCCGTATGATAATAGTTGATTAAAAAATTGACTTCTCGTTTCTTTATTTTCTTTGATTGCATATACACTTTCCGCTCTTGTGTATAAAAATCTATTGGTAAAGTTTTTCTGATAGCCTAAACTATCTAATGCGTTATTGATATTAGCTTTTGGATGTTCTTTTATATAATCTATAAAGATCTCTAATTTATTATCTAAGTTTGTTTCTAGATTTTTTACACTATTGTGAGATGCATCTTTTTTAAGGAGCGTGGAGTCTTTAGACTGTTTATCAACCTCTTCTAAAATAGCGTTCCGCATTTTTTTAGGAACAGGTATGATAAAGTTTTTCAATTCGTTATTTACTTCAGTTTTTAAAGAATCAAGATCTTTCTGAGTTTGTTTTTTTTGAATCTTACTTTTTGTTTTAGCAGCCACAATTTCAGTATCATTTGCTAAAGCTTCGAATTTTTGGACGGTTTTATGTAGACCAACTATTAAGAAAAAAATAATTGAAACGGTTAAGTAAAATCGAAAAGGATTGCTGTACCGTTGTCTTTTTCCTTTAATGTAGTCTTCAGAAACTTTTCCGGGTTTTATAAGCAGGGGAATTAAAGTATTCCAAAACTTAGCTTCAAAATTAAAAAAACCATTAAAAATTTCCCGAACAATGCTCAAGAACGATATTTTATGCCCTTTATTAGCTTGTCCACATTCTGCACAAAAGTTTTCATTTTCTAGAAATGGATACCCACAATTTAAGCATGCTGGATCTTTAACCTTGGTAACTTTATTTTTTTCTTTTGTTAGTTTGATAGTAGTGTTGTTGCAAGTTGAAATGTTGGTACGTATACTTTAAATTGAGCTAGACTTGTTGTGTTTTGCATGGTATAGTAGCCGTTCATGGCGCCAATGCCAGACTGTAATAGACAACCGGAACTGTAAGAATATTTGTCATTTGGAAGTAACACTGGAGATTGGCCTACAACACCTTCTCCAGAAACAACTTCGGGTTTGTTTAAAGCATCATATATTTTCCAGAACCGATGAGTTAGCTGTATTGTTTCTTGAGAGTTGTTTTTAATAGTTATAAAATACGCAAAAACATAATGCAATTTATGATCTCTATACGTTGCTCCATTAAACTTTGTTTTAACAGATATTTTAACACCTTTTGTTATCTTTTCTATCATCGCTAGTAAATATAGTTTTAATATGGAACACGTACAAATGCATTGTTTTATTTATCTTGACTAAAGTTAGAGGTGCCTACACCAATTACTCTGTCGTACAAGCTGCCAAAAGGTCTAAAGTATGCAATTACGGTATATTGATTTTCTGTTTGAAAAAATGTGCCGTTTATTTCATTTGTATCTACAATTTTATTTTCGTCCACAGTTGCAAACGTATAATTGTAAAACCCTTGTTTTAATAAGATACTGCCTTTGTAAGCTTTTGAATTAAAGTCATAAAAAAGTTCGGTGGCTTTTTCTATTTTAAAGTCATTAAATGCGCCATAAACATGTACTTTTTTATTGGTAAAAGGGATATCTTTAGTTAGCGAAAAATGCATGGTAACATAATCTGCCTCTGTTCTAGCATCATTACCTTCTAAACTTCTAAATTCAAATTGTCCGTTTATGTCTGGGTTGTACCTGTAGGTTAAGTTTGGGTTGTAGTTGTAAGGATATAAATAATGCTGAAAAGTAGGTCCTTTCTCTATTCTGACAGTGTTAATGCTCTTGTTTCTTAAAAATTTACTATCAAAATTCAGGTATTCATTTCCGCCCCAAAAATTGGTTTTATTTGTATAGGTGTATTTTAACTGTTTAGGTCCAAAAAAAGTGGGTTGTATGTCAGAGATTGTTTCTTTCCAGTTGTTGTTTTTTAGGAGTGTAACATGTATTTCTTGTGAGGGGTTGTTGATTCTTAACCTTGGGTGATTTATGCTAAATTCTAATGTTTGTTGCGTATTTAAGTGTTTAGCATCTCTGCTTCTGCTCACCTGAAGTCCAATAATAGCTGCGTTCTCATATAAGACAAATCGTCTCGAAAACACGACCGTGTCATAATCATCTAAAACAGAAACAACATAATTACCGCTCTTTGTAATTACGGTATTTGTGTTTGGGAATTGTACCTCGTAATGTGTATAACTTTGTAGTGTGTTGAAGGAGTTTGTAACATTTATGATTGTATTTTCATCAAAACCATTGATGTATTGACTTGAAAGCAATCTGCTTTTTTGCCAATTATGATTCATGTGTTCAATTCTGTACCGATAATCTTTAACATCTGCCTCTAAATCGTCAAAAGACAAGTGCAATGAAGTGCCAAGAGGAACAATTGCGGTATAAGAATTTTTAGATAGTGGTCTAAGTTGTATGGATTTTATGTTTTGACTATAAAATGGATTACTAAATATTGCTAAAAGTATATAAATAATGTGTTTAGTCATACAAACAAAAATACTAAAACATTTGAACAATAACGGGGTCAAATAATCATTTTAACGAAATAGAATTTTTTATTTAGAATAGTTATAAATAGTAAATTTAACCTGTTTTTTATGTTTAAAATAATTCGTAAAAGCCGTAAATTTGCATGTTTTTTTTAGTTAACTAAAATTCCATATTTACCATGTCAAAAGACATTCGTATTAAAAAAGGCTTAGATATAAAGCTTATTGGTACTGCAGAAAAAAATACTACAAATAGTTCTTTAAGTAGTGTTTATGCGGTACAACCAGAAGATTTTCATGGAATTACACCAAAACTTGTTGCCAAAGATGGCGCTGAGGTAAAAGCGGGAGATACACTTTTTTACGATAAAAGTGACGAACGTATTTTATTTTCTAGCCCTGTTTCTGGTAAAGTTTCTGAGGTAATTCGTGGGGAAAGAAGAAGGGTAATGGCTGTGAAAATTACAGCAGATGCAAAACAAATACACAAAGACTTTGGGGTGCAAGACGTTGATAAAATGTCTGCAGAAGAGGTGAAAAATCATTTGTTTGCCTCAGGTTGTTGGCCTTTTATTAAGCAACGTCCTTATGATGTTGTTGCAAACCCAGATCAAGCACCAAAAGCAATATTTATTTCAGCTCATGCTACTGCACCTTTAGCTGCAAATTTAGAATATACTTTAGCGGATAAAGTACAAGAATTACAAACGGCTATTACTGCAGTTGCTAAACTAACAGAAGGTAAAGTTCACTTTTCTATAGGAGCTAATTCTATTTTTGAAAATTTATCAGGGGTAGAGCTTCATCGGGTTTATGGGCCTCATCCATCAGGGAATGTAGGTACTCAAATTGCACAACTAGATCCAATTAACAAAGGAGAATTTGTTTGGGTTATAACACCACAAGATTTAGTGGTTATAGGTGAGTTACTTTTAACAGGGAAATTAAACCTAGAAAGAACAATTGCTTTAACAGGTTCTCAATTTAAGAACCCTAAATATATAAAAGCAATTGCTGGTGCTTCTATTTCAGATTTAATAACTGATAATTTAAATGTAGATAATACAAGAATTATTAGTGGGAACGTACTTTCTGGAAAACAAATAGATGCTAGTGGTTTCTTAGGATATTATGATAATCAAATTACGGCTATACCAGAAGGGGACGATTATGAATTTTTTGGTTGGAATAAACCAGTATTTAATAAAATTTCTCCATCAAGAGCATTAACTTTTTCTTGGTTAACTCCCAATAAAAAGTATGATTTAAATACCAATACAAATGGAGAGCATAGAGCCTTTGTTGTAACAGGAACTTATGAAAATGTTTTTCCTCTAGATATTTATCCGATGCAATTATTAAAGGCATTTATGATACAAGATTTAGATGAAATGGAAGCTTTAGGAGGTTATGAAGTAGCCCCAGAAGACTTTGCTTTAACAGAATTTATTTGTGTGTCTAAGCAACCACACCAAAAAATAATTCGTGAAGGTTTAGATTTAATGAGACAAGAATTAGGATAAAATTATGAGCTTAAAAGAAAATTTACATAATTTAAAAGAGAAATATAAAGGAACTAAAATGGCACCTGCATTTAATGCAATCCATACCTTTTTATATTTACCCAATGAGGTAACTCATGGCGGAACTCATATAAAAGCAGCTGACGATTTAAAGCGTACAATGAATACCGTAATCATGGCACTAATACCATGTTTATTATTTGGTATGTTCAACGCAGGTTACCAGCATTATGCAGCAATAGACGGTTCTCTAAGAGACAATATATTAGCTAACTTTTTTACTTTAGATAACTTATGGATTGGTATTATTAAGGTACTTCCACTAGTAGTTATTTCTTATGGAGTAGGTTTGTTGGTAGAGTTTATTTTTGCTGTTATCAAAGGACATGAAGTGGAAGAAGGATACTTAGTTACAGGAATGTTAGTTCCTTTAATTGTACCTGTAGACACGCCACTCTGGATGTTAGCCGTTGCTGTAGTATTTGGTGTAATCATTGGTAAAGAAGTTTTTGGAGGTACAGGTATGAATATCTTAAATCCTGCCTTAACCATTAGAGCATTTTTATTCTTTGCATATCCAACATGGATGTCTGGAGACAAAGTGTGGGTATACGATGCTGTAAATAGAACAGGAACTGCAGATGCAATATCTGGAGAAACTATCTTAGGAAGTTATGCACAAAATCAAGAAGTTATTTATTCAAATTGGGATAAGTTTTTTGGTTTTATTCCTGGTTCTGTAGGTGAAACATCTACCTTTTTAATTTTATTAGGTGCAGCTTTCTTGATTTTTACTAAAATAGGAAGTTGGAGAATTATTGTATCTACGTTTGTTGGTGCAGCAGTAATGGGTTTAATTTTTAACGGAATTGTAAATGCAGATATTATTACTGAATCCAGTAAATTTTACGGTTTAATGAGTACCAATTGGTGGGAGCACTTAATGATTGGTGGTTTAGCTTTTGGAGCGGTGTATATGGCTACAGATCCTGTAACTGGTTCGCAAACCAATAAAGGAAAATGGATTTATGGTTTCTTAATTGGTTTCATATCAATAATGATACGTGTATTTAATCCTGCATATCCAGAAGGTGTTTTCTTAGCCATTCTATTAATGAATGTGTTTGCACCAACAATAGATCACTATGTGGTTCAAGGAAATGTAAAAAAGAGATTAAAACGTGCTAAAGTTAAAACTGCCTAAATATGAGTAAGAGAACAGATAGTAATGGTTATACAATGATTTTCGCTGTGGTAATGGTGTTAATTGTTGGTTCTTTATTGGCTTTTATGGCTTCTTCTTTAAAGCCAAACATTGAAGAAAATCAAAGAATAGAAAAGCAACAGAATATCCTGTATGCAATGGGTGTAAATGAAAATGATGAATCTAGTGCAACATTTGTTTCTACATCGGTTGCAGGAGAAGAGTTTAAAAAATACATCAAAAAACAATTGGTTATAGAAGGAGATAAAATTACAGAAAGTGATGACGCTTACTTAATAGATATCAAAAAACAAAAAACCAATGCAAAAAACGGAAAAACAAGAAAACTCCCTTTATTTATTGGTGAAAAAGATGGTAAGAAATACTATGTTGCACCAATTTACGGTAAAGGTTTATGGGATGCTATTTGGGGTTATGTATCTATGGATGAAAATATGGTTGTACAAGGAGCATATTTCGATCACAAAGGAGAAACTCCAGGCTTAGGAGCAAACATAAAACAACGTTACTTTATGGATGATTTCTATGGAGAGCATTTGTTAACAGAAGCAGGAGTTTTTAAAGGAATTACTGTTGCAAAAGGTAACAATGATCCAAAAAATGACGACAAAACAGATTATGAGGTAGATGCTATTGCTGGTGCAACAATTACTGGAGATGGTCTTACTGCAATGATAAAATCAGATTTATCATTATACGTGCCTTATTTTAAATCATTAAAACAATAATTTATGGCACTTATATCAAAAAAAGACGCAGCCTTAATTAAAGATCCTTTTTTAGACAATAACCCAATTACTATTCAAGTATTAGGTATTTGTTCTGCATTAGCAATTACAGCTGAGCTTAAAGCTTCTATTGTAATGTCTGTGTCAGTATTATTTGTATTAGGATTGGGTAATGTTGTAATTTCATTGATGAGAAACATTATCCCATCAAAGATTAGAATTATAGTTCAGTTAATTGTAGTTGCAACTTTAGTAATTATTGTTGATTTAGTTTTAAAAGCATTTGCTTACGAGTTAAGTAAAACACTTTCGGTTTTTGTTGGGCTAATTATTACTAACTGTA
>CALKEB010000009.1 GCA_938084845.1 uncultured Polaribacter sp. | reverse complement strand
GCAAAAATAATACTTTTTTAGTTAGGAATGCTTTAATTTAATGTTGTCAATAAGGCGAATGTTCCCTGCAAAAACAGCGATAAAAGCTCTGTAGTTTTTTTCTTTTTCTTTTTCTTTTATGGTTTCTAGTGTTTCTTCTTCAGCAATTGTAAAATATTCTAGTTTTAAGAGAGGGTGGTATTTAAATTGCTCTGTTACTCTTAAAATAACTTCAAATGGATTCTGTTTTATAAATTGATTTTGTGCCTCTTGAAGTGTTTGGTATATGAATGGAGCTGCTGTTCTATATTTTTCCTCTAATCTAACATTTCTAGAACTCATAGCTAAACCATCTTTTTCTCTAAAAATAGGACATCCTTCAATAAGTAAATTCAAATTGTGTTTTTGCACCAGTTTTTTGATGATTTGTAATTGTTGAAAATCTTTCTGTCCGAAGTATGCAACATTTGGCTTTACAATTTGAAACAAGATTTTTACAATAGTCCCAACACCATTAAAGTGTCCTTTTCTATATTTCCCCTCCATTTTATGTTCTAAGCCATCAAAATAAAATGATTCAGAGCGAATAACATCTTCATAAATTTCTGTTACATCAGGATAAAACAAAACATCGCAAGAAATTTTTTCTAATTGTATTTTATCTGCTTCAAAGGTTTTAGGGTAATTTATAAGGTCTTCATCTTTGTCAAACTGAGTTGGGTTTACAAAAATACTAACAACTACAAGATCATTTTTTTTCTGTGCAGTTGTGATTAAAGACAAGTGCCCTTCGTGCAAAGCACCCATTGTAGGAATAAAACCAATGCTTTTTCCATGCAACTTCTCTTTAGAAAGGTAGGCTTCTAGGGGGGCTTTTTTTGTGAAAATTTTCATAGGGCATAACGCTATATTGGGTGCAAACTTACCATTTTAACACCATATTAGCATAAAAATTTGTATTTTTGCGCTTCTTACAAAAAGAGTTTGATTCATGAAGGACAAAAGAGTTTTATTTGTTTCGTCTGAAGTTGTTCCCTATCTCCCAGAGACAGAACTTTCTTCTACAGCTTTTTTAGCTGCGAAAAATGCACATTCAAAAGGGGTTCAAACCCGTATTTTCATGCCTAGATTTGGTGTTATTAACGAAAGAAGGCATCAATTGCACGAAGTTATTCGTTTATCTGGTATGAATTTAGTAGTGAATGATGTAGATATGCCGTTAATCATAAAAGTGGCCTCTATTCCCAAAGAAAGAATGCAGGTTTACTTTATAGATAATGAAGAGTATTTTAAAAGAAAAGCAGTTTATACAGATGAAGATGATCAATTATTTTCGGATAATGACGAAAGAGCTATTTTCTTTGCAAAAGGTGTCGTAGAAACTGTAAAAAAATTAAATTGGGCACCAGATATCATTCATGTTCATGGTTGGATGGCATCTTTATTGCCTTTATATCTGAGAGAATTTTACAAAGAAGAACCCTTGTTTACAGAAAGCAAAATTGTAACTTCTCTCTACAATAACAGTTTTGAGGGTGATTTAAATACCGATTTAATTGAGAAAATTAAATTTGATTTAGATGCACCTACAAAAACAGCTACATTAAAGACTCCAAATTATACCAATATATTAAAAAGTGCTATCGAAAATTCTGATGGGGTAATCCATGCAAGTGAAGCTCTTTCAGAAGAATTAGTCTCTTTTATTGATGAAAATAAAAAATCCGTTTTAGGGTATCAAGAAGAGAATATTAAAGAAGCTTACTTAAACTTTTACGCTGATTTGTTAGCAATCAATCAATAATTTTTGAAGTGAAAAATATCCTAAAAAAGAGTATTTATACTATAGCAACACTATACATAAGTTTTGCAATTATTTCTTGTGAATCAGATTTTACAGACATAGATACCAATGTAATTAGTAATACAAAGTTTACGACTAACGATATCCTTTTAGAGGTTAATGCAACAAACAGTCCCTTGGCGCAATTACAGACTGATAATATTTCTAGACAAATAAATCAATATTTATTAGGGGTTTATGCAAGTGCAGATTATGAAAAAATTTCTGCATCTATTGTGTCTCAATTAGCCATAGAATCTAACTTACAAGTTATTGATGCGTCTGACATTACAGATACAACCACTGTTCTAACAAAAATTGATACTGTTTTTCTAAAATTACCTTACCCAGTATCTTTAGAAGATGTTTCTAATGCTAATAGTAATTTTGAATTTGATGGTTTAGTTGGTAACGCAACAACCCCTTATTCCTTAAATGTTTTTAGATCAAATACATACCTAAATAACTTTAATCCATCCGACCCAACAAAGATAAATAGTTACCATTCTAAAGATGAGTTCGAAAAAATTGGAGTGCCTTTAAATGTTGAAACCGATTACCCTTTTTCTCCTAGTTTAAATGATACGATGTTTGTTGTAAAAAGAAGAATGATAGACAATACAGTTGTAGGCAGAGATACCATTAAAATATTTAGTTCTTCGGCAAGTGATAACCCAATTCCGTTTGCTAGAGTTCCTTTGAACGAGGATGTTTTTCAACAATTATTTTTAGATAAATATGAAGATGAAGCGTTTGGCTCTCAGGCATCATTCAATGATTATTTTAGAGGAATAATCTTAGAAGCGTCTGGTGATGACGGGTCATTAATTACGTATAATTTTAATACATCAAATGCGAGTTTAAATCCGTCAATAGAGGTGTATTATACCAACACTGTATATAAAATAGGAACAACAGATACTATTAAAACGGTTCGTAAAAACAACTCTTTTTTACTCTCTGGTTATCGTGTAAATACTTTTGATATGGTAGATAAAACCTATCCAAATAACAACGAAATAAAAATTCAAGGAGCCGCAGGAAGCGAGGGAAGTCTTAACATGTTAGATGCAACTACATTAAGTAATTTAAGATCTAATGATTGGCTTATAAACGATGCTTCTTTAACATTTTACATCAACCAATCTGCAGATACAGCATCTGTTCCAGAAAGATTATATTTATACAAAACAAACGGTGCAATTTCTAATCCTGTTTTAAGTCAGGTAGAAGACGCTGTTTCTGAGGCAGCTTTTGGAGGGATTAATGGTTTTTTAGAAAGAGATTCTGATGGCAAAGCAGAAAAATATACCTTTAAAATTACAGATTATATTTCTGATTTGGCTTTAGGGCTAACAGATTATAATCCTACTTTAAAAATAAAAGTATTCAATACCTCTGATGTTCCCACTACAGATACTATATTTAGAAACTTAAGTTGGAACCCAAGAGCAGTAACACTTTTTAATCAAGATCCGATTAACGGAGATAAAAAAGCGGTACTTAAAATATCCTATTCAGAAAAAAAATAACTAACTCCTCCCTAAGAAAAAGAAAAAGAAATGTGTGGAATATCAGCTTATATTGGCTATAGAGAAGCCTATCCTATTGTAATTAATGGATTAAAAAGATTAGAGTACAGAGGTTATGATAGTGCAGGTGTCATGCTTTTTGATGGTACTAATGTGCAGCTTTCAAAAACTAAAGGTAAAGTTTCAGCGCTAGAAAAAATAACCGAAGAAGAAGAAGAACGTAAAGTCGGAAATATTGGAATGGGACATACTCGTTGGGCAACACATGGTGTTCCTAATGATGTAAATTCTCACCCACACACTTCACAATCTGGAGATTTAGTTATTGTGCATAATGGAATAATTGAAAATTATGACACCATTAAAAGAGAACTTATTACAAGAGGATATTCTTTTCAAAGTGATACAGATACAGAAGTTTTAATCAACTTAATAGAAGAGGTAAAAAAAACAGAAGGATTTAAATTAGGAAAAGCGGTACAAATAGCGTTAACAAATGTTGTAGGAGCTTATGCAATTTCTGTTTTTGATAAGAATAATCCAAACGAAATTATCGTTGCGCGTTTAGGAAGTCCTATTGCTATTGGTATTGGAAAAGAACATAAAGAATTTTTTGTGGCCTCAGATGCTTCCCCTTTTGTAGAGTATACAAAAGATGCAATTTACTTAGAAGATGAAGAAATGGCAATCATAAAAATAGGTAAACATGTAAAGGTTCGTAAAATTAAAAATGATAAAGAAGTAAAGCCCACAATACAAAAATTAAAAATGAGTCTAGACCAAATTGAAAAAGGAGGCTATGACCATTTTATGCTTAAAGAAATACATGAGCAACCAAAAGCCATAAAGGATACCTTTAGAGGAAGAATGTTACCATTAGAAGGTGAAATTAAAATGTCTAGTATAGAAGATCATCTAGATAAATTTCTAGAAGCAAATAGAATTATAATTATTGCTTGTGGTACTTCATGGCATGCAGGTTTAGTGGGGGAATATCTTTTTGAAGATATGGCTAGAATACCTGTTGAGGTAGAGTATGCCTCTGAATTTAGATACAGAAACCCCATTATTACCAACAAAGATGTTGTGATTGCGATATCACAATCTGGAGAAACTGCAGATACACTTGCTGCAATTAAGTTAGCAAAGTCTAAGGGGGCTTTTGTGTACGGTGTTTGTAATGTAGTCGGATCTTCTATTGCAAGAGAAACGCATTCAGGAGCATATACACACGCAGGTCCAGAAATAGGAGTAGCCTCAACAAAAGCGTTTACAACTCAAATTACGGTATTAACTTTAATAGCCCTAAAATTAGGGAGAGCCAATGGTTCTCTAGCATCACATACTTTTAATGATTATATTAAAAAAATGCAATTAATTCCTAGACAAGTAGAGGAATTATTAAATATTGATAGCCATGTAAAAGATATTGCAAATGTTTACAAAGACGCTAAAAATTGTTTGTACTTAGGAAGAGGTTTTAATTTTCCAGTTGCATTAGAAGGTGCTTTAAAGCTAAAAGAAATTTCGTACATACATGCAGAAGGTTATCCAGCTGCAGAAATGAAACACGGACCCATTGCTTTGATAGACGAAAATATGCCCATTTTTGTAATTGCAACAAATAAAGGGCATTATGAAAAAGTAGTCAGTAATATTCAAGAAATAAAATCTAGAGCTGGTAAAATTATTGCAGTTGTTACTCAAGGAGATGTGCAAGTAAAAGAAATTGCAGATCATGTGATTGAAATACCAGATACTGTAGAAGCATTAACTCCTCTGTTAACTACAATTCCTTTACAGTTACTTTCATATCATATTGCAGTGTTGTTGGGTAAAAATGTAGATCAGCCAAGAAATTTAGCGAAATCTGTAACCGTGGAATAAATTCCTGTACAGATTATAGTATAACAAAAAATCCAGCAATTTGCTGGATTTTTTATTTAAGATACTTTATCATGAACCTGAGCATGAATACCATTATTCCACAATGTTAATATATCTGAGGCTACAGCAGCACCACTGCCAGCTGCAATTGCAAACTGACTTCTATGTCCAGCAATTGTACCACAACAGTAAAGTCCTTTTTTAATATAATGATCGTTATTTTTAAGTTGAATTCGATCCTTATCAGGGTTTGCTTTTTGATGTGGTATTAGGTATTCTTCCAAACCTTTTATGTTAAAAGGTTTAGCGTAGTTCAAGGCCAGTATCACGAGTTTTGAGGTATATTCCGATTTGTTTGTTTGTACCAAGAACCCTTGTTCATTCGAACTAATTGCAATCACTTTCTCTTTCTCTATTTGCTGTATATGCGGGTAAGCAGTACTAAGATGTGCTTTACTTTCAGTAAGAATAGTTTTTCCTAAAGTACCAGAAGGTAACCCTAACACATTTTTAAATAAAGCATTTTCTAGATGAGACGATCTCTGGTGAGCTATAATTCCAATCTTCTTTTCTTTTGCAAATAGTTTGTTTTGTGCGGAGCCTAAAACCAAAGCACATTGCATACCAGATACCCCACCTCCAATAATTAAACAATCGAATTTCATTTTTTAAATAAATAAGGCTTTTATATTTTGTGCAAATAATTTAACGGAGATAGCTAGTAATACTACTCCAAATACTTTTCTAATAATTTGTATTCCAGAGGGTCCAATTAAACGCTCAATTCTAGACGATGTTTTTAAAACAACATAAATAAGAACCACATTAAAGAAGACTGCAACAATTATATTTTGGATTGCGAATTCTGCACGCAAAGAAAGTAAAGTGGTTAAACTACCAGGACCAGCAATTAAAGGAAATGCGAGTGGAAAAATGGTAGCAGTTATAATACCAGAGTCACCATCATCTTTGTAAAGTGTAATTCCTAAAATCATTTCTAATGCAATAAAAAATAGAATAAAAGAACCTGCAACTGCAAAAGAATTTACATCTATACCAATTAAGCTTAGTAAGCTTTGTCCTAAAAATAGAAAAATGACCATAATAAATCCAGCAATAATAGACGCTTTTTCGGATTGAATGTGGCCAGATTTTTTTCGTAGATCAATAATTATAGGAATATTTCCAATAATATCAATTACTGCAAAAAGTACCATAAAGGCTGTAAAGATTTCTTTAATATTAAAATTCATTATGTTTCATTTAAATTTTGTGCAAAATTAGGCAACTAACTTTACCAATTTATAAAAAATCACTGAAAAATATACTTATTTTTGTCATTATGTTTCAATTAGGAAAAACAATTGTATCAGAAGATATTATAGAAAAGGAATTTGTTTGTAATATTTCTGCCTGTAAAGGTACCTGCTGTATTAATGGAGAAGCAGGTGCACCTCTAGAAAAAGAGGAGACTAAAATTTTAGAAAAAATATACCCTAAAGTAAAACCTTTTTTACGAAAAGAAGGGATAGAAGTTATTGAAAAAGAAGGAGCTTGGGTAGCTAATGAATGGGGCGAGTTAGAAACTCCTTTAATAGAAGGTGCAGACTGTGCCTATGTGATTTTTGATGAAAAAAACACGGCCCTTTGTGGCATTGAAGAAGCTTATAATCAAGGAGAAATTAGTTGGAAAAAGCCTATCTCTTGCCACTTATATCCTGTAAGAGTAAAAGATTATAGTGAGTTTTCTGCAGTAAACTATCATAAATGGGAAATTTGTGATAATGCATGTTCTTTAGGAAAAGAGCTTCAAGTTCCTGTATATAAATTTGTTAAACAAGCATTAATTAGAAAATTTGGTCAGCATTGGTATGATGAGTTAGAGAAAGTAGCAGAAAACCACACTAATAAATAAGCATCCTCCATCAGGATGTTTTTTTTTGGCATAGAGTTTGACTTAAATTAGTTGTAACATTTAAACTTTCTACTAATGAAAAACGTTAAAAAAATACCTACCAAGCAATTAGAAAAGTTCTCCACTATTTTTACTCAATTAGGACTTGTACTAGTCCTCTTTATCGTTTATATATCTTTAGAGCACCAAACAAAGCAAAGACCTTTGGAAGGTTATAAGCCAGAAATGGCTAAATCTGTTTATGTAGCACCCAATACAGAGGTATTTTTTACCAAAGAAAAAACAGTAAAGCCAAAAGCAGATCCAATACCACAAAATCGATTGATTTTAGATGAGGAAATTGATAAGGTTGATGATGATAAAACTGAAACGGTTATCATAACTACACCCAAAAAGAAGCAAGTAGATTTTGATATCAGTACAATTGAAACCTTACCAGAACCCGTTGATGAAGAAGAGAACGACCCTGTGCCTTTTATCTCAATTGAATTTGCTCCTATTTTTAAGGGATGTGAAGGGTTAACAAAAGAACAAAACAAAAAATGTTTTGATAAAAAAATGTTACGATTTGTACAGCGTAATTTTGATTCTCAATTAGCAAACGAAATTGGGCTAAACTCTGGTAAATATAGAATACAAACACAGTTTGTTATAGACAATATGGGTAAAGTTATTGAGATTAACATTAGAGCTCCACATCGTAAACTACAGCAAGCAACGTTAAAGTTAATAGAAAAGCTTCCTAAATTTACACCAGGAAAACAAGGCTCTAAAGCTGTAAAAGTAAGATATACCCTACCAATATCATTCTTAGTAGATTAAATGAATAGTGGTAGTAATAAAAAAATAAACCCATCTATTTAGTTGGGTTTTTATATTTAGTACATTTACAAAATAATTTACCTTATTTTTTGATATGGAATACTTTGCTCATGAAACAGCAGTTATTGATACTGATTGTAGAATTGGAAATGGAACAAAAATATGGCACTTTAGCCATATCATGTCTGGATGTGTAATTGGAGATCATTGCAACTTAGGGCAAAATATTGTAGTATCTCCAAATGTTGTGCTGGGGAACAATGTAAAGGTTCAAAATAATGTTTCTATTTATACAGGGGTAATTTGTGAGAACGATGTTTTTTTAGGACCATCTATGGTATTTACGAATGTAATTAATCCCAGAAGTGCAATAAATAGAAGAAATAGATATTTAAAAACAATTGTAAAAAAAGGGGCAAGTATTGGTGCTAATGCTACTATTATTTGTGGCAATACTATTGGAGAATATGCTTTTATTGGAGCAGGAGCAGTAGTTACAAAAGAAGTTTTACCTTATGCATTGGTGGTTGGAAACCCTTCTAGGCAAATTGGTTGGGTTAGCGAATTTGGCCATACGTTACATTTTAATGAAGAAGGAATTGCTGTTTGTAAAGAGAGCAATGTTGTTTATGAACTTAAAAATAATAGCGTACAAAAAAAGGCAAACACCAAATAGTTATTTGCCTTTTTAATAAATATTTTTGGTAGCTTATGGTGCAGGATTTGGTATGTCTGCATGTACAGCATTAATTTCTTTGATAGCTTCTGTACTTAAATCAACGTGTATTGAGTTTATGTTTTCTTTTAACTGCTCTAGCGTAGTAGCTCCAATAATATTACTTGTAACAAAAGGCAATTGGTTTACAAAGGCTAGAGACAATTCTGTAAGTGTAAGATTGTATTTTTCAGCAATTTTTAAATATTTTATAACAGCTTTCTCACTGGATTCGTTTTTATATCTAGCTATAAATCTTGGAAACAACGTTCCTCTAGCACCCTCTGGTAATTTACCATTTAAATATTTTCCAGATAAAACCCCTTGTGCTAATGGAGAATAAGCCAACAAACCAATATTTTCTCTAAGAGAAACTTCACTCATGCCAACCTCATATCCTCTATGAATTAACGAATAGGAGTTTTGTATAGTTATGGGTCTGGGTAAATTATTTTTTTCAGATGCTTCTAAATATTTCATAGTTCCCCAAGGTGTTTCATTAGACAAACCAATATGCCTAATTTTTCCTTGCTTTATAAAATCTTGAAGCGCTTCTAAAATTTCTTTAAAATTTTCGGCCTCGTTTTTTGCAGCTTCTATAGGGAAATCTCTAACCCCAAAACAATTAACCCCTCTATTTGGCCAATGCAGTTGATACAGATCAATGTAGTCTGTTTGCAATCGTTGCAAGCTTTTATCTACGGCATCAATTACATTTGCTTTGCTTAAGCCACCACTTCTAATGTGTGCAGTATAATCACCACCTCCAGCAATTTTACTTGCTAAGACAATTTGATCTCTATTTCCAGTTTTCTTAAACCAAGATCCAATAATTCTTTCAGTATCTCCATACGTTTTTTCGTTTGCAGGTACTGGATATAGTTCAGCAACATCAAAGAAATTTACTCCCTTATCTAAAGCAAGGTCCATTTGAGCATGCCCTTCTGCTTCAGTATTTTGATTTCCCCATGTCATGGTACCTAAACATATTTTAGATACTTTTATATTGGTATTTGGTAATGTTGTGTATTTCATAGATTTAAAAAACGTAAATTTAATCTACCTCAGAAACCCTTAAGGTATTTACCATACCTCTTGCTTCTGCAGGCATAGATGCTAAGTTAATAATTAAATCGCCACTTTTTACAAATCCTTTTTCTTTTGCAATTTTATTTATATCTTCTACAGTATCATCAGTAGAAAAGTTTTTATCATAATAATAAGCTCTTACACCCCAAAGTAAATTTAATTTACCTAGAATTCTTTTGTCTGTAGAAAAGGTTAAAACATGTGTTCTTGGCCTCCATGCAGAGATTTGAAAAGCAGTATATCCACTATTGGTTAAAGTACAAATAGCTGCAGCATCAGTGTCATTTGCCATTAAAGCAGCATGATAGCAAATCGACTTTGTTACAAATCGATTTGTTCTAATATGTGGTGCTTCATGGGGTACTTTAATCATTTTTGAGTTTTCTACACTTTTAATGATTTCTGATATTTTTTGAATTACTCTAACAGGGTGTTTACCAACAGAAGTTTCTCCAGAAAGCATAACTGCATCGGCTCCATCCATAATAGAATTTGCAACATCATTAACTTCTGCTCTTGTAGGAACAGAGTTTTCTATCATTGTTTCCATCATTTGGGTTGCAATAATTACAGGTATTCTAGCTCTTTTTGCACGTCTAACTAATTTTTTTTGGATTAAAGGCACTTCTTGCATTGGAATTTCTACACCAAGGTCTCCACGCGCTACCATTAACCCATCACAATAAGGAATAAGAGCATCTAGATTTTTTACTGCTTCGGGTTTTTCTATTTTTGCAATTACCGGAATTCTATATTCTGAATGTTGTGCAATTAAGTCGCGTAACATTCTTAAATCTTCTGGTGTTCTTACAAAAGATAAAGCGATCCAATCTACTTCTTGTGCTATAGCAAAAACAGCATCTTCCATATCCTTTTCTGTTAATGCTGGTAAAGAAATAGCTGTATTTGGTAAGTTTACTCCTTTTTTAGATTTTAAAGGGCCTCCTACAATTACTTTAACAACAACTTCATTTTCTTTATTTGTAGAAACGACCTCAAATAACAATTTACCATCATCCACTAAGATCTGTTCTCCTGCCTTTACATCTTTAGGAAAACGTTGATACGTCATAAACGCTTTTTCTTTAGTTCCAATACATTTTTCGGTAGTAAATGTAAAGGTGTCACCATCATTTAACACTACCCCTTCTTCCATGACTCCAACTCGTAATTTTGGTCCTTGTAAGTCACCTAAAATCGCAATATTAAACCCATTTTCTTTGTTTATTTCTCTAATGATTTTTACTTTTCTCTTTACATCTTCGTAATCTGCATGAGAAAAATTTATTCTAAAAACATTTACTCCGTTTTTAGCTAAATCCGTTAGTATTTCTTTAGTATCTGTTGCTGGTCCTAGCGTAGCTACTATCTTTGTTTTATTGTTGTTTGGCATAGTTTAAAAGGTTAAAAAATCTTTCGATTTTAATGAATTCTTGTCTATAGAATACGATGTAATAATAGTGTTAATTTCTTTTATTTTTTTTACTATTTGTAGTGTAAAGTTATTATTAAAACTTCCTGAAATCTTTATAAAAAAATCTACTTTCTTTTTTTCTGAAATTAAATATGTTTTTAATTCAGAGCTTAGTAAAAGTTCATTAGGTTTAATGTGCGTTTCTATTTTTGCACTGTTAGCAATCAAAAAATATTCGTAATCATATTCCTTGTCTACATAGTCAAAAATGGAGAAAGAGGCTTGAGATGAAATTTCTTCAAATTCTAAATCTTCTCTAGATTTAGATAATTTAATTCCTAATTTTTCATTAAGTAAGTAGGCTAATTTATAATCTTCTAATGTAGTGTGTATTCCTATTAAGGAATATTCTTCTTCAAATACATCAAGACCTAATGAATGAATTTGCATGAATAACAATTAGCATTAATTCCACTTAATAATTTGCTAATTTAGTGATTGTTTCCGAGTTTTTTTTGGATTTTCACGAAAACGTTATCGTATTTAACTCATAGAAATTTCTTTCTGAAAAGTGTAATATACTCTTTTAGAGGCTTGTTCTTCGGCCTTTTTTTTAGAGGTAGCTCTGCCTTTGGCAATTTGTTGTCCGTCAATACTTATTTTTACGCTAAAATGTTTAATATTTTCATTCCCAGAGTCTTCATAAGTATCAAATTTATATTTCTTTTTCTTTTTTTGGCACCACTCTATAATTAACCCTTTGTAGCTTGTAATTTTACCCTCTAGTTTTTCAATGTCTATGTAGGGTAAAATCACATTTTCATAAATAAATTTTTGTGCAGTATTATAGCCTTTATCTAGGTAAATAGCGCCAACTAACGCTTCAAAAATATTACCATGAATATTATCTCCTACGGTTTTTTTATCGATATTACTTTTTACAAAGCGTATTAATTCTAAATCTTTACCTAATTCATTTAAGTGTTCTCTACTTACAATTTTAGATCGCATTTGTGTTAAATAGCCCTCAGATCCACTAGGTACTTTTTTGTATAAGTAGGCTGCAATTACAGCACCTAATATAGAATCTCCTAAAAACTCTAGTCGCTCATAATTTATAGGGTTTCCATTTTTATCTATTAGATGAACAGATCTATGTGTAAATGCTTTTTTGTATTTACTAATTTTCTTTGGCGTAAAGTTGAGTAAGTTTTTTAATTCGAAATAAAACTCTTTATCTTCAGAAGATTGAGTTTTTACTATTTTCCGAATAAAATTCATGCGTTTAGCCGTTTAATTTCTTAAAGGCTACACATGCGTTATGACCCCCAAATCCAAATGTATTACTCATAGCTATATTTATCTCTCTTTTTTGAGGTTTATTAAGCGTAAGATTTAGTTCTGGGTTAATATTTTCATCTGGGTTAACATGATTAATGGTAGGAGGTACAATACTATTTTCCATAGCAAGTATAGAGGCAATTGCTTCTATTGCACCTGCAGCTCCTAACAGATGGCCTGTCATGGATTTTGTAGAATTGATGTTTATGTTTTTTGCATGCGCTCCAAAAACCTCAGATATTGCTTTTAATTCTGCAACATCTCCTAATGGGGTAGAGGTACCATGTGTATTGATGTGATCCACATCTTCTGGTTTAATTCCAGAGTTTTCCAAGCAGTTTTTCATTACTGCTATTACTCCAATTCCTTCTGGATGAGGAGCTGTCATGTGGTAGGCATCTGAAGACATACCACCACCAATCACTTCAGCATAAATTTTTGCACCTCTAGCTTTGGCATGTTCATATTCTTCTAGTACAATAGCACCTGCACCTTCACCTAAAACAAATCCGTCTCTTTCAGCATCAAATGGTCTAGATGCTGTTTCTGGACTTTCGTTTCTTGTAGATAAGGCGTGCATGGCATTAAAACCACCCATACCTGCAATGGTTACCCCAGCTTCTGAACCACCAGTAACAATAACATCACAATGACCAAGTCTAATATAATTTAAAGCATCTATCATAGCGTTTGCAGAAGATGCACATGCAGAAACTGTTGTGTAGTTAGGCCCCATAAATCCATTCTTGATAGAGATGTTTCCTGGAGCAATGTCTGCAATCATTTTTGGAATAAAGAAAGGGTTAAACCTAGGAGTACCATCTCCTGCAGCAAAGTTTAAAACTTCATTTTGAAACGTTTCTAAACCACCAATCCCTGCTCCCCAAATTACACCAACGCGCAATTTGTTAATTTTTTCTAGATCTAATTTTGAGTCTGCAATAGCTTCATCTGAAGCTACCATTGCATACTGAGTAAATCTATCCATTTTACGAGCTTCTTTTCTATCGAAATAGTCAGTAGCTGTAAAATTTTTTAATTCACATGCAAAACGAGTTTTGAACTTGGCAGCATCATAATAAGTGACAGGTGCTGCTCCACTAACTCCGTTAATTAAAGCATTCCAATATTCTTCTATATTATTACCAATTGGTGTTAAAGCGCCAAGTCCAGTAACTACTACTCGTTTTAATTGCATATAAATGTTACTTTTTTGCTTCTTCTATATAGCTAACTGCTTGACCAACAGTTCCAATATTTTCTGCTTGATCATCTGGAATTTGGATATCAAATTCTTTTTCGAATTCCATTATTAACTCAACAGTATCTAAAGAATCCGCTCCTAAATCGTTTGTGAAGCTCGCTTCTGTTGTTACTTCATTATCGTCTACTCCTAGTTTATCAACGATAATCGCTTTTACTCTTGATGCAATGTCTGACATAATTTTCTGTTTTTTTAAAATTTTAATCGGGGCAAAAATACAAATCTTATCAATTCAAACTAACTTTTACCTTAAAAATGATTGATAAAAATAAATAAAATTGTTTAATGACATTTAATAAATTGTTGATTTGTTAATAATTATTCCTTTTTTTGTAGTATAAAATTTAAATATGAAACGGATTATTATTTTTGCTTCTGGATCAGGTTCAAATGCTGAAAATATTATAAATTACTTTAATAAAACAAAGACTGCTAAAGTTGTTCACGTATTATGTAATTCTAAAAAAGCCAAAGTTTTTGATCGATGTGAGCGGTTAAATACGCCGAGTTCACATTTTACAAGAGATGAATTTTTAGTAACAGATAAAATTCTAAACTTTTTAAAAGAGAATGCAGATCTAATTGTTTTAGCGGGTTTTTTGTGGAAGGTTCCAACAGAAATCATAAAGGCATTTCCCAAAAAAATACTAAACATACATCCTGCGTTATTGCCAAAATATGGAGGAAAAGGAATGTATGGAATGCATGTTCATAAAGCTGTGGCAGATAATAAGGAGAAAGAAACAGGAATTACAATTCATTTTGTAAATGAACATTATGATGAAGGTGCGATTATTTATCAAGCAAAAACGGCATTAGACTCTAATGATACTCCAGAAAGTATTGCAAAAAAAATACATGTATTAGAGCAAAGCTATTTTCCAAGAATCATTGAAGAGGTAATTATTTCAGTTAATGAGTAAGAAAAAATTTTATGTAGTTTGGAGAGGCAAAAAACCAGGAATATATACTTCTTGGCAAGTCTGTAAAAGGCAGATTGATGGTTTTGAAAAGGCAGCCTACAAATCTTTCTCTACTTTAGCACAAGCTGAACTTGCTTTTAAGAACAAGTATGAAGACTACATTGGAAAAAAACCGCTGCCCAAAAAAATTACTAAAATTGACTTACAGAAATACGGAAAACCTATTTTAGAAAGTATTTCTGTAGATGCAGCTTGTTCTGGAAATCCAGGAAAAATGGAATACAGAGGGGTTTTAACACAAAATAAGAAAGAGTTATTTAAAATGGGACCTTTTCCTAGAGGAACTAATAATATAGGAGAATTTCTTGCTTTAGTTCATGGTATTGCTTTGTTAAAGAGTAAACAAAAACAAACCATACCTATATACTCTGACTCAAAAATAGCAATGAGTTGGATTCGTCAAAAAAAATGCAAAACAAATTTACATTTTGATGCCAAAAACAGAGAATTACTTACGCTTATTAAAAGAGCAGAAGATTGGTTGGGTAAAAACGACTTTGAAAACCCGATATTAAAATGGGAAACCAAAGCTTGGGGGGAAATACCAGCTGATTTTGGAAGAAAATAACCAGTTTTTCTTTAGATTTTTATTTTTTTAATATAAAATAATTTTATGCATTCATAAGTCTTTTTATGTTGTTTATTGTGGTTTAAGTGCTGTATGTTGGGTTTGTTTTTTCTAATAAGTATGTAGTTCTTTATATTTGTAATGTGACTATCAATTCTAGTTTTAAGGGGTTAGAGCTAGATTTTTTGATACAGTATAGTCGCTATAGCACCCGATTTTAAAGTATAGTTTTAACGTAAATATAACTTAAATATTTACCCTCTAAATCTACTATATATGCTTTTTAAGAGAGGTGCTTTTTTGTGTCTATTCTACAAATTGCATTGTTTTTATTACTAGGTATCGCGTACGTCACTTTTTGGATTTATACTTTTGTTTAGCATGTAAGCTCTATTTATTTCTTGCTCGTAATTTTTATCATTAGTATAGATTTTGTGTATTGTGATTTTTTAAACTAGGAATAGATTTGAAGCATTTTTAAAAAAACTCAACTTAACCCTTTATAATTAGTATATTAACTACCCTGTATTTTTCTTAGATTTGTTATTTAGGTATGGTTTTTGATCATAAAAAATATAAAAAACCTAATATTAAATTTCGTTCAATGATGATTTTCTGTCGTTCAATTGAATTAAAATGCAGTTTGTTAGACCTTTTATTAGTCTAACATGAATAACTATTAATTTTGTAACTGTAAAATAACCCCAATGAATATAGTATTAGTAGATGACGAAATGTTCGTCCACGGAATTTTTGAAGCCGTAGTCAGCAAGTTAGAGGATGTAAATGTAGTAGGAAAGTTCCTTTGTCCTAGAAAAGCGCTAAGTTATTTAGAAACAAACAATGTAGATCTTGTTTTTTTAGACATGCAAATGCCTGATTTTACAGGGTTAGATTTTCTAAATGAAATTGATAAAAAGCAAATGAAATCCGATGTGGTTGTGGTTACTGCTAATCCAGATTATGCAGTAAGTGTTATAAACAACAAAAGGGTTGTTTATTTTATAAAAAAGCCACTACATGAATACTCTATAAAAGAAGCAATAAAAGAAACAAAAGAAAAAAGAGCATTAATTTCTTCTGCTTTACTAAACGAAGATCGTTTAGACACAAAGGAAGACAATAGTACTCATACGTTCTTTAATTGCAATAGAAGAATGATTAATATAAGTCATGATGATATATTAATTATAAAAAGTTCAGAAGGTGGTGTGCAAATTGTGACAGCAAAAGAGCCAATAGCATCGTCATCTAGTTTAAAAGAAATAGATAACAAATTACCCTCTAGCACCTTTATAAGAGTTCATAAGTCTTATATCGTTAATGCAAAGAAGATAGAACTGATTTACGACAATCTAGTTATAATTGGAAAACATCACATACCAATTGGCAGAACGTATAGTGAAAAGTTCAAAGCGTATCTAAGAAAAAGATAAGACTTTAAAAGAGTACAGGTAGTATAAATTATGAAAGACAAGTGTATATTTATTATTCCTGTATTAGAAGAAGATCTGGGATTATTTTCAAAACTTTTTAAAACTTTTTAAAACTTTTGAAAACATAGATTTTTGTGAAGTTCTTTTTGTGATATCACCAAAAAACAATTCTAAAAATACGTATCAAGAATTAACAAAAGATAATAAAAATTTACATGCAATAATTGCAGAAAAAAATTATACAAGATCTGTCTTATTTCAAAAAGGGTTGTACCATTTTAATAACTTTATTAAAAGGAAGATCACAATTTTAACTACATTGTTTCTATAAAAAAATTCAATACTTCTTATTTAGATATCATTATAGGTGGTATTGTAGAAATAGAAAGAAACGGTTTAGATGTCATGTACTGTCTTGTAGAAAAAAGACAAATTCCATTAAGATTTAATAACGTTGGTAAGAAAATAAAGAAGAGCATTTTAGATACCTTTAGGTCTCCTTCTTTTATCGCTTCTGCTAACTTTGTAAACAATATTTATTCAAATCCATTTAATAAAGTAGTAACTTTTTATTACTTATTAAGAAACGCAAAGTTTAAGCCTAAGTATTCTTAGGATAAACAAATTAAAGTCCCCTAAATTTTTTGTCAACTAAATCTATACCTTAATGTATAGGTTAAGTTGATTTTTTTTTAAGCCATAGCTACAGCCTTAATTTCATATCTTTGTTAGCACAACACTATTTTTCTATTCATGCTAAAAGTAACCATACAAATACAGCTATTACTTATCACTTTTGTACTATTGGTAGGTTGTAAAAATACTACTTCGTCTAAAACGTTTTTATTAACTAAAGTTTCACCAGCAGAAACAGGTATAGATTTTAAAAACCAACTTAAAGAAGATGCCAATCATAGCATTATCAATTACATCTATTTTTACAATGGGGGTGGTGTAGCCACTGGTGATATAAATAATGATGGTTTGCCAGACTTATTTTTTGTTTCTAATCAGAATCAAAATAAGCTATATCTAAATAAAGGCGATTTTAAATTTGAAGATATAACCAAAAAATCTAACCTTAAAAGTAGTGCTGATTGGAATACTGGTGTTACTATGGTTGATATTAATAACGACGGCTATTTAGATATTTATGTGTGTGCAGTTTCTCAACTCTTAGACTTTAAAGGGCATAACGAATTGTATATTAATAATGGTGATAACACATTCACGGAAAAATCTGCAGAATATGGTTTAGATTTTAAAGGGTATAGTACGCAATCTTACTTTTTTGATTACGATAAAGATGGCGATTTAGATGTTTATATTGTCAATCATGCTGTTCATACCAATTTATCTCATGGTAAAGCTTCAAAAAGAAATAAAAGAACCCCACTTGTTGGGGATGTATTGTTGCAAAACAACAATGGGGTATTTACGGATATAAGTGACGAAGCCGGAATTTTTGGAGGGTTAAATGGGTATGGCTTAAGTGCCTCTATTGCTGATTTTAATAATGATGGATGGGATGATATTTATGTTTGTAATGATTTTCATGAAGACGATTATTACTACATTAACAATAAAAATGGTACATTTTCTGAGCAACTTCCTTCTGCTTTTTCTACCATAAGTCGCTTTTCCATGGGAAGTGATGCTGCAGATATTACAGGAAATGGATATCAAGATCTAATGACTTTAGACATGTTGCCTAACGATGAGAAAGTTTTGAAAGAGACTGAGGGCGATGATGCTATGTTAAACATGCAAGCCAATCTTAAAAATTTAGGGTATAGTGATCAATATTCTAGAAATATGCTTCAAATCAATCAAAATGGAGAATTCTTTAACGAAACTGCGTTGTATAATGGGATAGCAGATACAGATTGGAGTTGGTCTCCTCTTTTTGCTGATTTTAACAATGACGGTCATCAAGATTTATTTATTTCTAATGGAATTTTAAGAAGACCAAACAGTTTAGATTTTAAAAAGTATGTGTCTAGTACCTTTAAAAAATATGGGCAAAAGAAGGGAGTAGATTGGTTGTATAAATCAATAAATGAAATGCCAAGTGGTAGTGTTCCAAATCAAATATTTAAAGGGAATTCTGCAAGATTCAAAGAAACTACAGGCAATTGGCTGACTAAAGAAGCTTCTTTATCTAATGGAGCAGTGTATGTAGATTTAGACCTAGATGGCGATTTAGATTTGGTAACTAATAACGTAAATGCGCCTGCAGGTATTTTTAAGAATAACAGTTCAGCTAAAACTAAATCAGCATCATTTCAATTAGCATATAAAGGTAATAATAAAGAAGCCATAGGTGCTAAAGTTCATTTATATTCTAATGGTAAAAAGCAAACCAAACAAATTTTTAAATCGAGAGGTTTTTTATCTTCTACAGAAGCTAAGGTTCATTTTGGTTTAGATACAATTGCTAAAATAGATTCAGTTATAGTTGTTTGGCCAAATTTAGAAGTTCAAAAAATTGAGGCTATTTCTGCAAATCCACTTACAAAAATCACTTACTCATCAACCAAAAGATTGTTTGCAACAGGTATAAAAACCCCAATTAATGAAACTTTTAAAGAAGATAATCTAATAGATTATATGCACGAAGAAGATTCTTATAACGACTTTTTTGCAGAAAAGTTAATGCCTTATAAAGTATCCACGTTAGGGCCAGCGTTAGCCATAGCAGATATAGATAACAACGGTTTTGAAGATATTTTTATAGGAGGTGCTTCTGGAGATGCTGCTGCACTTTATATGAATTCTGGTACTTCATTCCAAAAAAAGACACCCGTAGAATTTGAAAAAGACAAGGCTTTTGAAGATAATGATGCTGCTTTTATAGATATAGATAAAGATGGAGATTTAGACCTTTATGTAGCTTCGGGTATTCATGAAAAAAGAGACTTAGACTATGAAATAGATCGTTTGTACATTAATACAAATGGTAGCTTTAAACGATCTGAAAATAAAACGTTAATCAATCCATTAAACACGTCTACAATTATTGCTTACGATCATAATAAAGATGGAGATGAAGATATTTTTATTGGTAATTTATCCAATCCCGGTAGTTTTGGAGCCACAGTAAATTCTGCAATTTTAAACAACGATGGAAAAGGAAACTATACCATTCATTTAAAATTTAATTTTAATGGTAGAGTTACAGATGCAGTTTGGGCAGATGTGAATAACGACAATCAAAAAGATTTATTGATTGCTTCAGAGTGGGACACTCCCAAGATTTACATCAACAACAAAGGTAATTTCACCTTACAAGAATTGCCAGAAAGTTTACATGGTTTATGGCAAAGCATTGCTGCTTTTGATGTGGATTTAGATGGAGATCAAGATATTGTTTTAGGAAATTGGGGAGAGAATAATAGGTTTACAAAATATATCGAAAATCCTATTTATTTCTATTTTGGCGATTTTGATAAAAACGGAAAAAAGGAAAGTATTATAACCTATAAGGTAGGTGAAGAATATTATCCTCTAAACACAAAAGATGAATTGGCTTCACAAATGAATGTGATGCGTAAGAAGTTTGTAAATCATGCAAATTTTTCGCTAACTCCTTTTAATAAAATATTTAATGATTCTATCATAGCTAAAGCTAAAAGAAGTCAAATACATACATTGTCTTCTGGTTACTTAGAAAATAACAATGGAAAATTTAGTGACTTTGTACCTTTTGAGGCCAGTTTACAAATGGGGCCTATTACCTCTTTTACAAAAGTTACAATTCACAATAAAAATCAATTATTAATATCCGGTAATTCTTTAAAGGTAAATACCTATCATGGTGGTTATACAGCCTTAAAAGGCTATTTTATGAGTGATGTAAAGAATGTAGAACCTGTTTCTAAATATGGTATTCAACCTTTTCATAATCAAATAAAAGAAACTGCAGTTGTCAAAATGAAAAACAAGAGCTTGTTGCTAGTACTCTCAAACAATGATCGTTTAAAGACGTATTCTTTTAAAAATTAGCATCTTAATTTTTTATAATTAGTTTTAATGGGTTATTGATTTCTCTTAGTACAAGGCAATTAGTTTTAAAGAAAATAGCAGATAAGCTTAATATAACACCTAAGGAATTCTTTGAAGATTTTTTTTAGCAATAAAACAAAACCCAAAATGAAAAATCATTTTGGGTTTATTAGATTATTTTTCTAAAAATTTAGAAATTTAAATGAATTGATAACCTTGTTCTTAAACTGAGGCTTTCATTAATTCTCTATTCATTCTTGCAATATTGTCTAAAGAAATTCCTTTAGGGCACTCCACTTCACATGCACCTGTATTTGTACAGTTTCCAAATCCTTCTAAGTCCATTTGTGCTACCATATTTCTAACTCTATCTGCTGCTTCTACTTGTCCCTGTGGTAATAAAGCATATTGAGATACTTTTGCACCAACAAATAACATTGCAGAACTATTTTTACAAGTAGCTACACATGCACCACAACCAATACAGGTTGCTGCGTCCATTGCTGTATCTGCTGCTTCCTTTTTAATTGGTATTGCATTTGCATCTTGTGTATTACCAGAGGTATTTACAGAAATGTAACCTCCTGCATGTTGTATTCTATCAAAAGCAGAACGATCTACTGCTAAATCTTTGATTACAGGAAATGCTGCAGCTCTCCAAGGTTCTATAGTAATAGTGTCACCATCTTTAAACATACGCATGTGTAATTGGCAGGTAGTAACACCTCGATCAGGTCCATGTGCCTCACCATTAATATACATAGAGCACATACCACAGATACCTTCTCTACAATCATGGTCAAAAGCAACAGGTTCTTCACCAGAGTTTACCAATTGTTCATTTAAAACATCCATCATTTCTAAAAAAGACATGTGTTCTGAAATTTCAGTAACTTTATAATCAACCATTTTACCTTTGGTTGAAGCATCTTTTTGACGCCAAATTTTAAGTGTTAAATTCATTGCTATCTTTTTTATTTATAACTTCTTTCTTTTACTTCTATATTCTCATACTCTAAAGGCTCTTTGTGTAAAACAGCATCTTTAGGTTCTCCTTTATATTCCCAAGCAGAAACAAATTGGAATTCTTTTAAACGTTTTGCTTCTCCTTCTTC
>CALKEB010000008.1 GCA_938084845.1 uncultured Polaribacter sp. | reverse complement strand
AAAGTAACCCTCTGATTAATTCAAAATCTTCATTAGGTGTTCTCATAACTACAGTATAAGGTTCGCTATTGATATTGATTTGTAAGGGAGCCTCTGTAACTAAAAAATCGTTGACTTGAGTCTGGGTAGTATCAGATATTTTTAGGCCCTGGTATAAGCTTGATTGCATAGCGATTTTAGATAAAACGGACTGTACAAACTTACAGAAAAAGTATAACTATAAAAAGGATTAATAGTACTTTAAGAAGCTTTAAATAAGAAGACCAGTCTATTTTAGGTACTGCCTAAACTTTACTACAAACAATACAAATTAGTTTGTTTTTTTTGTTTTTGGTAAAAAAAACATAGGTGCTGCCACCGTCTTTTATCTTAGTTTCTTTTCGAAGTTGCGCAACTGTTTTTGGGAAATTTCTGATGGTAAAGTTGGCTTTTTGGTTGGGTATTAATTTTTTTAACGCTTTCTTGTCATACTTTAATACTTCTTCAATTTTAAACCTTCTGCCAGGAAAATCTAGGTATGTTTCTGAAGTAAATAAATGCGAGTGTTGTTGTAATTTAAATGTATTTGTTTTTTCTGAAATTTGTTGAAAACAACCAGATTTTAAAATTGCACTATTGGGTTCGTACAAATAGGCAAGTGGCATGGCATAATTTGAATATTTTTCTTCTTGAAAAGAAAAGTTTAATTCTTGTACAGTTGCTTTGTGAAAATTTACCGTTTTAATTTCGATTTGCCCTTCAAAATCTTTTTCTAAAACATATAATACTTCTTTCACCTCGTTATGAACAGCAACGATATGGACCTCTTTTACATTTTTTAAATCGTCTATTGTCTGAGAAATGTCTAATAATGGAGACACTTTAATGATAATGGAACGTGCTTTAGAGAAAAAGAAGTCTAGTTTTGGGGGTACATAAGGCAAGCAATCTTTTAACAAAAAAACTTTTCCTTTTACATCGCTTCTTCTAGAAGGATCTATATAAATACAATCAAAATGTGTTGCCGTTTTTTTTAAGTAATCAAATCCATTTCCTGCATGTGTTTTAATATTATTTACCCCTAATTTTTGATAGTTGTATGCAACAATTTCAGATAATGATTCATTAATTTCACAATGTGTAACATCGTTAAACGTTTTTGAAAAGTAGAAGCAATCAACGCCAAAACCTCCTGTAATATCTATGATGGTATCTCCTTTTATAAGTTTCGATTTGTAACGTGCAGTAACTTCAGAAGAAGTTTGCTCAATACTAATTTTATTAGGGTAGTACATGTGTTTATTGGAAAACCAAGTAGGTAACTTCTTTTCAGATTTTTGTTTCGCACTAATTTGATTCGCTAAATCTTGAATAGCTATTTCGTTAAAGGGGCTGCCTTTTAAAATTAGTTTGGTTATTTCTGTTTTTAGGTTGTCAGAAATATACTGCTGTACGTTGTCTTCTAAGAGCTTTAAATTCAAAGCGAATTAAATATTTTTGGTTAGTGATTTTACAATCTTGTTTTCTGATAAAAACTCTTTTAAAATAACTTTTAATGCTGTGTAAATAGGTACAGCTGTAATCATACCTGTTACTCCAAACAGCAACCCTCCAATAATAATGGCTAAAAAAATCTCTAATGGATGCGACTTTGTAGTTTTAGAAAAAATGAGAGGTTGACTAACAAAATTATCTAGTAATTGTGCCAAGAAATACCAAATCATGATTTTTAAGGATGTAGGAAGAATATAAGCTTGAAAATCTTGCCCAATATTACTAGTCATAGATAAGGTAAACATAAGTAAAGCTCCTATTATTGGACCAACATAAGGAATTAAGTTTAATAAGGCACATAAAAAAGCAATGACAACCGCGTTAGAAATGCCAAACAGCAGTAATACTACTGTATAAATAATAAAAAGGATTGTAATTTGAAAAATTAAACCAATAAAGTATCTAGAGAGCAAATCATTAATGACTTCTAAAGAGTCCGAAAATCTATTTTCGTTCTTTTTAGGAACCAACATTAAAAGCCCGTTTTTTAAAATTCTGCTGTCTTTCATAAGGAAAAAACAAATGAATAACACAGAAAAAAGCCCAACACTTAAGTTGCCTAGTGTCGCTAAAATAGCGTTAAAAAGGTCTGGGATTGTTTTAAATTGATTGGTAAAATCTACATTCATTAATTCATCTAAAATATTAATGCCTTTTGATGAAAAATAAATTGTAGTTTGTGTAAAAAGATCTTGAATATTTGCTTGTAATTCATCTACTTCTAATAATGATAAATTTTTACCTTGTTCTATGATTAATGGAATAAAAAGTACGATAATACCTGTTAATAAGCTAAGCATAAGAAACATGGTAGTTACTACTGCAATGGTATTGGGAAACTTTAATCTTCGTCGAATAAAAATAATAATTGGACGCCCAATTAAAGATAAAATAGCTGCAATTATAAGGTATAGAATAACAGACTGTATTTTGAATAAAAAATAACATAACAAACAAATACCTAGCACAGTAGCTAAAGCTCTTAAAATTCCGTTTGCAATAATTTTACTGCTCATTAGTTGTATGCTTTTACTGCTCCCATAGATAACGACCCTCCATTAGAAAAAGTATGGTTTGTGGGTAATAAAGTTCCACTTTCTGTTGTAATCCAATGTTCCCAAGTTGCTGGGGTGCCATTCATTCTCCCATTTTTTAAGTACATTTTATAACTCTTAGGTACATAGTTTTTATCTAAAAGCCAAACATAACTATCTCCAGGAGTACTGCCACCTGTAGTATACGTTACTTTTAAACCCGTTTCTCCATCTACAGAGACTAAGTTTCTGAGTACTCCATCATCAAATAGTTTATGAGGTGCTACCAACCAAAAAGAGTCATTATTAAAAATATCCCAAGCTCTTTTTACAATCATTTCGTCTGTATCTTCTTGCTTTTCTTCTTTAAAGTATACCGTACTTTTATCGAGGTCTTGTGGATGTAATATTACCTTAAAATCGTCCCAATACACAGCAACAACATGCAGTTTTTTATTCCATTTAAAACTTCTTTTCCCTCCAAAACTCCATTCTAAAAACGTTGTGTTTTTATAATTTTCGTGTTTTATGGCAGTTAGAATTTTATGTGCTAGTTTATTTGCTTTTTTATTATAAGCCTTTACATTGCCTAAAGGAATTTCCAATCCAAATAGCGATAATCTATGGTTTGTTGGTAGTAGTATTCCTGCTTCAGTAGTTGTATAGTTAGACCAAGTTGCATCGACACCACCTATAGGAATTATGGAAGTCCACATTTTAAATGAGGTTGGTATGTAATTTTCATCCAAAAACCATAGATAAGAATCTCCAGGAGTAGACCCTCCAGCAGTGTAAGTAACCATCAACGCTTCTTTACCCTTATACTTTACAATGCTTCTTTCTGTGCCAGCATCAAATACTTTGTAAGGTGCAACAATCCAAAAAGAATCATTATTAAAATAGGCTTCCGCTTTTTTAATCAATGAAATGTCGTCTGTTTTTTTTCTATTTACAAAAGCTTTAGAATTTGTGATGTTTTTAGTGTTTAGGATTACGCGATTCTCTTTCCAAGAGACTTCTACCTTGTTTTGTTGTTTGTACCATTTGTAGAAATGCGCATTTCTAAAATTCCATTCAATGATTTCGGTATTTTTAAAAGCTTCATGATGTATGGCTTCAAACATTTTATGTGCTAAAGCTTCTGCCTCTTTTCCTTTTTTTCCTTGAGGCAATTCTTCATTATTTGCAAAATAATAGATGGCTAGAATACCAATGAGTAAAGTTAAGAGTATGGCTAAAATTTTAAAAAATTTCTTCATAGAGTTGTTGCATAGTGTCGAAGACAAATTTATTAATTTAAAATAACAAGTGAATTGTTTTACTGCGATTAATGTTTGCTACATCTAGAGGCACTATTATCGCTTCGCAGGAGGAATGATTTTTATGGAATTTTGATTCTTTTTAACCTCTTCTAAATTTTTAGGTATAAAAATTTGCTTAGTAGATGCAGGATGTTTCTTTAATAGTTTATGAGGACGAATTGGGCGTTCCACAAAATTTCCATTACAGTTTGGGCAAACATTTTCAAAAACGATTAAAGCACATTGTTTACAGTAGGTACAATCAAAAGAACAGATCATAGCTTCTGTAGAAGTATTTGGAAGTGCTTTGTTGCAGTGTTCACAATTTGGTCTAATTTGTAACATTAATTTTTTTGTTTTAGGGAGAAGTTAGGGAATATAGATGTAAATTTATTGGGAACTTCTTTCTGAATTTTAAGGTAAGCATTTGTGAAAGGATGCACAAATTCAAGCGATGCAGCATGTAAATACAATCCTTTTCCATTTAAAATTTTATCTTCTAAATAATATTCTTTGTCACCTAAAATAGGATTTTCTAAGGATAATAAATGTTTTCTTAATTGATGTTTTCTTCCTGTTTTTGGAAATAATTCTAGCAAATTAAGATACTTAAACCGCTCAGATTTTACACTACTTATAATTTTAAAAGCAGTAAAAGCCTCTTTGTTGTCAATCGGAGTATGAATAAAACCACTAGATTCCATTTTTCCAATAGAAATTGCATAGTAGGTTTTCTGAATTTCTTTGTTTTGAAATAATTCGCTAAGTTTTAAAATAGCAGCACTTGTTTTACCTACTAAAAGCACTCCTGAAGTTGGGTAATCTAATCTGTGAATAGGTTGTGGTTTTACAGCATCTAATTGCTTACTTTTCTGTAAGTTTTGAGTTAAAGCATTTGCAATCGTTACAAATTTATTTCCGCTAATTACAATGCCTGCAGGTTTATAAATAACAGCCAAAAAATCATCTTCAAATACAACGTCTAGATCTAATTTTAAGTTATTAAACTTTTGCTGATTGTTGCCTTCTAGTAAAACAATTTTTTCGCCACCGGAAATGAATGTTGCAGTAGTTGCAGGGTTGTCATCAATTAAGATTAAGTGTTTTTTGATGGCTTTTTTAATACCCGATTTTGTGGGAATTGTTTTAAAAATACCCATCCCATACTCTTGAAAACGAATAGGTTTCTCTAAGTGTAAAGCAATATGAGTTTCTATAATTTTCAATGAAAAATAAACGAATTTAAATGATAATTCCCACAAAAGTGGGAATTATTTTCTATGGATTAATTGTCTTTTTGATACCCTTTTGGTCTTTTAGATCGAATAGGTGCTTTTGGCTCTGGTTGTAGCGTAAAAGGATTATTTTTTAACAAACGCAATGCTTCTGCAACTGCTTTTTCTAATTGAGGATCTTTCCCCAATAAAACCTCTTTAGGGGTTTGATGCACCTCGATATCTGGTGCAACACCTTCTCCTTCTACTGCCCAATTGCCATTTACATCATAAAAACCACCTCTTGGAGCTACCATTCTACCTCCATCTATAAATCTAGGAGTATCCCAAGTACCCACTAAACCTCCCCAGGTTTTTGTACCTACTAAGGTTCCCAAATTTTTCACTTTAAACATATAGGGTAATAAATCTCCTCCAGAACCAGCTCTTTCATTAATAATCATCACTTTTGGCCCCCAAATTCCAGCCATTGGGGTTGTCCAAGGAGTTCTACTTTCCGATTTACTATTAAAATATCCAACAACTTCTCTAGACATGATATCTATCATATAATCAGCAGCAGAACCTCCTCCGTTATTTCTTTCATCTATAACAACTCCTTTTTTATCTTGTTGCGAAAAATAATATCTGTTAAAAGAGGTAAACCCAGGATTGCTTGTATTAGGTACATATACATAGGCCAATTTTCCATTTGATAATTCGTCTACTTTTTTTCGGTTGGCTTCAATCCAATCAATATTTCGTAAACCACGTTCACTTGAAGTTGGGGTAATTAAAATGGATCTAGCCTCTTTTTGAGATGCTTTATCATTTACTTTTATATAGATTTCTCTTCCTGCAGTCTGCTCTAAGATTTGGTAGGGGTTCATATCTGATGTAAGTGCAACACCATTAATGGCCAATAGATAATCACCTTTATTCACATTGATACCAGGTAAACCTAATGGAGCAGGAATTGTTGGATTCCAACGTTCACCTTTGTAGATTTTTTTAAAACGATAATATCCTTTGTCTTTTTCTAAATCGGCACCAAGTAAACCAACATTTACTCGATTAAGTTTTGGTAAATCTCCTCCAGAAACATAAGAATGACCAATGGCAACTTCTCCACTCATAATATCTACAACATAATTTAAATCGGTTCTGTGCCTAACATCATTTATCCAAGGAGAATACCAGTCATAAATAGCATTCCAAGGTGCTCCATGTACATTATCTACGTAAAGAAAATCTCTCATAAATCGCCACCCCTCTTTAAAAATTTGATGTGCTTCTGCTTTAGGGTCTACTTTAATTTTTAAGTTGGTTTTTAAATTTTCTTTTCCTGCTTTGGCTGCGGTTGCTTTGTTGATGCTCCAGCTACTTCCTTTGGATAATAATATCGAATTTCCGTCACTAGAAGCAGTCATAGAAGAAACACCAGTTGCAAAAGTTGTTGGTTTTTCTTTGGTAACATCATAATTATGTAAGGTTAATCCTCTAGAATTTGGCTTTGATTCTGCCACAAAAACTTTATTTTTAGGTCCTTTTAAAAGGCCTACATAGTTGCTAGCAGGTAAATCTAAAGCTACAGCTCTATCAAAAATTCCATTTTCATCAACACTGGTTTTTGCAATAGTTTTTTCTTTCGTGTCTTTCTTTTTTGAAGGAGTATTCTCTAGTTTTACTTTGTTTTCTTCATCTGTTTTTGGCAAGTTTGGAGCTTTGTCTTTTGAATCTAAAACAATTGCATATAAGGTTCTTGTTACACTAGGATCGTACGAAGACATGTCTAACCAACCTGTTTGCAACCCATAATCTGTACTAGCTAAGGTGTAAATGTATTTACCTGAAGCATCCCAAACAGGTGAAATTGCATCAGCAATTCGATCAGTAATCTGAACAATTTTTTGCGTACTTATTTGGTAGGCATAAATTGATTTAAAACTAGTACTGTTTTGTTTTGCATACACAATCCAATCACTATCAGGAGAAAATTTTGGGTTCATGCTTCTATCTGGATGTGCAAATCCATCAGCATCTGCTTTCGTAACCTTTTTAGTCTCTAGGTTAATAATCCAAATTACAAAATTGGTATCTGTATATGCAATATATTTTCCATTAGGTGACCAATCGGGTTGGAAATAAAAAGTAGGATTTGGTAGTTTAATAAACTCTTGATTAGCTCCATTCTGATCTGCTATGACCAATTCATATTCACCATTTTTATCAGAAAACCAAGCAACTTGATTCCCTATTGGAGACCAAATAGGTGAGCGATCTGCAACGCCAGACGACTGTGTTAAGTTTCTCCAAGTTCCATTTTCTTTAGGGACTGAAAAAATTTCTCCTCTATACTCAAAAATAGCTCTTCTACCATTTGGAGATAGATTGGGATTTGTTAAATTTCTACCAGTAACATTCATCCATCTTGTTCTCGAATAATTCAAATCCCCTTTAACATCAATAACAATTTGATTGGTTTCTTTGGTTTCTGGGTTTAACATGTGCAGAAAACCTGCTTGTTCATACACAATTCCATTTTTATTGGCATCAATGTTTTTAACATCAAACTTTTTATGGAAAGTTATTTGTGTTTCTTTTTTTGTTTTTATGTTATAAGACCAAATATTTGCGGTATAATCTCTTTCTGAAATGTAATAGACATCACCTTTATACCAAACCGGATTTACATGCCTTTCGCCATCTAATTGAGGCGTTTTAATAAGTTCTTTAGTTTTTAAATTTACTATCCAAATTGGCATAGCTTGTCCACCTCTATAGTTTCTCCATTCTGCATCCCAACTTGTAATTGGGGTGTAGGCAATGTATTTATTGTTTTCAGAAATTTCTCCGAAGGCAGCTCTTGGTATTTCAAATGCTTCTGGTAATCCTCCTTTTGTTGAAATCGTAAAAAATTTGTTGGTTTGTGTTGGTCTGCCTTCTCTGTTAGACCTGAATAAGATTTTGCCATCTGGTGTCCAGCCTTGCACAATGTCGGTTGCAGAATGGTAGGTTAATCGTTTAGGCTCACCTCCATTTATAGAAACTACATATACATCTGTATTTCCATCATATTGGGCAGTAAAAGCAATCCATTGACCGTCTTTAGAAAATTTAGGGTTAGATTCATACCCTTCATCACTGGTAAGCCTAACTGCATTACCACCATTTATTGGTCCTTTCCACAAATCTGCGGCATGCACAAAAACTACTTGGTTATGAGATAGGGTAGGTTGCCTTAATAATCGAGTTCCCTGTGAAAAGTTGATGTAAGTTAAGAATAACGAAAAAAGAAGAATTATTTTTTTCATGATATTTTAGTTTGATTTAATGTTTAAATATACCAAAAATCAAACTAAAACTACTTGCTGCTAAAAATCTTATTTTGCAAATAATTGACCAATATCTTGGAAGGCCTTAAACTCTAACGCATTATTTTCTGGATCTTTAAAGAACATGGTAGTTTGTTCTCCTACTTTTCCTTTAAATCGGATACATGGTGCTATTTCAAATTTAGTATTGGCTGCTTTTAAATTATTCGCTAACGTATGCCAATCTTCCCAAGATAGTACAACACCAAAGTGAGGTACAGGAACATCAAAACCATCAACAGGATTTGAAATTTGTTGTGGTTTAAAGTTCTCTTTTTGGTGAATGACCAGTTGATGTCCAAAAAAATTAAAATCTACCCAATTCTCTGTGGTTCTGCCTTCTTCACATTGCAACACCTCTCTATAAAAGGTTCTACATTTTTCTAAATTTTTAACTGGAATTGCTAAGTGGAAAGGTTGTATCATTTTATTAGCTTTTTGTTAATATTTCTTTGCCATATTTATTCAAAAATATATTGAAATCAGACTTATGAAAAGAAAATGTATAATCTCCTAAATCATCAAGAGCTCTCATTGCATGATTTGAGCATCTGTCTGATATTAAAAATATGGAATCTTTTTTTATTTTAATATCTAAATATTCTAAAGTTGTAAAAGGTAAACTCTTTAGGCAAGTTCTATATAGTTGTATCGATTGATTTGTGATTATTTGTTCATTTTCTAAAACTTGTTCTTGCTTTAACTTAGATATATAACTATTAATTTTTTTGCTTTTTTGATTTGATATTTCTTTTAAAAACTTCTTTTTTCCTATTACAGTAAATATAGAATCTAAGTTTATTTTATTTCCATTCTCTAAATTAAAATTAAAACTTTGTTCATATTCTTCACAATAAGCTCCACAACCTTCAGTGTAAAAAGTAATTGAATATAGTAGGTCATTTAAGGTGTTTATTTCATAATTTAAAAAAGTCAGGTTGTATATTCGATTTTCTTTATTTGACCGAGCATTTTGAAATACTTTTTCATAATCTGAATATAAATCTATGTCAAAAAGCGATTTAATAAGTTGCTTGTTTACACTATCTGTAATATTCTTTGTTCCATTTAAAATTGGAAATTCAAAAGTTGTCTTAGGAAACCTAAGATTGTATTCTTTTACATTTGTTATTGTAAAATCCTCGCTTTTGCAATTCATAAATAGAATAGTAATTGCAAGAATAAATGGTATTTTTTCCATTATAGATGATTTAAAACCCGACTGCTGCATCATCACCTCTTTTATCAGCACCTGCTTCTAATTTTCCATTGGGTAACACTAAAATTGCATCGACTCTACCTATGATTAATGAGTTTCTTTCTAAAATATCGTACCCTAAATTGTTGAGATTTGTTTTTGTATTGTGATTAAATCCATTTGGTTCCATTCGAATAACATCTGGCAACCATTGATGATGAAAACGTGGTTGATTTACAGATGCTTGCATACCCATATTGTAATCTACCACATTGATTATATTTTGTAACACAGAGGTTATAATTGTAGAACCTCCAGGAGTTCCTACAACCATTTTGAGCTTTCCATCCTTTTCTATTATGGTTGGTGTCATTGAGCTTAACATGCGTTTTTCTGGTGCGATTGCATTTGCTTTAGAACCTACCAAACCATAAACATTCGGTACACCAGGTTTACTAGAAAAATCATCCATTTCATTGTTAAGAAAAAAACCAGCACCCTTTACCAAAACTTTAGATCCATAACCAGTATTTAGTGTTGTAGTTACTGCAACTGCATTTCCAAATTGATCCACAATAGAGTAATGTGTGGTTTCATCACTTTCATAACCAAGAATTTTACCATGTGAAACTGTAGTTGAAGGTGTAGCTTTATCCCAAGAAAAATCACTCATTCTCTTATTTATGTAAGCCGGACTTATAAGGCTGTCTAAAGGTACATCTACAAAATCGATATCACCTAGATAGTGAGCTCTATCTGCATAAGCACGTCTTTCTGCTTCTGTTAATAGCTGTATGTATTCTGTTGAATTGTGTTTTATTTTAGAAAGATCATAAGGAGCTATTGATTTTAGGATTTGAGCCAAACAAATACCTCCACTTGCAGGTAAAGTCATGGAAATAATATTGTGATTTTTATAAGTAAATTCTATGGGTTTTCTCCAAATTGCCTCATACTTCTCTAAATCTTTATATGTAATGATACCTCCTAATTCTGTAATATAGTTCACAAATAATTCAGCAGTTTTTCCTTTGTAAAATCCGTCTCTTCCAAAATCGCGAATTCGTTCTAAAGTTTGTGCCAAATCATTTTGAATAAGAACATCATCTGCTTTCCACTCTTTATCAAATACCGTTTTATAATTGTTTACTTTTCTAAAACGAGCTGTGGCGTTATTTAAATCGTTGGCTTGTTTTTCTGTAATTAGTATTCCGTTTTTTGCTAAATCAATGGCTGGTTGAACCAGCTCAGAAAAGGGCAAACTGCCCAGTTTTTGATGCACTTCAACTACTCCAGCAACAGAGCCTGGTATGCCAACTGCATGTGCACCCAGAACACTTTTATTTTTTATAAAATTGCCTAAAGAATCTAAATACATGTCTTTATGCGCTGTAATTGGTGCTTTTTCTCTAAAATCTAACGCCCCTTTTGTTCCGTCATTATTTCTATATACCATAAAACCACCACCACCAATATTACCAGCAACAGGGTGTACCACAGCTAATGCAAAATGAGTAGCAACCATGACATCATAGGCATTCCCCCCTTTTTTCAAAATTGCAGCACCAATTTCTGAAGCCTCAACTCTAGCTGATACAACCATTGCTTTTTTTGTAATTAAACCTAGTTCTAGTTTTTTATTACATGAATTTAAGACGGCTATACAACAACACAGGTAAAATAAATATTTTATCATTTAGATTTAATTTCTTTTAATTTGGTTTTCGTAAATACCTGTAAATCTCTAAAGAATAGTGTAAAATCATCTTCTAACTCTGATTGAAGTAGCTCTAAATCTTCGATAGCCAAATTCATTTGAGATTTCCCCTTGGTTCTTTGGTTCATACCATTTAAAACCTTTGCAATACCCTTTTTAAATTGATAGTTGTATAGAATGTTATATTCTATCATATAGTTGATGAAATTTTGAGATTTCAACGGTAATTCACTAGATTTATTTTGAAACAACTTGTAAATAGCACTCGTAAAAAGTGCTAAGGGAATTTCTGAGTATTGGATCCAGTTTTTTGCCAAAAAGTAATCGTAAAAAATATCTATAATAACGCCACCATAGTGTCCATATCTTTTATGCAATCTTCTCTTACTTTTTCTGACAATTGGGTGTGCATCCGTAAATGTATCGATTTCTCTATGTAAAAGAATGCCTTGCTGAATTTCTTCATCAAAATGTGAAAATTGATTTCCTTTGATGTGATCTGCAATAAAATTACCAATCATTATGTTGGTGTTATTTTCTGACAGAAAAAGGTGCGCTAAAAAATTCATGGAGGTAAATGTAAAGAAAAAACCACAATTAATTCTGAGTTTTAATCAGGATTAATTGCGGTTTATTTATTTTGAAATTTTAAATTAAATAATTTAAAATTAGTTATTTAGCATTACTGGCATCACAAGCATCGTTACTTGTTCGCCTTCTTCTGTTCCGTCTATAGGGGTTAAAATTCCTGCTCTGTTGGGTAAAGACATTTCAATTAAAACCTCATTGGAATTTAAGTTATTTAACATCTCACTTAAAAAACGTGAATTAAAGCCTATTTGCATATCGTCTCCTTGATAATCACAGCTTAAACGCTCATCTGCTTTGTTAGAAAAGTCCAGATCTTCTGCTGAGATATTTAATTCTGTACCCGCCATTTTTAAACGAATTTGATGCGTGGTTTTACTAGAAAAAATAGAAACACGTCTTACAGAGTTTAAAAAAGAAGCTCTATCTACAGTTAATTTGTTTGGATTTTCTTTCGGTATTACCGCTTCATAATTAGGGTATTTTCCGTCAATTAGTCTACACACCAAAACAGTATTGTCAAATGTAAATTTAGCATTTGCATCATTATACTCAATAGCTACTTCACTTTCGGACCCTCCTAAAATACCTTTTAATAAGTTAAGTGGTTTTTTGGGCATTATAAATTCAGCAGACTGATCTGCAGTTACATCGGTTCTAGAATATTTTACTAATTTGTGTGCATCAGTGGCCACAAATGTTAAGCTTTGTGAACTAAATTGAAAAAATACACCACTCATTACAGGTCTTAAGTCATCATTACCAGCAGCAAAAATTGTCTTAGAAATAGCAGTACCTAAAACATGTGCAGGTACAATTGTTTTACTAGGGCTTGGTAATGAAATTGCTTTTGGAAACTCATCTCCTCCAAAATAAGCCATGTCATATTTACCTTGGTCAGAGATAATTTCTATTTTGTTATCACCCTCTGTCTTAAACGTTAATGGTTGGTCTGGAAAAGTTTTTAAAGTATCTAGCAAAAGACGAGCAGAAACAGCAATGGCACCAGAACTATCACTTTCTACATCTACAACAGAACTCATTGTTGTTTCCAAATCTGAAGCTGAAATTTTTAGCTGATTTTCAGATAATTCAAATAAAAAGTTGTCTAAAATTGGTAAGGTGTTGTTGCTATTTATAACGCCTCCTAAAACTTGAAGTTGTCTTAAAAGTTGCGAACTTGATACAATAAATTTCATTGATTATTTTTCTTAATTTGATTTACAAATATAATCTTAAAAAGCGACTTTTAAAATTATTTTATTAACAGGTTATGAGCATTTTCTTTTTATTTTTAAAAATAGCGTAATTTTAAAAATGCTCATTTTAGTACTAATAAAAAAAGGTATATTTGTGAGTAATCAACTTTAAAAAATGAAGAATTTACTCCTTTTTATTTCAGCTTTTTTACTGATATATACCCCAACATCTTCTCAAGAACCTTCAAAATTAACTGCTTCTGAAATTTTTGAAAAAATTCAGAAATTAAATTTTTTAGGGACAGCACTATACATTGCTGCACACCCAGATGATGAAAATACACGGTTGCTATCTTATTTATCCAATAAAGTTAAAGCAAGAACAGGGTATTTGTCTTTAACAAGAGGTGATGGAGGGCAAAATTTAATAGGATCAGAAATTAGAGAATTACTTGGTGTCATTAGAACACAAGAATTATTAGCAGCAAGAAAAATTGATGGAGGAGAACAATTATTCACAAGAGCCAATGATTTTGGATATTCTAAACATCCAGATGAAACGCTAGAAATTTGGAACAAAGATGAAGTTTTGAGTGATGTTGTTTGGGCAATAAGAACTTTTAAACCTGATGTAATTATCAATAGATTTGATCATAGAACTCCAGGAACAACACATGGGCACCACACAAGTTCTGCGATGTTAAGTACAGAAGCTTTTGATCTTGTGGATGACGAAACACAGTTTTCTGAACAATTACAGTACACTTCAACTTGGAAGCCTATACGTTTGTTTTTTAATACTTCTTCTTGGTTTTATAGTTCATACCAACAATTTGAAGAATCTTTAAAAAATTTCACAAAAATAGATGTTGGTGTGTATTATCCTCTAAAAGGAGTTTCTAATAATGAAATTGCTGCACTGGCTAGTAGTCAACACCTTTGTCAAGGTTTTGGTAGATTAACAACCAGAGGTTCCCAACCAGAGTACCTCTCTTTTTTAAAAGGAGAAGAGCCTAAAGATAAAAACAACCTTTTTTCTGGAATTAATACCACATGGAATCGTATTGAAGGTGGAGGAGAAGTAGGGAATATACTCTATGAGATCGAAGAAAACTTTAATTTTAATAATCCATCTCAACATATTGCACAACTTTTAGAAGCCTACCTTTTCATTAAAGAATTGAAAGATGACCACTGGAGAAGTGTAAAAACTAAAGAAATAAAAACTATTATTGAAGCTTGTTTAGGTTTGTATATAGAGGCCTCAGCGATATCATCTACTTCAGTTCCAAACTCAGAAATTGTTATTAATTTCGAGTTAATCAATAGAAGTAGTTTTCCAATCGAATTAATATCTATTCAGCCTAATACAACGTCCTCAAAAATATATAAGGGACTCTCTTTAAATGAAAATATTAAGCAAACCTTTAAAGAAACTATTATACTAGAAAATGTAAATTATACAGCGCCTTATTGGTTAAAAGAAAAACCCTCTTTAGGGATGTACAATGTTAAAAACCAAACTCTAATAGGCTTGCCAGAAACACCAAGAGCAGTTACTGTTACTTTTAATTTAGTACTCAATTACACGCCTATAACTTTTACTAAAAATGTGGTTAGACGTTATGCAGAAAGTGATAAGGGAGAAATTTATGCTCCTTTTGAAATTGTACCGAGGGTAACTACTAAATTAATGGATAAAGTGCTCCTATTCTCTGACACTATTGCGAAACAAGTTTGGGTAGAAGTGAAAGCTGGAACCAATTTTGTTACAGGAGAGGTGTCTTTAGAAGCACCTGAAGGATGGCAAGTTTCACCTTCTAAAATTCCATTTAGTATTGCACAAAAAAATGATAAAGAAAAAGTAGCCTTTTTAGTTTCTCCTTCTAAAAATGAATCTGAAGGAATGTTAAAAGCAATAGCTATTTCTAAAGAGAAAAAATATACAAAAGAGTTGATTGAAATTAATTACAACCACATTCCTAAACAGACAGTTTTAAAAAATGCTGAGGCAAAAGTTGTTCGTTTAGAAATTAAGAAGAAAGGCACAAACATTGGTTACATCAAAGGAGCAGGAGATGAAATTCCTGAAAGTTTACGTCAAATCGGTTATAATGTGTTCTTACTTCAGCCAGAAGAGATAAATCTAGAAAATTTGCAAAAATTTGATGCGGTTGTGTTGGGGATTAGAGCTTATAACGTGGTTGATAAATTAAAATTTAAACAAAAACATTTAGTAGCATATGTAAAAGAGGGTGGGAATTTAGTTGTACAATACAATACTAGTAGAGGTGTAGATGTACAAGCGCCTTATCCATTAAAACTCTCAAGAGATCGAGTAACTGATGAAGCATCCGAAGTTACTATTTTAGCTCCAAATCATCCTATTTTAAATGAACCAAATGTAATAACTGAAAATGATTTTAAAGGATGGCTGCAAGAAAGAGGCTTGTACTTTCCAAATGTTTGGAGTGACCAGTATACCCCTTTGTTAGCCATGAAAGATAAAGGAGAAACCCTTAAATTAGGAAGTCTTTTAGTGGCTAAATACGGCAAAGGGAATTACATCTACACAGGACTAAGTTTTTTTAGAGAACTACCAGCTGGTGTCTCTGGAGCCTATAAATTATTTGCAAATCTTTTATCTGCTGAACATAAATAATAGTGACTATGGAAGGAGCACCAAAACAAAATTACAAATGGAAAAAAACGTATACCATCGTTATAGTTGCAAACATAATTTATGTAATTCTTTTTTATTGTATTACCCAGTATTTTACAAAGTAGTGTATGGAGATAACCAGTAAATTACATTTTATTGATTGGATAATATTATCAATAACACTTTTCTTTATTGTTGCTTATGGCACTTATGTAACTAGAAAAAACAATAATGTAAACGATTATATTAAAGGAGGTAATGATGCCAAATGGTGGACTATTGGACTTTCTGTAATGGCAACACAAGCAAGTGCTATTACATTTTTATCCACACCAGGACAAGCTTTTCACAGTGGTATGGGATTTGTGCAATTTTATTTTGGGTTGCCAATTGCTATGATCATCATATGTGCTGTTTTTATTCCTATTTATCATAAGTTAAATGTATATACGGCTTATGAATTTCTAGAGGGTAGATTTAATTTAAAAACAAGAAGTCTCGCAGCAATTTTATTTTTAGTACAAAGAGGCTTGGCAGCAGGAATAACTATTTTTGCACCTGCAATTATACTCTCTGCAGTTTTAGGTTGGGATTTACTTATTTTAAATATTATCATTGGTTTTTTGGTTATTATTTATACCGTTTCAGGAGGTACTAGAGCCGTAAATGTTACACAAAAACAGCAAATGATTATTATTTTTTTAGGAATGCTTGTTGCTTTTTTTATGATTGTAAATCAGCTTCCTAGTACTATTTCTTTTGCAAACGCATTAGATATTGCAGGGGCAAGTGGTAAAATGAAAGTATTGGATTTTTCGTTTGATTTAGACAATAGGTATACAGTATGGACAGGGGTTTTAGGAGGTACATTTTTAATGCTTTCTTACTTTGGTACAGATCAAAGTCAAGTTCAACGTTACCTTTCAGGAAAATCATTAAGGCAAAGTCAATTAGGACTTATTTTTAATGGTCTTTTAAAAGTGCCAATGCAATTTTTTATTCTCTTTATTGGGGTAATGGTTTTTGTTTTTTATCAATTTAATTCTTCTCCATTAAATTTTAACCCTAAAGTTAATGAAGCTATTCACAATTCTTCATTTAAAACAGCGTACGAAAAACTAGAGGCAAAACATTCTAAAATAAATGCACAAAAGAGAACCTTGCTTATAGACGGCATTCAAGAAAATGAACGTCAAAAAATAAGCGCTCTTACTGCTCAAGATATGCAATTAAGAGAGGAAGGAAAAAAAATTGTAACGGCTTTAAATGCACAAAAAGACTTTAAAAAAATAGAATCAAATGATAAAGACTATGTGTTTATTCATTTTATCTTAAACAATCTTCCAAGAGGCTTAATTGGTTTATTGTTGGCAGTTATTCTATCTGCAGCAATGTCTTCTACAGCGTCAGAGCTAAATGCTTTAGCAAGCACCACAGTTATAGATCTTTATAAAAGAAACACAAAAGAGATCAAAGAGGAAGCACATTATGTAAAAGCATCAAAATGGTTTACTCTAATTTGGGGTATTATAGCAATCTCTGTTGCATGTGTTGCAAATTTATTCGATAATTTAATTCAGTTAGTAAATATAATAGGCTCTATATTTTATGGAAATGTATTAGGTATTTTTTTATTGGCATTTTTTATAAAATTTGTAAAAGGGAATGCTGTTTTTATTGCAGCATTAATCACACAAGCGCTTATAATTTTTGTTTTTCTGATGGATTGGTTGCCCTACTTGTGGTTGAATTTATTAGGTTGTGTTTTAGTGATGGGAATAGCTATTATAATAGAGAAATTATCTAAATATAAATTAAAACTTACATAAAGATAATGAATAAGAATGGAATTATTAATTGGGGAATTATTGGTTTAGGTAAAATTGCTGACAAATTTGCAACAGATTTAGTCAATTTAGGCAATGTAAATCTTGTCGCTGTAGCCTCTAGAAGTAAAGAAAGGGCAACTACATTTGCAAAAAAGTTTAATGTAGATCAGGCTTATGATTCTTACCATAAATTAGCTCAAGACCCAAATGTTGATGCAGTTTACATAGCTACTCCGCATAGTTTTCATAAAGAACATTCTATTTTGTGTTTAGAGCATAAAAAGGCAGTTTTATGCGAAAAACCGTTTGCCATGAATTTAGTAGAGGTAAATGAAATGATAGCTACTGCAAAAAAAAATAATGTTTTATTGATGGAAGCTCTTTGGACCTACTTTTTACCTCAATATAGATTTGTATTGGATATCTATGAAACAAAAAAGTATGGACATTTAATTGATTTAAAAGCTGATTTTGGATTTTTTACCACTTATGACACAGAGAGTAGACTTTTTAAAAAAGAAGTAGGTGGTGGTTCTTTATTAGATATTGGTATATACCCAATATTTGTTGCCTTAAGTACATTAGGTATTCCCAATAAAATAAATGCGAAAGCTCAGTTTTTTGAAAATGGAGCAGATGCATCTTGTGATATGGTTTTTAATTACGATAAATCCAAAGCGTATTTAAAAAGTACCTTGTTAGAAGAAACGTCAACTGAAGCTATTTTTACTTTTGAAAAAGCGAAAGTGATTATTAATACCAGATTTCATGAACCTTCTACTGTAACCGTAATTCAAGATAACAATTCAGAAACTTTAGATTTTAATTATAAGAGTATTGGTTATAATTTTGAAGCAGATCATTTTAGTCAACTATTAAGAGAGGACAAAAAAGAAAGTACTGTAATGTCTTTTAATTTTTCTAGAAAACTAATAAAAATTTTGGATGATGTAAGAGCCAAAATAGATTTGAAGTATTAATTTATTTTATTTTTCAACAAACAAAAATAGCCACTAGAAATAGTGGCTATTTTATAATTTAATTGGATTCAATTATTTTTCCATAATTTCTATACAACCATTTCTAACAATAGCAGTTATTGAAGGTTGTTATTTAAAATTATCTAGATCTTCAACAACAATACTTGCATGTCTGAAAATATTTATACTGAAATTAGACGTTTCTTATTACTTTTTTATAAGGTGTTTAGTCTTCTAAAGTTACTGTTCTTTTTACTTTGTTAAAAGGGCCATCAATAAAATTGCCATTTGCATCTATAAGTTCTAATTCTATAGTAATTTCTCCTTTTGGTAATCCTTTAATAATCTGAGGCTTCCATTCAGTAATCATAAATTCTTTTCCATTAATTGTTGCTTTTACTTTATTTCCATTTACAGAAAGTGTAGTGTTTAAAACAAAAAAATCTAGTAATAAAGCGTCTGCGTCTTTCCCTTTATAAGTTCCTTTTGGTCTGCTATAAATTAATGTTGGAGCACTTTCATTTATACCAATAGTGTCTTTTGGATTTTCACCAACTTCAAATTTCTTGAAAACTACAGATTTTTCGTTTTTAACAGATTCATGGTAAGAACGACTTAAGAAAGCAACTAAATGATGAACACCACTTGGTAATTCTTTTGTAAAATTAGATGTATAATGTGCAGAGTAAGGTTCATTATTTAGAATAAAATGAATATGCTGACCCTTTCCTGAATTTGCTAAAATATTTGCATTAGGACTATCGGTTTGGGCACCTAACTTATAATTGTTTACTTCAAACTTAAAATCTACAGCTCCATTTTTTATGTTTTTAGTGTTATTAGGTTCTTTTAATTGTAACAATGCTTCTTTATAAGAAGGAGAGTTCGTTAATTTTTCAATAGTTATTTCAGTAACTTTTTTAGTATTCTCATTTAATTCTTTTTTTTCTTGAACTTTTTTACAAGATATTGTAAGTGCAAAAAGTAAAATTAATAGACTTAATTTTTTCATAATTTTATATAGTTTAGATAGTTATTATTTTCTATTGGGGTACCAATCTAACTGTACCACTTCAATTTCTTTATTTTCATTGTTTACCAATTCTTTAAATTTGCTTATATCACTTAAACCTTCTGTACCTCTGTAATGATAAGGATATACTTGGTTTGGTTTAAATGCCAATACTCCACTAGCTGCATTCTCAACTGGCATTGTATAGGGTAAATTCATGCATACAAATGCTTTGTCGATGTTTTTTAAATTTCTCATTTCTGGAATATCTTCTGTATCTCCAGAAAAATAAATTCTTTTTTCATCAACGGTTAACACATAGCCATTTCCTCTTCCTTTACGATGAAACTTTAGGGCTTCTTCTCTTAAATTGTACATTGGTATCGCTTCAATATCAAAATTAGAGAAAGGTTTTTTTTCGCCATTATTCATTACCACAATCTTTTTCGCTTTTACAGTACTAATTTTTTTAGCTACTGCTTCAGGAGCAATAATTATAGTATTTTCTAAAGCTAAGGCATTCAAGGTTTTTAAATTCATATGATCACCATGAATATCAGTGATCAAAATATAATGTGGGTCTTCAAAAGAAGCAAAAACTTCTGCACCACCTATTGGATCTAAATAAATAACAGTTTTATCGAATTCCAAAACTGTAGTTGCATGACTTATTGGTGTAATTTCTAATTCAGTTTGTCCTTTTACATTTTCTGCAATAGGCATTTTTTTATCCGTAGTTTTTTTTCTTTCATATTTACAAGAAAATAATGTTAGAACAGTTAGTGCTAAGAATATTGATTTAATTTTCATGATTTTTTTTTAAGTATTCTCAAAGATAAAAAGATTAAGAAAAAATAAAATGTTGATCTTAGGCATATTTTAATTCGAAAATGCTCTATTGTCTTTTATAGATTGATTTCCCTTCTTCGATAGATTCTTCAACTAAAATAAGAACTTTTTTTAGATACTTGAATATGAAATACTTTATATTCTAAAAAAATTTTATATTCGTTCTATAAAGAAATTTTTATAAAATGAGCAGAAAAATCAAAGACTACATTATTATAAGTCTCAAAGGAATGGCAATGGGTGCAGCAGACGTTGTTCCTGGTGTTTCAGGAGGAACAATTGCATTTATTTCTGGGATTTATGAAGAACTTTTAGGCTCAATTAGTACAATTAATTTAGAGCTTTTTAAGACGTTAAGAAATGAAGGTTTTAAAGTAGCTTGGAAAAAGTTGAATGGTAACTTTTTATTGGCCTTATTTATGGGGATATTTATAAGTGTGGTATCGCTGGCAAAAGTGATTAAATATCTTTTAGAAAATGAACCTATTTTACTTTGGTCGTTTTTCTTTGGTTTAGTATTGGCAAGTATAATTTACATCGCGAAACAAATTAAAAAATGGAACTTTATATCGGTTTTAGTTTTAATTATTGGGGCTTTTGTAGCTTATTACATTACCACATTAAAACCTTTAGTTAATGAAAATTCATCACTTTTATTTATGTTTATTGCTGGTGCTTTAGCCATTTGTGCAATGATTTTACCAGGTATTTCAGGTGCTTTTATTTTGGTACTACTAGGTGCTTATAGACCAATTTTATCTGCTGTAAGTGATAAAGATTTAAAAACAATTGCAGTAGTGGGTTTAGGAGCTGTTATAGGTTTGTTGTCATTCTCTAAAATTTTAAAATGGTTATTTAATCATTACAAAGATTATACGCTAGCTGTTTTATCAGGATTTATTATTGGTTCTTTAAATAAAATTTGGCCTTGGAAACAAACAATTACTTGGCGCACAAATTCTCATGGAACGCAAGTACCATTTAATCAACAAAGTGTTTTACCCTCTAATTTTGATGGTGATGCGCAATTGTTATTCGCAATTTTATTGGCTTTTATTGGCTTTGCTTTAATTTTAGGAATGGAAAAATTAGCCACACAAAAAAACTAAATGCAAGAACAAAGAACTTTTCTGCAGAAAGCTAAGCTATTCTTTAAAGGATTAGCAATGGGTGCTGCCAATAAAGTACCTGGGGTGTCTGGAGGAACTGTTTCTTATGTACTTGGTTTTTATGAAGATCTTATTTACTCTTTTCAAAAAATAAATTTAAAAGCTTTTAAACTACTATTTAGGGGAAATATTAAACGTTTTATACAATATACGAATGCCCAATTTATCTTATTGGTAATGGGTGGAAGTATTTTTAGTTATTTCAGTGTTTCACTACTCTTAGATTACTTGCTAAAGCATTATGAATTGTTTGTTTGGAGTTGGTTTTTTGGAATGATTGTAGGTTCTATTTACTACCTAGGTAAAGATTTTGGCAAATGGAATAGAACTTGTTTTATAGCTCTAATTATAGGAATTACATTAGGCTTAGCCATAAGTTTTTTAAAGCCTGCCAAAGAAAATGATAATTTATGGTTCGTGTTTTTATGTGGAATTATTGGAGTTTCAGGAATGACTTTACCGGGTTTGTCAGGGTCATTTATACTAATTCTTTTAGGGAACTATGTCTTACTTTTAGTAGATTCTGTAAACGTTTTATTTACTGTGATAACTAATATATTTATTGGTAATTTTGAAGTGTTGTCAGATGCTATTAAAATTAAATATTTAAAAATACTAGGAGTTTTTACTGCAGGATCTGTCTTTGGTTTAGTATCTATTTCTCATCTTTTAGGATATGTGCTTAGTAAGTATAATAAAATCGTAAATGCTTTAATTATAGGTTTTATAACGGGTTCTTTAGGGATTGTTTGGCCATGGAAAGAAACAATTTATTTAAAAGAAAACATGGTATTTCTTTTGGATAAAAAGGGCAATAAAATTGTAGAGAATTATAATAGATTTCTGCCAGATCTATTCGAAACAGAAACATTTTTAGCAATATTTTACATCGCCTTAGGTTTAGGTGTTGTTCTTATCATAGATTATTATGGAAAAAAAAGAAGGAAATAAAACTTTTGGCCTTTTAGGAAAACAAATAGCGTACTCTTTTTCTAGGGGATATTTTACGGATAAATTTAAAAAAATGAATTTACAAGATCACGAGTATGTAAATTTTGATATCCCAGAGATTACAGATTTCCCAAAAATAGTAGCACAACAATCAGGGATTAAAGGGATTAATGTAACAATACCCTATAAAGAACAAGTGATGCCTTTTTTAGATTCTATTGATGAAAAAGCAGAAAAAATTGGAGCAGTAAACACCATAAAAATAACAAAAGAGGGGTTTTTAAAAGGGTATAATTCTGATGTGGTTGGTTTTGAAAACTCATTAAAACCCTTATTAAAAAAACACCATAAAAAAGCATTAATCTTAGGTACTGGAGGAGCATCAAAAGCAATAGCCTTTGCTTTAGAACTTCAAAATATTGATTATAAATTTGTGTCTAGAAATCCGAAAGATCAATCAGAAATTTCTTACGCTGATATTACAGCGCAGACTATTGCAATGTATACGGTTATTATAAATTCAACTCCACTAGGAACTTCACCAAATATTCATGAGAGTCCTACTATCCCTTATCAGTTTATAACAAAAAAACATCTGCTTTTTGATTTGATTTACAATCCAGAAATGACCAAGTTTCTTAAGGAAGGCAAACAAAGAGGCGCAACGATTAAAAATGGTTATGAAATGTTAGAATTGCAAGCAGAAGAGTCTTGGAGAATTTGGAATTCCTAATACCAGAATAAGAATTAGCTATAAATAAAACTTGCGATTTCTGTAAGATGTTCTTATTTTTAAGGACTATATAACCATACGGTTATATGTTAGACCTTAAACATTGTAGATATGTTAGATAATCAAGAAGAAATACCTCAAAGTGAGGGTGTTAATAGTGGAGAAGACTTAGCTAAAGAAGTTGAAAGTACTGTAAGTAAAGCAACAGATAGCGATACAAAAGCGCTAGATGCAACTTTAAATGACATTGCTGGAAAGAAAACTACTGATGATAAAGCTCCAGAAGAAGTAGACTATTCAACTAAAAATTTAGAAGAATTAATAGATAGTTTAAAGGAGTTATTGTTCCAACACCCGATACAAACGATAAAATCAGGAGTAGATGCTATTAAAAGTGAGTTTAACAAAAAGTTTGGCGCTTTATTAGCAGAAAAAAAAGCTGAATTTTTAGAGGCTGGAGGCAATTCTATTGATTTTAACTTTTCTAGCCCTTTTAAAACAACATACACTACTTTACTCTCTGAATATAAGAAAAAAAGAGATGCATACTATCAAGAAATAGATGCTAATCTAAATAAAAATTTAGATAAAAGAAACGAAATAATAAATCGTTTAAAAGTATTAATTGAAGAGGCTGATGCTAAAACGATGTACAATGATTTTAAGGAAATTCAAGAAGAATGGAGAGCTATTGGTCCGGTGCCAAAATCCTATTATAATGATACTTGGAAAATATACCACCACCATGTAGAACGTTTTTATGATCTTTTAAATTTAAGTAATGATTTACGTGATTTGGATTTTAAATACAATTTAGAAGAAAAATTAAAAATTATCCAAAAAGCAGAAGCTTTAATACATGAGCCTGATGTGAATTATGCTGCTAAAGAGTTACAAGAATTACATAAAAGTTGGAAAGAAGATATTGGTCCTGTATCTAAGGAGATGAGAGAAGAAGTTTGGCAGAAATTTAGTGATGCAACAAAAAAGATACACGATAAGAGGCATGAATATTTTAAGGAAATACGTTCTAAATTTCAAGAGATTATAGATAAAAAGTTAGAAATAATTGCCCAATTAGAAGCCTATGATACTTCTGGCAATACTACGCATAAAGATTGGCAAAAAAGTATCAAGGAAGTAGAGAAATTAAGGCAAGCTTATTTTAACGCGGGTAAATTGCCTCATAATAAAAGTGAAGAGGTTTGGCAAAAATTTAAAAAGGCGACAAAAAAGTTTAATGCTTCAAAAAATACTTTTTACAAAAAAGAAAAAAACGAACAACAAGAAAACTTACAAAAGAAATTAGCTTTAATAGAAATAGCAGAATCTCTTAAAGAAAGTACAGATTGGAAATCTGCGACAAACACCTATAAAAAAATTCAAGCTGATTGGAAAAATATAGGTCATGTTCCTCGAAAGTTTTCTGATGATATTTGGAAAAAATTTAAAAGTGCTTGCAACCATTACTTTGATAGGTTAACTCTAGAAAAACAATCAATTTCTAAAGAACAACAGAAGATTATTATTGCTAAAAAAGAATATCTAGAAACATTAAAGTCGCTTAAAAAAGATTCTAAAGAAGCAGTTTTAGAAATTATAGATACTTGGAGAAGTCTAGGAGGATTGCCAAAAAGTGCTAAAGCGCTAAAAAGTCAGTTCAATAAAGAAGTAGATAAAATGCTAGAAAATCTATCTTTGGAAAAGACAGCCATTCAAATGCTTAAATTTACGAACGTAATTGATTCTTATAAAGCAGATAATGATACTGATAAGTTATTTGGAGAGCAGCAATTTGTCAGAAAAAAAATGGATGAAATAAGCAAGGAAATTCAACAACTTGAAAATAATTTAGGTTTCTTTTCTAATGCCAAAAAAGATAATCCCTTGGTTAAAAATGTTAGAAATCAAGTTGAGCAATATAAAAATGAGTTGTTGCTCTGGAAGTTGAAAAACGAGTACATAAAAAAGTTAGAATTTTAAATAAAAAAAACTCGAAGTGTATACTTCGAGTTTTTTTATTTTAAATAAAAGAATTAAGAAAAGAATTTATCCATTTTCTCTTTTTCTTCTTCAGCCAATGCAGCATCAACTAATATACGACCACTGTGCTCATCGATCGTTATTTTTTTTCTATTTGCAATTTCTAATTGAACTTGAGGTGGAATTGTAAAATAAGAACCTCCAGAGGCACCACGTTCAATAGCAACTACTGCTAGTCCGTTTTTTACTTTTGTTCTAATTCTATTGTATGCAGCATATAAATGCTTGTCTAAAGAGGTACCAAACTCTTTAGATTTTTTTATTAAAAGTGTTTCTTCTTTTTCAGTTTCTTTAAGAATAGCATCTAATTCTGCCTTTTTATGACCTAAGTGTTGTTCTTGTTTTGCTAATTTTTCTTTAGTGGTCTCAATAACTTCTAATTTCTGAGCGATTTTTGCTTTGTACTCATTAATTCTTTTTTCAGCCAATTGAATTTCTAAATCCTGAAACTCTATTTCTTTCGACAAAGAATCAAATTCTCTATTATTTCTAACTTTTTGTTGTTGTTCTTCGTATTTTTTCATCAACGATTTAGATTCGTCGATTGCTAATTTCTTATTATTAATATCAGTTTCTAAGTTAGAAACATCATTATCTAAATTAGAAATACGAGTATTTAAACCAGCAACTTCATCTTCTAGATCTTCAACCTCTAAAGGTAATTCACCTCTTACGTTTCTAATTTCGTCAATTCTTGAGTCGATTAATTGTAAATCATATAAAGCTCTTAATTTTTCTTCAACCGAAACTTCTTTCTTCTTTGCCATGTTTATATATAATATATAGGATTTGTACTTTTTTCTGATAAAATGATTGCAAAATTACTAAATTTTTTTGTAAGATAATCAACCAAAAGGTTTTTTGTAAACTGTTCGCTTTCATAATGCCCTATATCTGCTAAAAGAATCTTTTTTTCAGCTTTAAAAAAGTCATGATATTTAAAATCTGCACTTACATAAGCATCTGCTCCAGCTATTTTAGCTTGTTCAATTGCAAAGCTTCCTGAACCTCCTAACACAGCTACTTTTTTTATTTTTTTATGTAACAAAGATGAATGTCTAATGCATTCAGTACGCATTGTCTTTTTTAAGTAGTGCAAAAAAACAGTTTCGTCTAATGCCTCTTCAAATTCTCCAATCATACCCATACCAATGTCCTGATGAGAATTATCTACAGTAACTATTTCATATGCAACCTCTTCATAAGGATGATTTTTATGAAGTGTTTTTAATAATTGAGATTCGTCTTTACTTTCCAATAGCATTGTAATTTTTATTTCTTCTTCTGTATGAAATTTATTCTTTTCACCAATGGTTGGAGCTGAATTTTCATTTCCTTTAAAAGTTCCCTCTCCAAGTACATTAAATGATGCATCGCTGTAATTTCCAATATTATTTTGATTAACAGCAAAAAGAGCTTGTCTTACGTTTGGTGCAGCTTCTTTTGGCACATAGGTTGTGAGTTTTTTAATGATTCCTTTTTTGGGGATTAAAATTGTTTTGTTTTTTAATCCTAAAACATCACAAATTTTTGAGGAAACTCCATCTTTAGCGTTGTCTAGTGCTGTGTGTGTAGCATATATTGCAATATCATTTTTTATTGCTTTTAACACTACTCTTTCTACATAACTAGCACCTGTTATTTTTTTTAATCCACTAAAAATAATTGGATGAAAGGAAATAATCAAATTACATTTTTTGGCAATAGCCTCATCAACAGTGTCCTCTAAAGTGTCTAGAGTAACTAGAATATTTGTTATTTTTGTAGCAGCATTACCTACTAATAAACCTACATTATCAAATGATTCCGCATAGTTTAGTGGCGCAAGTTTTTCGATGTAATCTGTAACGTTTTTTATAGTCATTTGAAGAAATAATTGAAAATCAAAGTTAACAATTTTAATGTATTTTTACTGTAATGAAATTTCTAAGATTTTTTTTGTTTCCCTTTAGTTTAATCTACGGTAGTATTACCTGGTTTCGAAATCTATTTTATGATCGTCGTATTCTAAATTCTACTTCTTTTCAAGTGCCAGTAATAGTTGTTGGTAATTTAAGTGTTGGTGGCACAGGGAAAACACCGCAAGTAGAATATCTAGTAAGATTGCTAAAAAAAACGCATCGATTAGCAATTTTAAGTAGAGGTTATGGAAGAGCCACAAAAGGTCATATTAATTTGAATAAAAATCATACTACTTTAGAGGTGGGTGATGAGCCTTTACAATACTTTAAAAAATTCAAAACTATTTCTGTTGCAGTTAACGAAAATAGAGTAAAGGGGATTCAAAATCTTTTAGAGGTGTCATCACCAGAAATAATATTATTAGATGATGCGTATCAACATCGAAAAGTAACTGGAAGTCTTTCGATACTTTTAACCAAGTATCAGGATTTATTTGTGAACGATTTTTTATTGCCTACAGGTAATTTAAGAGAGTCTTCTAATGGGGCAAATAGAGCCAATGTAATTGTAGTTACAAAATGTCCTAAAACTTTATCTTCAGCGCAACAGAAAGACATCAAAGCGTCACTCTCTAAATTTAAAAAGCCTATATTTTTTAGTACAATAACTTATGCAAATAAAATAAAGGGTACTTTTTCGTATACGCAAGAACAATTGGTATCTAAAGAAGTTTTATTGGTTACTGGTATTGCAAACCCAAATCCTTTGGTAACCTATTTAAAAGAAAATAAAATACATTTTCACCATTTAAAATATCCAGATCATCACCAATTCACTGAAAAAAATATAAAAGATATTCAAACTACTTTTTCAAATTTAACCACTAAAGAAAAGGTTCTTTTAACAACAGAAAAAGATTATATGAGGTTGTGTAATAAATTGCCTCAACTTTCTTTTTTAGAGATAGAGACTACTTTTTTAAATGGTACTGAAAAAGAATTTAATAGTTTGATTTTAAATTTAGTTTCAAATAAAAATTAATATGATTTAAGTTACTTTTGTACTAGTTATGTTTAAAAATAAAATATTTTTTTTCTAACAACTTATACTGTTTTTTCTCAAAATATTATAGGTAGAGACACTATTCATAACCAAAAAGAAGTAATACAATTAGATTGGATACCTACTTATGATGAAGCTTTAGAACGTTCTAAAATAGAAAAAAACCAGTGCTTATTTATTTCACAGGATCTGATTGGTGTGGTCCTTGTATCCTTTTGGATAAAGAATTGTTTCATACAGAAAAGTTTAAGGAACTGTCTGACGAAGCGCTACTTCTGTTAGAAGTAGATTCCCCTAGAAATCAAACGCTATTGTCTCAAGATAAAATAAGTGAAAATTTATATCTAAAGAATAAATATAAAGTTCGTTCTTTTCCTACTTTAGTATTTGTGAATCATAAAGGGAAAAAAATAGCTGAAAAAAAAGGATATATTATGACAGAATACTATTATCCATTTATAGTATCTGTTATAAATAATTTTAAATAAAAAACCGAAGTAATTATTACTTCGGTTTTTTGTTTATTTTTGATTGATAACTCTAAACGTTGTTCTTCTATTTACAGCGTGTTCTGATTTAGAACATACTACACCATCTTTACATTTATTTAGTAATCTCGATTCTCCAAAACCTTTAGCAAATAATTGTGTTGCATTAATGCCTTTAGATATTAAATAGTCTGTAACTGCTTTTGCTCTTCTATCAGATAACTCTTGGTTTTCTTTTTTTGTTCCTCTCATGTCTGTGTGAGATTCAATAAAAACAGCAACTCCATCTTTAACAATAGGAAGCAATCAAGCATCAATTATCTTCTTTGCACCATCATTTAAAGTCGCACTAGAAAAGTCCCAATTAATTGGAAGTGGGGTATTGTCTATAAGAGAACAGTCTACTGCTTTCCAAGAAGATAATCCTCCTTTTTTTACCAAAACTTGCTTTGCTACAGATCGATACACTGCAGGCACAATAACTTCTTCAGTTCTTGCATCTCTAACCAAATTTGTTTTAGTAATTGTTTTATATTCAGGTACTGTCTTAATTACCTTAGTAGAAGGTCTTTTAACCATTACCTTTCTTATGTAAGTTTTAATAATACCTGGAACCCTAATTTTATTAACTTTAGCATCGCTTTGTAACTTTTCTACAGGCATTGTTTTAAATTCTGCAGGAACTGGTTTATAGCACCAGTATCTACAATCGTCAGGATTATTCGATTTACAATCTGGTAATTTCTCGCTCATTTCCCATTTTGCACTCGCTGCTTTTATTTCCACTGTTTCAAAGCCTTGTAAGAAATTAGCTTTTTCAATTTCTATTTTTGTACCATCTTCTTTTTCATAGTAAGTTACTTCTTGTGTACCCCATTCTGCAGGAGTTATGACTATTTCTTCACCTGCTTCTTTAATCAATACTTTTTCTGTAATTGTTTCATATTCAGATGGTTAGGATATTATTTTTTTGTAGGCAGGAGATACTGTGATTTTTACTGTTTCGTTCTTATAGATATCAGGGGTTTTACAACGAACATAGCATTTTCCTGGTTCAGGATTTTCTGGTAAATCTTGACTAAAAATAAAATAGTCTAACAACATTAATGTTGTACTGAGAACAATTTTTTTTCATTGGTATAAGTATTAATAAAAGTCTTTAATTATAGAGTATACAGTGTCTCAAAAGTACTAAAAACATTTAAAAACTATAGCTGTTTTATGTTTTTAAATTTTATTGTAATGTAAACTTTTAATTATACCATCTGCTAGACCAATCTTAGGGACATATATTTTTTTTGCACCACTCCATTTCATGGCAGATAAGTAAATTTTTGTTGCAGGAATAATTACATCGGCTCGATCAGGATTTAAACTTAATTCTGTCACTCTTTCTTGATAGCTCATTTTTTTTAAAAATTGATATTGAGCATTTAAGTAAATATAAGAAATAGGTTTGCCCTCAGTTCTACCAGACATTTTAAAAAGCTTATTAATGTTTCCTCCAGAACCAATCAAAGAAAGTTTTTTTAGACCTTTTGTGTTTTTTTCTATCCATTTTTGAACGTTTGCAAAAATCTCTTTATTGGTAGATTTTTTATTGTTTAGCAAACGAACTGTTCCCATTTTAAATGATTTAGAGCTAATAATTTTTCCTTCAGAAAAAAGAGTAAATTCAGTACTACCCCCTCCAACATCTACATATAGATAGGCACTATTATTTTGAATTAAAGTATTTAGATCTGTTGAAGAGATTATACTAGCCTCTTCTTTACCTCCAATAATATCTATTTTAATTCCTGTTTCTTGTTCAATTTTTTCGGCTACTATTTTACCATTAGTAGCCTCTCTCATTGCAGAGGTAGCACACGCTTTATAACGCTCTACATGGTGTACATTCATTAAAAGTTGAAATGCTTTTATTGCAGCAATCATTCTTTCTGTATTGGCTTCGCTAATACTGCCATTTACAAATGCATCTGCTCCTAAACGAATGGGTACTCTTACTAACGAAGATTTTTTAAATTGCGTTTCTTTATCTTCATTTACAATGACGTTAGCAATAAGTAAACGAATTGCATTTGAGCCAATATCAATAGCACCGTATTTTTTTATTTCTAACAAATTTATTTGTGATTTTTAGGAAATTCAATAAGAAATGTTTCTCCTCTTCTTATATTTTTCCAATGTTTCTCTTTAAATTTTAATCCAATGATCCCACATGTGGGAACATGTGCAATTGGTCTATTGCCAAGTTCATTTACAAATGTATTGATTCCGTGATCATGGCTAAAAATAATAGCAGAGTTAAAACCGTCATCTAAAGCATTGACAGTTTTTACTAGGTATGCATCACTAAAACTATACAGTTGCTTTTTTATTTGTAAATTAAAATGTGGAAATCCAAAGTTTTCACAAAAAATCACAGCTGTATGTAATGCTCTATTAGCGCTACTAGAGATAAAAACGTCTGGTTTTTCTACCATTTTATTAAGGACTTTAGACATTAAATGGGCATCATTAATCCCCCTTTTTTTTAAAGGCCTGTCAATATCTTTTATTCCTGAATACTCCCAAGAAGATTTTGCATGACGAACAATATATAGTGTTTTCATTGGGTTGATGTTGAATTGTAAATATAAAAATTTAAGGTGCTAAACGTTCTAATTTCCAAGAAAAATCTTTTTCTAGTTGATATAGAATTCTATCATGCATTCGGTTAGGTCTTCCTTGCCAAAATTCTATAGATATCGGTTTTGTTAGATAACCACCCCAGTGTTTGGGTCTGGGAATTTGTTTATGTTTAAATTCTTCTTCAAATTTTTTCAAATTATCTTCTAGTTCTTTCCTTGAAGCTACCACATTGCTTTGGTTAGAGGCCCAAGCTCCAAGTTTGCTTCCTTCTGGTCTAGAGTTAAAGTAATCATCTGAAGAGCTTTCGGGTAATTTTTCTGTTCTTCCTTTAATAATTATTTGTTGCTCTAGAGCTGGCCAAAAAAAAGACAAACAAATATTGTTATTCTCTTTGATAGCTTGTCCTTTTTCTGAAGTATAATTTGTAAAAAAAATAAACCCTTTAGGTACTATTTTTTTTAAAAGAACAATTCTATTTTTAGGAAAACCATCTTTTCCGATGGTCGAAATGTTCATTGCATTCGGTTCTTCAATCTTCTTTGATTCCTCCGCATTTTTAAACCACTGGTTAAAAAGTTCCATTGGATTCTTAGGACATGTACTCTCTAAAAGTTCTTCTTTATTGTATGATTTTCTGTAATCACTTAAATCTATAGCCATTTTCAAAATTTATCTTGTAAAAATACAAATGATTTAAAAATAAAATCAAAAAAAGAGGTAAAAAAAAGAGCCGATATAATCGGCTCTTGGGATCAATAGTCTTAAATTAATACCCCTAAAAATTATTTTGACTATTGATGTCTTATCTAAATATTATTTTAGATGTTCCATAATTATTTTCTTTACTAGCTACTTTTAATAATATTACTCCAGTTTTAACCTTAAAATTATATTTTTTTAAAAAAAAATAAAGTAAAAAATATGAGTAAGTCATTTTTTACGATAAATTTTATTGTGTTATCTTATTCTCTTTTTAGCAAGTATAGGCCAATAAAAGTAACGCATCCATTCACAATTAAAAGTGCATAACCAAAGTTAAATCCGTAAAGTATTAAAGAAAAATAGTTCAGAAAATAGGTGATTATTGGAGATAAGATGCAAATTAAAGGAATCCATTTGTCTTTACTCTTCAATTTTGTAAACAGGCCAAAAGCATACAATCCTAATAATGGGCCATAGGTGTAATTTGCGAATGTAAAAATTTTAGCAATTACACTCTCATTTGCAATAAAATATTTAAAAATAAGTATGGTTATTATTAAAATTAGCGAAAAGATAATATGAATTCTCTTTCTTATTTTTTCTTGCTGTTGTTGAGCCTTATTCTTATCAATTTCTAAAATATCAATACTGAATGAGGTTGTTAAAGAGGTAAGTGCAGAATCTGCACTAGAGTAAGCAGCTGCAATTAAGCCAAGCACAAAGAAAACAGCTGTTGTAATCCCTAAAGTTCCCTTTGTAGCAATAATTGGAAAAAGCGTATCTTTTTGAGCATTAATTCCATTTTGTTGGGCATAATCTGTTAATAAAACTCCTAGGGCTAAAAATAAAAAATTTACAACTACTAGAACAATTGTAAACCAAAACATATTTTTTTGCGCATCTCTTAAGTTTCTACACGTTAGATTTTTTTGCATCATATCTTGGTCTAACCCAGTCATTACAATTGCAACAAATGCACCAGCTAGAAATCTTTTCCAAAAATAATTCCCTGATTTTAAATCGTTAAAAAAGAATGTTTTAGAGAGTTCATTGTTAGAAATGTAACTGAATAAATTACTAATTTCCATTTCTTTAGATACACTATAAATACATACTCCTACTGCAATTAACATAAATAAGGTTTGTAAAGTGTCTGTCCAAACAATGGTTTTAATTCCACCTTTAAATGTATATAGCCAAATGAGTAAAATTGTAATGGTAACCGTTATCCAAAAAGGAATGTGATACGCATCAAATAGCAAAAGTTGTAATACGTTTGCCACTAGAAAAAGTCGAAAAGAAGCACCAATAATTCTAGAAAGTAGAAAAAAACTTGCTCCAGTTTTGTAGGCAGAATTTCCAAATCTGTCTTGTAAGTAGGTGTAAATTGAGGTTAGGTTTAATCTATAGTATAATGGCAGTAAAACAAGGCCTATTATTGCATAACCAACAATGTAGCCTAAAACCATCTGCATATAGCTCATACTCTCTGAAGCCACCCAACCAGGAACAGATATAAATGTTACTCCTGAAAGTGAAGCACCAATCATTCCGAAAGCTACTAAATACCAAGGAGATGAATTATTTGCTTTAAAAAAAGTAGTGTTGTTAGCAGATTTACTTGTAAGTACTGAAATTGTTAGTAATAGTGAGAAATATCCAATAATTAAGAGTACGATATAAAGTGGCTGCATTTCTTATAATTTCATTTAAAAAGATACGAATATATGTTTTTTAGCAGTCTTTTTATTTTTTATCAATTCTTTTCTTTTGAATAATTTAAATTTGCACTTATGGATTTTTCATCAAAAATATTAGAGAATGCTGTAAAAGAAGTTTCGCGTTTGCCAGGTATTGGAAAACGAACGGCTTTACGTTTGGTATTACACTTGCTTAAACAACCTGTTGATGCTACTAGTTATTTAGCAGAGGCTTTATTAAATTTAAGAAATAACATCAAGTCTTGTCAAAATTGCCATAACATATCTGATACATTACTTTGTGATATTTGTAGCAATTCAAAACGAAACTCAGCCATTGTTTGTGTTGTGGAGGATGTAAGAGATGTAATGGCTATAGAAAGCACCTCTCAATTTAAAGGGCTGTATCATGTTTTAGGAGGTAAAATCTCACCTATAGAAGGTATTGGACCACAAAATCTACACATAGAATCTTTGGTCGAAAAAGTAGCACAAGGAACCGTGAAAGAGTTAATTTTTGCACTGAGTTCTACTATGGAAGGAGATACTACAAACTTTTACATATACAAACAAATTGAAAAATTTGAGATAACTACATCTACGATAGCACGTGGAATTTCGGTAGGAGATGAGTTGGAATATGCAGATGAGGTAACTTTAGGAAGATCTATTTTGAATAGAATTCCTTTTTCTGATTCGTTAAGAAATTAAGTACGTATGTAATTAAAAATGAATATAATTCCGTTTGCTTAATTGCAAACAATTTGTATATTTGCAGAGAATTTAGCAATGTTTGATAAATGAGGGGACTTAAAGTCCCCTCTTCTTATACTCAAAAGAAAGTTTTTATGAATCAACAAAAGATTAAAGATTTAGTAGATGAAGCTTTAGCATTAAACGAAAGTCTTTTTTTAATTAATTTGTCAATTTCTGAAAACAATAAAATTCAAGTGACTGTAGATGGAGATAATGGGGTTCCATTAAGTGAATGTATTAGAATTAGTAGAAATGTAGAACATAACTTAGATAGAGAAGAAGAAGATTTTTCACTCGAAGTTACTACTCCAGACATTTCTCATCCACTAAAGGAAAAAAGACAGTATATAAAAAATATTAATAGAATATTAAAAGTAAAAACAACAGAAGAAGAATTAGAAGGTACACTTGCAGAGGCAGATAATGAAAAAATTGTGTTGCATTGGAAAGCAAGAGAGCCAAAACCAATAGGAAAAGGCAAAGTAACTGTAAATAAATCAGCTACTTTAATGTACAAAGAAATAAAAGAAGCAAAAGTGAAGATTGTATTTTAAGTAAATATGTAATGGAAAATATAGCGTTAATTGATTCGTTTTCAGAATTTAAAGATAATAAAAGTATAGACAGAGTAACTTTAATGTCTATTTTAGAAGAAGTTTTTAGAGCTGCTTTAAAACGTAAGTTTGGTTCAGATGATAATTTTGATATCATTATTAATCCAGACAAAGGAGATTTAGAAATTTGGAGAAATAGAGTAGTAGTTGCAGATGGTTTTTCTGAAGATGATAATGAAGAGATTGAATTGTCTGAAGCTAGAAAAATTGAACCTGACTTTGAAATTGGAGAAGATGTATCAGAAGAAGTTAAATTAATAGATTTAGGAAGACGTGCAATATTAGCTTTGCGTCAAAACTTAATTTCTAAAATTTATGAGCACGACAGTACTAATATCTTTAAGCAATTTAAAGATCTAGAAGGAGATCTTTTTAGTGCAGAGGTGCACCACATCCGTCATAATGCTATCATTTTATTAGATGACGAAGGAAATGAAATTGTTTTGCCAAAAAGTGAACAAATCCGTTCTGACTTTTTTAGAAAAGGAGACAATGTTAGAGGTGTTATTAAAACAGTAGAATTAAGAGGTAATAAACCAGCTATAATTTTATCAAGAACATCTCCTGCATTTTTAACTAAATTATTTGAACAAGAAATTCCAGAAGTATTTGATGGTTTAATTACTGTTGAAGGTGTTGCAAGAATACCAGGAGAAAAAGCAAAAGTAGCCGTAGATTCTTATGACGATAGAATAGATCCTGTTGGAGCCTGTGTTGGAGTTAAAGGATCTAGAATTCACGGTATTGTTCGTGAATTAGGAAACGAAAATATAGATGTAATAAACTACACAAAAAACGAGCAGTTATTTATTTCTAGAGCGTTAAGCCCTGCAAAAGTGACTTCTATGGAAATTACCATGTACGAAGAAGAAAAGAATGGTAAAAAAGGACGTGTTAGTGTACTTTTAAAACCAGAAGAAGTTTCTAAAGCAATTGGTAGAGGAGGAGTTAATATTAGATTAGCAAGCGAGTTAACAGGTTATGAAATAGACGTTCAAAGAGAAGGTTTAGAAGAAGAAGATGTAGAGTTAACAGAGTTTATTGATGAAATAGAAGACTGGGTTATTACAGAATTCAAAAAAATTGGTTTAGATACTGCAAGAAGTGTACTGGAAACTAGTGTTGCAGAATTGGTAAAGAGAACTGATTTAGAAGAAGAAACAATAATAGATGTTCAAAGAATCTTAAAAGAAGAATTCGAGGACTAATTATAGTAAAAACAAAGTAAAAATTATATTTTTACAATTATAAAGTTAAAAGAATTATATGTCTGTAGGCAAAACAATGAGGCTTAATAAAGTTTTAAGAGAATTAAACATTTCTCTTGATAGAGCAGTAGAATATTTAGCAAAAAATGGTCATGATATTGATGCAAGACCAACGACTAAAATATCTTCTGATATCTATCAGGTATTGCAAGATGGCTTCGAAACAGATGCAAACAAAAAAGCTGCATCTAAAGAAGTTGGCGAAGAAAAACGTAAAGAGAAAGAAGCAATTCGTTTAGAACTTGAGGCCAAATTAGAGAAGAAGAAAGCAGAAGAGGAGAAAAAAGAAGAGATTCTTAAAGCCAAAGCAGAAAAATTAGAATTCAAAACTGTTGGTAAAATTGATATTGACAGTGCTGGTAAGAAGCCGAAAGAAATACAACAAACCGAAGAGCAATCTAAAGTTGTCGAAGAACCAATTACTGAAGCTTCTAAAAAAGAAGTTACAAAAGCTGTCGAAAAACAAGTAGTAGAACCTACAAAAGAAATTGAAAAAGTAGCGGCTACTCAAGAAACTAAAAAAGTAGAAAAAGTTAAAACAGTTTCTGAAATTGAGAAAGCGTCTCCACCAGTAAAAACTCAAGAAGTAAAATCTAATGTTAAAAAAACAGAAGAAAAACCAGAAGAGGTAACTGCAGAAAACGCAGAATCAATTAAAACGCAGTATAAAAAATTAGATGGTCCAAATTTTACAGGAAAGAAAATTGATTTAAAACAATTTGAAAAGCCAAAGAAAAAGAACCCAGAGGTTAATAAAGCGAGTACGGATGCAAAAAAGAAACGTAAACGTATAAGTAAGCCGGTTAGTGGTGTAGGAAGACCAACAGCTAATAGAGGACCTGGTAATAGAAATTCTGGCCCAAGGAATTCTGGTTTTAAAGGGGGTAGATCAACTTCAAGAACACCAATTAAAAAAGAAGAACCAACTGAGGCAGAAATTCAAAAACAAGTAAGAGAAACTTTAGAAAAATTACAAGGAAAATCTTCTAAAGGTAAAGGAGCTAAATATAGAAGAAACAAACGTGATGCAAGAAGAGAGCAATCTGAAGCAGAACTAGAAGCACTAGAATTAGACAATAAAATATTAAAAGTAACAGAATTTGTAACGGTGAGTGAGGTGGCAACAATGATGGATGTTCCTGTTACAGATATCATTTCTGCTTGTATGTCTTTAGGAATGATGGTTACAATGAATCAGCGTTTAGATGCTGAAACGTTAGTTATTGTTGCAGAGGAATTTAATTATAAAGTAGAATTTGTAGGTGCAGAAGTAGAAGAATCAATAGAAGAAGTAGAAGATAAACCAGAAGATTTAGTTACACGTGCCCCAATTATTACAGTAATGGGTCATGTAGATCATGGTAAAACATCCTTACTAGATTATATAAGAAAAGCAAACGTAATAGATGGAGAAAGTGGAGGAATAACGCAACACATTGGGGCTTATTCTGTAAACGTAGGAGATCAAAAAATCGCATTTTTAGATACTCCTGGTCACGAAGCCTTTACAGCTATGCGTGCAAGAGGTGCACAAGTTACCGATTTAGTGATTATCGTAGCTGCAGCTGACGACGACGTTATGCCACAAACCAAAGAAGCTATTTCTCACGCTCAAGCAGCAGGAGTACCAATTATATTTGCAATAAATAAGATTGATAAACCGAATGCTAACCCAGATAATGTAAAAACTCAATTATCTCAAATGAATTTGCTAATTGAGGAATGGGGAGGAAACATCCAATCTCAAGATATATCAGCAAAAACAGGACAAGGTGTAGAAGACCTTTTAGAAAAAGTTTTATTAGAGGCAGAGGTATTAGAATTGAAAGCCAATCCTAGTAAAAATGCTGTAGGTACTGTTGTAGAAGCTCAGTTGGACAAAGGTAGAGGATACGTAACCACAATTTTAGTCCAAGCTGGTACGCTAGAAGTAGGAGATTATATTCTTGCAGGTAAACATAGTGGTAAAGTAAAGGCAATGTTTAATGACAAAGGGCAAAAGTTAAAGAAAGCTGGACCTTCAACACCTATTTCTATTTTAGGTCTAGATGGGGCTCCACAAGCGGGAGACAAGTTTTTAGTTTTTGATGATGAAAGAGAAGCAAAGCAAATAGCAACCAAACGTTCACAGTTGCAAAGAGAGCAATCTGTAAGAACACAGAAAACATTAACGTTAGACGAGATTGGAAGACGTATTGCACTTGGAGATTTCAAAGAATTAAATATTATTTTAAAAGGAGATGTGGATGGTTCTGTAGAAGCATTAACAAACTCTTTCCAAAAATTATCTACAGAAGAAATTCAGGTTAATATTTTACATAAAGGGGTTGGTGCTATTACAGAAAGTGATGTGTTACTAGCAACAGCTTCAGATGCAATTATTGTTGGGTTTAATGTTAGGCCTCAAGGAAACGCAAGATCTGTTGCAGATAGAGAAGAGGTTGATATTAGAACATACTCTATTATTTATGATGCCATAAACGATCTTAAAGATGCTATGGAGGGAATGTTATCTCCAGAGATGAAAGAGGAGGTTACTGGTAATGTAGAAATTAGAGAGGTTTATAAAATTTCTAAAGTTGGAAATATTGCAGGTTGTATGGTAATGTCTGGTAAAATATTTAGAGATTCTCAGATACGTATTATTAGAGATGGAATTGTTGTCCATGATGGAGCATTAACATCACTAAAACGTTTTAAAGACGATGTTAAAGAAGTTGCTAAAGGGTATGATTGTGGTTTGCAAATTAAAAACTACAATGATATACAAGAAGGTGATGTCATAGAGGCTTACAAAGAAGTAGCTGTTAAAAAGAAATTGAAATAAGTTTCTTTTAATTATAAAAAGTAAAGACCAAAACTATTTTAGTTTTGGTCTTTTTTTTTGTTAAAAATTAATCTCGAATTAAACTAAAGTTTCCAGTTTCATAAATTTCATTATTCTCATTATCAATGATTAATGCTTTAAACCAATAATTGTTTTCTGGAAGTTTTTTGCCATTATACATTCCGTTCCATCCCAAATTTTCAAAATCTATAATGCTGTATAAGAGTTTTCCATACCTATTGAATATTTTTACATCTATTGTCTTAAAAGAAGTCTTATCTAATCCTTTAATATTCCAAAAGTCGTTATTCCCATCACCATTAGGCCTAAAATATTTTTTAAAACCAATTACAGGTACTTTTTGTGCAATAGATTGTTCGCAATTATTTTTATCCCTTACATAAATAGTTTGTAACCCTGCAGCAACATTACTAAAGAAGTATGAGTTTGAATCTCCAAAAAAGTCAATATTATTTAAAGAGAATTCATAACTACTGTTTCCTTCAACTGTAATTGAAATTGTGTTGTTCTTTTCATCCTCTGTATTTACTATAATATCACCAAAAGTTGCCATAGGAGGATTTACTACTTCAAACACTTTGGTGTTCGAACATTCTATCCCATTCTCTATTTTATAAACAGTTAACGAAAATTGCCCTACTTGATTTAATTCAAAATCTTGATTTGTACTAAGTACAGTTCCGTTTGCATTTCTCCATTCAAATCGATCATTAAAAGTATTAGCAGAAACAATTACGGAAGGTTTAGTACTAGGGTTAAAACAAATGGTATAGCTTTCTTGCAGATTAATAGGTGGTGTAGTATTTACAACAATGTTAAACTCTTGGATTCCTCCACAAGACAAATCAGCTTCTTGTGCTTTAACATATATTGTTCCTGATGTATTTGTAAAGCTAGATTCAAATTCATTTAAGTTGGTTTGTGCATCCAAATAGGTAGGGTAAAAAGATAGCAATGTACTATTTGGAATGTTTAACTGATTTCGAATTGAATTAGCTAAGAATTCACTATTAAAAAGGCCTTTGCTATTCCCAACAATTCTGTCTGAATCTTCACATACATAAAAATTTTCAATGTTAGCAAGATCTACAAATCTTGCAGTAATTCTAAAAGATGTTGTTTCGGAACAGCCATTATTATTAACTACTTTCACAAAAATCTCTTGATTTTGTTCAGTGTTTTGAAAATTTTCAGGTTTTGTGATTGGGATTTCATTCTCTAGGTCATTCTGTGATACATAGAAAAATAACTCCTCATTCAATGCCGGCTTTGTAATTTTAGGGGTAATTGAATACAAATTAAAGTTAGATAATCCATCTGAATCCTCATCACATTCAATTAATTCTTGATTTGAATTTAATACAGGTAATGCATATGCTTCTACAACTTTATAGACAGTAACTATTTTTGAACCAACCGTTAATGTTCCTTTTACGGTATATTCTCCTGGCGTATTGTAGGTATGGGTTGTTGTAATACCTGATCCAAAATTTCCATCTCCAAAATCCCATATTACATCAGAAATAGGAGCGTAAGAAGTACATGAAAATAAGAAAGGGTCTTCATAACATTCATTGTTTGTAATGATTTTTGAAGCAAAATAAGACTGAATAAAATTTGGCAAACCTCTTTTAGATGTTCCTGGATTTAATTCTGGTGAAAGTGGGCTGTAATTCGCCAATAAACCTTTTTCATTTGGATTTTCTATAACCCCAAGAATTTGACTATCATTATTTTCGAATGTAAGTGCTACGTATATTCGCTGATCATTGGCTAATTGTAAACTTTCTACTTTAATATTAGGTCTAAAATAGAGAACAGCTCTTGCATCATCCTGAGCACCAGGTCCTTCAATTTGATATTGAAATATTCCGTTGTTATTACCGGCATTAAAGCTTACATAGACAAATTGACCATTTGGAGAAATCTCGATTCCTTTTGGTGGCCAATTAGCACCAGGTGGGTCTATTAAAAGGTTTCTTTCAAAAGTAAGTTCACCAGTGGTATTATTAAAAGTAAAATAATGAACATACCTTGTTGTATCATTTGTTGTTTGACTAGATACAACTAGTTTTTTACCATCTACAGAAAACTTCATTGTGCCTAAGTTTTCAATTCCAAAATCTAGTTCAGTTTTTACGGCATTAAAATCGATTCCATTTTCTGTTACAGGATATGCTTTAAAAACAGTTTTAAGTAACTCTGAATCTGAATTTTCTGCGGTAAGAATCAAAAGCCAAAATGATTCTCCACTTTCATGGTGCACTGCAGATAATTTTTCTGAAGGTGAATCTGAATCTAAAAATGCATTTTTTGATACTACTTTGCCTAATGGGTTTTCATCAGAAAATGCTATTTCAGCATAATAGGACCCTGCAGTAACTAATGGATTTGTAGCATTTTCTGATCGTGCATAAAACAAATAATAAATAGACTCTGAACCAGGTTTAGGAACAATTATAGTAGACTGAAAATTATTTGGATCTCCAGAAAGTCCAGTTCCATTTTCCATAACTTCATGATTTCTATTCCAAACATTTGATCCGTCTGAATAGAACATTAAAAGACCGTCTTGATTAGCTATAGAAGCAGATCCAACAGGTGCTTCCATAGCACTGTCTCCTAAAACCTCTAATTTACCTTTGTCAAAATTTAACGCTGCTCTATTACCAAAATACCAATAATTGGTTTCGTTTTGAGCTGTAAAGCTTAAACTTATACAAAGACCTAAAAGAGTTAAATAGGCTTTCATAACCTTACTTTCTCAACAAAGAAAAATTACCTTTTTTA
>CALKEB010000007.1 GCA_938084845.1 uncultured Polaribacter sp. | reverse complement strand
GGTAAATAATATCCTTGATCTGGTTTATAATTTCTAATATATTTAAATTGATTATCTCTTACTGCTCTTATTGCATCTGTAAAACCATCAAAACGATCTGCAGCTGCATGAATGTATTTTCGTGGTTTCTTTGATTGATTTACTCCTAAAAAAGCTTGACCATGCATATATGCTTTAGGTTTTTCATTAATTAAAGAAAGCAGCGTTGGTGCAAAATCTACAAAACTAATTAACTGATTAAATGTTGACCCTGCATTTATTTTATCTGGAAAACGGACAATCATTGGTGTATTTAAACCAGAATCATAAATTAATCTCTTTTCTCTTGGTAAAGGACCTCCATGATCACCATAAAACATAATTACTGTATTCTCTAGCAATCCATCTTCCTCCAACTGTTTTAAAACAGCACCCACTTGCTTGTCCATTTCTGCGATATTGTTGTACATCTTCCACAAATCTCTTTGAGTAACTTCGTTATCAACCAAATATGGAGGTACTTTAAATTTGGTGTCTTTTGGAATATGAACTGGAGTTTCAGTTTCTGTCATTCTGTTTTTTGCGTGTGATTTCCCATAGCCTTTCCACTTATAATTTCTGTCTCCAGACTTATAATGTCTCGTTTCAATTTCTCTGAGCCCATAAGGTTCGAATAAACCAGATTCGTGAGTTTCAGTAAAATTAACAACAGCAAAAAAAGGTTGGTCTTTCCCTCTGTTCCTCCAATGCGCATAAGGACTACTTTCATCCCAAGCAGTTACAGGTGTTTTAAATTGATAATCTTGTTTATAATTATTAGTACAATAATACCCATTCATTCGCATCAATTCACTAATCATTTTTACTTGTGAAGGGGGAACTGCACCATATTCTGGTAAACCTGTTACTTCTGTATGTGAAGTTGTACGCATGTGATTTGCGCCAATACTAGAAGGATACATTCCTGTTGCAATTGCAGCTCTACTTGGAGCACAAACTCCAGAAGTTGAGTACAAATTAGGAAAAATAACGCCTTCATTTGCTAATCTTGTTAAGCTGGGTGTTGCAACTGTATTATCACCAAAAGGTGGAATGTAAGCGCCCATATCTTCTGTAACCAACCACAGAATATTTGGCTGATTTTGAGTGTTTTCTATTTTTTCTGTTTTACAAGCAGTTAAAGAAAAAATAGTTACTAATAAAATGACAAATAATTGTTTGATGGCCATCTTGATTTTACTGATTATGATTCTATCGCAAAGTAAACAATTTGTAAGAATAGCCTATCTTGTACTGTACTGATTACGAATTGTATTTGTAACTTTACAGGATACAACAGGGCACCTTTTTTTAGCTATCGATATACCTTTATTTAAAATCTCAAAATAGAAAAAAAGATGAAAAAAAACATACTTTTTACTATAACACTACTATTATGTGCACATCATTTTATTGCACAAACTATTAATCCTCCTAAAGGAAGAATTGCAATTGTGGCAGATGGTAATTCTCCTGATCCTGATGACTTAGGAGGTACTGCAATTACTTTATCACTTATAAAATCTGCAGGATTAGAAGATAGATTAGTACATTATTCTCATAGTTGTGACTTGGTAAGAGATGATCGTATTTCTGAGAGAGCAGAAAGAGAAAGACATCATTTAATGCAAATTGCTTGCGATATGACTGCAAGGCTTTGGGAAGGTTTTAATCACCTTACTTTCTACGATGCAATTTGGCAAAAAGAAGAAACAATTAACGATTTATGTTGGGCTATAAATGCTTCTACAAAAGATGATCCTCTTTGGATCATAGAAGCTGGTGAACCAGATGTTATTGGAATGGCTTTGCAGAAAACACCAAAAGAAAAGCATAAGTATGTAAAAGTGATTACGCATCATCCAGCCAATGATAATGCTGGCGATTTTTATACTTGGCAACAAATTTTGGACTTTGGTATTGAAGAAGTTCGTATTCCCGATCAAAACATCAATTTAAAATTACCTATTGCAGATTGGGATTGGGCTAAAAATCATTCTGATTCTCGAATCCAATTGCTATGGACCATTGGAAAATTGGCTGAAGTTGATAATGTGGTTAGATTCCAAAAAGGGAAATGGGATTGTTCTGATGCTGGCATGGTTTTATATTGGATTACTGGAGCTAATGTTAACAACGGTTTAAAAGCTGGAGGTCCAGAAGTGGTACAAAAAATACTTTTGGATTATGTAGCTAGAAACCCTCAAAAACCAAGAGGTCCCAAAAAGAAAAATACGAAAAAATAAATTAGTCTATTATTTTTAACTTGAAGTTTTTATACTCCACCTTCATAGGCGGACCAGTATGTACTTGAACACCTATAAAACCAGTATTACTGCTGTTTTGAGTATCTAAATCTGTAACTTCACTCATTAAAACACCATTTACAAAATGTTGCATGTGTTTCCCTTTTACAATGATGTGCATGGTATTCCAGTCATTATTTTTTATGGACGCTTTTAATTCTTTTTTATCTCCTAAAGAAGCAACTACATTTCTTGTTTGCCAACAATTTCTCTTTACATTTTTTCTAATATTATTTGATGGAATGCTATCTGGCATATGTTCAATAATCACTTTCTCTCCAATATAAGCCAAAGTAGTTCGTTTTTTTTCCTCGTAATTCTGACCTGTATATTTGTTCTTCCCATCAATATCTGATTGATAACCTCTTAATGCAAAAGGTTTGTTTGGAATCTTTTCACTTCTATAATTGACACCACTATTTCCTGAAGCTGAAATTCGGTATTCTAATTTTAATTCAAAATTTTGTGGTTGTTCTTTTTCATAAATGATAAAAGAATTTCTTTTTAAAATGGTTTCTGGGGTTACTTCTCCTATTAAAACACCTTCTTTTACAGACCAATATTTTGCATCTCCACTCCAACCCTCTAAATTTTTACCATTGAAAATAGCTTGAAAATTAGTTGCACTATTCGCAGTATTTTTGCTGCTTTTACAAGCAGTAAAAACCACTGTAAAAATCAGTAAAAAACTGATAAATGCTGAATTATTATTTTTAAAAATCATACATCTGTATTTAAAAAGTTTGAAATGCTTTTGTGCTATTTGATGGTGTGCTTAACTTTTTGTCTTTGTATTCTAAACTAGTTCCATCACCAATATACAAAGTAATTTTTTCTTTGCTTTCATTTTCTTCAACTCTAACAATACCATAATGCCCTTGAAACTTTAGGGTTAGATTTGAGATGTTGATTGCTTCATTTTTATCATTACAAATAATATAATCTACTATTTTATGATGATTTACACGGCTTACAACTTTTGCCCCAACAACTTTACCATTTACTTGTAACTCTTCTACAGTTTTTACAGAAGATTTTTTACCTTTTGTAGGTTCTAAAACCACCAAAAACGGCTTTTCCCAGGCTTTTCCTTTTTGACGAATTACCAATACTTGGGTATCTTTTTTGTCGTAGCCTTTTTTAGCTTCTCTGGTTGCAGGCGCTAATGCTTTTGTGTATTCTTTATCTGTACCACTTGGAACAAATAAATGCATAGCCCTGTTTTTCTTTCTAACATCAAATCTAATATTTACTGCTTCTTTTAAAGGTTTTGATACTTTTTCATTTTCAAAAAAGCGCCAACCTGGAGATTGTACAACATCTCCAATATCATTATTATATCTTGTAGTGATTTCTACATTAATCTTTTCTAAATCTGCAGTTTTTAAATGGATTTTGTCTCCAATATTGTGGTATACATAATCGTGAAACTTATTTTCTTTATTGGCTTTAGATCGAAATAAATCGAAATAATATCCAGAAGTTTCACTTGTTCTTACAATACCTAATGTACGTTGTTGTGCAGCGTTGTTTACCTCATCCTCTAAAAACTGAGTCGCAAAATTAAAATTCTTTGCAATTGGATCTTCTAAATGTGCAGGTTCTGCAGCGATATTTTTAACCGTATTTTGCCAAACATTGGCTCTGCCTTTCCAGGAACCTTCTGCGCTACCATGAGAAGTTCCATTTACAATTACGGTGTTGTTACCTGCATACAATCTAAAATATTTTTCGTGCAAAGGAATACGTCTTTGTTTTACGGTTTCTGGCAAACCACCATTTGGAGCCATAATATAATCTGCTCCATACAATTCCATGGCAATACCTGTTACATGGGAATGTACATAATGCGCACCTCCAATAATTCCAGTTAAACCATAAGTTTCATTATTTTCTTTGGCATCGTTTCTTTGCAATGCAATACCCGCGTGTTTTATAATTACAGTTGGTTTTCTAAAATCAATTTCATCTTCTATTTTTTCTGAAATTGGATGCCCCCAAAACAATTGCAATTCTTGATAATTGTTAAAGGTATCATCAGAAAATTTTGGTTTTCTGCCTCCTCTTGCTTTATGAGCCTGTTTCAAAGCAATTTGAGCTTTCGTTTTTAAATCTTTATAACCTCTTCTATCAGCTAAATCTAACGTATATCTGTATAATTTTTCTGTGTAATCTTTATAACGTTTAGAGTCTCCATATCTTACAAAAGTTCTATCTGGATTTCTTAAATTATCAAACAAAAAATTGCCTTCAAAAATATGTTTGTAATTTTCTGGAACATTCAATTCTGGCTTAATACGATCTACAAGATTAATAGTCATGGTAATAATAGACATAAAACTATAACTTAAAGATTCTGGCCAAATACCTTGCTCTCCAAAAATTGGTAAAATTGTTTTGGTAAATGAATTTTGGTGTGCTGTTCCTTTTTCCCAAAACACATTGAATAAACGCTCTCTTTCTAAATCATCCTCTATGCATAAAATAGTAAATAATGCGCCTGGAGCTGTTAATATTGGGTGATTAGAAACAATGCTACCATGCTTGTCTGGTTTGCCATATTCTTGCAAAGCGTCTCCAACCATATTTAAAATGGCTTTTTGGGTTTTATTATTATCAAACGGAATTCTTTTGTCTTGTTCTGCGTTGTAAACTGTTGCGTTTTCCGATTTTAAATAGTCGTAAATAAAATCGTAGGTTAATGCAAAAGGACCGTAAGTAGTTCTAGGATCGTAAAATTCGTTTCCACAAATGGTTGTATTTTCTGGGGTTCTTTTAGCAATTTCATCTATGTAAGGTGCTAAAATATCTGCAGCAAACATAGCGTATTTTTTATTTTGAGTTAAATAATATAACATAGCAGACCTAGAGGCTAAGGCTAAAACTTTGTTGTGTTTTACTGCAAACGAATGCGCCTGAAACTCGGTATATTGCCTACTATTTTTTGCAAACTCAGGAATTTTTTGTAAAACTTTTGTTGGTTTTTTTTGGTGTAATTTCAATTTATCATCCACTTCTTTGTGCAAATGCAACTCCATACTTTTTGCCCAATCAAACTCTTCTATTAACTTTAAAATAGCGGTTCTTTCTGATGCCTTCGCAAATATTGTAGGATGCTGTAAAGATTGAGATAAAGTACTAATTGAATAGCAAATACAAATTAGAAAAAATATTCTTCTCATTTTTTTAGTCTTTAGTAGTTTTACTTTTCCACCAATTGTCATTGGGTTTAAAATGTTTTGAAAGTACTTCTAGTCTCCTTTTTTCTAAAGACTCTAACTTTTCAGTTTTGATGTTTGTTATTCTTTTTTGACGTTTAATGCTATCAAATTCCATATCCTTTTCAGGGTATTTTGCATCGACTTCTTTTAACCAAGATATTAATTGATTGCTTAATTTTTGAGCAATTTTTGGATGTTTTGTAATTACGTTTAATTCATCTTTTTCCGAGGATGGTAGCTTGAATAATTCCTCTCGATTATCTTCCCAATAATGAATCAATTTCCAACCATTCTGTTGTATAATAGAAGAAGGTTCTCCTCCTTGGTTTCCATAATGTGGATAGTGCCAATATAATGGTCTCTCTAAATTGATTGTTTTCCCCTCTACAATAGGTTTTAAACTTATCCCATCTTCATGTTGATTTTCTAATAATGGAATATTTGCTAAATCTAATAATGTAGGATAAAAGTCTGCATGTGTTACTGGAAACTCAGAAGTTTTATTTTCTGTTTTTAACCAAGGTACTTTTATAAAGTAAGGTTCTTTAATGCCTCCTTCCCATTGGTAGCCCTTTCCTCCTCTTAAAGGTAAATTACTAGTTGAATAATTATCTCCAGAAGCCACACCTCCATTATCAGAAGTAAAAACAACAATTGTGTTTTTATCTAATCCATTTTCTTTTAGCGCTTTTAAAACAATACCAACTGCATCATCCATGGTTTCTACTAAACCACCATAAATGGGATTATCTTGCACTTGACGCACTGGTAAAACACGTTCCATTTTATATCCAGATTTTGCGATACCCAGACTGTCTGCTTTGTCTCTATACTTTTTCCATTTTGTTTCTGTAGTTTGTATAGGTGCATGAACTGCATAAAAAGATAAAAAAGCAAAAAAAGTACTCCTCTTTTGCTGATTGATAAATTGAGCGGTTTCTTTTGCTAAACGAATGGTTAGGTTTTCACCATTTTCTTTGTCTTTTAATTTTGGATTTTTAAAAGGTGCAAAAAAACCACCTGAAGGGCCCCCTCTGTAAAAACCTCCTTTGTTGATATCAAAACCATGGTCTTCTGGATACGAATCTTTATCACCTAAATGCCATTTACCAGCAAAAAAAGTTTTGTAACCGTTACTATTTAAAGCTTCTGCAATGGTAATATCGTCTTTTGGTAAATTTTGAACATAATTTGGGGGTAATAATTTGTCAAACCTTTTTCTACTTCGCCAATTTGTACCGGTTTTTGCGCCAATCCAATCTGTAATTCCATGACGCGCTGTAAATTTACCAGTCATAATACTGGCTCTAGAAGGGCTACAAACTCTACTAGCTGCATAGCCTTGTGTAAAAATTACACTTTGATTAGCCAGTTGATCTACATGTGGTGTTTCGTAGAATTTGCTACCCGTAAAACTTAAATCATGATACCCTAAATCGTCTACCAGAATAAATAGAATGTTTGGTTTTTTATACTCTTTGATTTCTTTTTTTTTACAACTGAAAAAAAGCGTAAAAGATAAGACTAAAAAGCATTTTAACACTCTAAGCACTGTGATGTTTTAATATAAGATTATATTTTAATAATTTTCTTTACAAAATGATTGGTTTTGTCATCATTAGAAATAAAGTAAACACCATTGGTTAAATCACTAATGTCTATCATTATTGAAGTATTATCGCTTTTTATTTTTCTAACTAAAGCACCAAACATATTGGTAATAATTAAATTAGAATTTAAAGGGATATTTTTTATTTCTATTTTTCCTGCAGTAGGGTTGGGGTAAATTTTAGTTTCCTTTTTTTTTAAATCTTTAGTAGACAAAGAAGCATCATAACAAGTAGATTCTGGGTTGTTTAAATTGTGTGCATTAGAATCTGATAAATTACTTCTTCTTAACACCATTTTATCCATAAAAAAAAAACTAGACCTTGCATCAACGATTATAGAATAATTACCAGCAGTATTAAAAGTTGCCCATATAAATCTATATGAATTTCCATCGTTTGTGTTTGTTACAAAACCCCATTTTCTATCTGGAGTTGAGTTTACGGGATGCCTATTCATAAAAGCCTTAAAATAGCCATTTGTACTAGAACCCTCTGGACAATCTCTATCTGGATTACTATTACAATTAGGCTTTGGTTCTAAAGCAGGAGAAGCAGTTGGACTATTTGATGATGTAGCATAAAAATCATCTGCTTCTATTTTTAACCAAGCATCATTATGTTCTCCACCAGAATCACCAGTACCAATTCGTCCACGCCAAGCAAACCTGTAAGTTCCTGGATTGTTAATTTTTATATTGTAAGTTATTGCTGCACCTGATAAAGAACTGAAAGATTGAGTACCATCCCAATATATATAATCAATAGTCGATCCAGATAAATTAGGATCTGATTCATTACCTAATTTCCAGTCTGAATTAGCAGGTAAAATACCAGATTCCATTTCTATAGTTAACAAACCGTTTTTTTCTTCGAAAGGAAGTATACCATCACATGTGGCAGTTTGCGCAAATAATTGTAACGAAACTATAGATAAAATAAGAAATAAATTTTTTTTTTGCATTTTGAGTTTTATGAGTAATACAAATTTAAATGAACTTTAAATACGAAGTATCCTGTTGTGTAATGGCGTTATTTTAATGTTTTCTGATACTTAATCTCATAAACTCCAGAACCTAGAACAACATTTGTATTTTCTACAATAGTCACTTTGTTATTAGTATCAAAAGAAGAAAAAGTATTTCCGTTTATTTTTAAAGATACAAACTCAATTTGATTTAAAATAATTTTAGCCTGAGTGTTAAAAGGTACTTCCAAATTCATTGTTAAAAAACCATCTTCAGAATTCCAACTATTTTTGATTGTTCCAAATGGTGTTGGTACAGATACTTGTGTACTTGAAATTTGACCTGGAAATTCTGGATTTACTATAAATTGTTTAAACCCTGCTTTTTCTGTTGATGATTGAATACCACCTAAAGACTCGTAAAAATACGCAGCAAAACCACTGTGCATTGGATGGTTTAAAGAGTTTGATGGCCCTTCCAATTCTTCCCAAATAAACTGACGCTCTGGCCATGTTGTGAAACCTGAATTCATTACATAAGTTTGACTTGGAAAATCTGGTGTTGTTAAAATTTGATACGCTAAATCTGCTTTTCCGTATTTAGATAACACTGTATAAATGTATCTGTTCCCATGAATACCTGTAGAGTGATGACCTCCTTTTACTTCAACAATATTATAAACTAAACCATTTACAACAGTTTCAATTTCTGACTCTGGAACCATACCAAATTGTAAAGCTTGTACAGTTGCTGTTTGACTTTGATACCATTTGTGTTTTGTATTTGGAATAGCAACTAAAAATTCTTTATTAAACGCTTTTAGCAACTCTTCTTTTTCTTGTTTCATTTTCGCTTCATAAGTAGCATCATTGTTCATTTTTGCAAATTTCTCCATAACTCCTAAAACATCATAAAAATAGGCATTTGCAGAAATAATAGGATCGCATTCCATTGCACTTGGGTTTTTTCTTCTATCCCAAAGTGGAGGACACCAATCTCCCATTCCATCTTGCATAATTCCATTTTCTCCTTTAAAATTCAAATAGAAATCGGTTAAACCCTTCATTGGTTCGTAATAGTCTTTTACGATTTCATCATCACCATAAAACTTATAATT
>CALKEB010000006.1 GCA_938084845.1 uncultured Polaribacter sp. | reverse complement strand
AATTTAATAACAGAAAAAAAGACATAAAATGGCACATCCTAAAAGAAAAATATCTAAAACTAGAAGAGATAAGAGGAGAACACATTATAAAGCATCTGCTCAACAAATAGCTACAGATCCAACAACTGGAGAAGCACATTTATATCATAGAGCTCACTGGCACGAAGGTAAATTATATTACAGAGGTCAAGTTGTTTTAGAATCTGCATCAGCATCAGCAGAGGCTTAGAAACAAGCCTTTTACAATTTCCAAAAACTCTCAATTTTGAGGGTTTTTTTTGGTTATTTAGGTAAAAACTATCTTTTTTGATGGTTTTTACCTAAAACTGTGTAATTATTTTTACTACTTTTGATTAATCTAATTTTAAGAAATATATCTTAATGATGACAAAAACAACTGCAGCAATTACAGCAGTAGGAAAATATGTTCCTGAATATATTCTAACCAATAAAGAGTTAGAATCTTATGTAGAGACCAATGACGAATGGATTACTTCAAGAACTGGAATTAAAGAAAGAAGAATTTTAAAAGGAGAAGGTCTAGGAACTTCTTATATGGCTATAAAAGCTGCAGAAGATTTACTACAAAAATCTAATGCCAACCCTGAAGATATCGATATGGTTATTGTAGCTACAGCTACACCAGATTTACCTGTTGCAGCAACTGCAGCTTATGTGGCAACTAGTATTGGAGCCACAAATGCATTTGCGTATGATTTACAAGCTGCTTGTTCTAGTTTTTTATATGGAATGTCTACAGCAGCAAGTTATATAGAAAGTGGTCGTTATAAAAGGGTATTACTAATTGGGGCAGATAAAATGTCTTCAATTATAGATTATACAGATAGAGCAACGTGTATAATTTTTGGTGATGGTGCAGGTGCTGCCCTATTTGAGCCCAATAACGATGGACTTGGTTTACAGGATGAATATTTACGAAGTGATGGAATAGGTAGAGATTTCTTAAGAATTGAAGCAGGTGGATCTATGATGCCAACTACAGCAGATACTGTTAAAAATAAAAAGCATTTTGTATATCAAGAAGGTAAAACAGTATTTAAATATGCAGTTTCAAATATGGCAGACGTTTCAGCGAAAATATTAACTAGAAATAACCTTACAGAAAAAGACATACAATGGCTGGTGGCGCATCAAGCAAATAAAAGAATAATAGAAGCTACTGCTAACAGAGTAGGTGTAGGTTCAGATAAAGTAATGATGAATATCCATAAATATGGGAATACAACATCTGCAACGTTACCATTATTATTAGCAGATTATGAAAATCAATTAAAAAAAGGAGATAACTTAATTTTTGCCGCTTTTGGTGGTGGTTTCACTTGGGGAGCTATTTACCTAAAATGGGCGTATAATGCTTAAATACAACAACTAAACAAGTAAGAAGTATGGATATTAAAGAGATTCAAAATCTTATAAAATTTGTAGCTAAATCTGGCGCAAGCGAGGTAAAGTTAGAAATGGAAGATGTAAAAATTACAATTAAAACAGGTTCTGGTAAAACGGAAACTACAATCGTACAAGCAGCACCTTTGGCAAGTATGCCACAAGCACCAGTAGCTGCACCTTCGCCAGCTGCGCCAGTGGCAGAAATAGCTGCACCTTCGCCAGCAACTAGCAACGAAGAAGATAATTATATCGTTGTAAAATCTCCTATCATTGGAACATTTTACAGAAAACCAGCGCCAGATAAACCAAACTTTGTAGAGGTAGGCTCTGAGATTAACACAGGAGATACTGTTTGTGTAATTGAAGCAATGAAATTATTTAATGAAATAGAATCTGAGGTATCAGGTAAAATCGTTAAAGTTTTAGTAGATGATTCTACTCCAGTAGAATTTGATCAGCCATTATTTTTAGTTGATCCTTCTTAATATTGAATTTATTTTTAGGTGTTACATCTAGTTTGAACACCAAAAAATCATCATTTAAAATTTTTATACGATGTTTAAAAAAATATTAATTGCAAACAGAGGAGAAATAGCCTTACGTGTTATTAGAACCTGTAAAGAAATGGGGATTAAAACGGTTGCAGTTTATTCCAAAGCAGATGCAGAAAGTTTGCACGTTAGATTTGCAGACGAAGCTGTTTGTATTGGTCCTGCACCTAGTAGTGAATCCTATTTAAAAATGTCTAACATTATAGCAGCTGCAGAAATTACGAATGCTGATGCTATTCATCCAGGGTATGGGTTTTTGTCAGAAAATGCTAAGTTTTCTAATTTATGCGAAGAGCACCATATTAAATTTATTGGAGCTTCTGGTAAAATGATAGATCAAATGGGCGATAAAGCCAACGCAAAATCTACGATGATTGCTGCAGGTGTGCCTTGCGTTCCTGGTTCTGAAGGGATTATTGAAAATTTTGAACATTGTGAAAAATTAGCAGTAGAAGTAGGATACCCAGTAATGTTAAAAGCCTCAGCTGGAGGTGGAGGTAAAGGAATGCGAGCGGTGTGGAAAGCAGAAGATTTAAAAGATGCTTGGGATTCTGCTAGACAAGAAAGTAAAGCGGCTTTTGGGAATAATGATATGTATATGGAGAAATTAATAGAAGAGCCAAGACATATCGAAATTCAGATTGTAGGAGATTCTTTTGGTAAAGCATGCCACTTATCTGAAAGAGACTGCTCTGTGCAGAGACGCCACCAAAAACTAACCGAAGAAACCCCTTCTCCATTTATGACAGATGATTTGAGAGAGAAAATGGGCGAAGCTGCAGTAAAAGCTGCAGAATATATTGGTTATGAAGGGGCTGGTACTGTAGAGTTTTTAGTAGACAAACATAGAAACTTCTATTTTATGGAAATGAATACTAGAATTCAAGTAGAACATCCAATAACAGAAGAAGTTGTGAACTATGATTTGATTAGAGAGCAAATTTTAGTAGCAGCAGGAGTTCCAATTTCTGGGAAAAATTACTATCCACAATTGCATTCTATAGAATGTAGAATTAATGCAGAAGATCCATATAATAATTTTAGACCAGCACCAGGTAAAATAACGGTTTTACACACACCAGGAGGTCATGGTATCCGTTTAGATACCCATGTTTATGCAGGGTATATGATACCCCCAAATTATGACTCTATGATTGCAAAATTAATTGTAACTGCACAAACAAGAGAGGAAGCAATTAATAAAATGAAGAGAGCATTAGACGAATTTGTTATAGAAGGCGTAAAAACAACAGTTCCTTTTCACAGACAATTAATGGATCATCCAGATTATATTGCTGGAAATTATACTACCAAATTTATGGAAGATTTTGAAATGAAGTAATCATATTACAATTACCATCATTTATTATAAAAAGAGCAACCCAATAGGTATGCTCTTTTTTTTTATCTTTAACTCAAATATTCATTATTATGAAAATCGATGGTATAGATAAAATTATCATTAAAAGATTGGTAAAAGATGCCAGAACTCCCATTTTAAGTATTGCTAGAGAAGTAGGTATTTCTGGTGCAGCTATTCACCAAAGATTAAAAAAATTAGAAAAGTCAGCACTAATAGAAGGCTACAAAATGGTTATTAATCCTAAATCTTTAGGATATACAACCACAGCTTTTGTTGGTATATTTTTAGAAGCTTCTAGCTTATACTCTTCTGCAATTAAAAAACTTAATGCCATTCCAGAAATTGTAGAAAGTCATTATACAACTGGGAACTATGCAATTTTTATTAAAATCCTTTGTAAAAATAATGAAGATTTAATGCACCTTTTAAATAAAGATATTCAAAATATAAAAGGAGTTTCTAGAACAGAAACATTTATTTCTTTAGACCAGCAAATTGGCAGGCAAATTCAGATTTAAATTTTTACAAATTGTCTTTAAAATACTACCATTTAAAGATTTTTTGTAACGGTTCATCAAATAACTAGTAAGTATCTAATTATTTAGGCTCATTTTTACAATCCATAAAAAGAGCTAACGCATGAATTATTTATCGATTTTGTTTGTAGACGATGATGAAATAGAAAGATTAAAGTTTAAAAAAATATGTCAAGAATTTAATGCCAATTCTACGATTGCAGAAGTAAGTAATGGAAAACAGGCTTTAGAGGCAATTTATAAAAAGAACATCTCTTTCAATCTTATTTTAACTGACTTAAACATGCCTACTATGGATGGTTTTCAATTATTAGAACACCTTAAAAAAGAGAAGTACACTAAAGAATATAGATTGTTTTTGTAGTACATTACTGGTTTTAGAACAGACTCACCCACAGCCTTATGAGATGCAAAATTAATAACCGCTTTTGTATCCTTATGTTTACTAAAAATGGCATTCGTAGCTATGCTATCTTTTAAATCTATATGTATAAACGTTGGTTTTATACCTGTAATTTTAAAGATTCTTTCTAAAGTTTCTTCAGTTGAATTTGATAAATTATCAAGAATTACGACTTCGTAATTATTTTCAATTAATTCTACCACTGTGTGCGATCCTATATATCCACAACCTCCAGTTACTATAATTTTATTTTTTATCAATCACCTTTAATAATTTATACAAAGATACTAAAATACCTTATAAAAAATACCAGTACCTACCAGTTTGTTATTATTTAATATTTGTATATTTGTACTATGGACATCGTATCACTTAAAAAAAATATTGCCACACCTAAATACAAACAAATAATAGCTTCTGTAGAGACAGCCATTGTTAATGGCCAGTTAAAAAAAGGGGATAAACTTCCTTCTTTAAATTTAATTAAAACAAAACATAAGCTATCTAGAGATACTGTTTTAATTGCATTTAATGAATTAAAGAATAGAGGCATAATACATTCTGTAGTTGGTAAGGGATATTATGTTTCTAGTGAAGATATATTGGTTAAACAAAAGGTTTTTGTCTTGTTTGATGAGCTAAATTCATTTAAAGAAGATCTTTACAATTCTTTGGTAAACAATTTAGGAGATACAATTCAGGTTGATGTTTTTTTCCATCATTTTAATCATGATATTTTTAAAAAACTTATTAATGATAGTGTTGGTAACTACTCTTATTTTGTAATAATGCCTGCAAATTTAAAAGATACTCAAACTACAATTAATGTTTTACCAAAAACAAAAGTTTATATTTTAGATCAAGTTCCTAAAAGTTTAATGGCATTTCCTGCAGTATACCAAGATTTCGAAAAAGACATTCAAAACGGATTGTTTTCCGCTTTGCAAGCTATTCAAAAATATAAAAAACTTATTTTCTTATTTTCTGATAAAAAGCAACCTATTCAACTTTTAAATGGTTTCAAAAGCTTTTGTCATGAATATAAAATGGGCTATGAAATCATGGAGTCAATCCATAATAAAACTCCTGAAAAAGGGGAGTTATATATTGTTTTTGAAGATAAAGATTTAATAAAAATTATAAAAAAAATAAAGGAACAAGCACTCCAATTGTCTAAAGATATAGGAATTATATCTTATAACGACACCCTTTTAAAAGAAGTGGTGGTAGAGGGTATTACCACCATCTCTACAGATTTTCATCTAATGGGCAAAACCTTAGCAGCAATGATTTTGAACAAACAACAAAAATCCATTGCAAACCCAAGTAAACTAATACTAAGAAATTCTATATAATGTTTGGAATTCAAATCCTAAAAGATAAACACACAACGTGTATTGTTTTACAAAATTCAGACAATACTACGTCAGCAAAAATTGCATTACATGAAGGAGGTAGATTGCAAGAATTAAAGTGTAATTACGTCTTTTTAATTAAAGATATTCCTGAGTTTGAGTATAAAAATTCTTATGCATCTTCAATTTTATTTCCTTTTGCCAACAGAATAAAAGAGGGTAAGTACACCTTCTTAGAAAATGAGTTTCAACTGACTAAAAATGAGCAAAACAAGAATGCTTTACATGGTTTAGTATATGATAAGAAATTTGAAATATCAGACTCAGAAGTCCATGAAAACAAGTGTTCGGTTACACTAAGCTATTCTAAAAAAGAATATGCTCAGGGGTTTCCTTTTAAGTATTTTATATCACTAACTTATACTTTATATAAAGACAGTTTGCAATTAAAAGTCTTAATTAAAAATATAGATCATACTTCTTTTCCGTTTTCATTGGGCTGGCATCCTTACTTTTTAAGCACTGATTTAGCAACTAGTTTTTTAAAGTTTAAGAGTGATAAAAAAGTGATTTTTGATAAAAACTTAATCACCAAAGAAATTGTAGCGCATGCACAAGAAGACGTTTTTACATTAAAGAATAAACAGCTGGATGATTGTTTTTTCTTAAAAGACAATATCGTATCATTTTCTACACCCGATTATAAAGTTGATTTAACAAGCAATGCTAAACAAAATTTTTTACAACTATATACACCTAAAGATATGCCAATTATAGCTATAGAACCTATGACTGGTGTCGCAGATAGTTTTAATAATAAAATTGGTTTGCAGGTTTTAGAGCCTCAAAAATCGTATGGAATTAGTTGGAATTTAACGATGAAAACAAAATAACCAATCACCTATTATGAGTGAAACATTACTAAAAGAAGTACAAGAAAAGTTTACAAAAACATTTAATACAGTGCCTTTATTAGTTTTTTCTCCTGGACGCATAAATATTATAGGAGAACATACCGATTATAATGGTGGATTTGTTTTTCCTGCAGCTGTAAATAAAGGAATTGCTGCAGCGTTACAAAAAAGTGATACTGGATGTTCTACTGCTATTGCATTAGATAAGGATAGTACTGTGGTTTTTGAACTAGATAAACTTAAACCTTCAAAAGAAGGAAGTTGGGAGAATTATGTTTTTGGTGTTGTTGCAGAAATTCAGAATAGAAATAAAATTATTGGTGATTTTAATATTATTTTTAAAGGTAATATTCCAGGAGGAGCAGGAATGTCATCTTCTGCTGCACTAGAAAATAGTGTTGTTTTTGGTTTAAATGAATTGTTTGATTTAGGGCTAACAAAACATGAAATGATACTTATTTCGCAAAAAGCAGAACATAACTATGTTGGGGTAAATTGTGGGATTATGGACCAATATGCAAGCATGTTTGGGATTCAAGACCATGCACTTCATTTAGATTGCAGATCTGTTGAGGCAATACCATATAAAATCGATTTTAAAGCGCACCAACTTATGTTAATCAATACCAATGTAAAACATAACTTATCTGACAGTGCTTATAATGATAGGCGTTCTGCTTGTGAGCGTATTTCTGAATTATTAGGGATTGAGGCCTTAAGAGATGCTACCGAAAAAGACCTAGAAAAAGTTATTGATAAAGTTACTCCAACAAATTATCAAAAGGCATTATTTGTTATTCAAGAAAATGCAAGAACCATTAAAGCAGCAAAAGCAATTAAAGATAATGATTTAGAATTATTAGGCTCTTTAATTTATCAGTCTCATACAGGTTTGTCAGACCAGTATAAAGTAAGTTGTGTAGAGTTGGATTTTTTAGTAGCACAAGCTAAAAAAAACAAACACGTTTTAGGGGCAAGAATGATGGGTGGTGGTTTTGGTGGTTGCACTATAAACTTAATCTCAAAAACGGAAGCTTTATCTTTTGGAGAATCTGTATCAAAAGCATATAAGAACAAATTTAATAATGAGTGCTCTGTGTATTTTATTGCACTTTCTGAAGGCACACATCTGGTAAAATAAACTACTAAAAAAAGAAAAATGAATAAGACCAATCTTCAAGATTATTCACATAAAAGATTTAATATTTTAACAGGAGAGTGGGTGTTGGTTTCTCCACACAGGGCCAAGCGTCCTTGGCAAGGTCAAAATGAAGTTGTTAATAATAAAAAACGACCTGCATATGATGAAAAATGTTATTTATGTGCTGGAAACACAAGAGTTAATGGTGAAGTAAATCCTGAATATCATGATGTTTTTGTTTTTACTAATGATTTTGCTGCGCTTCAAAATGATTCTCCAAAATTTGCAGTAAATGATGGTTTGCTTAAAGCACAAAGTGAGACAGGTATTTGTAAAGTAATTTGTTTTAGTCCAGACCACTCCAAAAGTTTAGCGGATATGCTGCCAGAAGAAATTCAAAAAGTTGTGTTTGCTTGGCAAAAAGAATATGCAAAACTCGCAAAAGTACCTACGATTAATTACGTTCAAATTTTTGAAAACAAAGGCGCTGTAATGGGGTGTAGCAACCCTCATCCTCATGGTCAAATTTGGAGTCAATCTACTATTCCTAACGAAGTAGCAAAAAAACACACCCAACAATTAAATTATTTTAATGAAAAAAACAGAAGTGTTTTAAGTGACTATGTACAGCAAGAATTAAGAGTAAAAGAAAGAATTATTTATGACAATGATGATTTTATAGTTTTAGTTCCTTTTTGGGCAATATGGCCTTTTGAAACGATGATCATTCCAAAAAAACAGAAAGAAAGCATTTTGGATCTAAATGAAAAAGAAGCTTTAAATTTTGCTGAAGCAATTTCAGTAATAACAAAAGTTTATGATCAGTTATTTAACACCTCTTTTCCTTATTCTAGTGGAATTCATCAAGCCCCTACAAATGGTTTAGACAATAGTCATTGGCATTTTCATATGAGTTTTTATCCACCTTTATTAAGAAGTGCTAGCGTAAAAAAGTTTATGGTAGGTTACGAAATGTTTGGAACACCTCAAAGAGACATTTCTGCAGAACAAGCTGCAAGTAGGTTAAGAAATTTAGTATAATTAAAGTGTTTAAAGCAGTGTTATTTTTTTCGATTAAAAATGCTAATTTTTACTAATCATTTCTAAAGAAGCAACAGTTCTAAATCCCATATGATCTGAACCAGAATCTACAGCAACTCCCATTTTTGCAGAAATTCTAAAACTGGCACAATAAGAGGCATGGCATAAAAAAGAGCCCCCTTTCATTACATATTCTACTTGATAAGGATTGCTTGGGCTGTATGATTTTTTTGCTCCCTTAGGGTTTAGAATAGGTGAAGAGGTGTTTAATTCTTTGTAATAATTTACATGAAATAAATCGCTTGTAAGTTCCCATACATTTCCTAGCATATCATAAATTCCTATGCTATTTGGGGGATAAGATTTAACAGGTGAAATAAATTCAAAACCATCTTTAGATTCATTTTTTACAGGAAAAACACCTTGCCATGTATTTGCATTTGCGTTTAAAATACTTTCGTCATTACCCCAAGTATAGATCGTGTTTTTATTGTTTCCTAGCGCTGCTGCTTCCCATTCAGCTTCAGTAGGCAAACGTCTATTAGCCCATTTACAATAGGCTAACGCATCTTCCAGAGCGATATGAACAACCGGAAAGTTATCTTTGCCCTCTATTGTAGAGGTTGGACCAGAAGGGTGTTTCCAGTTTGCACCAATTTTCCAGGTCCACCATTGCATATAATTATCCATACTTACCACAGCATTCACTTTTTTATTAAAAATAAGACTACCAGGTTGTAGAATAGAGTCATGTGGTTTTGGTGTACCTTCAGGAACTTGATTTTTCATAACATTCCAATCAATTTTTCTTTCGGCAATAGTGATATAATTGGTTGCATCCACAAACGCTTTAAATTGTGTATTTGTAATTTCTGTGGCATCTATAAAAAACCCATCTACAGTTACCATGTGGCTGGGTTTTTCTCTAGGCATTGCATAGGTGTCTGTAGCTTTAGCCCCTTTTAAAAAAGTTTTTCCTGCAACCCAAACCATACCTTTAGGTGGTTTTATTTGAGCATTATTTTTTAATGATTGATTTTTAATTTCTTTTTTACAGCCTATGAACAACAAAAGCAGGGATATACATTTTAGATAAAAAACAATATTTTTTTTCATGACTAAATTTTATGTAGTATTTGTAAAATGTTTATTCTAACAAATATACTTTTAAAAAAACAGTTCGTCGACACTTAAATGCGCTTTAACGAAATAAAAATCCAAGTAACCGAACTCAATGGAAAAAAATTACAAACAAATATTATCTTTAAATTGTATTACAATTATAAGTTGGGGGATTTATAAATTGTATAAAAAGAGCCGATATATCATCAGCTCTTTTTTTTATCTTTATTTTGAAGAATTTTCAATTACCTTTGTTTTTTATTCAAACCTGTTGAAAATTAACAAACCCGTCTTATTTATGATCATCAGTGCGATAGCTTTTGCACTCATGAGTACATTTGTAAAATATTTAAGTGACTTTCATGTTTATCAAATTGTTTTTTTCAGATCTATTGGTACTCTTTGCTTTACTTTGCCTTTATTAATTTTTAGAAAAGTTCCCCTTTTTGGGAATCAAAAAAAGTGGTTAATTGTTAGAGGAGTATTTGGTGTTATTTCTTTAACATGTTTTTTTCAGTCTTTACATTATTTACCTCTGGGGACAGCAGTTTCTTTAAGATATATTGCTCCAATTTTTGCAGCAGTTTTTGCTTTTATTTTCCTAAAAGAAAAGATTAAACCGATTCAGTGGTTGTTATTTTTAATTGCTTTTGTTGGGGTACTAATCATTAAAGGATTTGGCGTAGAATTAAACTATATAGGTTTAGTATTTGTACTATTTTCTGCGCTGTTTTTAGGCTTAATTTTTGTAGTTATTCGAAAATTAGGGGCAACAGAACATCCGTTGGTTATTATTAATTACTTTATGGTAATGGCTTTTGTCTTTGGGGGTTTAATGAGTATACCTTATTGGAGAACTCCCACAATAATTGAGTTGTTCTTATTTTTAAGTATAGGTATTTTAGGATATATAGGTCAATTGTACATGACTAAGGCCTTTCAGGTACAAGAAACAAACATTATTGCACCTATTAAATATTTAGAAGTAGTAATTACTATTCTAATAGGTGCTTTTTGGTTTAATGAGGTTTATAATTTATGGACTCTTTTGGGTATATTTTTAATTCTTTTTGGTTTAATATATAACATACGTTTAAAACAAAGTGAACCCAAATAAAAAATCCTTTAAAATTATTAAAATTTCAAAGGATTTGTACTCAAGGTGGGAATCGAACCCACACTCCCGAAAGAACTGGATTTTGAATCCAGCGCGTCTACCAATTCCGCCACTTGAGCAATAAAATAGAGAATACAAATCTACTAAATATATTTAGTTTTTAAAGTCAAAATTTTA
>CALKEB010000005.1 GCA_938084845.1 uncultured Polaribacter sp. | reverse complement strand
ACGATTGCTGCTACTGCTGGATCTCCAAAAAAAGTTCTTTGATCTGATTGATTTTGAACAAATGTAAAAGATAATCCAAAAGAAAGTTGATTAAACAATTTACCTGTACTCATTGGCAAGTGGTAAGCATAAGTACCTTGTATTCCTTTTTGAGAGTGAAATCCATTTTTATCATTAAACAAGACTAAGCCGTAACCGGCGTTAGAATATTCATCAAATTTAGTATGAAAACTTAAGGTTTGTAAAGCTGGTGCATTTGGTATACCTGCCCACTGTTGTCTAGCTGTAAATCTTAGTTTACTAGAATTCCCAATACCTGCTGCAGAGGGGTGAACTAAATAAACATTATCAGACAAATAATCTTGATAAATTGGTAAAGTTTCTTGTGCACTACTTTGAGAAGAAAAAGCGATAGCAAACAAAAAAAGAATTCTAATAGTATGTAACTTCATTAAAAATTCAATTAATTTTTGAATTTCAAATATATTCAATTTATACAGAATATTTTAAGGTCTTGTAAAAGTTTAACAAAATATCAAATATTAAATGATACTCATTTGTATTTTACCTTAAAAGTAGCAATAAAGAAGTTAAAAAATGAATCTTAATCCCGTAAAACTATTTCCAAAACAACGCGTAAATTACTACTAAATTAATCATAACTACAAAGGTACCAACATTAAATAAAGGGCTTGTTTTAAAGAAGTCTTTTTGTATTGGTATTCCTTTATGATCATTAGCTCCCTTGTTTTGCAATAGACTTAACACTACAATAACTCCCATAGTTAATAATGCTATATACCCCATTTGATCCATCCAAGGAAGATCTACAAAAAAGGAGTTTGTTGCCCATCCTTTCGGAGAAACCTTAAAGTACATGGCTATAGGAATAGAAACTAAAGCACCAGTAATGGCTGCTTTATTGGTTGTCTTCTTCCAAAATAGGCCTAACATAAATACAGCTAATATACCTGGACTAACAATACCTGTATATTCTTGTATGAATTGAAATGCTTGGTCTATACCCCCTTATAATGGAGCCATAATACATGCTATGATTAGCGCTACTCCTGCAGATAATCTTCCCATATATACAGTAGTTTTATCAGATGCATTCTTGTTTATGTACTGCTTGTAAATATCCATAGTAAATATGGTTGACGTAGAATTTAGCATTGAGGCTAAAGAGGATACTATGGCTGCTGCTAAAACTGCAAATGCAATACCCTTTAACCCTGTAGGTAAAAATTGTAACAACCATGGATATGCTTTATATGCTTGATCTAATGAAGGTAAATTTTGTAAACCAGCCTCTCCTAAACTTGCTAAAATACTTGGATCATTAACCATAACGTAAGCGGCTATTCCTGGAATTACAACGATTACTGGTATGACTAATTTTAAAAGCACTGCTAATAAAATACCTTTTTGAGATTCTTTTATTGATTTGGCAGCTAATGTTCTTTGAATTATATATTGATTAAAGCCCCAATAATACAAATTGGCTACCCATAAACCTCCTATTCAAACACCAATACCTGGTAAATTTTTAAACTCAGGGTTTGATTTGTCTAAAATCATAGCAAACCGACCTGGTGCTGCCTTGTATATCGTTTTCATCCCTGCAAGGACGCCTTCTCCTCCAGATACTGTGTCTAATGCTAGATACGTAGTTATTAAACCTCCTAGTACTAAGAAAATAACTTGAATAACATCTGTCCAAGCTACTGCAGATAACCCTCCGTATAAAGAATATGCAGCTGCAAACAAAGCTAAACCTATAACACCATAAAGGATAGGAACCCCCATAATTGTCTCTAAAGCTAATGAGCCTAAATATAACACTGAAGCAAGGTTAACAAACACATATAGAGCTATCCAAAAAACAGCTAGTATGGTTTTTAAATTGGTAGAAAACCTTTTTTCTACAAATTCTGGAATGGTATACAAGTCTTTTTCGATAAATATTGGCAAAAAATACTTCCCGACGATTATTAAGGTTAGTGCTGCCATCTATTCATAAGAAGCTATAGCCAAACCTAATGCAAAGCCAGACCCAGACGTCCCTATAAACTGTTCTGCAGATATATTTTCCGCAATTAATGAAGCCCCTATTGCCCACCAAGGCAATGATTTACTGGCTAAAAAATAATCTTCAGCATTTTTTTGATACCCTTTTTATCTCTTGATACCCATAAACCAACGCCTAAAATTAATATGGCATACAGTGTAAATATTAAATAATCTAAAAATTCAAAATTTCCCGTCATCTTTTATATTTATTTAAACTACTAGCTAAGCTACTATAAATTTTTGTTTTTTAAGAAAACAGTAATCTTATTCAATTTTAAAACACTTACTAATTACAAAAAGTAGATTTAAATAAACCCCTCTATTTTAAAATTACATAAAATATGATTGATTTTTTTTGTTTTTAGAAGAAGTCTGTTAGTCAATCAAAAAAAATAAGAATAAACCCTAAAAAGAATGTGTAGAGAAAAAAATATTGAGATTTCAAAAATAGGTGATGTTTTTTTAGAACGAGACATTTCAAAGTGATAACGTGAGTGCAAACCTAAGCATAAAACATAGACTTTAATTTTGTGAAAAATTATTTAAGGAAGTACATATCGTTTTAAAAACGGAAATTTGTAGATAATCTTTAATTAGAATACTAGTAGTTTGATTTGTAATGTTTCAAGAATTGATTTTTTTACTTTTGTTAAGAATAAAAAAACTCCATATATTTTTTATTTATGAAATAAATTCCACTATTGTTTTTTAGCGTTTTAAAAAATCTCTATTTTTATTTACATGAAAAATCCTCTAATATTTATATTAAAATCATAACCAATTGAAAACTCATGAACACCACCAATATTTATAAATTTTGAAGTATTAAAATCATAAGAATATCCAAATCTAAAACTTTTCCATTTAATTCCTACAAAACTATTTATTGATGAAAAAAATTGTCTGTTATCATTCTTATTTATTGGATTTGTCCCAGCAATTATTCCAAAAGAAAAAGTGTCTTCAAATGTATATTGGATTCCTAAATCTAATCGACTACTTACTCCTTGCATCATAAAATTCGATAAAAAATAAAACTTACTTTGACTAGCTAACCAACTATATCCTCTTTCAAAAATTGGAAAATAATATTTAGCATGGATTGACATAAAAATATCTAAAGGTACGTTGTTATTATCTGTCAGAGATATATTTGGTCTATTTAAGTGTCTTAGAGTTAACCCGAACCAAGAATCATCGTTATGAAATAAAATTGAAGAATTAAAATCAAAAAAAGTTCGTTTATTTTGAAATATTAATGGGTCCACAGATGAGCCTATCGAAAAATCAGTAATATTTATTTGATCTTCTAAAATTAAATTTTGAAATCCAAAACTTTTTACTCCCATTCCCACAGAAATACTTGGTCTAAAGAACCATTCATTACTAATTTGGAAAGCAATTGAATAATTAAGATTAAGTTGATTAAAATTATAATTTGAATTAACTTCTTGATGATTTAAAAAAGTAACTCCAAGACCTGAATTAAAGCTGTCAAACCAAGTATCATAATAAACATAATTCGTATTTATCTTTACACCAGAATTAGTCAATTGAGACCTATGCAATGTTCCAGCCTTTGGGTGTTTTAAAGCTCCTGTAAAGGATGAACTTAATGTCTCAGGCACTAAAAAACTTTGAGAAAAAATAACATCTTGTGCTTTAGTGCTAATAAAATTTAATATAAAAATTAATAAAAGTAACTTTTTCATATTTATCTAATTAATCTAATTGCTTTATTTTCTACAAACTTGTTACCAGAAAAAGTTGTTCCTTTTACTACTAAAGTATAATTACCAACAGGAGCTAGTTCTCCATTTACATATCCATCCCAACCTTTAAGAATAGTATCATTTTTTTCGTAATATAAAAGAACTCCCCAAATATCGTAAATACTCATCTCAATATTTTGAACGTATTTAGATAGAGGTCTAATAAAATCGTTAAATCCATCGTTATTAGGAGTAAATGCGTTAGGAATTATTAAATCGAATTTTTCAGTAACATTAATAGTTTCAGATTTTGAGTAAATACATATAAAATTATTAAGATATTCGTAAGTAACTTCTAACATAACTTCATAACTTCCAGTACGACTAAAAATATAATTAAATTCTTCTTGATCTGAAACTTCTTCTCCATCAATATACCAAGTTAGTAAATATTCTAATTCATAAGGGTTTAAAGATGTGTTATTAAATAAAATAGGGTCATCTACACCATATAAATCATCAAAAATAACAGAAGGTGTAATTGAAAAATCAGCATCCCCTAATTTTGGGTTTACAATAACTGTAATCTTAAACGCATCTCCTTCACAACCATCTATACTTACAGGCACAACTGTATATTCAACTTCAACAGCTGCACTTGTCTCATTGATAAACAAATCATCTGATATTTCATTAGCTGAGAAACCGGTTCCTTGTCTTGGAGTACCTGACCCTACACTAAAATCAGCTATTGTATTAATACCTGTAATATTAGTAGACCCGTCAATAAGGATCTCTGTAATTTCATAACTAGCCACAGCAATAGTACTACTCGCATTAAAATCAATGCCTAATTCCTCACCACTACAAACCTCTATTTCCTCTCCTGTAACTATCGGCTTTGGATTTACAGTAACTGTCAACGTAAACTCTCCTCCTTCAACTCCCCCCGAACTCACTGGAACAATCGTATAAACAACATCAACTGGATTATTCGAGTTATTAGAATAGGAATCATTTAATAAGCCATCTGATGCAATTTCAGCATCTATCACTGTATTTGTTACTCCTGTTGTTGCTATTAATCCATTACTATTG
>CALKEB010000004.1 GCA_938084845.1 uncultured Polaribacter sp. | reverse complement strand
ATAACTTCCTAAAATACCCTTGTTTTTTAAATCGTCTAGAATACTGTATAAAACTAAAATTAAAGAAATACTTTTTATTTTCTTTAATAGTTGACTACTGGTTAGATGTTCTTTCTGCAAAGCCTCTAAAACTAGTTTTTGTTTTCATAGTAGATCTTATTTATACCCTAAATGTACAAATAGACTTAGTTTCTACTCTATTATTACGACAATAGTTATGATTTTATCGTTTATATGTTAAAAGGAAACGATAAACTATGTTAACATTCCACCACCTACAGATAATGTTTGTCCAGTAATATAAGAACTCATCTCTGAAGCAAGGAAAACACATGCGTTTGCAATATCTTGTGGCTTACCTCCTCTTTTTAATGGAATACTATCTCTCCAGCTTTGTACAGTTGCTTCATCTAATTTATCGGTCATTTCAGTCTCTATAAAGCCAGGTGCAATTACATTACTTCTTACATTCCTTGAACCTAATTCTAAAGCAACAGATTTAGAAAAGCCAACAATACCGGCTTTTGAAGCTGCATAATTTGTTTGGCCAGCATTTCCTTTTAAACCTACAACAGAACTCATATTTATTATAGAACCAGAACGGTTTTTCATCATTGGTCTTATTACGGCTTTTGTTAAATTAAACACAGATTTTAAGTTTACTTCAATAACTTTATCAAAATCATCTTCTGAAATTCGCATTAACAAGTTGTCTTTTGTAATCCCTGCATTATTTACTAGAATATCAATAGCTCCAAATTCTGATAAAACATCTTTGGCCAATGTTTGCGCTGCATCAAAATCAGCTGCATTTGATTGATATCCTTTAGCCGAAACCCCAAATGCTTTCAATTCATCTTCTAAAGCATTAGCTGCATCTACAGAAGAATTAAAGGTGAAAGCTACATTTGCACCTTGTTTTGCGAATTCAATAGCTATTCCACGACCAATTCCTCTTGTTGCACCAGTTATTATTGCAGTTTTTTTCTCTAATAATTTCATGTATTCACATTTTTAATCAATTTCAAATATAAAAAAGAAATTCCCGTTTAAAACGGGAATATTCTATAATTAAGAAATATATTTTTTATTTTAATACGCTAGCTACCATTTCTCCAATTTTAGCAGGTGAACTTACAACGTGTACTCCATTTTCTGCTAATATTTTCATTTTTGCTTGTGCTGTATCATCTGCTCCACCAACAATTGCCCCTGCATGCCCCATGGTTCTTCCAGCGGGTGCTGTCTGTCCTGCAATAAAACCAACAACTGGCTTTCTATTTCCATCTGCTTTAATCCATTGTGCAGCTTCCGCTTCTAAATTACCACCAATTTCTCCAATCATCACAATGGCTTCAGTTTCATCGTCATTCATTAGCATCTCAACGGCTTCTTTTGTTGTAGTTCCAATAATAGGATCTCCACCAATACCAATAGCTGTAGTAATTCCATACCCTTGTTTTACAACCTGATCTGCAGCTTCATAAGTTAATGTTCCAGATTTAGAAACAATACCTACTTTACCTTTCTTAAAAATAAAACCTGGCATAATACCAACTTTTGCTTCATCTGGTGTAATTACTCCAGGGCAGTTTGGCCCAACTAACCTAGTATCTTTATCAGCAATATATGCTTTAACTTTAACCATGTCTGCAGTAGGTATCCCCTCAGTAATACATATAATTACTTTTATGCCTGCATCTGCAGATTCCATAATAGCATCTGCTGCAAACGCTGGTGGTACAAAAATTATTGAGGTATCTGCTCCTGCTTTTTCTACAGCTTCTACAACGGTATTAAAAACGGGTTTTCCTAAATGTTCTTGACCTCCTTTACCTGGAGTAACACCACCAACAACGTTGGTACCGTAATCAATCATTTGGCCAGCATGGAAAGTTCCTTCACTACCTGTAAAACCTTGTACTATAATTTTTGAATTCTTATTTACTAAAACACTCATGGTTCTTTATTTTATTTAGTGTTACAAAAATAGTTATTGTTTACTTTTATAAAAATTTATTTGCGATTTATTTTTCTTTTAATAACCTCTTTAGTCCTGCAATTTGTTTTAACTTTTCTCTCGATTCTTCAATTGGCGTACCAAAATAAGATTTACCTCCTTGAACTGATTTGGTAACACCAGTTTGCCCAAGTATTACAGCTCCTTTTCCTATCGTTATTCCGCTGTTTGTACCTACCTGTCCCCAAATTGTGACTTCGTCTTCTATAATAACACACCCTGCAATTCCAGTCTGAGAAGCAATTAAACACTTTTTACCGATTATAGTATCGTGTCCTATATGTACTTGGTTGTCTATTTTTGTTCCTTCTTTAATAGTTGTATTTCCAGTAACTCCTCTATCTATGGTACAAGACGCACCAAGATCTACATGGTCTTCCACTACTACTCCACCTCCAGAAATTAATTTATCAAAGCCAGCTGCTCTTTTTTTGTAGTAAAAAGCATCAGCTCCTAAGACTGTATTAGCTTGGATGGTTACATAATTACCAATAATTGTATTATCGTAAATGGTAACATTTGGGTGAATTACACAATGGTGACCAATTTTTACATGATTTCCAATAAAAACATTGGGTTGTATGATTGTATCTTTTCCAATATCAGCAGTTTGTGATATATTTTCTGATGCTTTTACAAATGGATTAAAATGGTGAGTAATTTTATTAAAATCTCTAAAAGGATCGTCAGAGATTAAAAGACTTTTACCCTCAGGACAATCGACTTTTTTATTAATTAAAATGGTCGTTGCTGCAGAATTTAAAGCTTTTTCATAATATTTTGGGTGGTCTACAAAAACAATATCTCCTTTTTCAACAACATGAATTTCATTAATCCCGAAAATTTCAAAATTAGCATCGCCAATAAAATCTATTTGAAGTAGTTTTGCAATTCCCTCTAAAGTCTGCGTTTTTTTAAATTTCATAAAAAAAGCTTAGAAAGCTATTCTTTAATACGCTCTTGGTAAGTACCTTTTGCGGTTTCTACTTTTATTTTATCTCCTTCATTTATAAATAGTGGGACATTTACAGATGCTCCTGTTTCTAAAGTTGCAGGTTTTGTAGCATTGGTTGCAGTATTTCCTTTTACACCTGGCTCTGTATGAGTAACTTCTAAAATTACACTCAAAGGCATTTCTACAGATAGTGGCATGTCATCTTCAGAGTTGATAATTATAGTAACTACTTCTCCTTCTTTCATCAATTCTGGAGTATCTAGTGCGTTTTTTTGCAATTGAATCTGAGAGTAATCTTGTTCATTCATAAAATGGTAAGTATCTCCATCATTATACAAATACTGAAACTTATGCGTTTCTACTCTTACATCATCTATTTTTCTACCTGCAGGAAACGTATTATCAACCACTTTACCATTGGTAACACTTTTTAATTTTGTTCTAACAAAAGCAGGACCTTTTCCTGGTTTTACATGTAAAAATTCTATAATTTTATAGATATCGTTGTTGTATCTAATACATAATCCGTTTCTAATATCTGATGTTGTTGCCATTTGATTGTTTTAATTTGCTTTATAATATCCTTTCATTATACCTCTATGAGAATCTTTTATAAACTGAATAATTTCGTCTCTTTCTGGTGTTGCTTCCATTTCTGCTTCAATAATATCAATTGCTTGACTGTAGTTGTAATTTCTTTGAAATAGAATACGAAATATATCTTGTATTTCTCTAATTTTCTCTGTGGTAAACCCTCTTCTCCTTAATCCTACCGAGTTGATCCCTACATAAGATAATGGTTCTCTTGCAGCTTTTACATATGGTGGTACATCTTTTCTTACCAAAGATCCTCCAGTCACAAATGCATGATTTCCTATGGATGCAAATTGATGAACAGCAACCATACCTGCTAAAACAACATTATTACCAATAGTAACATGGCCAGCTAACGTAGTGTTGTTAGAAAAAATACAATTCTCTCCAACAAAACAGTCATGTGCAATATGACAGTAAGCCATAATTAAACAATTATCTCCAATAACAGTTTGCATTTTGTCTTTAGTACCTCTATTTATTGTTACACACTCTCTAATCGTAACATTATCTCCAATTTCTACATTACTTTCTTCATCATCAAATTTTAGATCTTGTGGAATGGCAGATATAACAGCTCCAGGAAAAATTCGACAATTTTTACCAATTCTCGCACCTTCCATGATAGTTACATTAGATCCAATCCAAGTACCAGAGCCAATAACAACGTTGTTATGAATGGTTGTAAAAGGTTCAATCACTACATTTCTTGCAATTTTTGCTTGTGGATGAACATATGATAAAGGTTGATTCATATTTTATTTTTTCTTGGCTATTTGCGCCATTAATTCTGCTTCTGCAACTAACCTACCATTAGCATAGGCATAGGCTTGCATATGGCATATTCCTCTTCTAATTGGAGTGATTAATTCGGCTTTAAATATTAGTGTATCTCCAGGAAGTACTTTCTGTTTAAATTTAACATTATCCATTTTCATGAAATAGGTTAAATAATTTTCAGGATCAGGTACAGTACTTAAAACTAAAATACCTCCACATTGTGCCATAGCTTCAACCTGTAAAACACCAGGCATAACTGGTGCTCCTGGAAAATGTCCTACAAAAAAATTTTCATTCATTGTAACATTTTTCATACCCACAACATGCTTGTCAGACAATTCTAAAACACGATCTACCAATAAAAAAGGCGGTCTATGTGGTAGAATATCCATAATTTGATGAATATCCAATAAAGGAGTTTTGTTCAAATTATACACTGGAACGTTATTTCTTTTTTCTGCCTTTATAATTTTAGCCAATTTTTTTGCAAACTGAGTGTTTACTTGATGGCCAGGTTTATTGGCAATTACTTTACCTCTAATCCTTGTTCCAACTAATGCTAAATCACCTATGACATCTAAAAGTTTGTGACGAGCTGCTTCATTAGCCCAATGAAGTGTTAAGTTGTCTAAGATACCATTTGGTTTTACAGAAATATTGTCCTTTTTAAATGCTTTTTTTAGTTTTTGCATTGTATTTGCAGATAACTCTTTATCTACATAAACAATTGCATTATTTAAATCACCTCCTTTAATAAGGTCATTTTCTAATAACATTTCTATTTCGTGTAAAAAACTAAATGTTCTTGCTGCTGCAATTTCTTCTTTAAAATCAGATAACCTGTCTAAATTTGCATTTTGAGTACCTAATATTTTTGTGCCAAAATCTACCATAGTGGTTACTTGATATTCATCTGCAGGCATTAAGATAATTTCACTTCCATTTACTTCATCTTTAAAAGAAATGATCTCTTTAACCACATACTCCTCAATTTCAGCATCTTGCTCTTTAATACCTGCTTTTTCTAAAGCTTCTACAAAGTACTTAGAAGAACCATCCATAATGGGTGGTTCAGATGCATTTATCTCAATTAATAAATTATTAATGTTTAGCCCCACAGCTGCAGCTAAAATATGTTCTGATGTTTGAATTTGAACACCATTTTTTTCTAAATTAGTACCTCTTTGGGTAGTCACAACATATTCTGCTTTCGCTTCAATTGTTGGAGAACCTTCTAGATCTACTCGACTAAATGCAAAACCATGGTTAATTGGGGCTGGTTTAAGTGTCATAGATACTGTATTACCTGTATGCAATCCTACACCAGATAATGTTATCTCTTTCTGTATTGTTTTTTGCTTGTTACTCATTAATTCTCTTTTTGAGTATTAAATTCTTTTTTTATATCTGATAATGAGGCTATAAATTTTGGTAAATTCCTAAAGTGAATGTAACTTTTATTAAAATCATTATAGTTAAAAGCAGGAGTACCTTGTACAACTTCATTGTCTTTTATACTTTTAGTTACACCAGATTGTGCTTGAATTTTTGCGCCATTCCCAATGGTTATGTGCCCAACAATTCCAACCTGACCTCCTATCATACAATTTTTTCCAATTTTTGTAGATCCAGCAATACCTGTTTGTGCAGCAATTACAGTGTCTTTACCAATCTCTACATTATGAGCTATTTGTATTTGATTATCTAGCTTTACACCTTGTCTGATTACTGTAGAACCTAATGTAGCTCTATCTATAGTAGATCCTGAACCAATGTCTACGTGATCTTCTATAATAACATTGCCTATTTGAGGAACTGCTTTAAAATGGCCATTAGCATCTGGTGTAAATCCAAAACCGTCAGAACCAATAATACATCCTGAATGTATTTTACAATGATTCCCTATTTTAGTTTCTGAATATATCTTAACACCAGCATAGATAACACAGTCATCTCCTATAATTGTATTATCTCCAATATAAGTGTTGGGATATATTTTTACATTATCGCCAATTGACACATTTTCTCCTATGTAGGAAAATGCACCTAAATATCCATTAGCTCCGATAGAAGCAGATTCTGCTATAAAATGTGGTGTCTCTCTTCCTTCTTTATCGTTTTTTACTTCATTATAAAATGATAGTAACTTTGAGAAAGATTTGTAAGCATTGTCCACTTTAATCAGTGTAATAGCAGTTTCTTTTTCTAAGATAAAAGATTTATCTATGATAGCCACAGATGCATTTGTGGTGTATATATGTGGAATGTATTTAGGATTGGACAAAAACGTTAAAGAACCTTTTTCTCCTTCCTCTATTTTTGACAATTTAGAAACCTCTTCATTTGGGTTACCCTCAACTTCGCCTTCTAATATATCTGCTATTTGTTGTGCTTTAAATTTCATCAATTGCAAAAGTATAAAATTTATAAGTATTTGGCTAATTTCATTTTATTTAGGATAACAAATAATATGTTTTACAACAGGTTGTGTGAGTGTTTGTAAATTTAATTGATCGGAAGCTTTTGCAATATCTTTTAATTTTCCTTTTTTATTTAAAATATAAATAGGCTTATTGGTTTGATAAGCCTGATTTTTAATGCTTTCAGAAAAGACAAAGTAATGAATGTCTTGTTCAGGAATATTTAATTTCCTTGAAAATTTATGTTTTAATTTTTCAATTTTTTGAGTTTTGAATGCGTCTTCTTGTATTTCAATTTTTAATAACTTTCTATTTACAAGCATTTTAGATAGTAAAGCTAAAACGGAATCAGAATGATTTGTCCATTCTTTAATTGCACATAAAACATCAAAATCATCTAATTTAGAAAAAGTTTCTAACGTTTTATTAGAAAAATTGTCTGCGTTTATTTGGTTTAACAAAAAGTAGGACAAGGAAGAACTCGCATATAAATCAACTCCTTTTTCTGACAGTTCTTTTGCTCTTTTTAATATGTTTACTAAAATATGTTCGGCAACTAGCCCTGTTTTGTGTAAATATACTTGCCAATACATTAATCTCCTCGCTATTAAAAACTTTTCTACAGAATAAATTCCTTTTTGTTCAATAACCAGTTGATCATTGTTCACATTCATCATGGCAATCAATCGATCAGAAGAAATATTCCCTTCTGTAACGCCAGTATAAAAACTATCTCTTTTTAAATAATCCAAACGATCTATATCTAATTGACTCGAAATTAACTGACATAAAAAATTTCTTGGATAATTTCCTTCAAAAATCTCAATTGCTAATCCTAATTTACCCTCAAATTCTTCATTTAAAATTTGCATAAATTTTAATGAAATTCTTTCATGAGAAATATTGTCTACAATACTATTTTCAAGTGCATGAGAAAATGCTCCATGACCAATATCATGTAAAAGAATAGCAATATAAAGTGCATTTTCTTCATCTTCAGAAATCGCAACTTGTTTAAAACGTAAAACTCTTACTGCTTTTTGCATTAAATGCATACAACCAATTGCATGATGAAATCTTGTGTGATTTGCTCCTGGATACACCAAGTTAGAAAAGCCCATTTGTGTAATTCTTCTTAATCTTTGAAAATAAGGGTGTTCTATAATATCAAAAATTAATGAATTTGGAATTTGAATAAATCCGTAAATTGGGTCATTCAATATTTTTAGTTTATTCGCTTTTTTAGTCTTCAAAAGATCATTTTTAAGAAATATTTAGCAAAGTACGAACATTATTTTTTTTAGCAATATTTTATCATTTAGAAGATTTGTTAATTATAACAAAATGGTATTTTTAACGTTTTATGATATAAAATAAATAGAATTATGGATAGCATACAAATATTATGGGTAGATGATGAAATTGAGCTTTTAAAACCTCATATTCTATTTTTAGAACGTAAAAATTACAAGGTAACAACATGTACAAACGGTGCAGATGCTATAGAATTGGTAAATGATACCAATTTTGATATTGTTTTTTTAGATGAAAATATGCCAGGTTTAACTGGTTTAGACACCTTAGCTCAAATAAAACAAAATAAATCGAATTTACCTGTTGTAATGATTACCAAGAGTGAGGAAGAATATATTATGGAAGAAGCCATTGGTTCTAAAATTTCGGATTATTTAATTAAACCCGTAAACCCGAGTCAGATTCTATTAAGTTTAAAAAAGAATTTAGACAATTCTAGATTGGTTTCAGAAAAAACAACAGCTAACTATCAGCAAGAATTTAGAAAAATTGCCATGGATTTATCTATGATTAATAGTTATGAAGATTGGATAGAACTGTATAAAAAGTTGATTCATTGGGAGCTAGAATTAGAAAATATTAATGATTCTGGGATGCTTGGAATTTTAGAAAGTCAAAAGCAAGAAGCTAATAATCAATTTTTTAAATTTATTAAAAAGAATTATGAATCTTTTTTAACAGCAAATGACGCTCCTACTTTCTCACACACGCTATTTAAAGATTATGTAGCTCCTCATGTAAGCAAAGATCAAGGAGTACTATGGGTAGTTATAGATAATTTAAGATACGATCAATACAAAATTATTGAACCTTTAATCAATGATTTCTACAAAAAAGAAATTGAACACACCTATTTTTCTATTCTGCCAACAGCCACTCAATATGCAAGAAACGCTATATTTTCTGGTTTAATGCCGTTAGAAATGGAAAAAAAACATCCTAATTATTGGAAAAATGATACTGATGAAGGAGGTATGAATTTATTTGAAAATGAGTTTTTAACTGCTCAAATAAAAAGATTACATTTAGAAATACAACATGAATACTATAAAATAACCTCTTTAAAAAGTGGAAAAGAATTAGCTGATAACTACAATAAAACAAAGCAGAACGATTTAACAACTGTGGTCTATAATTTTGTTGATATGCTATCTCATTCAAAAACAGAAATGGAGGTTATAAAAGAACTGGCGGGCGATGACAAAGCATACAGAAGTTTAACGTTAAGTTGGTTTAGAAATTCACCTTTATTTGATATCATTCAAAAAGCAAAAGATTTAGGTCAAAAATTAATTTTAACAACAGATCATGGAACTATAAATTGTAAAACACCTACTAAAGTAATTGGTGATAAAAACATTAGTTCAAACTTACGTTATAAAACAGGTAGAAGTTTAACCTATGAAGAAAAAGATGTTTATGCTGTAGCCAATCCAAAAGATATCTTCTTACCATCACTAGCCATTAATAGTCCTTTTATTTTTGCCAAAGAAGATTTATTTTTTGCTTACCCAAATAATTTTAATCATTTTGTAAAATATTATAAAAACACCTATCAACATGGAGGGGTTTCGCTAGAAGAAATGATTATTCCTTGCACAATTTACAATCCTAAATAATATAGCATTTTATCAAGAATTTTTGTAAATTATATGAAATTTCATTTTCTAACTATTTAAAAGAAGTTACTATTTTTGTAGAATGAATAAAACATTTACTTTTAATGATGTTAAAGCGCTTTCTAGAGAAATTATTGAAAGTGTACCACATAAAGTTTTATTATTTTATGGAGAGATGGGGGTGGGTAAAACAACACTTATCAAAGAACTATGTAAATACTTAGGAGTAAATGATACCATATCTTCTCCTACTTTTTCTCTTGTAAATGAATATACAACTGCACATAACGAATGTATATATCATTTTGATTTATATAGAATCACAAATGATGAAGAAGCTTTAGACATTGGAATTGAAGATTATTTTTATAGCAAAAATTGGTGTTTTATTGAGTGGCCACAAAATATTGAAAATTTACTACCTTTAGAAGCAACAAAAATACAGCTATCGTTATTAGAAGATGGTAGTCGTACTATTACAATCAATTAAACCTATTTTATGAGTCAGTTCTCCCCTTTTAGTAAAGAAGAATTATTACCACAAACAGAAATGTTGGAAATACAAAGAAAAAAAGGAGAACTGTTTATTGGTTTGCCTAAAGAAACTCATTTTGGAGAAAAAAGAGTTTGTTTAACGCCAGATGCTGTAACCGCACTTACAGCGAATGGACATCGAATCGTTTTAGAAACAGGTGCAGGGGAAAGCTCTAATTATACAGATAAAGAATATTCAGAAGCAGGGGCAAAAATATCCTATAATGTAGAAGAAGCCTTTAAATGTTCTATAGTACTAAAAGTAGCCCCACCTTCTCTAGAAGAAATTACTTACATGAACCCACAAACGGTGTTAATTTCTTCCTTACAACTCAAGACCCAAACAAAAGCTTATTTTGAGGCTTTGGCTCAAAAAAAAATTACAGCAGTTGCCTTTGATTATATTAAAGATGAACATCATACATTTCCAGTTGTTAAATCTTTGAGTGAAATTGCAGGGACTGCCTCTGTGCTTATTGCTAGTGAATTAATGAGTGGTCTTAACAAAGGAAATGGGTTATTGTTTGGTAATATAGGGGGTGTACCACCTACAAGCGTTGTAATTTTTGGTGCAGGTACTGTTGCAGAATATGCTGCAAGAACTGCGATAGGATTAGGCGCAAGAGTAAAAGTTTTTGACAACTCTATTTCTAAACTAAGGAAGTTACAAAATTGTCTGCCTTCGCCAATTTATACCTCTACCCTACAGCCAAAATCTATTACGAAAGCACTTATGAGATGCGACGTTGCAATTGGTGCTATTAGAGGTAAAAACAGATCTCCAATTTGTGCAACAGAAACAATGATAGAAAAAATGAAAGAAGGAGCTGTAATTATAGATGTTAGTATAGATAGAGGTGGCTGTTTTGAAACTTCTACTGTAACTACTCATAATACACCAACCTTTGTAAAACACGGTGTAATACATTACTGTGTGCCAAATATACCCGCAAGATATTCAAGAACTGCTTCTGTATCAATTAGTAATATATTTACGCCTTATTTACTTCAAATAGCAGAAGAAGGCGGATTTGAAAATGCAGCTAAATTTGATAAAAGTCTTAGAAATGGAATGTATTTTTATCACGGGATTTTAACGAACAAAACCGTTGCAGAATGGTTTGATTTACCTTTTAGAGAAATCAATTTATTAATTTTGTAATCCATTTGTAAACTTAATAACTTAAATTTGTACTTTAAATATTTTAGATGTTACTAAAACGTATTGGTTATTTTTTAATAGGTGCTAGCATAAGTTCTATAGGGGTGTATTTTTTTTGGCAAAAGAAAAATGCGTCTTTTGACTATGGTATGGATGCAAGAACTTTAAAATCTATAAGGATCCGAAAAAGAAGTTATACTCCAGAAGCGAAACAAATTATGGAGTCTTCAAAAATTGATAGCTTAAAAATAGAGAAAATATTAAATTATGGAGATGTTGATTTTGGTAAAAGCAACCAAAGAAAAAAACCTTGTGCGGAGTATTATATAACTGGTAAAAAGGAGTTGAAAAATATTAGTTTATATGTAGTTCGTTGTGATTCTATTTCAACAATTCAAACTATATATTTATCCAAATAATTTTATTTATTCATTCGTAAAAGTTCCTTCGTTTTTAAAATAACGTTCTTCTATTTTTTCTACATTCTTAATTGTTTTTCTTACCCAATTTAGATACAACGCTTCCTTTTCTAACTTGGTTAAATGCCAAGAAATATTGCTTTTCTTTAATTTTGTTGTAACCTCATGTACTATAATTGCAGCTGCAACTGAGATGTTTAAACTCTCGGTAAAACCAGTCATTGGTATCTTTAAAAATCCATCTGCATGTTGCCTTACTGTATCTGAAATTCCAGTAGCTTCAGCACCAAAAACAAAAGCTGTCTTTTTGTCTATTTTAAAATCATTAAGAATATTAGCATCTGAATGTGGAGAAGTTGCAATTATTTGATAGCCTTTATCCTTTAAATCTTTTATACAGCTTAGCGTATTATCTCCATCTGATTTATATCTCTTTTGTGTAATCCATTTTTGCGCGCCTTTTGTTACATATTTAGAGACCTTGTTTGTATATTTATTTTCTATAGTATAGAGATCTTGAATGCCAAAAACATCACAAGTTCTAACTACTGCACTTGAATTGTGTGGTTGATAGATGTCTTCTAAAACAATAGAAAAGTGCCTTGTTCTTTCATTTAAAATTCTTTTGAAAGTATCTTTTCTTTCGGTTGTTAAAAAACCCTCTAAGTACACTAGTAACTTTTTATTTACCATAAATACAAACATATCATTTTATTCTTATTTTTACGAATAATGAAAAATTTAGTTATTCTAACAGGTGCTGGTATCTCTGCAGAAAGTGGTATTCAAACATTTAGAGATCAAAACGGTTTGTGGGAGGGCCACAATATTATGCAAGTGGCTTCCCAAAAAATCTTCAAAGAAAATCCAGCAATTGTACTAGATTTTTATAATAAAAGAAGAAGACAACTTTTAGAGGTAACACCCAACTCTGCTCATTATAACCTAGTAAAACTTGAGGAGTTCTATAATGTTCAAATCATTACACAAAATGTAGATGATTTACATGAAAGAGCTGGAAGTAAACATATACTGCACTTACATGGAGAATTGTTAAAAGTAAGATCTACACATAACGTAAATGAGATCTATAATTGGAATAAAGATCTTTATGTTGGAGATGTATGTAAGAAAGGTTTTCAATTAAGACCACATATTGTATGGTTTGGAGAAAATGTTCCGCTAATAGAAGAAGCTATTAAATGTATTAAAAATGCAGCTATTTTTGTAATTATAGGAACAAGTCTTAAAGTATACCCAGCTGCTAACTTAATTGAATATCTAGATGAAGAGGCTCCTGTTTATTACATAGACCCATTACCATCACCAATAAATAAACAAAGACAGGTAAAAGTTTTACAACAAAATGCTACAGAAGGCACAAAAGCACTAGTAAAAATATTACAGCAAGTCTAACGTTTTCATTAATTCAGGTCTGTTAGATCTACTTACAGGAATAACATCTTTTTTAATCAAAACACTATTGTCTTCAATATCGATAATATGTTTTAAATTAATGATGTAAGATCTATGCACTTTTAAGAAATTAGATTTTGGTAGCTTCTCCTCTATTTTCTTTAACGTAGAATGAACAATGTAATTCTTTTCTTCAGTCTTAATATTAATGTAATCTCCTTTTGCCTCTATTAAATAGATACTAGGTAAATTAATTTTTATTAACCTACGATCTATATTTACGTAGAAATCATTTTTTGTTTCTTCCTTAATCTTAGCTTCAACATTTTTCTTAGGACTGTCAATTGCTTTTATAGCTTTATCTATTGATTTTTCCAAGTAAGGGGGTTTAGTTGATTTTATTTGACAATATAATTTTTTTTCTAATTCTAAAAAAAGATTGGTGATTAAAAACGATTTGATTTAGTTAAAATACATTTTTCTTACGATGAATGGTTTTTAAAAAAATTAAACAGTTAGCCCATAAATATATTTATATAACTCTCCATTATCTATAGAACTTCCTTTTTCAATTAGATCAAAGAGTTCTAAATTTCGTTTTAATGTATATGATTTTGAGCCTTTAAATATATCTACAGAATTGTCCATAGGGTTTTGCATGAGCCATTCAAACCCTTTTTGTTCTAATAAGTTTATATCCCATTTTACTTTAATTGCTATTCTATGAATTTTAGCGGCATCACACTTAAATAAATTGACTGAAGTTTTAGAAAAGTGAGACAAATATTGGGTTTTGGTTAATACATCTTCCCAAACAATGTCTGAAAAAATATTCATTTCTTCTTCTGCAACTGCTGGTTTTTCTTCTTTAATTTGCTTCCATTCTTTAACATCAATACTTTGTGTTGCTAAGAATTGAGCAAATTCTGAATGAAGGCCTTCAAATTGTTCTTTGGTAAGTTGTCTATATGTCATTGTATAAATTAAAAAAACCGTTCAACTTAAATGTTGAACGGTTCAAATATCAATTATTTTTTTGGTTTAAAAAATATAACGTAAACCAATTTGCGCTTGCCATCTAGACATTAAACTACTGTCAAAAGCAAATGTGTTTGTTAATGTATCATCAAAAGTATAGGTTGGTACCTGCGTATTCGCATCAACAGAAACTCCTAATGGCTGTTCGTTTCTTGGTTGTTGTACAACCCCCAAATCAGAGTTAATTAAGTTTTCAACATTTAGAACATCTAAACTTATCTGAATCGTATTTTCTTTACCATTTGCTACATTAAAGTTAAAGTCTTGTAGTACTTTTAAGTCCCAACGACCTCTCCATGGTGCTAAAGCTCCATAACGTTCTACATACTGCCCTCTTCTACCATTTAAGTATTCATCTTGCTGAATGTAAGATTCAAAAGCAGCAGCTTGTCCTGTACCTGTAAATTGCATTGAATTTAATTCTGATGCAGTTGGTACATACAATAAATCGTTTACAGAAGAACCATCATTGTTAATGTCTCCTCCATAAGTATAATTAAATCTACCTCCTTTAGCATATTCAAAGAATGTCGTAAACGTAGTTGGAGATTTTTCTCCAAAAAAGTTAAACTTTTTAGAAGCAACACCTATAATTCTATGTTTGTCTTCATATTTTGAATACGCTAATACATCATTATTTGCATTTCCTACAACAGGATTAAAAGCAAATGCATCTCCAGTAATTTCCGCTTCTATAGAGTTTACATCTTTAGAATCTAAATAACTATATGCAATGTTTGTGTACAACCCATTATCGAATGTTTTTTCAATTTTAGTTGTAAAATTATACGTTCTTCCTCTATTTGAGTTTGTAAACACATAACCACTATTTCCTTTGTCAGAATTTAAGTAATAAGCTCTATTATCTGCACCTGATAAAGTACCAGTTGGATTTCTTAATCCCCAGTTTTGAACATGTGCACCATTAATATCTTTACTGTACGATAAATCTGTAGAAATTACATAATTACTTTCTAATTTATAATCTACACCAATATTAGTTCTCTATACTTGTGGAAATTGAAAATCTGGATCAACAGCCTGATAAAAGAAAGACTCTGGGTTTGCAATTTGATTTCCAACCCAAACAAAAGGCAAACGACCTGTAAAGATTCCTGACCCTCCTCTAAGTTGTAATTTTCCTTCACCATTAGCATCCCAATTGAATCCTACTCTTGGAGAAAATAACCACTGGTCTGTTGGTATTTTTCTATTGTCTAATGTAACTTCTTGTTGCGTATTTGGATTGTAGTAAGAAATAGTAGGATCAAAACAACATGCATTATCTATAACCTCTTGTGCTTTTTGAGTAGTATCAAAAAATAAAGGTTTATCAAAACGAACTCCGTATGTAATTTTTAAATCATCACTTGCATTCCACTCATCTTGTAAATAAAAAGCCAATTGACCAACATTTGTTTCTGCTAAAGCATATCCTCCTGCATTACCAGAACCGTTTGCTAATCTCGTATTATTCGCTAAAATAGCAGCGTCAAATTGTGCTTGATAATTTGCAACCAATGCAGCTTCTGCTGTTGGGTTACCTGCGGTATTTCTAAAATCTGAAATATCTCCAGAAGGAAAAAACACACCTTGTGCACCAAATGCTCCTAAGTTAAAAGAGTTATCAAACATAAATTTTTCAAAAGAGAAACCAACGGTATAGGTATGGTCTCCTTTAAAAAAGCTCATATTATTTGTAATTTGTAACACCTTCTGATCTAACCTATTATTTATAGAAAATGGTTCATGACCCGCTATAATATAGTTAGATCCTCCGTTTAATATTGTTATTGATGGTGCTGGACTTGATAAAGGACTTCTAAAGTCATCAAAATGTGTATATCCTACTTGAAGTTTATTAGAAGTCTCTTCATTAAAAGTAGAGATTAATTCTACTAAGAAAGAATTGATATTATTATTTATTTGATACCCTGCATTTTCAAATTGTAAAGTCGTAGCATTTGGACCTCTAAATCCTAATGCTGTTGGGTGTGCAGGCTTCTCTTTAGAAGCTGTTAAAAAATTATAAACAAACGCTAATCTATGATTTTCATTTATATTCCAATCTAGTTTAAATAATCCTTTTGTAGAGTTTGCATCATACGTAAACCCTTCGTATGCCCCTGGATTATATGTTTGTCCGTTGTCAATATTTACTTGACTTAAAATACTACTTACTAATTGTAAATCTGATTCTAAAACTCTTGATTCATTTAATGCTCCAGAACCTGTATTTGGCACAAATGAAGAGCCTAATTCTGTAACTTCATCTTTTTCAAAGTTAGCAAAAAAGAATAATTTATTTTTAATAATAGGTCCGCCAATACTAACTCCGTATTGATTTTGAGATAAACTTGGTTTAAAAACATCTTGACCGTTTATTTTACCTCCTGTTAAGTCTTCATTTCTATAAAATCCATACACAGTTCCACGAAACTCATTTGTACCACTTTTTGTAACCGCATCTACTGAGGCTCCTGTAAAACCAGATTGAGTTACATCGTAAGGAGCTTCAGAAACAGAAATTTGTTCAATGGCATCCAATGAAATTGGTTGAGCGTTTGTTTGTCCTCCAGGAGTTGCAGCATCCAATCCAAATGGATTGTTAAAGATAGAACCATCTAGAGAAAAATTATTAAATTGATCGTTTCTTCCACCAAAAGAACCATTACTTGCTGTGGGTTCTAATCTTGTAAAATCTGATGCTGATCTAGAAATTGTTGGTAAAACTTTTAATTGAGTAGCTGTTACACTCGTTTGAGCACCAGTTCTGACGTTATTAAAAATTTTGTTTTTCGCTGATGAAATCACAATCTCATGTAAAGATTGCCCCTCTTCTACTAATGTTGCATCAATGTTGGTTGTTTTTCCTAGCGTTAAAAAAACATCATTAACAACCTATTGCTTAAATCCTAAATAACTAAATGTTATTTTATAAGGACCACCATCTCTTAAATTTAAAATGGTATACCTACCATTATCTTGAGCAGTTGTTCCTCTTAAAGTTCCTGTAGGAACATGTAACACTGAAACTGTTGCTCCAAAAAGGGCTTCTCCAGACTCATCTGTTACAGTACCTTTAATCTTTGATGTTGTTACCTGAGAAAATAGGACAACATTTACCAATAACATTGTTATTGTAAAAAGTAATTTTTGTTCATTATATATTTGAATTTAATTGAATTTTGTCAAAATTAGCGTAAAAAAAAACACTTACTAAAAAAGTAAGTGTTTTTTTAACGTTTAGCTAACAGTTTATTAACTATTCTGAAATAACTTCAAAGTTTATATCTGCAACTACTTCTCTATGCAATCTAATAGATGCTTCGTAAACTCCTAATCTTTTTACGGAACCACCAACAACTTTAATAAATTTTTTGTCAATTTCTGTTCCTGCTTTCGCTAATGCTGCAGCTAAATCTATATTGTTTACAGAACCAAATAATTTGTCTCCTGAACCCGTTTTAGATGCAATTTTAATTTCATATCCTTTAACTGCTTCTGCAACTTTAGTTGCGTCTTCAATTAATTTAGCTTCTTTATAAGCACGTTGTTTTAAATTCTCTGCTAAAACTTTCTTTGCAGATGAAGTAGCTAAAACTGCTTGTCCTGTAGGGATTAAGAAATTTCTACCATATCCGTTTTTAACGTCTACGATATCATCTTTAAATCCTAAATTTTCTACGTCTTGTTTTAATATCAATTCCATGTCTCTACCTCTTTATTATTTTAACATATCTCCAACGTAAGGCATAAGCGCTAAATGACGCGCTCTTTTAATTGCTTGCGCAACTTTACGTTGATATTTTAATGATGTTCCTGTTAAACGTCTTGGTAAAATTTTACCTTGCTCATTTACTAAATACATTAAGAAGTCTGCGTCTTTATAATCGATATACTTAATATCTTTCTTTTTAAATCTACAGTATTTTGCTTCTTTTTTAGTTTCAATGTCTAATGGTGTTAAATATCTTACATCTGCAGATTTACCACCTTTTGCTTGTTGTTCTATTGATGCCATACCTTATTTTTTTGTAGATTTAACACGTTCTCTTCTTTTCTCTGCCCATGCTGCTGCATGTTTGTCTAGTCTTACAGTTAAATAACGCATAACGCTATCGTCTCTTCTAAACTCTAATTCAAATGCAGTAATTTCTTCTCCTGCAATTTTAAATTCGATTAAGTGATAAAATCCACTTTTCTTTTTTTGAATTGGATACGCTAATTTTTTTAAGCCCCAATCTTCTTTAGAAATCATTTCGGCACCTTTAGAAACCAAATAGTCATTAAACTTTTGTACTGTTTCCTTTATCTGAGTATCAGATAAAACGGGATTCAAAATGAAAACAGTTTCGTAATGATTCATAATTAATTATTTATTGTTTTATTTAAGCCTGCAAATATAGTAACTTTTTTAATAAAAATAGCATCTTTTCTTGCCTAATCATTTTAATTAAAATCAAATCGAATTCCCATAGAAATATTTCTAGTTTCTGTATTTTTGAATAACGGATTTAAATCATACTTTACATAAAAACTAGTCGCTTTATAACCAATGTAACTACTTAATCCATAGTTAAATATGTTCATATTAAAGTTATCATATTGCAATTGCTCTGTTTCTATGTTGTTTGCATCTCTAAATTCTAAATATTGTCTTGTCCCTAGTTTAAAACCAACAAAGCCTCCAATACCAAAACGCATAGATTCATTAGTTTTATCTTTTACGCTACCATCCTTATATACTTTATGCTTAGAGAAATCCCATTCTAAATGAACTGGAAAATTTAATTGAACATGTCTCAACCTACTTTCTGAAAGTGGGCTATCAAACCCAACAATTTCTGTAGTTCCATTATTTTTTTCATGGATTCTATTATCATCTAATCTTAAATTATTCCATAAGAAAGAAAAACCATATTTAAAATATAAATTTGAAGGTGCTTTTGTAAAACGCGTTTTCCAACTAAAACCCAATTCATAAAAGCGAGATCTCCAAAATTGATATTCAGAGTTATTTAAAGAAGAAAGATTGTTTTCATTCAATAAGTTGTTTACCCCCATTGCAAATATAAATTGAGTTGTAGTTGTTCTTTGATTTTTCTTTCTAGACTCCCATCTTAGTTCTCTTTTTCTATTTCTTTCCTCTAAATCTCCTTCAGTAATCGTAAAGTTTATAAATTTACTTCCAAATGTAAATACATTATCCTCATCTGAATTTGTTAGAGGTTCTTTTAATGATAACACTAATTTGCCATCAACTTTTTCTTGTACTAATTTTTGCAATTGTATTTCTTCTTTATTAACTAGTTCCTCTATTCTTCTAGCATGATATTCAGCTGCTTTATTTTTTAAGTTAGTTGCTTCTTTTGAGGATAATTCTTTATTTTTTAATAATTTATCTATGTGTAAAACTTTTAATCGTAAAGAATCTTTTTGTTCTTTAGTAATTTGCTCTATTTTTTTAGAGATTTTAAGAGCTTCCTTTTCGAATATTTTTTCTTGAGATTTTATAAGGGATGTTGTAAATATCAATACTATTATTAATAATTTTTTCATTGTAATTGGTTTTAGATTTTTTTTAATTAGTTATTTCTAAAGGCTATAGCAGAAGCAATATTTGAAACTCTATTTTTCAATAATTTTAAGAAATTATTCTGAAAATCATTATCATCTATTGTTCTTTCTACTTCTACTAAAATGGTATTTGGATTAACTTTTAAATCCGATTTTTTGAGCTCAATTTTTATCGTGTTTAAAATACTATCTCTATCCACATTATATTTAGCATAATATTGTTCTACTTCTTGTGAAGTATGTGTAACTGAAAAAAGTAAGTCATCAGCATTTACTTTAATTTTAGTGTTCTTATTTTTTATTTTTGTTATTGATGCTTTTGTAATGTTTTCTATTTGTTGTTTCTTTTTATCTACTTCTGACTTAACATCAACAATAGCTAATCCTTTATTTTGTCTTTTATCAGTTACTTTTTTCTGTCTTTTTTTCTTGTAAATGTTATTCTTTACAACGATTTTATCTTCTGATTTTGAGAATTCATCTGCATCAATTTCCTCTTTCACCAACGCTTCTTCTACAGGAATTTCATTTATGAATTCTTCTATTTTAGAATCGATACTATTTTTATATGCTGGTTTTACAACTACCTCTTTTATAGGTTTAAAATCACTAGAATCTTTAGAGAATAATTGAACTCCTATAGTAACCAATAACAAAATACGTGCTGCTGCACCTATATAAAAAAACCAACCAATTTTCTTTTGTTTCGGTTGCTCATCTAGTTGAACAGACAAGCGTTCCCAAGCAGAAGCTGATGGCTCAAAAGTTCTATTTTCGAACTTCTTTTTTATTTGTTGATCTAATTTATTCGTTTTCATGAACTACTTTATTCATTTTTATATAATTTTTCTGCAAAAGTTTACGCGCTTTAAATAATTGCGTTTTTGATGTACTTTCAGAAATTTCTAATTTTTCAGCAATTTCTGAGTGCTTATAACCTTCTATGGCATATAAATTAAATACGATTTTGTAACCTTCAGGCAATTGATCTATCAACTTTTGAATATCTTCAACAGATGTGTTTTCTAAACTTTCTGTTGCAGAATCATTAAAAACATAATCTTCATCAGATAAATCAATAAGATTTTTTTTACGTAAGTAAGTAATACAGGTATTCACCATTATTATTCTTATCCAACCTTCAAAACTACCTTCGTGTTTGAACCTATGTAAATTGGTAAAAACCTTTAAAAAACTTTGTAATAATAAATCTTCTGCATGATGCAAGTCTTTTACATATTGCCGGCAAACCCCTAACATTTTAGGAGAATATTCCTCAAACAATAGTTGTTGAGCTTCTCTGTTATTGGTAATCGCTTTTTTAATTAGCGATTTTTCTTTGTTATGCAATTTTATAATTTTCAAGCCTCTTTGGTTAGTTTTAACTGCCTTACAAATATATAGACTACTTATTGTGTAAAAAGGTTGCTTTCAAAAAAAAAGAAATTGTATTATAATTCTCTGGATAATGCAAGACAAGTATAGCTTTGGGTCTGCAAGAATTAATAATTCTTTGGCAATTGAAAATGGTTTAGCATTTAGAGATTTAAAAAATCGATTATAGAAACGCATAATTAGTGGTATTCAGAAAAAATAAATGATTAAAAAAGGAATACATATGAAAAAAATCTGAACTCAATGTTAGTTAGAGACAAAGAAATTATTACGAATTGGAAAAAATATAAAAATATTTAGTTTTTAATTAATCCTAATAATTATCTACATCAGCAATAAATCGAATTGGTCTAAATTCTTTTACAGCCTCAAAAGTATTTTTGATTTTAGCCACTTGCTGTTTCGTGTTCGCTAAACTTTGTTTAGGTGGAATTTTTATAACAATGTTCTTTATATATTGATTTCTTATTCTAGATACAGCAGGTGCTGTTGGTCCTAATACATGTTCTCCAAATGAAGAATACAACGCTTTAAATAACCAATTTACACCCGTATCTACTTTATTATAATCTCTATGTTTTAGAGTTATTTTTATTAGTCTATAATAAGGTGGATATTTATATTGCCAACGTTCTTGCAATTGTTCATTATACATATCTGTATAATTTGTTGTAGAAACCTGTTGCAGTATTTGATGGTGTGGATTATAGGTTTGGATGGCGACATTTCCTTGTTTTTTATTTCTACCTGCTCTACCAGAAACTTGTACCATCATTTGGTATGCTCTTTCATGAGATCTAAAATCAGGAAAGTTAAGCATGGTGTCTGCATTTAAAATTCCGACTAAAGATACATTATCAAAATCTAAACCTTTAGATAGCATTTGTGTACCTACCAAAATATCTATTTCTCGAGCTTCAAAAGCACCTATTATTTTTTGATAACCAAATTTACCACGAGTGGTATCTAAATCCATTCTACCAACTTTAAAATCTGGAAACAAATCTTTGAGCTCTAGTTCTATTTGCTCTGTCCCAAATCCTTTTGTATCTAATGTATTGCTACCACAAGCCGAACATGAATTTGGCATTGCTCTTTGATAACTGCAATAGTGACAACGCAACTCATTTCTATACTTATGAAAAGTTAAACTCACATCACAATTAGAACACTGAGGCGCCACACCACAAGTTTTACATTCTACTATAGGCGAATAACCACGCCTATTTTGAAATAAAATAACTTGCTCTTTTTCATCTAAAGCTTCTTGAATTAATGTTAACAATCGATCTGAGAAATGACCTTTCATCTCTTTTTTCTTATGCTTGTCTTTTACATCTATTAATTCAATTTTCGGCAATTGTACATTACCAAAACGCCTATTTAATTCAACAAAACCATATTTATTTTGTTTGGCATTAAAATAACTTTCTAAAGATGGGGTTGCAGAACCTAATAAAATTTTAGCGTCGTGCATTTTTGCTAAAACAATAGCTGAATCTCTAGCATTGTATCTTGGTGAAGGTTCAAATTGTTTATAAGATGTTTCGTGTTCTTCATCAACAATGATTAATCCTAAATTAGAAAAAGGTAAAAATAATGATGACCTAGCACCTAAAATTATCTGTGCTTTGGTTTTGTTTTCTAGTAAATTATTCCAAACCTCTACCCTTTCATTTATAGAATATTTGGAATGGAAAACAGATATCTGTTCACCAAAATAAACTTGTAAACGCCTAATAATTTGAGTGGTTAAAGCTATTTCTGGCAATAAAAATAGCACCTGTTTACCTTCATCTATAAGTTTCTGAATTAATTTGGTGTATATTTCTGTTTTACCCGAACTTGTGACTCCATGCAAAAGTGTTACCTCTTTACTTTTAAAACGTTCACTTATTTCAGAGTATGCTTTTTCTTGAAATTCATTTAAACTTTTTAAAGCATTAGATTGCCCTTTAAAATTTATTCTGTCCGTTTGTATTTCGAAGAACTCAAGGATGTTTTTTTCTACCAAAGACTTTAAAACTGCCGAAGAAACATTTGCTTTTACTTCTAGATCTTTAGCTTTAATTGGCTTTTTAGAAGTCGCTAATTGAAAAAAAGTTAATACAGCTTCTCTTTGTTTTTTTGCTCTAGACAATTCTTCTAATAATGAGTTTAGCGAATTATCAGAGCTGTAATCTGAATGCAGCCGAACATATTTTACCAATTTCGGTTTGTATTGTTCGTAGATTTTTTCTTGAATGAATATTGCTGATTTTTTAATAAGCTCATTAACAATGGGCATCACCTTCTTCTTACCTAGAATATCTGATACTTGATGAATAGTGAGTTGAGATTGATGTTGTAGGGCCTCATAAATTAAAAATTCTTCGTCCTCTAAAATATCTTCGTTAATAAAACCTTCATTTTTAGAAATACTAGTTTCACTTTCTAATAAAAAAGCCGAAGGTAATGAAGCTTTATATACCTCTCCTAATGCACACATATAATAATTAGAAACCCATTCCCAATGCTTTAATTGCACCTCATTTACTAATGGTTTTTCATCTAGAATCTGTATGATATCTGTAGTTTCATAAAGTAAAGGTTTAGATTGGTGTATCTTGAAAACAAGTCCAGTATACATCTTTTTATGTCCAAAAGATACTGCGACACGCATTCCTTTTTTTAAAAACATAGCTTCCGCTTCAGTTACAGAATATGTAAATGTTTTTTGAATAGGAATTGGAAGTATTACGTCTATAAAATGGATAACGAATTGTTTAAAATTAAATCAAAACTACATAAAATTCACTACATTGTAATCAGAAAATTTCAAACAAATATGAAAGCTTTTGAATGGAAGAAGAAAGGCAGTTTTTATACACTTGAAGGAAACTCTATTTTTGTTATCGATGAAGGTAATAGTGAAGATGTTTTAGTGATACTTCATGGATATCCAACATCATCTTATGACTATTACAAGATATTACCAGAACTTTCAAAAAAGTATAGAGTAATTATTCATGATCATTTAGGTTTTGGTTTTTCTGATAAACCCTTAAATTACTCCTATTCATTAATAGAGCAGGCAGATATTGCACTACAACTTTGGAAGAAATTAAATTTAAAAAAAGTGACGCTTTTAGCTCATGATTATGGAACTTCTATAGCTACAGAAATACTAGCCAGGCAAAATACAAAACAAATTTCGTTAAAGATAAAAGAACTAATACTCTGCAATGGCTCTATACATATAGAATATTCAAAATTAAAACTTATTCAAAAACTATTAAAAAATAAATATTTGGGTAAACTAACAGCTAAATTAAGTTCTTTTACCCTCTTTAGAAGAAATTTAAAACAAACCTATTTTAATAAAAATAAAATTACAGATTTCGAACTTAAAGAAATGTGGTTGCAATTAGAAAATAACAATGGAAAAAGAGTTATTCATAAATTAACAAATTACATCAATGAACGCTATTATTATTGGCATAGATGGATTGGTGCTTTAGAAAAAACAAAAATCCCAACAAAGATTATTTGGGCTCAAAACGATCCTATAGCCATCCCTAAAATTGGAAAATTAATCCATCAAGATATCGCTTCTAGTAAACTATATTGGATTGAAAATTGTGGACATTTTTTAATGTTAGAGAAACCAAATGAATTTATTGATTTGGTATTAAAAAAGTAGTATTATTCTTGATCTGTTACAGTCCTGCTAGGTTTTATTTTTCGAGAACCTTCGTACAATTCGTATTTTACAAATTTACAATCTAAATCTCCATTCTTAAGAGCTATTCTCTTTGAAGTTCTTAAACCAACAGACTTAAGTGCATCAGTATCTGAAGTAATTAACCAAGCTGTAGAACCGGGGTAATTATGTTTTAAAGTGTCTCCTATTTTTTTATAAAATTCGTTTGTATCAATATTTAAGCGTTCTCCATAAGGAGGGTTAAATAAAATTGTTGTGTTTCCGAAAACCTCTTTAGTAGAATTAAAAAAATTTACATGGTGCACTCCTATAAATTCTTCTAAATTAGCAGAAATAACATTTGCTTTTGCTTTTTGGACAGCTGAAGGAGCTTTGTCAAATCCCATTATTTTAAAATGTGATGAGCGTATTTTTTTTAACAGTGCATCTTGAATAGTAAAATACAAATCTTCATCGTAGTCTTTCCAGTTTTCAAATGCAAATAATTTTCTGTTAATATTGGCAGGAATATTATTTGCAATCATTGCAGCTTCTATTAAAATAGTCCCTGAACCACACATAGGATCTATAAAATTTTCATCGCCTGTATACCCAGATAATAAGACCATTCCTGCTGCTAAAACTTCATTGATAGGTGCAATATTCGTGGCTGTTCTATATCCTCTTTTATGTAATGAATCTCCAGAGGAGTCTAAAGAAACTGTAAGCCAATCTTTTTGAATATGTATGTGGATTTTTACATCTGGATATTTTAAATCTACGTTTGGTCTTTTGTGATATTTGTGTCTAAAATAATCAGCAATTGCATCTTTAGATTTTAATGAAATATAGTGAGAGTTTGATGTAAAGTTTTTAGAATTAACAACTGCACCAATTGCAAAAGTGCCTTCTGCATCTAAAAAGTTTTCCCATTTAATTTTTTGAATTGCCTCGTATAAATCTTCTTCATCATAGATTTTACACGTTTTAATAGGTTTTAAAATACGAACCGCAGTTCTAAGTGCAATATTTGCCTTATACATAAATCCCTTATCCCCTCTAAAAGAGACACTTCGTACCGCTTCTTTTATATCTTGTGCACCTAATTTTTTAAGCTCTTCTGCTAATACACTTTCTAATCCAAAAAGTGTGGTTGCTGTCATTTTAAAATCTCTATTCATACTCCTATTTATAGAAAGCAAAAATACATTTTCTAAAAGTATATATTAGATTTTCTGAATTTCATTTTTAGAAAGATAAGATTTAACTACTTTTGTCGAATTACTTTACCTATGGAAACAAAAGAGTGGTTTACAGATTGGTTTAACACACCTTATTATCATATCCTTTACAAGGATAGAAATGATGCTGATGCCCAGTTGTTTATGAAAAATATCACTACATTTTTGGCACTGCCTAAAGATACCCATATTTTAGATTTACCTTGTGGTAAAGGACGTCATTCGGTATATTTAAATTCACTAGGTTATACTGTTACTGGCTATGATTTAGCGAGTCAGAGTATTGCTGAAGCTAAAGTATTCGAAAATGATACTTTAAATTTCAAAGTTCATGATATGAGAAAATCACTTCATAATTCTTATGGTGCCATTTTTAATTTATTTACAAGTTTTGGTTATTTCAAAGAAGATGAAGAAGATCTTTTAATTTTAAAAAATATAAAGAAGGGACTAAATAAGGGAGGATATTTTGTTTTTGACTTTTTAAATGTAGATCTTATAAAACGAAATTTAGTTGCTACTGAAACCAAAACAATAGATGGTATTACCTTTGAAATTACAAGAAAAATTGAAGATAATTTTATTATAAAAACGATTAAATTCTTTGCAGATAACGAGTATAAAAAGTATACAGAAAGCGTAAAGTACTTGGATGAAACAAAATTAAAATCTTATTTTTCTAAAGTTGGTTTTACTATAGAAAATACATTTGGTGACTATCATTTAAATTCTTTTGAAAATAAAACATCTAATCGTTTAATTCTTATCGCAAAGTGAATTACTTACTCTTAATTTTATCTGTTGTAGCAGGCGCTATTTTAGTTGTTTTTACTAAGCCAAATAAGGTAATCGTCCGTTTACTTTTGGCTTTTAGTGGTGCTTATTTGCTTTCGGTAACGATTCTACATCTAGTTCCTGAAGTGTATATATTGAATTCTAATTCTACTAAAACTGGTATTTTAATTTTATTAGGAATTATTTTACAATCAATTTTAGAATCTTTTTCTAAAGGCGCTGAACATGGACATATTCATGTAAATACAACAACTAATACATTTCCAAAATTATTATTTATAAGTTTATGCTTTCATGCATTTTCGGAAGGTTTGCCAATACATAATGCCAACGAAAATTTATTTTGGGCTATTGTGGTTCATAAAATTCCAATTACTATTGTTTTAACCACGTTTTTACTTCAAGCAAAATATACAAAAAAAACAATGCTTTTTTTTATGATAACTTTTGCAGTTATGAGTCCTCTAGGCATGCTATTAGGAGATAAAATGGCCTTTTTTACAATTTATTTTTCAGAAATTACGGCATTAATAATTGGTGTTTTTCTGCATATTTCTACTGTAATTCTTTTTGAAACAACAGAAAATCATAAGTTTAATTTTCAAAAATTTTTAGCAATAATTTTAGGGATATTATTAACCATATTTACCTTATAAATTAATTTGCAATCTCGTTAATAAATTTTATACGCATTAAACGAAGTTCATCTTCATCATAATCACCATCAAATTCATCTAAGGCATCTTGAATTTTATCAGTTTCTGCCTCCATAAAATAATCATAGATTTCTTCTTGTTGCTCTTCATCTAACAAATCATCTAAAGCATAATTTATATCTATTTTTGTACCAGAAAATATTATTCTTTCCATTTCCCTAATTAGCTCATTAATTTCTAAACCTTTAGATTTTGCAATGTCTTCTAAAGGGAGTTTCCTATCTGTATTTTGAATAATAAAGAGCTTTAAGCCAGAGTTAACCCCTGTACTTTTTACAATTAAATCATCGGGTCTTAACACATCATTTTCCTCTACATAGGCAGCAATAAGCACAACAAATTCTTTACCAAACTTTCTTGCTTTACCTTCTCCAACACCATGAACCTTAGAAAGTTCTTCTAGATTTATAGGATATTTTAATGCCATATCGTCTAATGAAGGGTCTTGAAAAACGGCAAATGGAGGAACCCCTTGTTTAGAAGCTACTTTTTTTCGTAAATCTTTTAAAAGTTTTACTAATTTTTCATCAGAAACACCAGCTGCTGATTTAGCATTTGTAATTATTGTATTGTCATTTTCTTCGTTATAAACATGATCTTCTGTCATCATAAAAGACGAAGGATTTTTTAAATAAGCAATACCCTCATCTGTTAATTTTACAACACCATACTGTTCTATTTCCTTTTTTATAAAATTTACAACAAGTATCTGACGAATTAGTGCCATCCAATATTCTGCTGGCTTATGTTTACCAATTCCAAAAAAAGGTTGCAAGTGTGTTTTATGAGAGGTTAATAATGCATTTTCTTTTCCTATAATAGTGTTTACAATTTCTTTAGGCTTGTATTTTTGTAGTGTCTGTTTTATAACATCTAATAAGATTACAACATTCTCTTTAGCCTCATGTTTCTTCTTAGGGTTTTTAGAATTATCATCCATTTCTGCTCCTTCTCCATGTACTTCATCAAAATCTTCTCCGAAATAATGTAGTAAATATTTACGCCTATTCATAGATGTTTCTGCATAACCAACAACTTCTTGTAACAAAGCATGACCAATTTCTTGCTCTGCTACAGGTTTACTAGCCATAAATTTTTCTAGTTTCTCGATGTCTTTGTAAGCATAAAAAGCCAAGCAATATCCTTCTCCATCATCTCTTCCTGCTCTTCCGGTTTCTTGATAGTAACTTTCAAGACTTTTTGGAATATCATGATGTATTACATACCGGACATCTGGTTTATCAATTCCCATACCGAATGCAATGGTTGCAACGACAACATCACAGTCTTCCATTAAAAACATATCTTGATGTTTCACTCTTGTCTTGGCATCTAAACCTGCATGATATGGAACTGCATTTATACAATTAACTTGAAGAATTTGTGCAATTTCCTCAACTTTTTTTCTACTTAAACAATAAATAATTCCAGATTTACCTTCTCTTTGTTTTACAAAACGGATAATATCTTTTTCAACTTCTTTTGTTTTTGGTCTAACTTCATAAAATAAATTAGATCTGTTAAAAGATGCTTTAAATCGATTTGCATCTGTAATCCCTAATGTTTTTAAAATATCTTCCTGAACTTTTTCTGTTGCAGTAGCCGTTAAGCAAATTACAGGAACGTTATCTATGGCTTTTATGATATGTTTTAAATTTCTGTAATCAGGTCTAAAGTCATGTCCCCATTCAGAAATACAATGAGCTTCATCTATGGCTACAAAAGAAATGGTTTGTGTTCTTAAAAAAGTAACATACTCTTCTTTAATTAAAGATTCTGGTGCTACATATAAAAGTTTGGTGATACCATTTGCAATATCTGCTTTTACTTGCGCTACTTCAGTTTTGTTTAATGAAGAATTTAATACATGTGCAACACCATAGTCTTCAGAAATACCTCGAATAGCATCTACCTGATTTTTCATTAATGCAATTAAAGGAGAAACTACAATTGCAGTTCCTTCTTTCATTAAAGCTGGTAATTGGTAGCATAAAGATTTACCACCACCAGTAGGCATTATAACAAAGGTGTTTTGATTGTTAAAAATACTTTCTATTACTTTTTCTTGTAATCCTTTAAATTTATTAAATCCAAAAAATTTTTTAAGAGGACTATGTAAATCCATATAAGTGTTTATTTGTTTAAATAGAAAACTCCAAAGCTAAATATAGTTTGATGAAAGCTAATTTTTGTAGTAAATTTGTTTTAATTTTGCTAATCTAAAGATATAACTTTTTTTTATTCTGAAAAAAATATAAAACTTGAAAAATAAATTAACAATTATAGCGAAAGCTAAACAAACAATACTAGAAGAAAGTAAGGCTATTGCTAATATTGCTGAACTTGTAGATCAAAATTTCGAAAATGCAATTCACTGTATTAACAATTCAAAAGGTAGAGTAATCATTACAGGAATTGGTAAAAGTGCTAATATTGCTACTAAAATTGTAGCCACATTTAATTCTACAGGAACTCCTGCTATTTTTATGCATGCAGCAGATGCTATACATGGTGATCTTGGAAATGTTCTAGAAGATGATGTTGTTATTTGTATTTCAAAAAGCGGAAACACTCCAGAAATTAAAGTACTAGTTCCTTTAATAAAAAATTATGGAAATAAGGTAATTGCAATTACAGGTAATACTTCTTCTTTTTTAGGTACTAATGCAGATTATACATTAGATACTTATGTAGAAAAAGAAGCGTGTCCAAACAACTTGGCGCCAACTACCAGTACTACAGCACAACTTGTAATGGGAGATGCATTAGCCGTTTGCCTTTTGGAATTAAAAGGTTTTACTAGTAAAGATTTTGCTAAATATCATCCAGGAGGTGCATTAGGAAAACGTTTGTATTTAAGGGTTTCTGATTTAATTAAGAATAATGAACTACCTCAAGTATCTGAAGAAGATACAATTGTGAAAGTTATTGTAGAAATTTCTGAAAAAAGATTAGGAGTAACTGCTGTAATAAAAAACAAGGCTATTGTTGGTATCATAACTGATGGAGATATTAGAAGGATGCTTAGTAAAAATACTGATATAGAGCGATTTAAAGCTAAAGATATCATGAGTAAAAACCCTAAAACTATTGGAACGGACGCTATGGCTATAGAAGCTTTGGAAACGTTAGAATCAAATAGTATTACTCAAATTTTAGCAGTAGATACTCAAAATAATTATGCTGGTGTTGTACATTTGCATGATTTAATAAAGGAAGGAATCTTTTAAATGGCTGCACAACAAAAAGAAATGTCTTTCTTAGGGCATTTAGAAGAATTAAGATGGCATTTGGTCAGAAGTGCTCTTGCTATATTTTTATTAGCAATTTTATTTTTTGTTTTTGCCAAACAAGTTTACACCCATTTCCTATTAGCACATTTACAACCAGATTTTATTACCTACGAATTGTTTTGTAACTTTTTCAATCTTTTTGGTATGGACAGTTCTTTTTGTAGTATAAATTTTGCCGAAAAAAAATTACAAAGTATTAAAGTAACTTCACAATTAATGAATTCCATTTGGTCTTCTTTAATTCTTGGGCTAGTTGTTTCTTTTCCATATATATTGTGGGAAATTTGGAGGTTTGTAGCTCCTGGATTAACAACAAAAGAAATTAAAAAATCTAGGGGGTTTATTTTTATTGCCTCATTATTATTTTTTATAGGTGTTTTTTTTAGTTTTTATGTAATAGCGCCGATATCAATACAGTTTTTATACAACTATCAAATTACAGATGCTATAGAAAATAGTTTCACACTAGAATCTCACATAGGATTAGTAACCAATATGTTATTAGGTGTTTCTGTATTATTTGAATTACCAGTACTTATTTATTTTTTAACTAAAATTGGATTAATTACTCCCAATTTTTTAAGAAAATATAGAAAACATGCATTAGTAGTAGTCTTAATTTTAGCTGCTATTATTACACCTCCAGATGTTGCAAGTCAAGTAATTGTTGCAATACCAATATTAATATTATACGAGATTAGTATAAGAGTTTCAGTTAGAGTTTTAAAAAATCAAGAAAAAAATGCCAACAAAGGTTAAAGAATTTAATGATTATCGTCAAAGAATGAACGATAAAATATTAGCTTCAGATAATAAAATTATCAAAAGGATATTTAATTTAGACACAAATGCTTTTAAAGAAGGGCATTTACCTGTTAAGACAAAAGAACTACTAGGTCTTGTTGCCTCTATGGTTTTAAGATGTGATGATTGTGTTCAATACCATTTAGAGGCTTCTATGAAAAACGGAGTTACCAAAGATGAAGTAATGGAAACACTTTCTATTGCAAATTTAATTGGAGGTACCATTGTAATTCCACATTTAAGAAGAGCTGTAGAATATTGGGAAGCATTAGAAAACGAAAATTAAAATACCTTTTAAGATGCTCTTAAGAGTGTTTTAAAATATAAAAAGTATTTTTACTCAGAAACTAAAAATCTTACTTAAATAATGATTTTACGAGCAGATAATATTCAAAAAATTTACGGCAATAGAAAAGTTGTAAAAGGTATTTCTTTACAAGTACAACAGGGAGAAATAATAGGGCTATTAGGCCCTAATGGTGCTGGTAAAACTACTTCTTTCTATATGATTGTTGGTATGGTAAAACCTAATTTTGGGCATATCTATTTAAATGATCAAGATATAACCAAAGATCCTATGTATAAAAGAGCTCAAAAAGGAATAGGTTATTTAGCGCAAGAGGCCTCTGTTTTTCGTAAGTTATCTGTAGAAGACAACATTATGTCTGTATTACAATTTACTGATTTGTCTAAAAAAGAACAAAAAATTAAATTAGAGTCTTTGATTGAAGAATTTAATATTGGCCATGTTCGTAAAAATAGAGGAGATTTACTCTCTGGTGGTGAACGTAGAAGAACAGAAATTGCTAGATGCCTAGCGTCTGATCCAAATTTTATTTTGTTAGATGAACCTTTTGCAGGTGTAGATCCTATTGCTGTAGAAGATATACAAAGTATAGTTGCTCAACTTAAAAATAAAAACATTGGAATTTTAATTACAGATCATGATGTGCAAGCAACTTTAGCCATAACAGATAAAACTTATTTAATGTATAATGGTAGTATCCTAAAAGAAGGAACGCCAGAAGAATTGGCTGCAGACGAAATGGTTAGAAAAGTTTATTTAGGAAAAGATTTTGAGTTGAAAAAGAAAAAAATTTTTCAATAAAAAAATAATTATTTTTTAAGATACCTCTTTAGTTTTATAATTCTGGAGTACAGAAATTATTATGTATAACAAAATTATTAATGGTATTGAAATGTATTGTAGTCCTATAATCATTAAAATAGATACTATAATAAACACATATTTAATATAATTTTTCGCAAAAGAATATTCCTTAAATTTTAGAGAAAATAAAGAGATTTCTGCATTCATTAAAAAAGTTAATAAAAGTGTAATTCCAATTAAAAAGTAATTACTCTCTAATAAATTTTCTACTACATGTAAATTTGAATTTTCTTGTATTAAAGGTAATGAAATAACGAATAAGCACATTGCAGGTGTTGGTAGTCCAATAAAAGAATCTGACTGTCTCGTATCTAGATTAAATTTCGCTAATCGATAACAAGCGCCTAATGTTAAGACTAAACCAAAAAGCGAATCATTTAATAAAAATTCATTATTAATGCCAATAATTTCAGAGTTTGCATTGATTAACTGAAACATAATTAATCCAGGAACTACTCCACTTGTAACCATGTCTGCTAAAGAATCCAATTGTTTTCCTAAATCTCCAGAAACCTTTAACAAACGCGCCACAAAACCATCAAAAAAATCTAGAAGAATACCAATTAATACAAATACTGCTGCTGAATTAAAATCTTCATAAATTGCATAAATGGTTGCTATAGTTCCACATAAAAGATTTCCCAATGTAAGTATATTGGGAATATAATTTTTAACTTTCATTCCTACACTTTTTTTAACGTTGCTAATGTACTAAAAGCAAATGTGGTTGTTTTCTATATTGTTATTTTTTTTAAGATATTTGTTGTAGATAAAAAATTATGCCGATACTAACCTCAACCTTCTCCCCTATTTTTCCTTTTAATAATGGACATTTTAGCACTATTTATGGCCCTTTATTTTTGAAAGATTTAATAAATTATAAAAGAGAACGTATTGAAACATGGGATAAAGACTTTATTGATTTAGATTTTTCTAAAGTTGGTTCTTCAACCTTAGCCTTATTAATTCATGGTTTAGAGGGAAGTTCTAACTCGCATTACATCACTTCTAATATAAAACACCTTAACAGAAATGCTATAGATGCTGTTTGTATTAATTTAAGAGGTTGTAGTGGAGAAGATAACAATTTATTAGCAACGTATCATAGTGGTAAAACTGATGATCTTGATTTTGTAATCAATTATATTTTAAATAAGTACACCTATACATCAATAGTACTAATTGGCTTTAGTTTAGGGGGGAATTTAACATTAAAATACCTAGGCGAAAAAGGCAAAACAATATCTTCTAAGATTAAAGGAGCAATTACTTGCTCTGTACCAATAGATATTGCAGCTGCTGAAAAGAAATTAGAAAAATTAGAAAATAAACTTTATATGGGTGCATTTTTTAAAACAATGAAGAACAAAATACTAAACAAAGCCATCAAATTCCCAGAATATAGATTAGATACTGTAAAACTTCTTAAAGCTTCTAAATTTAAACATCTGGAACATTTATATACTGTTCCTGTATTTGGGTTTAAAAGCCCTGAAGACTATTGGGAAAAAGCTAGTTCTAAACCTTATATTTCAAAAATAAAGGTACCCACATTACTTATAAATGCTAAAGATGATAGTTTTTTATCTAAAGAATGTTTCCCAAATGAAGAAGCCAAAGAATCAGATTTTTTCTTTCTTGAAACACCAAATTATGGGGGACACTGTGGGTTTATCTCTTCATTTAAAAAAGATGAAAATAATTGGCTACAAAAAAGAATTCTTAAATTTATAAAAACAAAAATCATTAGTACTACCTATAACAATAACTGTTAAAAAAAAGAGTTATTCTAGTTGGTTTTTCGATATTTGTTAAAATTTAGATTTAATTACGTGAAATACAGATTATTCCTCTTTTTTATTTTAATTTCTTTATTTACCAATGCACAAGCATTTCGTAATTATTCGAACGAATTTTTAAATATTGGCGTTGATGCAGCTGCATTAGGTATGAGTAAAAGTGTTGTTGCTACAACAAATAACGTAAATGCAACCTATTGGAATCCTGCTGGATTAGTTGGTATCGAAGACTACCAAGGTTCTTTAATGCATTCTTCATATTTTGCAGGAATTGCAAACTATAATCATGCTGCTTTTGCAATACCTATAGATAAAGAAAGTGCACTTGGTATTTCTATTATTCGTTTTGGTGTAGATGATATCTTAAATACTACTGCCTTAATTGATAATGATGGTAATATCGATTTTAATCGAATAAGTTTATTTTCTGCAGCAGATTATGCATTTAATTTTTCTTATGCCAAAAATTTAATATTTAAGGATTTAAAAATAGGAGTGAATGCTAAAATAATTCGAAGAATTATTGGAGATTTTGCAGCTTCTTGGGGTTTTGGTTTTGATATTGGTCTTCAATTTGAACGGAATTCATGGAAATTTGGCCTTATGGCTAGAGATATAACGACTACATACAATACTTGGTCAATAAATGATGAAGCTTTTGAAAGTATTAGTAATTCCATTCCAGGTCAAAATCAAGAATTACCCGAAACCACAGAAATTACAAAACCTAAATTACAATTTGGTGTTGCAAAATATTGGAGAATTGGACGCTTTTTTAATTTATTATCCGAAATTGACCTTAACATGCGTTTTGAACAGACTAATGATGTTTTTTCGTCTGAATTCATAAGTATAGATCCAGCATTAGGATTTCAAGTAGATTACGAGAAATTTGTTTTTTTAAGAGTAGGCGTTGGTAATTTTCAAAATACAACAGCCTTCGATAATTCCAAATCACTATCAATGCAACCTAATTTTGGTGTTGGCTTTAACTACAAGGGCATACATGTAGATTATGCACTCACAAATATTGGAAGTGTAGGAAATGCCTTATACTCTAACATCTTTTCGTTAACTTTTGATTATTCTTTCTTTAGAAGATAATTTATATGAAAAAAAAATATTTTATTTATTTGGTATTCTTGTTTGTGCTAAAAAATACCATAGCACAAGTGCAACTTTCTACCTATGCAGAGATAAGTATTATTACAGCAGGTCCTGGCTCTGAGCTATATGAAGCTTTTGGTCATTCAGCGATTAGAGTTAAAGATCCAATGTTGCAGTTAGATTTGATTTACAATTATGGGATGTTTGATTTTAATGCACCTAATTTTTATTCAAATTTTACAAAAGGTAAATTGATCTATAAACTAGGTAGGTATAAATTCGAATATTTTTTAAGAAGTTATCACCAAGACAAACGTTGGGTAAAAGAGCAAACTTTGCGTTTAACACCTGAAGAGAAACAATCTTTTTTTATGTATTTAGAAAGAAATGCTTCTCCAAAAAATGCTTCCTATTTTTATGACCCCTATTATAACAATTGTGCAACAAAATTAAGAGATATTGTAGAGCATATTCTTGGTAATAAATTACTTTGGAATACAAACAACTTAACTAAAAACAAATCCCTTAGAGTATTAATGAATAAAGAAATTCCATGGAATACTTGGGGAAGTTTTGGAATTAATTTAGCACTAGGAAATGTATTGGATAAAGAAATTACTTTTAGAGAATACATGTATTTGCCAGACTACGTGCATAAAACATTTAAAGATAGTCAGCGGTTTATAAAAAGTTCAACTGAAAACCTAGTTGAAAAAGAAACTACTATTCTAGATTTTAAAGAAGCCAAAATACGACCAATCCTTTTAAGCCCTTTTTTGGTATTTAGTTGTTTTTGTATTATAGTTCTTATTTTTACTTTTTTAGATTATAAACATAAAAAAAGAGCTGCTATTTTAGATTTTACAGTACTTTTTAGTTCAGGAGCTGTAGGAGTATTACTTTTATTTCTTTGGTTCTTTACCGATCATTCTACTACCCCAAATAATTTTAATATTCTATGGGCCTTTGCACCCAATACAATTATTTCATTTCTTATGATTAAAAAAGACAACGTTGTATTGCTACACATTTACTTTAAAGTATTAATGATATTGTTGTTACTTATACCTGTTTTTTGGATTGTTGGGATACAACAATTTCCTTTGGCTGCCATTCCTTTGTTAGTTGCATTATTTTTCAGATATGTGTATCTAAGTCATTTTTATAAAGTTTAAAGAATAATAGCATGGCAAATAACTTAGAAATAGTTCCTTATAAAGAAATCTATTCCAACTTTTTTTACATATTAAATGCAGCTTGGTTAAAAAAATATTTTTACATAGAACCTTACGATGAAAAAGTTTTAAGCGACCCCAAAAAGTGTATTTTAGATTCTGGAGGGTTTATATTTTTTGCACTTTATAATTCAGAAGTTGTAGGGGTTGTTTCTTTGATAAAACAAAACGATTTTTATGAACTGAGTAAAATGGCCGTAGATTCAAAATTTCAAGGATTAAAAATTGGTCATGGCTTAGTAAAGCACTGTATTTCATTTGGAAGACAAAAAGGGTGGAAAAACATCATACTTTATTCTCATAGATCTTTAGAAACTGCCATTTACCTTTATAAAAAGTTAGGATTTATAGAAATACCTTTAGAAAAAGAAGTGCATTATGGGAGAGCTAATATAAAAATGGAAATTACCCTGTAAGCTTTATAAAAAGCTTTGAATTGCAAGTTCATACCCTTTTAAACCAAAACCAAATAGAACTCCTTTTGCTGCTGGAGCTATAAAACTTTTATGCCTAAAATCTTCTCGTGCATGAATATTTGAAATATGAAGCTCTACTACAGGAGTCTGTATACTCTTTACAGCATCTCCAATACCAACAGATGTATGTGTGTAAGCTGCAGCATTTAAAATGATACCATCATAACTAAAACCAGCCTCATGCAATTTATCAATCAATTCTCCTTCTATGTTAGATTGATAGTAAGATAGTTCTAAAGCTGTGTATTTTGATTGCAGTTTAGAGAAAAAATCTTGAAATGTTTCAGAACCATAAATTTCAGGTTCTCGCTTACCTAATAAATTAAGGTTTGGGCCATTTATAATTAGTAATTTCATAAGTTCAAAAATACAATTATTTTGTTAAAAGACCATTTCTAACCAAAACTACTCTTAAAGGTAAAATATTAATTGTAATTTTATAAAATGAAATGGAAAAATGCACTTCATGATTATCAATTATTCTTAAAAATAGAAAGAGGACTCTCTAAAAACACAATAGATAGTTACACTAGAGATTTAGAAAAGCTAATTCATTTTTTATCTGCAAATGATATTACATTAAGCCCAATAACTATTGATAAAAAAATAATACAAGAATTTATTTATCAAAAGGCAAAAGAAATAAATTCAAAGAGTCAGGCTAGGTTAATTTCTGGATTGCGTAGCTTTTTTGATTATTTGGTTTTTGAAGAGTATAGAAAAACGAATCCAACTGATTTAATCGAGAGCCCTAAAATTGGTATAAAACTACCTGATACTCTCTCTGAAGAGGATATTAATAGTTTAATTTCTGCTATAGATTTAACTCACCCTCAAGGAGAACGCAATAAAACTATTATTGAAACCCTATACAGTTGTGGGCTTCGTGTAAGCGAGCTTATTAATTTAAAAATTTCAGATCTTTTTTTTGAGGAAGGATTTATAAAAGTAACAGGTAAAGGAAATAAAGAACGTTTTGTTCCCATTCATTATAATGCACAAAAATATATTATCTATTATATAAATACTTTAAGAAATAGTGTAAAACCACAAAAAGGTTTTGAAGACACACTTTTTCTTAATAGAAGAGGAAAAGCGCTTACAAGACAAATGATTTTTACTATTTTAAAGCAATTGGCTATAAAGATTAATTTAAATAAAAAAATAAGCCCACATACATTAAGGCATTCTTTTGCAACTCATTTGTTAAAAAATGGTGCCGATCTGAGAGCAATACAACAGATGTTAGGTCACGAAAGTATTACTACAACAGAGGTATATGTCCATTTAGATAATAGCTATCTAAAGGAGGTTGTAGAAACATACCACCCTAGAAAATAAAAAACCTCACAAAGTGAGGCATTTTTATTCTTTTTTAAAAAATTACTTTGCTACGTTTACAGCTCTGGTTTCTCTAATTACAGTTACTTTTACTTGACCTGGATACGTCATATCATTCTGTATTTTTTGTGAAATATTGAAAGACAATTCAGACGCTTTGGTATCATTAACTTTAGTGCTTTCTACCATAACTCTTAACTCTCTACCAGCTTGAATTGCATAAGCTTTTTGAACTCCTGTAAAACCAAAAGCAATCGCTTCCAAATCTTTAAGCCTTTGTATGTAAGAATCTAATACTTGACGTCTAGCTCCTGGTCTAGCTCCTGAAATAGCATCACAAACTTGTACGATTGGAGATATTAAACTTTTCATTTCTATTTCATCATGATGGGCACCAATAGCGTTACATACATCTGGCTTTTCACCATACTTTTCAGCCCACTCCATACCTAACAAAGCATGAGGTAATTCGCTTTCTGCATCTGGTACTTTTCCGATATCATGTAACAAACCTGCTCTTTTAGCAACTTTGGAATTCAGTCCCATTTCTGCAGCCATAATTCCACATAAATTTGCAACTTCTCTTGAGTGCTGTAATAGATTTTGACCGTAAGAAGAACGGTATTTCATTCTACCAACAGCTTTTACTAATTCTGGATGTAATCCATGAATCCCAAGATCGATGACTGTTCTTTTACCAACTTCAATAATTTCTTGAGAAATTTGTTTTTCTGTTTTTTTAACGATCTCTTCTATTCGTGCTGGATGTATTCTACCGTCTGTCACTAATTTGTGCATTGATAAACGAGCTATTTCTCTTCTAACAGGATCAAAACAAGATAAAATGATAGCTTCTGGTGTATCATCAACAATTATTTCTACCCCAGTTGCAGCCTCAAGAGCTCTAATGTTACGCCCTTCTCTTCCAATAATTCTTCCTTTAACATCGTCTGACTCTAAGTTAAAAACAGAAACACAATTTTCTACTGCTTGTTCTACCCCTACTCTTTGTATAGTTCCTAAAACTACTTTTCTAGCTTCTTGCTCTGCAGTAAGTTTTGCCTCTTCAATAGAAGTTTGAATAAAAGCCATTGCTTCAGTTTTAGCTTCGTCTTTTAAAGAACTTACCAATTCTTTTTTTGCTTCCTCAGCAGATAATCCAGAGATTTGTTCTAGCATATCTACATGTCTTTTATGCATTTTTTCTAATTCGTTCTCTTTTTTATCTAAAAAGTCTAATTTAAAATCGTAGTCTTTTTCTTTTTGTTCTAGAGACTGATTTAGTCTTTTATTTTTATCAAGTTCAGAAGCTACTTTAGATTCTCTATCTCGAATTCTTTTTTCTACTTCAGAAATTTTCTTTTCTCTAGATAAAATAACCTTTTCGTGTTCAGACTTTAGCTCTATAAACTTTTCTTTAGCCTGTAGTATTTTATCTTTTTTTATTGATTCTGCATCAATTTTTGCCTCTTTTAAAATGGCACTAGCTTCCTTTCTTGTGCTATTTAAAACTTTTTTTCCTTTCGATTTTTCAATAGCTTTAAAAACAATAAAACCTATTGCAACTCCTATTAAAACACCCAATACAATGGGTAGTATGATTGATTCCATAATTTAAATTTATATATAAAAAAAAGCCTACATCAGTTGGTTTTTTTTAAACTCCATAATGACATATATAGGACTAACTAACTGTTCAAGAATCCACTTGAAACGATAAAGTTTCTATGGCATGCTTTAGTAGTTAAGACTCACCCTTCATAATAGAATAGTGTTGAGTTTAATAAACAATTACTAACGTAGGCAGTGTGTTGTTAATGTATTTTAATGAACGTTTTATTCTAAGTGAGTGTTTACCAAATTGGTAAGCTCATCTAATTTTTGCATTTCTTCTTTATTTGTATATGCTTTGTTTAAAGATAAAATTTCTAATTTAGAAGCAAATTGTAATGCAGACATCGCCAAAACATCTTGTTTATCGCTTACTGCATAATTTTGTTCATAAGTAGAAATTAATTTATTTATAGCATTTGCTGCCTTACGCATCCCCTCCTCTTCTTTTGTGTTATTTACACTTAAAGGATAAGTTCTACCAGCAATTACTATATTAATCTTTAATTTACTCACAATGTAAAGAACTTTATTCTTGTAACTGAATTATACATTTATCAATTTCTTTAATTAATGAATTTATCTTCAGTTTTGTATCTCTTGTATTTGATCCACTGCCTTCAATAGTTTTTGCAATTTTGAGTGATTCAAATTCTTTTTTTTGAATCGACAAATCATGCTCTTTTTCTAAAAGTTTAATTTGTAATGAATTATTGTTTTGAAGCAAAATTTCGTTTTCTTTCTTTAAAAATTCATAATTAGAAAGTAAATTTTGTAATGATTTTTCTAGTAAATGAATTGCCTCTAGTGTATTACCCATTATAACTTTAGAATAAACTATCTCTACAAAGTTAACATTCTGTTTTAAATATAACAACATTTAATCACTTTTTTAATAACAAGATGATAATGAAACCGTTAACACACCATGAATTTTTAGTATTTTTACCTAAATTTATTTTAAATTGAAAGCACTCACTATTACCTTTTTTTTGTTATTACATTTTATCTGTACTTCTCAAAAAAAATATCCAACAAACTATTTTAGAAATCCACTAGACATTCCCATCTATTTAACAGGATCTTTTGGAGAATTAAGAAGTAATCATTTTCACGCTGGTATCGATATTAAAACCCAAGGAAAAGAGGGTTTGGATGTTTATGCAGCTTCAGGTGGATATGTGTCTCGAATAAAATTGCAACAATTTGGTTATGGAAAAGCAATTTATATAACACATCCAAATGGTTACACTTCTGTATATGGACACCTAAAAAAATTTAATGATAAAATAGAAAAATATGTAAAGTCTGTTCAGTATCAAAAAGAAAATTATGCTACTGGGAATTTATATTTTAAGGAAGATAAATTTCCAATCTCAAAAGGAGATATTATTGCCTATTCTGGAGATACTGGCGGTTCAGGTGGTCCTCATTTGCATTTTGAAATTAGAAATACAGCAACAGAAAGTATCATTAACCCACTTTTATTTGGACTAGAAGTAACAGATCATATTTTACCAACAATAAGAACTTTAAAAGCATATACATTATCTGATGATGCAAGAATTAACCAACAAAAAAAGAGTTTTCAAATACCTATAAAAAAACTAAATAATGGAAATTATATAGCCGACCGAATTTCTGCAAGTGGTCTAATCGGTTTTGGAGTAGATGTTTTTGATCTGTTTGACAAAATGCCGAATAAAAATGGAGTTTATAGTTTAGAAATGAAAGTAAATGGAAAAAGAGTTTACTATCATACTATGGAGACTTTTACCTTTTCTAATAGTAAATTCTTAAACTTACATATTGATTACGAGCATTATAAAAAATATAAAAGAAGATTTCAAAAAACACACAAACACCCACTTAATCAATTATCTATTTATAAAAGTCTTATTAATGATGGAAAAATTACAATAGAAAATGGGTTTAACTATACAATAGAAATTATAGCTAAAGATTATATGGAGAATACAGTTAAGGTTAGAGTTCCTATTGCAGGTAAAAAAAGCAACCTTCTTTTTGAACCCCAACAAGATACCACAAACTATTATGTAGATAGAAAAAAGTTTACTAAATTTCACTTAAATAAGGTTTCTATTGCCTTCCCAAAAAATACATTTTATGATAATTTATATCTAGATTTAAAACAAGAAGATAATATTGTTCACATTCATAATGCTACAGTACCATTAAATAGAAACTTTACATTAACATTCGATGTTACTTCCTACACAAAAGAAGAAAAAGAAAAACTTTATATCGCAAATTTAGAATACCCAAAATACCCTAGATATCAATACACAAGAAAAAAAGACAGCACTTTTTTTACCACAAGTAAAACTTTAGGAAAATACACACTACTACTTGACAATGAAGAACCTAATATAGATATTTTATATTTTAAGAATGAACAGTGGATTAGTAATTTTAAAACGATAAAAGTAAAAATTAATGATGAAGGCTCTGGAATAAAAGATTGGAAAGCAACTTTAGATGGAACTTGGATATTAATGGAATACAATCATAAAAAGAAAATTTTAACCTATAATTTTAGTGATAAAAAATTGGTTGGTAGTAAACATATCTTTAAACTTGTAGTCTCAGATAATGTTGGAAATACCAATAGTGTTTCTAGAACGTTCTATAAGAAACAACTAAATTAATTTTTGTGAAAAAAATACTTTTATTTCTATTTTTAATCCCTAGCGCTTTACTGGCTCAGAAAACAACGTTATTAAAAGGAATTGTTAAGAATAGTAATAAAGAAGTTATAGAAAAAGTTTCTATTAAATACGGTAACGTTGGAACTACTTCTGATAGTAAGGGAAAATATACACTAAAAATTCCTTTAAATAAAAAAATAACAGTAACTTTTAGTCATGTATCTTATAATACACTTCAAAAAAATATTTATGTAACAAATAGAAATAGTATTCGCTTCTCTCCGACATTGCAAACTAAAACAGAAAATCTTAAAGAGATTTCAGTTAAAGATATTAGAAAAGAGTCTTCTGGCATTACAAAAATTAGTATTAACAAAGTAAAAAATACGGTAGGTCCAAATGCTGGTGTAGAAAATGTGTTAATGACTTTACCTGGTGTAAATAACAATAATGAATTAAGTACACAATACAATGTTAGAGGTGGTAATTTTGATGAAAATTTAGTTTATGTAAACGGAATACAAGTATACAGACCTTTTTTGGTTAGGTCTGGTCAGCAAGAAGGTTTAAGTTTTATTAACCCTAACATGGTTCAAAACATCGACTTTTCTGCTGGTGGGTTTCAAGCCAAGTATGGAGATCGATTATCATCGGTACTAGACATTACTTATAGGAAACCAAAAGAGCAATCAATTGCTATAGACGCAAGTCTGTTAGGTGCTAGTGCCACATTTGAAAGTTTATTTTTAAATAATAAACTTAGTGCCATTAGTAGTATTAGGTACAGAGACAACAGTCTTTTTGTAAATAGTAAGCAAATAGAAACAAATTTTAGACCTCGGTTTACAGATTTACAAACCTTTTTATCTTATAAACTTTCAGATAAAATACAATTTAATCTTTTAAGTAACTTTTCTTTAAACAATTACAATTACCAACCTTTAACAAGAAGAACTCGTTTTGGTACAGTTGCAGACCCATTAGAATTGACTGTATTTTATTCTGGAGAAGAGAAAAATAATTATTTAACCTTATTTGGTGCCTTTTCTACAGAATATAACCTTAATGAAAATTTAAAATTTACAGCTACTGCCTCAAGATACAATACACAAGAGGAGGAATATTTCGACATTTTAGCTCAATATCGTTTAGGTGAAGTAGACGCTAATATTGGTTCTGAAGGTTTTGGCGATGTTCAATTTTCTCAAGGAATTGGTTCTCAACTAAATCATGCTAGGAACGATTTAGACGCTTTAATTACAAATTTAGAATTAAGAGGTAGTTTTAAAAAAGCATCAACTCAAGTAGATTTTGGAGTAAAATTTCAACAAGAAAACATAAAAGATAGAATTCGTGAATGGGAAGTTATAGATTCTTTAGGATTTTCTATTAGACCCCCTTTTCATTCCTCTAACAATCAACCTTATGAACCTTTTGAAGGAGAACTCACCCCTTTTCAAAATATTAGAAAAGATAATACTGTAGAAATTACAAGAATTACAAGTTTTGCCCAATTTAATCAACGCTCTTTCTGGAAAGATCATGAAGTATTTTATAATTTAGGTATTAGAGCACATTCTTGGCTAGTAAACGGAAATGGAACTACATCAACTCGTAAGGTAATCATAAGTCCACGTGGCCAATTCGCAATTAAACCCGATTGGGAAAAAGACATGTTGTTTAGAATTTCAGGAGGGTTGTATGCGCAACCTCCTTCTTACAGAGAATTAAGAGATTTTAATGGAGCCGTTTCAATAGATGTTAATGCTCAGAAATCATACCATTTGGTTACAGGAATGGATTACAGTTTTAATTTATGGAATAGGCCTTTTAAGCTTACCTCTGAGGCTTATTACAAGAATTTAACTGATGTTAACTCGTATACTATAGATAATGTTAGAATTAGATATAGGGCAGATAACGTGACAAAAGCTTATGCCTATGGTTTTGATTTTCGATTAAATGGCGAGTTTGTTCCAGGAAGTGAAAGTTGGGTAAGTTTAGGCTATTTAAAAACTGAAGAAAATATAGATAATAATGGTTACATATCTAGACCCTCTGACCAAAGAATAAAATTTGGAATTTTATTTCAAGATTATGTTCCAAATTTACCAAATTTAAAAGCCTATTTAAATTTAGTTTATAACTCTGGTGTTCCTGGTGGTGCTCCTTCATATGCAAACCCTTATAATTTTCAAGAAAGATTAAGAGATTATAGAAGAGCTGATTTAGGAGTCTCTTACATCTTTGTAGATACCAATAAGAAAATTAAAAATGGGTGGCTTTCTAATTTTAAAGAACTAAGTGCTGGATTAGAACTTTTTAATATTTTTGATATTCAAAATGCTATTACCAACACTTGGGTAAGAGATGTATATACAAAAACCCAGTTTGGTATACCAAACTTTATGACAGGTAGAGTTCTTAACTTTAAAATTGCAATGAAACTTTAAAGTTATTCTCTATTCACTAAATCCATAGAAAATGCAGGCAAACAAATCGCAATGTACTCACAATCCTCATCAAATGGATTTGAATATTGAACACGAACCTCTTTTTCAATTTTTATGGCTTCCCCTGCTTTTAAAATAATAGTCTCACCATCTATTACAAATTGTTTTTTACCTTTAATTATATAGGTGTATTCAGAAAATTTAGGCGTTTGAAAAGGTTCTTTCCATTTCGGAGGTGCTACCATGTGAGCAATACTTAAATCTGATTGCTTATTGGTTGCATTACCAAAATACTCTTCAATCAATTTTCCGTCTGTAGTTGGAACCTTAAAAGGATCTTTTTGTAAAGTATATTTTTTCATAATTGTAAATAATCAAAAGATATTTCTTTAATGAAACCAAATAATAAAAAGCTTAACCTTTGCTAAATCTGGTATTTGCTCTAAAGAAACCTTTTGAGACATTCCAAAATCTCTTAAACCCAATTCCTCTTTATCAATAGCAATAGTAGCATTTAATTCGTCTACAAAAAGAGTTACAGATTGTAACGTTGTTTCTGGCCTAACAACATAATTTGCATTTATTTCAGAAAAAGTTGAATTTAAACTAACCCCTAGTTTTGTTTGGTATCTAGAATCATGTATCTCAATGCTTTTAATTCTAGAGGTGCTATCTAATTGTTCTTTTGGAACTATCGTTAATAAGTGCTTCCCTCCTTTTTCATAGATTAGGTAATTATCATCATCCTGAAAATAATTATCTCCTAAAGCACCTTCACTTAAGTTTCTAACAATTGAATCGTTTTCAAATATTTTATCTAACTCTGCAATTGTGGTTGTTTTATTGATACTTCCAACAACGCCTTTGTCTAGAACAAACTTACTATTATTGGTACAACCTACAATGCACAGCATTACTAAAACTACTAGTGATAAAAAATTTCTTGTATTCATTTTTAATTGATTTGATATATATGTAACGTTATTATTTTTAATTTGTTTTTTAAAGATTTGGTATAATAAAAAAAATAGCTTTACCAAAATTAGTTTAGGTGTATTATAATAAAAACATAATTATGCCTTTTGTTTTCTAATGGCTTTGTCTTTAAGTACTTTTTCCCAATATTTTTTAGCGACAAATAATAAGCCAAAACTTTCGCTCTTTTCTTTGCCAAGATGTTTGTGATGCATTTTATGTGCCCATTTTATAGCTTTTATGTAGATATTAGTACTTCTTGAAAACCATTTAAAACGCTGGTGAATAATAACATCATGCACCATAAAATAAGCAAATCCATAAAGTGCAATACCAAAGCCGATTCCTGCAAGCCAAAACAATTTATCTTGCAAACCAAACATAATGCATAACCAACTTGGTATGGCAAAAATTAAAAAGAAGGCATCATTTTTTTCGAAAAAGTGAGCATTTGGTTTGTGATGATCTTCATGCAGATACCATAAAAATCCGTGCATTACATATTTATGCATCACCCAAGTTACACCTTCCATTATAACAAATGTTATTAAAGTAATTGATAAAATATAAAGAAAAATCATTTATAGAAGAAACTAATGGTTATGAAAAATATAAGTTGAATTGCATATAAATAAACTGCGAATTTATTCTGCTTATTAAAACTCAAATTTACGAATAAATACTGTAAAATTAAACTTCCAAAAAACCAACATACGTAATTATAAATTGGAATTTCTCCAAGAGGATACCATTGCCAAAAATTTAGTTTGATAGCAACAGGTTCTAAAAAAAAGTCTAAAAAAACTGCTGCAAAAGCCCCAGTTATTGCCAATACATGAAGTTCTAAATCCTTAGAAACATTGAAGTTATATTTAACCTTAAACCAGGTATAGGTTTGAGATGTTAAAGTACCAACAGAATACATTGTTATAAACCACAAATTACCCAATAAAATAGGAACACCGCATATTTTGTATCCCATAACAGTTGAATATTCATAATCTCCAAAAAGAAAACCTGTATTGATACCAATAATTTCGTAAGTAAGACCTGCAAAAATACATGCACTAAAAAAGAGCCAAAGTGATTTATTAATTTTTTGATGTGTGTAAAACAACAATACCAATGATATGATTAAATTCAAAGGTGTGTTATCAATAAAGAAGTCACTATACTTAGTAAAAAGTAAGCCAATAATGGCACTCACATGAAATAATAAACTTATTCCTAATGCTAGTTTATATTTGTGTTTGATTAAATTAGTGAATGTCATCTGCTACTAATTTTGCACATTTAAAACATAATGGAATGCCTCCTCCTGGATGAACACTTCCTCCACAGAAATGTAAATTTTTATAATGCTTACTTCTATTTTGTTGTCTAAAAAAAGCAGCCATTTTACTGTTACTACTTGTTCCGTATAAAGAACCCATAAAACTCGCCGTTTTTTCTTGAATATTTAATGGAGAAAGCGTTTCTTCCACAACAATATGATCTTCAAGATTAGTGTTTAATTGTTTATTTAGTTGTTTAATAATAAACCTTTTTATCTTTTCTTTCTGTTCCTCCCAATTATGATCGTTATGTGCAGGAGCATTTACCATTACAAACCAATTTTCACTGTTATTAGGAGCCTGATTTTTATCAAATTTAGAAGTTACATTTACATAAACGGTTGGTTCATCAGGCAAAATTGATTCTTCAAATATGTGTTGAAACTCTTTTTTATAATCTTCGCTAAAAAAGATATTATGCAACCCTAATTCAGAAAAAGTGGTATCAATTCCCCAATAAAATATAAAAGCACTACTACTCCGTTCTTGCTTTAGTACTTTATGAGCAAACTTATTATCAGAAAGTAAGTTTTTGTAGGTGTAATAAATATCCATATTACTTACTACTATATCTGCCTCATACTTTTTTCCGTTTACTAAAACTCCTGTTACTGTATTTTTGAAAGTTTCAATTTTTTCTACTTTACTATTTGTGTGAAATTTAACACCAATCTCTTTTGCTAGCTGCACTAAAGCTTTGATAATGCTTATCATTCCTCCATTTGGATAAAAAGTTCCTTGACTTTGTTCTAAACTTGAAATCATGCTTAACATTGCTGGTGCTTTATAGGGGTTGCTACCATTATAAGTTGCAAATCGATTGAAAAGCTGAATCATTTCTGGCGTTTTAAAACTTGATTCATTATAACTATTTAGTGACTTAGTAATGTATGGGAATTTTACACTAAACAAAGCTTTGTAAGTTTCACTTTTGGTAATTAAACTTGAATCTAATGGAAAATCTAAAAAAAGTTCTCCTATGTTTTGATAAGCTTTATTACTATTCTGAAGGTATTTTTTAATATTATCTGCAGGTTCTCCAAAAACTTTTTCTGCTTCATTCGCAAATGCTTCAACATTTTTCTTCGCTATTATTTTTTTCCCGTTTGCAAAAAAATAACGACAACTTTCATCTAAATCGCGATAGGTAAAATAGTTCGTAATGTCTTTTTTAGCTAAACTAAAAAGTGCTTCTATATTTTCTGGAGCTGTAAAAAGAGAAGGCCCAGTATCAAAAGTAAAACCCTCTTTTTCAATTGAAGATAATTTTCCACCAAGGTAAGTATTTGCTTCAAAAACAGAAACATCATAATCCTTTAAAGCTAACCGAATAGATGTCGCTAAACCAGCAATTCCACTACCAATAATAGCTACCTTCCTCATTTGTTTAATTTTTTAGTAAAAATATAAAACAAAAAAGTATTAAACATTATTTTTATGAATTATATCCAAATATTTATCAAATATAAAAAGTAATTAATTTTAAAATAAAACAAATCAAAAAAAATGTAGTTGAGTTATAACGTAGGGTAAACGTATTATTTTTCAATTTTTTGTTGAATGGTAAAACGTGTAAACATATCTTCACTATACCATTTTTGTTTTCTAGTTTTTTTGATAACCGCTTTATGTTGTGGCATTTTGTAAGCAAAATTTTTCATCATTGCTTTTGATTCCCAAACACTAAAAGTTGCTTGTTTTACCCAAGGAACCTCACCAACTCCATAAGAATTTTTAAATCCTTCTGTTTTAGACATTTGAGAGGCGATTGGAGCTACATTTCTCCAAAAATAACGTAATTTGTTTAAGCGAATTGTAGCTCTAGTTAGCACAGCTATTTCACCTTCGTAATCTGTAGTTGCTGGTAAATTACCAAAAACCTTTTTTCGATCCCATAAACCATGGCCTTCAATTGGTTTTAATATATAAATAGTTTGTTTTTTACAGAACAAGTCAAACCATTTTACAATGAAGTTTCCAAATTGAGCTTTTACAGTTAAATTACCTTCATAGGTTATTAAAATAGCCCACTGAGATAAATCTGGAACTTTATCAAAAGTACCATTTTTACCTGTTCCCATTAATTTATAAAATTGTATGTTTTTATTAAAAAATAATGGAATTCTAAAAATAACCATTGATAAAAAACCAAAAATAGCAAAGATGGGGTTGTATTTAGCAATGATTAAACTAGCTCTCAAAATAGTATTTTTAGATTTAAAAAAATAATATCAAATATAACTAAAGTAATCAAGGTGAATCATTTTTTGATATACTGTTTTATAGTTTTCTTCAAGATTATTTAATCTCTACATAAAAAAATAGACATTTATATTTTAAGAATAAATATGTTAATCTATCCAATTTTTAAACTCTTTTACACGCTCTCTACTGACAATTATATCTTGCTCATTATAAGAGTATAAAATTAATTTTAAACGTGAATTTGAATAGGTCACAATGTCTTTTATTGCGTTTATATGAATAATAAAGGTTCGGTTTACCCTAAAAAATTGTTCAGGATCTAATTGCTCTTGCCAGTTTTCTAAGGAATTGTCTAACAAGTAGTTTCGGTTTTCTATAGTGTGAATATAGGTCGATTTATTTTCGCTATAAAAGCACTCAACTTCTTGTATATGAATAATTTTTATGTGTTGCCCAATTTTAATTGAAAGCCTTTTCTTAAATTTTCGATCTACAGGATTTACTAATAGTTTTCGAATATCATCTAGATTTACTTTTACATCAGTTTGTATTGGCTGTTGTTTTTTAAACTGTTCTACTGCTGTAGCTAATTCTTCGTCATCTATCGGTTTTAAAAGATAATCGATGCTATTTAATTTAAACGCTTTTAACGCATACTCATCATAAGCTGTTGTGAATATTATAGCAGATTTTATTTCAATTTCTTCAAAAATTTCAAAAGACAAACCATCTGATAATTGAATATCTAAAAATATTAAATCTGGATGTTTATTGTTCTGAAGCCAGTTTAAAGATTCTTCTACAGAGTGCAACATTTGTTGGACTTCTATATTTAGTTCTGCAAGCATTCTGTTTAGTCTCCTTGCTGCAGGTTTTTCATCTTCTATAATTAATACGTTCATTCTTGTAAAGCTAAAATCTTCTTTTTTCTTCTTCTTTTTCTAAATAGGCTTGTATTTTTCTTTCTTCCCAGTCTTGTCCAAAACCTAAAAACTTAAAACCAAAAACTCCCATCCAGTGAAAGAAAAGACCAATTCCCCAGAAAATCCAAGTTGAATATACACCAAAATTAGATAAAGCATTTTTTATTGAATAGTTATTTTGCATTAAACCAAAGATAATTATTCCGCTTAAAAATATATTTATATACACATAAACAATACCATGAATGTAAAAACCTTTAATAGCTTTAACTCGTTTTTTTGCTCTTGTATAATTCTGCTCTTGAATAAATTTATTGTCCATAGATATTATTTTTTATTTATAAATTCTTTAATTTTTTTTTCTTCCCAGTTTTTTCCAAAACCTAACTTATCAAATCCAAATACTCCAAACCAATGAATAATTAAACCTCCAAACCAAACTATTATTGCAAACCAAAACCAATGAAATTGTGGGACTGTTTGTAAATTGATAAATACTAAAAAAGGCGGAATAATAAATGTAGCCAGTACATGTGTGTAGAAACCTTTAATCTCCTTTACTCTTTTTGCTGCCTTTAGTCTAAGTTGGTGGTTGTTAGATTCGATATTCATGTTAAAAGTTATTATTTTGTTCGTCTAAATATTGCTGTACTTTTCTTTGCTCCCATTCTTTATTGAACAACAAGCTAATACCAAATGTATTTAATACTTGAAAGGCAATCCCAATTCCCCAATAAAACCAAATTTCGTAATTATGATAATTATAAAACGCTTGGCTAAATGCGTCTCCATCATTCATGTCGCCAAAAATAAATAGTGCAGATAAAAATGTATTTACAAAAAGATAAATCGCTAAATGCTTATAGAATTTGCTTATTTTTTCTATACGTTTTCTAGCCAAAATATACTTCTGTTCTCGTGTGTATTCTCTTTCCATTATCTTACCCTTTTTTGTTGGTTTTCTTTATCCATCATTTCTTTAATCTTTCTTTCTTCCCAATTTCTTCCCAAGAAAATGTTATAGTTATTTACTTCTAAAAAGTGGAAAAACAAACCTATTCCCCATCCAAAAGCTGGAAACCAAAACCAATAAAAACCTGGTGAGAATCTTAAATTGATAAATATTAAAAATGGTATTACTAAACAGTATGAAGCTAAATTTTGATAAAATTCTTTTAATTTTTCTACTCTTTCGACTGCTTTTACGTATTTGCTGTTTTCTAAATCTTCTGTAAACATAATTTCATTCATTTTATATAAGAGAGGTAAACTCACCTTAAAAGTTTTATTGTTATTTTCTATTCTTACCCCTTGTTCAGTTAATAAACCATACCTATCTGCAATATTCTGTAAGCCTACTTTAGTGCTTTTACCTATTGCCTCTTTTGGGTTAATGTTATTTTCTATACTTAAAAAACTACCTTCTTGATATATAGAAATTGTTAAGGGTTTTAAAGAGGATACCACATTGTGTTTTACTGCATTTTCTAATAATAATTGTAGTGACAATGGTACAATTTTTAGTTCTTTATCTGTAATCGCTTCTGGAACGTTAAAACTCACTGCTTCTTCAAATCGCATCTCTAACAACTGCATATACGTTTTTGCAAAGGTCAATTCTTCAGAAATTGGCACTAAATCTTTGTTTCTTTGCTCTAAAACATACCGATAAACTTTAGATAGTTTTGTGGTAAATTTCTCCGCTTTTGGTGGGTTTTCACCAATTAAACTGGTTAACACATTTAAACTATTAAATAAAAAATGTGGATCTAATTGATTTTTTAATGACTCAAACTTTGCAGTCTCTGTCTTGGCTACAATTTGTTGCTTGGTACTTTCTTGATTTACGGATTTTTTCCATGCCATCATAAAACCTCTTGCATGTAAAAATGCTGAGACACCAAAAGAGAGAATGGTATAAAAAACATGCATCCACACGTAATTTCCAGTAAAGAAATAGTCAGGATTATTTTTATTGATGATTATAAAATTCAAATAGTTTATAAATAGAACTGCTGGAATTGTATATAATATTGTAGAAATAATACCTGCCCATACTCTGAGGTTTGTATCCTTTACCCAAGACCATTTTTTACTTAGGGCATGATTAATTAAGCCTTGTGCGAAACCTAAACCAAAAGAATACATAGCAGATATCAAAAGGGCATACATGATATTTAATAGAGAAAAATCTTGATTTATTAAGACAAAAACTACTGTAAAAATGAGTGTAATTTTTAAACTAACTAAAACACCTTCTTTCATGTTATTTTTTTCTATTCTGCTATATATACTAATTATCTTTAATTGTATTTACTAAAATTTTATGATTAAAGATACATTTTTATCTTTTACTAAAAATTTTGAATCTTCAAAATTAGGTGGTCCGTAAGACATTTTATTATTAAAACTTCCATAATCCTCTAAAGGCATTCCATTTGAATTAAAATCCATTTGTTTGTTATTATTTTTATCATGATAACAAATAATTGAATATTCGCCATTTGTAATATTTTTGAATTTTACAATGATCTTTCCATTTTTTATTAAAGTACTCTTTGCTTGTATGGGTTTTTTCATAAAAGCTCTTTGTTATATAATGCAAAACCGACACTTCCATCATCAGAAGAAATATTTTCAATGGTTACTGTAATGGTTTTTTGTTGCCTTACAATCGAGGAAGAAATGAAAACAACAATTAAAAATAAAAGTGATACTAAAAATTTCATATGATTTATATTTTGGGATTAATTATAGTACAAAGATGTTAATAGTAGTAATGTTTTTAAATTAAAATAGTCTGAACTGTATGTATTTAGGTCTGAATTGTAACGTAACATACTAAGCTTTTATACGTATAGCTTATTGTTTACTTATTTTTAGAGCTATTAAATTATGAATAATTAAAAAAATAATAATTGAATTTTATAATTTGATAAAAATTTTAAAAAAACAATAAATATTTACTAAGCATAATAAAAAATAAATACATTTGTCACATAATATTAAGTATTTTGTTCTTATTTCATTACATATTAGCGATTTTAAATTTTACTCCTAGTAGTAATATAATTTTTGTGCGTCGCTTTTTCTCAGTTCGCCCTTTGGGTGTTTAATAATTCTTAGGAATTAGGTGCGTCCAATTCCACACTTCAGAACTTTACAAAATAATTTAAACCTTAACATATCAATATAATGCAAATTGTTATTGCAAACAAATCGCATATTATTTATGCAAACATCATCTGCGAAACTATAGCTGAAGCTGCTAAAGTTAGAGGTACAGGTATTGCCAAAAGAAAACCTGATTACATTTCTAGAAAAATGGAAAATGGCAATGCTGTAATCGCTTTAGATGGAGATATTTTTGCTGGCTTTTGTTACATAGAACAATGGGGCCATGGAAAATTTGTAGCTAATTCTGGGTTAATTGTTCATCCTAATTATAGAAATATTGGTTTAGCGAAAAAGATAAAAGAAGTTATTTTTAGACATTCTAGAACTAAGTTTCCAAATGCTAAAGTATTTAGCATAACAACAGGTTTGGCTGTTATGAAATTAAATAGCGATTTAGGGTACAAACCAGTACCCTTTTCTGAGTTAACAGACGATCAAACCTTTTGGAATGGATGTCAAACCTGTAAGAACTTCGATATTTTAACTAGAACAGAAAAGAAAATGTGCTTGTGTACAGGAATGCTTTTTGATCCTAAAAATCAAGATAAATATGAATCAAAAAAGGTTAAAGAAAACGTATTTAAAAGATTAAAATCAATGAAACAAAATCTGTTTCTAAAAAAAGATAAAAAATGAAAAAATTAGTTATTGCCTACAGTGGAGGTTTAGATACTTCTTATTGTGCTGTAAGTTTATCGAAAGAATTCGAAGTGCATGCTGTAAGTGTAAATACAGGCGGTTTCACTGAAAATGAAGTTAAAAATATAGAACGTAATGCATATAAAATGGGCGTTACCACTTATAAAAACATAGATGCTGTAGCTACTTTTTATACTAAGGTTGTTAAATATTTAATTTTTGGTAATGTATTAAAAAATGCCACTTACCCACTTTCTGTGAGTGCAGAAAGAATTATTCAAGCCATAGAAATCATTGAATATGCTAAAAGTATAGATGCAGAATATATTGCGCATGGAAGTACAGGTGCTGGAAATGATCAAGTTCGTTTTGATATGATTTTTCAAACTCTTGCTCCAGGAATTAAAATTATTACACCAATCAGAGATCAAAAATTATCGAGACAAGAAGAAATTGATTATTTAAAAGCTGAAGGCATAGATATGAATTGGGAAAAATCGAAATACTCAGTAAACAAAGGTCTTTGGGGAACTAGTGTTGGTGGTGTAGAAACTTTAGAGTCAGAAAAACCACTACCTAGTGAAGCTTATCCTTCTCAATTAGAGAAAGAAGGAGAAGAAAAAGTTACCTTAACTTTTAAAAATGGAGAATTTGTTGCTTTAAATAATCAAGAAAATGCGCCTGAAGTAAATATCGAAAAATTAAATGAAATTGCTTCTAATTATGCAATTGGTAGAGATATTCATGTAGGAGATACTATTGTTGGTACAAAAGGTAGAGTCGGTTTTGAGGCAGCTGCTGCACTAATTGTGGTAAAAGCTCATCATTTATTAGAGAAACACACTCTTACCAAATGGCAATTGCAACATAAAGAATATCTGTCTAGTTTTTATGGAATGCATTTGCATGAAGGACAATATTTAGATCCTGTAATGAGAGATACTGAAGCCTTTTTACAAAGTTCCCAAAAAATGGTTTCAGGTAATGTAGTTGTTACTTTAAAACCATATCACTTCACATTAGATGGCATTGTATCTAAACACGATTTAATGTCGAGTAAATTCAGTACTTATGGTGAAGAGAATAAAGCTTGGTCTGCAGATGATGCCAAAGGTTTTATTAAGATTTTTGGTAATCAAAACAAAATATATCAACAAGTAAACTCTTAATTATGTTAGAAGTAGGTATAATTGGTGGTGCAGGCTACACAGCAGGTGAATTAATACGTTTATTATTAAATCACCAAAAAACAAATATTAATTTTGTGTTCAGTACATCTAATGCTGGCAATAAATTATATAAAGTTCATCAAGATTTAATAGGAGCCACAGAAATTAGTTTTTCAAGTGAAATAAATGCTGATGTTGATGTGTTGTTTCTCTGCTTAGGACATGGAAATTCAACTGCTTTTTTACAAAAAAACAGCTTTTCAAAAAATACAAAAATTATTGATTTAAGTAATGATTTTAGATTAATCGCCGATAAAAATTTTGAAGGTAAAGAATTTGTTTATGGTTTGCCTGAGTTAAACAAAAAAGCAATTCAATCTGCTAATTACATTGCGAATCCTGGTTGTTTTGCTACAGCTTTACAGTTGGCTATTTTACCTTTAGCTTCAAATGGATTATTAAAAAATGATGTTCATATAAATGCTGTAACTGGTGCAACTGGTGCAGGAACGTCATTATCTGCAACTACACATTTTACTTGGAGAGACAATAATTTTTCGCATTACAAAGCTTTTAATCATCAGCATTTAGGAGAAATAAATCAAACAGTTCATCAATTACAATCTGATTTTAAAAGTGAGATAAATTTTATGCCAAATAGAGGCGATTTCTCAAGAGGAATTTTTGCGACTACGTACACAAAATTTGATAAATCATTAGAGGAAGCTATAAAAATGTATAAAATGTACTATAAAGATGCTGCCTTTACATTTGTTACCAACCACAATTTATTTTTAAAGCAAGTGGTGAATACGAACAATTGTTTTATTCAACTAGAAAAACATGGTGATAAATTATTAATCACTAGTATGATAGATAATTTATTAAAAGGAGCTTCTGGTCAAGCCATTCAAAATATGAATTTGATGTGTGGGGTTCAAGAAGATACAGGTCTAAAATTAAAAGCAAATTATTTTTAAGTCTAGCAAAGGCTTTACATACTGAACTTGTTTCAGCATATAATTATTAACAGTTTTAACTTTTGAAAAACTTAAACGTTAAAACTCTGAAATACAAAAAATGAAAATAGCAATTATAGGTACAGGGAATTTAGGTAAATCAATTGCAAAAGGTTTAATCACCAACAATGCAATTACATCTTTATACTTAACCAAAAGAAATATTGAAGGACTTGCTGAATTTGATGGATATTCAAACGTATTTTTAACAGTAGACAATTTAGCTGCAGTAAAAAATTCTGATATATTGATTTTTGCAGTGCAACCTGCACATTTTGAAAATATTCTAAAAGATATTAAACCTCATTTAACAGAAAAGCATGTTGTAATTTCTACGATAACAGGTTTCTTAATTCAGCAAATTGAACAAGAAATTGGTGCAGATAAATATATAATACGTGCCATGCCAAACACAGCAATTGCTGTTGGTAAGTCTATGACCTGTTTATGTAGCAATATACAAGGTGAAAAAAGAATACCAATTGCAGAAGCTATTTTTAATAGATTGGGCCATTCTTTAAGTATACCAGAATCTCAAATGCAAGCTGCAACTGTAGTTTGTGCAAGTGGAATTGCATTTTGGATGCGTTTAATTCGTGCTACAACTCAAGCTGCCATTCAATTAGGTTTTGATGCCAAAGAAGCACAAGAATTAGCCATGTTTACCAGTGAAGGTGCAGCCAATTTATTAATAACAAATGGCAATCATCCTGAAGAAGAAATTGATAGAGTAACAACACCTAAGGGTTGTACTATAGAAGGATTAAATGAAATGGAACATAAAGGTTTAAGCTCTTCATTAATACAAGGTATGGTTGCATCTTTCAATAAAATTAACAATATTAAAAAAGAACAAATATGAGTTTATTTAATGTTTACCCTTTGTTCGATATTACCCCAGTAAAAGCAAAAGATGTTTTTGTGTACGATGAACATAATACTAAATATTTAGATTTGTATGGTGGTCATGCAGTAATATCAATTGGGCATTCGCATCCTAAATATGTAGCTGCAATTTCTGATCAAGTATCAAAGATGGGGTTTTATAGTAATTCCATTCAAAATCCTCTTCAATCTAATTTAGCAGAGAAAATAGTTTCACTTTCTGGCTGTAAAGATTATACCTTATTTCTATGTAATTCAGGTGCAGAGGCCAACGAAAATGCTTTAAAATTAGCTTCATTTCACAATCAGAAACATAAAGTTGTTGCCTTTAAAAATGGTTTTCATGGCAGAACATCTGCAGCAGTTGCAGCTACAGATAATCAAAAAATTATTGCGCCTTTAAATGCACAACAAGAAGTAGAAATTTTAGAGTTGGGCGATTTAAAAGGTTTAGAAAACGCTTTAAAAAAGAACGATGTTTGTGCTGTAATCGTTGAATTTATTCAAGGAGTTGGTGGTTTAGATCAAAGTACAGCTGAATTTTACGAGGGTGCAGACGCTTTATGTAAACAATACAATACCTGTTTTATAGCAGATGAAGTGCAATCTGGTTTTGGTAGATCTGGAGATTTCTTCGCTTTTCAAAAATTTAAAGTAACTCCTGATATTATTTCAATTGCAAAAGGAATGGGTAATGGATTTCCTATTGGCGGTATTCTAATTCATCCAAGTATAAAAGCGTCTTTCGGTTTGTTAGGGACAACTTTTGGTGGAAATCACCTAGCCTCTGTTGCCTGTAAAACTGTTTTAGAAGTACTTGAAGAAGAGAGGTTGTTAGACAATGTAAAAATGATTTCGAAATATTTTATTGAGAAAGCCAAAAGCATACCTGAAATTAAAAATATAAAAGGCCGTGGTTTAATGTTAGGTTTAGAATTCGATGCACCTATTGCAGACTTAAGAAAAAGACTAATATTCAACCAACATGTTTTTACAGGAAGTTCTAAAAACCCAAATTTGTTAAGAATTCTCCCTCCTTTAACACTACAAAAAGAACATGTAGATGCATTTTTTGATGCTTTAAAATCTGAGTTATAATGAAAAAATACACTTCTATAAATGACATTTCAAATATCAATGATTGGATAACTGAAGCCAAGGAATTGAAATCAAATCCGCTTAAAAACAGCAACCTAGGTAAAAATAAAACGTTAGGATTATTATTTTTTAATTCGAGTTTAAGAACCAGACTAAGCACTCAAAAAGCTGCATTAAATTTAGGGATGGAGCCTATAGTGATGAATGTTTCTGGTGATGCTTGGGGCATTGAATTTGAAGAGGGTACAGTTATGAATGGTTCTACAGCTGAGCACATAAAAGAGGCTGCTGCTGTTGTTTCTCAATATTGTGATGTAATTGCTGTAAGAGCTTTTCCAAGTTTAACACACAAGCAAAAAGATGAATCTGAACAAGTTTTAAGCGCATTTGTAAAACATGCTTCAGTGCCTGTTATAAGTATGGAAAGCGCTACAGGTCATCCTTTGCAGGGCTTAACAGATGCCATAACCATATCTGAAAACTCCAACAAAAAAAAGGTGAAAGTAGTTTTAAGTTGGGCACCTCATATTAAACCTTTACCACATGCTGTAGCGAATAGTTTTACACAAGCCATGCAAAAAATGGATGTTGAATTTGTTATTGCAAATCCTGAAGGATATAACTTAAACAAAGAAATTACCAAGGATACTCCTATTTATCACAATCAAGAAGAAGCTTTTAAAGATGCTGATTTTGTTTACGCTAAAAATTGGAGTTCTTATGAATCTTATGGAGAAATTTTAGATGTTGATGATAATTGGACTATCACTAAAGACAAAATTGGTGATGCAAAATTTATGCATTGCTTACCTGTGAGAAGAAATGTGGTCGTAGAAGATGCTGTATTAGATTCCGAGAATTCTTTAGTTATAGCACAAGCAAACAATAGAACCTATGCAGCCCAATTGGTGCTGAAAAAAATATTAGAGAATGCCTGAAACTAAATTATCCATAATTAAAATTGGTGGAAATATAATTGAAGATGAACATGCTTTAAACACTTTCCTTTCCATATTTTCAAATATAGAAGGTAAAAAGATATTGGTTCATGGTGGAGGAAAACGTGCAACACATATATCCTCAAAATTAGGTATAACCACTAAAATGATTGATGGAAGAAGAATTACTGATGCAGAAACTTTAGAAGTAATAACTATGGTTTATGGTGGTTTAGTTAATAAAAATATAGTTGCAAAATTGCAAGCACTGCATGAAAATTCCATTGGTTTAACTGGCGCAGACATTAATAGTATTCAATCTAATAAAAGACCTGTTAAAGAAATTGATTACGGATTTGTAGGTGATGTCAAACAAATAGCCTCAAAATCAATAAATAAATTGCTTCAAGCTGACTTTACACCTGTTTTTTGTGCATTAACACATGATGGAAAAGGTCAATTATTAAATACAAATGCTGATACCATTGCAAGTACAATTGCAGTTGGTATGAGTAAAATCTATGAAACATCTATTTACTATTGCTTTGAATTAAATGGCGTTTTAAAGAATTTTAATGATAAAGAATCTGTAATTAAAAACATAGATGCTAATTCCTATAAAGACTTGCTACAAAAAGGTGTAATTTCAGATGGCATGATTCCAAAATTAGACAATTGTTTTGATGCCCTAAAAAAGGGAGTTGCAAAAGTTCATATTGGTAATACATCCATGTTAACTAAGGAAAACAATATTTATACAACCATAACCTTATCATGATAACTAAAGATAAATTAACGGAAAAAGCAATTTCACTTTTAAAAAGTTTAATTGAAACGCAATCTTTTTCATCCGAAGAAGGACAAACTGCAGCATTAATTGAAGCATGGTTTCAAGAATTTAATATTCCTTTTAATAGAACCAAAAACAATGTATGGGCTACAAATAAACATTTTACAGAAGGGAAACCAACATTGTTATTAAATTCACATCACGATACTGTAAAACCAAATTCTGCGTATACAAACGATCCCTTTAAAGCTATTGTAGAAGGAGATAAATTATATGGTTTAGGCGCTAATGATGCTGGTGGTTGTTTGGTTTCTTTAATTGCAACATTTACCAATTTTTACGCCAATGAAAATTTAAATTACAACTTGGTAATGGTGGCTTCTGCAGAAGAAGAAAGTTCAGGCCCTAATGGGTTAAATAGCATGTTACCCATTATTCCTCACATAGACGTTGCCATTGTTGGAGAGCCAACTTTAATGAATTTAGCAGTGGCTGAAAAAGGTTTGGTTGTTTTTGATGCCAAAGTTAAGGGTACACCAAGTCATGCTGCACACCCAAATAACAACAATTCCATTTACAATACCATAGATGTTTTACAATGGTTCAAAGATTTTAAATTCGAAAAATCTTCAGAGGCTTTAGGCGATGTAAAAATGACTGTAACCCAAATAAACGCAGGTAAACAACACAATGTAGTTCCTGCTCACGTAGATTTGGTAGTAGATGTTCGTGTAAATGATGCGTATTCAAATCAAGAAATTGCAACTATCTTAAAAGAGCAATCTCCTTGTTCAGAGATTGTTCCTAGAAGTTTACGACTAAATTCTTCTTCAATTGCTACTAATCATGATTTGGTAAAAGCAGGTATTGCAATGGGTAGAAAAACCTATGGTTCTCCTACACTTTCAGATCAATCTGTGTTAACTTGCCAATCTTTAAAATTAGGCCCTGGAGATAGTACAAGATCTCATTCTGCAAATGAATTTATATACATTTCAGAAATTGAAGAAGGAATAAAAATTTATATAGAATTACTAAATAGAGTAATTCTAAAACAATAAAATTAAAATTATGAAACTTTGGGATAAAGGATTTTCTATAGACAAACAAATTGAAAATTTTACAGTCGGTAATGATAGAGAGATTGATATACATATTGCAAAATATGATGTACAAGCTTCTATAGCACATGCAATAATGCTGGAATCTATCGGTATTATTACAGCTAATGAATTGACTGATTTAAAAAAAGGCTTAAACGAATTAGCTGCAGATATTGAAGAAGGAACATTTGTGATTGAACCTTCTTTTGAAGATGTTCACTCTAAAATTGAATGGGAATTAACTAATAAACTAGGAGAAGTTGGTAAAAAAATACACACAGCACGTTCTAGAAATGATCAAGTTTTAGTCGCTCTACAATTATACTACAAAGAAAACTTAGCTATTGTTAACGATAAAGTGAAATCACTTTTTGATACATTGTTACATCTTGCAGAATCACATAAAGATTCATTATTACCTGGCTATACACATTTACAAGTGGCAATGCCATCTTCTTTTGGGTTATGGTTTTCTGCTTATGCTGAGATATTAATTGATGATGTATATGTACTAAATGCGGTATCTAAAGTTGTAGACCAAAACCCTTTAGGCTCTGCTGCTGGTTATGGAAGCTCCTTCCCTATCGATAGAGAATTAACAACCAAAGAATTAGAGTTTACAACTTTAAAATATAATGTAGTTGCAGCTCAGTTAAGTAGAGGTAAAAGTGAACGATCAATTGCTGCTGCATTAGGTGGTTTGTGTAATACTTTAGCACGATTTTCTATGGATGTTTGTTTGTACATGAGTCAAAATTTTGGGTTCATTTCATTTCCTGATGAATTAACAACTGGAAGTAGTATTATGCCTCATAAGAAAAACCCAGATGTATTTGAATTGATCCGAGGAAAATGTAATAAAATTCAGGCTTTACATTCAGAAATGTTACTAATTACAAACAACTTACCTACAGGTTATCATAGAGATTTTCAACTATTGAAAGAAAATATCATAGCTGCTTTTGAAGATGTAAAAGATATCTTAGACATTTTCAATTACTCAATACAACAAGTAATTGTAAAAGATATTGATTTAAATGATGAGAAATACCACTATTTATTTACAGTAGATTCAATAAATAATTTAGTGGTAGAAGGCATGTCGTTTAGAGAAGCTTATCAAAAAATTGGAGGTCAAGTGGAAGAAGGAACGTATACACCAGATTTAGGCAAGCAACATACACATTTAGGTAGTATTCACAATTTAAGTTTAGATAAAATTAAAGCTAAATATCCTTTAGAATAAACGCTTTAATAAAGCTTTAGAAAATAAAGCCGTAGGCATTTTAGAAAAGATTTTCAATTCTTCTATAAAGGTGGTTTGCTCATCTAAAAATCTAAAAATAAGTTGAGGAGATATACTTTTAAACATTTTTGAAAATATAGCTGCACCTAATTCATTTTTTTGGGACAAAATATCCAATAAAAGTAAATCGTAAAACCAAAAACGATTGGTTTTATGAAACGTATTTAAAGGTTTTTGCTTTTTTAAATGTTGTACTAAGTTGGTTGTTTTCTTATCGATATTCTTAAAGGTAAAACCTGTACTGGCCTTACTCCAGCCACCAGCCGTACCAATATGAATTACATTTTTCGAATTTAATTCCCAAAATTTATAGGATGTCATAGGTATAGAACCTTGCTCCTTCTCTATGATTTCATAATCAGTAATATTTTTCTCTTGTAAATATTCTGTTATCGCGTTTGTGTAAGTTTCGTATTCTAAAAGTTCTTTAGAAAATAAAGTATATTCAAATAATGCTTCATTTTTTGAATATGGTAAAATATACATGAATCTTGTATTTCCTTTTTGTGGAACTGTAAAATCCATAAAAGTAGCTGCAGTATCATCAAAAACCGCAGTTTTTGTTTTTACAAAATAACCCACAAAATGCTGTTGTAAAACTGGGTATTGTTTTTGTTTTTTATACGCATCAGTGAATAAAATACTATTTATTATATTTTGAGAACTATATGAGCCCGAATCTGTGATTACTTTACCTAAATTATGCTCTTGTTGAACACTTTTGACGGATTCTATTTTAAACTCAAAGTTTTGATGCTTAGAAATTTCAACCCAGATATTGTCATAGAAGTCGCTACTTCTAATCATTTTATATTGATAAGGTTTAATTGATAAAGTTTCAGAAATACTATCGCCTTTAAATATGATTGACTTCCAAAAATGGTTTAAAATAGCATTCCAAGCACCTTTTCTATTTTCCCAAAAACACCAAGTTCGGTCGTTACTTGTTTTTTTTTCTTTGTCTAAAATTAGGATTGTTTTATTTTTAAAATAAGCATCTTTGCTCATTCTATAGGCCATCATTAAACCTGAAGCACCTGCACCAACAATAATATAATCGTAAATTTTTGTTGATGAGTTCAAAATAAATAAAGTATTATAATAATTTAAATAGCGCTGTTACTTCTTAAACTGTTTGAAGTATTTTATAGGTACAAATAGCATTCCAAAACACTTGCTATCTTCTTTACCCATATTTTTGTGATGAATTTTATGCGCTTTACGCAACCCCTTTAAATACCAGTTATTTGTGTTTTTAAACCATTTAAAGCGTTGGTGAATTAATACATCATGCACTAAGAAATAAGCAACACCATAGCATAAAATTCCTAAACCTATGTAAGATAAAAAAGTATGACTCGAGTAATTCCCGAAATAAAACAAAGCCATACTTGGTATTGCAAATACTACAAAAAACGCGTCATTTTTTTCAAAACCATTGTATTTAGGTTGATGATGGTCTTCATGCAAATACCATCCAAAACCATGCATCACATATTTATGTGTGCACCAAGTTATGCCCTCCATCAACAAAAAAACTCCAATCGTAACTAAAATGAGCATATTAAATTATATTCAATTTGTATTTCACATAACTTCTAGCCAATAAGTTTATTTTCATAGGGTCAGAAATTCTAATTCGTGTATCCATAATTTTTTCTGAAGGTACAGCTTTTAGTTTCTTTAGTAATCTTCTATAATACCTGTACGCCATATATACTCCAAATTTAGCTTCAACCGGTAATTTCAGGATTCCATGAGTATAAGCATAATCAAAATCGGCTTCTATCTCGTCAATAATTAGTTGTTTAGAAATGGCATTTAATTGACCTAGATCAACGTTTGGAAAATAAGATCTATTTAATAATTCAAAGTCATCTTTTAAATCGCGTAAAAAATTTACTTTTTGAAAAGCAGATCCTAGACGCATAGCAGCATCTTTTAATTCTTTATATTTATTTTCATCACCATCAACAAATACTTTTAAACACATTAAACCAACAACATCTGCAGAGCCATAAATATATTCATCATACTCCTCTTTTGTTTGGTATTCTGTTTTATGAAGATCTGCTTTCATACTCTTTAGAAAGGCTTGTACCATGTCTTCAGGTATATTATATCTGTTAACTGTCTGCTGAAAAGAATTTAAAATTGGGTTTAAACTAATCCCTTGAGCTTTAGATAAATGATAATCGCGTTCGAAATGGTATAAAAGCTCTTCTTTATTATAATTGTGAAAGGTATCGACAATTTCATCTGCAAAACGAACAAATCCGTAGATGTTATAGATATCTGCTCTAATTTTTGGAGATAACATATTAACTGCCAATGAAAAAGATGTACTATAACTTTTTGTAACTAACTTACTACAATCGTTAGAGACATTGTCAAAAAGTTCTTTCATGTTATTTCTGATTTTTCTTAATTAAATCTGTTGCTATTTTACCTGAAATTAATGCTGGAGGGACACCAGGTCCTGGAACCGTTAATTGACCTGTAAAATACAAATTATTTACTTTACTACTTTTTATTTTTGGTCTTAAAAAAGCAGTTTGCAATAACGTGTTTGCCATTCCGTATGCATTACCTTTATAAGAGTTATACTCATTCTCAAAATCTTTTACACAAAAAGATCTTTTAAAGATAACATTTTTTTTAACATCTTGGTTTGTTAGATCTTCAAATCTGTGCATTATTTTTTCAAAATACAATTCTCTCAACGCTTCAGTATCTTCTATACCAGGAGCTAGGGGTATTAGAAAAAAACCTGCTTCTTTACCATCAGGTGCAGATGTAGTATCTGTCATTGAGGTAAAGTTAGCATAAAAAAGTGGCGCTGAAGGCCATTTAGGCTGATCGTAAATTTCCTCTGCATGTTTGTCAAAATCAGTATCGAAAAATAAAGTATGATGGCTAGTATTTTTTATTTTTTTATCAAAACCTACATAGAATAGTAAAGAAGAGGGTGCAAAAGTTTTTTTAGCCCAGTATTTTTCTGAATACTGCCTTAAGTCTGTATCTAATAAAGTTTCTGTATGATGATAATCAGCACCACTTAAAACTAAATCCGTCTTAATTTCTTTTCCATTTACAAGTAAACCTTTTACTGTATTAGTATTGTCCGTAATTATTTTTTCTACGTTAGCGTTTGTAGTAAAACTTACACCTAAAGAAGTCGCCAAAGAAACCATTCCTTCAACAACCTTATGCATTCCACCTCTTGGATGCCAAGTACCTAATCCAAAATCTGCATAATTCATAAAATTATAAAATGCTGGAGTATTATTTGGTTTTGCGCCTAAAAACAATACTGGAAATTCTAAGATTTCTATTAATTTATCATTTTTAATATTTTTACGTACTTGCTTTCTAATTGTAGAAAAAAACTGGGTAACTCTTGCAATTGTGGTAGAATTCACCAATTCTAAAGGCGATACCCCTGGTTTATAGACAAGGTCTTTAATTGCAGTATCGTAATTTGCTTTGGCAGAATCTAAAAATTGTTTTAAGTATTTTGCACTACCTGGTTCTACACTTTCAAATAACTCATAAATTTCTTCTATTTTATCTGAAATTTTTATAGAGTCGTTCTTTCCAAAATAGACTTCATAACCAGGACTTAATTTATCAAGCGTGTAATAATCTGACGGTTTCTTTCCAAAATCAGCAAAAAAACGTTCGAATACATCTGGCATCCAATACCAAGAAGGACCTAAATCGAATGTAAATCCGTCTTTTTTAAATTGCCTAGCTCTACCTCCAAGTGTTTCGTTTTTTTCTAAAACAGTTACATTATAGCCTTCTTTCGATAAGTAACATGATGCTGATAAAGAAGAAAAACCAGAACCAATTATATAAATATTTTTACCCATTTTTTGTTTTTTTGTTTAGTTTGATATTTAAATAACTAAACATATAAAAAATTAATAATGTTGATTATAAGGCATTTAACAATTCAGGAATAGAATCATAAAGCTTAATATTATTACTTAAGTCTAAGTGTTTAATTTTAGCTATTTTTCTTCCAACAGCAATAAATTTATTATTTGTCTTATCCATTACATTGTCTATTTCATTAAAATAATCCTCTACCTTATCATCATAAGGTTGTATTGTTAATGAAGCAATAAAACAAATCTCTCTGTCACCTTCTAAAAAGTAATTTAAATTATTCAAAGGTAAGCTTTGTCCTAAATAAATAGTGTGAAAACCTCTTAAAACTAATTCATAATTTAAATACAATAAACCCAGTTCATGAATTTCATTTTCGGGCAAAAATAACACATAGGTTTTATTCGTGGTATTAATACTATATTGGAGTTTTTCTGTGTTTAACTGAATTTTCTGAGCAATTAAATTGGATATAAAATGCTCATGGGCAGGCAATAAAGTCTCTGTATGCCACAATAAACCAATATGGTCTAGAAAAGGGATAAAAACATCCTTAAAAATTTCTCTAAACGTTTTTTTATGTAATAATTTATGATAGGTATTATTAAAAAGTATTTTATCAAATTGAAACATTGATACTTTAAACGTATTAATAGCCTCATCATTAGTCGCAATACTGAATGCCAATTCTCTTGATTTAGATGTAATATCTTCATCAGACATCGCAGCAATTTTCGAAATTTTAAAATTGTTTTTGTTTAACAAAACAATATTTAAAAGTTTTGTTAAATTCTCTGGAGTATAAAATCTTATATTTGTTTCGGTTCTTTTGGGTGATAACAAGTTATATCTTTTTTCCCAAATTCGGATCGTATGTGCCTTGATTCCAGAAATATTTTCAAGGTCTTTAATCGTGAAATCTTGCTTTATGTTGTTCAATTTATAACAATTTTATTTAAACAAATTTACAAAAAATATGACTTGTAAAATATTTTTTAAGAAAAATGTAACATATTAATAATTTTAGCTACTCATAATTAACTAACTAAAAGAATAAAGTGCAAAAAGATTTAGAACTTAAATTTTTATCTGACTTTGAGGGAAATCAAAACATAGTGCATAAAATATGTAGTTTATACACTACAAATAAAGAAGCACATAATGATTTATTTCAAGAGATAACTATTCAACTTTGGAAAAACTACACAAAGTTTAGAGGAGATTCTAAATTTAGTACTTGGATGTACAGAGTGGCTTTAAATACTGCAATTTCTTTATACCGAAAATCAACCAAAAGAATAAAGACACAAGACATAAGTGAATTTACCTATAAAATAAAATCACAAGATTATGATGATACGCAAGAGCTACAATTAAAAGCTTTGTACAAAGCAGTACATCAATTAAATGATATTGAAAAGGCGCTTATTTTTTTGTATTTAGAAGATAAACCTTATAAGGAAATCTCAGAAGCTTTAGGGATAACTTCAGTAAATGCAAGAGTAAAAATGAATAGGGCTAAAGAAAAATTAAAAAACATATTAAACCCATAATTTATGGATGCATTAGATAATTACAAAAAAGCCTGGGAAAATCAACCAGAAGCATCTCATAAAATTTCTAGCGAAGAAATTTATAAGATGGCACATTCCAAATCATCATCTATTGTAAAGTGGATTTTTATTATTGGAATTTTAGAATTTATTTTATGGACTGCTGTTAATATTGCAATCCCTGATCGTTTTTACAAAATTTATGAGGACTTAAATCTCATGGAATATTTAAATGTTTTTATGGGGCTGCATTACGCAATTATCGTTGTTTTTCTTTACTTCTTTTATAAAAATTATAAAAGAATCTCCTTAGTAGACAACACAAAAAAATTAATTCAAAAGATATTAAAAATTAGAAAAACGGTAAAATATTATGTGTTTTATAATATAGCTACAGTTTTTTTAGTGAGTATTATTTTAAATATTGTTTTATTTTCTGATGAAAACACATTAATGAGTGTAATGAACCCTAATAACTTAACCTTAGATTTACAACAAGTAGTAACAATTACTGTTATTAGTCAACTAATTGCATTATTAATTATTATTGTTTTATTATGGCTTTTCTATAAATTAGTTTATGGTATTTTACTTAAAAAGTTAACTAAAAATTATAAAGAGTTATTAAAATTAGAAATTAATTCGAATTAATAATCTTGTTATTTAAAAGATTTTAATGCTTTTAAAAATTCCTGATGCATCTCTTCTGTATAGTTTAAATGAGTCACAATTCTTATTTTCCCCTCTCCCATTGGAGTCAATAAAATATTCTTTTCAGCCATTTTTTCTATAAAACGATCTGCACCTATTTTTTGATCTACATAAAAAATTAAAATGTTTGTTTCTACAGGCTCTATCTTAGAAATATACGTACAGTTTTCTAATACTTTTGCAATTTCATTTGCTTTTTTATGATCATCTGCTAATCGATTTACATGATTATCGATGGCGTAATTAGCTGCTGCTGCTAAAAAACCAACTTGTCTCATTCCTCCACCTAATAATTTTCGCAGACGCAATGCTTTATGAATCATTTCTTTTGTTCCAATTAACATAGACCCGATTGGTGCTCCTAAACCTTTAGAAAAACAAATAGAAATAGTATCGAATAATTGTCCATATTGTTTTGGGGTTTCATTTTTAGCAACTAAAGCATTAAACAAACGTGCACCATCTAAATGAAAACCTAAGTTGTTTTTTTGTGCAATAGTATGGATCTTTTTTATTTCATTAAAATCCCAACAAGCTCCACCCCCTTTATTGGTTGTATTTTCCAAACAAATTAAACTTGTATTGGGTAAATAAATTTGTGGTTTTGTAGCTGCAATCTCCTCTATTTGAGCGGATGTAAACATTCCCCTATTTCCATCTATCAACTTACAAGTTACCCCAGAATTAAATGCCACTCCTCCACTTTCATAATTGTAAATATGTGCGTATTTATCACAAATAACCATATCTCCTGGTTGTGTGTGTAATTTTATAGCAGTTTGATTTGCCATTGTTCCTGAAGGAAAAAATAATGCATCCTCCATATCAAAAAGTTTCGCTACTTTTTGTTCTAAAGCGTTTACAGTAGGATCCATTTTAAAAACATCATCTCCTACATTTGCATTTAGCATAGCCTCTAACATTTCAGGCGTTGGCTTTGTAACTGTATCTGATATTAAATCTATTACCATTTAATTTAAATATTTAATTAGTTTCCAATCGGTGATCCATCTGGAATTTTAGGTGCTGCCGTTTTTTTGAATGAAGTTGGATTTTTTATAAAATCATCAATCATTTTTAATAATGCTATATTATAAATTTCCTGAACACCCTTCTCCTTTTTAGCTTGTATGATTTCTTTAATCTCATTTAATTTGTAAGAAGCTATTGCATTTACCTGTTTGTATTGGTTTTTATTCGATGCTAAATACATCAATTCTTCTAAAAACTTTAAATTAATTATGTTTTGTAATTCTTGATGATAGCTATCTTTATGTTTTACTTTTATAGTATTTTGAACGACAATGTCTAGCAACTCTACTATCCCTAATTGTGAGTTATCTATACTTTTATGATTAATTAATCTAGACATTCTTTGAGGATGTAGTAATAAAGAAAAAGTCATTTCAGAAGCAGTTTCTACTGCAGAAAAAGCATCAAAAGCCACACCTAATTTACTTTTAAAAGATTCTCTAGACCTACTATAACCTATTGCTCTTGGTGGGAATAAAGCTAATTTTTCTCTAGGTATTGCAATTTCATCTGCTTGTACCGTTTTTAAAACACTCGCTAACGCTTTTCTTTCTTTTTCACCAGAAACTTTCTTTACAATAGTTGTATTTCCGCCTTTTACAGCATATGAATATTCTAAACCTCCTATTAATTTAACAGTTGCTTCCGTTTGAAAACGATGTAAAAAATATAAAGGTACAAATACATCTTCTAAGACAGTATAAGGTTCACCTACCTTTAAATTATCTATAGAAAAATTAGTGATCGCTTTTTTTCTAATGGTTAAAAGAGTATTCAATTCATCATAAATAGTACCTCCATTGTCCCATAAATGAGCAGTAGCGCTTGCACTACCTTTTGGTCTAGCATCTGAATCAGACAAATATCGCATTCCATTATCAAATGCTGAAATCAAAATAGTATTCAACGCTTCATCTTCATTAATGTCTTTAGGGAAGTCTTGATAAGAATACGCTACCGTTACTTTATCCCAGTCACCTATTTTAGTATCATACGCATCAGAAAAATCAATATGACCATTCTTTAACGTAAATTTTGGATGTGGATAATCCATCACAGAGGTTCTACCATTTGTACTTGCTGCAAAATTGTGAGCAAAACCAAGGGTATGCCCAATTTCGTGTGCCGACAATTGTCTTATTCTTGCAATTGCCATTTGTAAGGCAAACTCATCATCTGCAGTAGTTGTTTTAAAAGGTGCTTGTAGAGCTTGTGCTATTAAATAATCTTGACGGATTCTTAGACTTCCTAAACTAACATGTCCTTTAATAATTTCTCCTGTTCTAGGGTCAGAAATACTTGCTCCATAACTCCAACCCCTTGTAGAACGATGCACCCATTGCACAACATTATATCTTACATCTAACATGTCTGCACCTTCAGGTAACATTTTAAATTGAAAAGCATTTTTATAGCCTGAAGCTTCAAAGGCTTGATTCCACCAACTCCCTCCTTCTAATAAAGCCGATCTTACAGGTTCAGGCGTGCCTCTATCTAGATAATAAATAATAGGTTCAACAGGTTCAGACATTGCAGCATTTGGATTTTTTTTAGCCAATCTATGTCTATAAATAAAACGTTTGGTCAAAGATTCATTTACAGGTGAAGCATAATCTAAATAGCTCATTTGGTAAGAACCGGATCTAGGATCAAATTTTCTTGGCTTGTAGTTATCATCTGGTAATTCAACAAAAGAATGGTGTTGATTTACTGTTACTGCATTTGCATTTGGAGTTACACTTCTAATGTTGTATCCTTTAGCAGAACCTTTAAACGTGAGTAATACATCAAATTCTGAGTTTTTAGGAAATGATTTTGTACGTTCTAAATTAAATGCACTTCTGCTTTTATCTAAATTATAATTTCCTTGACCTTGTCTTGCTAAACTTCTTGCTACTCCATGAGCATCTCTTATAAAAAAAGAGGTAGCATCTACTAAAAACGTATTGTTTTTAGCTTCTATTATAACAAAACCATGTAAAATCGATTTTGCAAAAGCTTCCTTTACTGATTTTTTTTCTTCTGTATTATTTGTAATTGCTCTGTAATCTTGATTAGGTTGTACCATCAAGATTTTATTTCCTGCTTTTTTAAAATGAACAACTACACCAGCGCCCAACTGCCCTCTATCTAAGCCAATATCATTAGATCCAATACCTTCTGATAATGAACGTACGTAAAGAAAATCAGTATTTAATTTATCTATTTGCAAATAAACTTTATCGGCACTAACATCGTAATAAAATGTGAAATACCCAGAGTATTTAGAGATTCCTGCTCGTAGACTATTCTCTTTTTCTTTATTAAAAAATTGAGAAAACCCTTGCAAATAAAAAGAAACAAATAATAATGTAAGTAGTATTTTTTTCATGAATTAAATATTTTTATAAAACTATGAAATAAGGAGGAGTTTAAAAACTCGAAATCCTAAAAATTCATTTATTTTTGTTCAGCTTATGATTACACAAGACCAACTTAAAGATATTTCAACCAGAATAGATAAATTAAAATCTTACTTAGATATTGATAAAAAATTGATTGAAATAGCGAATGAAGAAGAGAAAACAGTAAATCCTGATTTTTGGAACGACCCTAAAGTTGCAGAAATTCTCATGAAAGAACTGCGTTTTAAAAAGAAATGGGTAGAAGATTATAATACCATACTTAGATTAAATGAAGATCTGAATATTTTTTATGAGTTTTATAAAGAAGAGGAAGCAGATGAAAAAGAAGTGTTACATCAATTTGACAAAACCATCGCTCTTTTAGAAGATATTGAGTTTAAGAACATGTTATCTGATGAAGGAGATTCTTTATCTGCAGTAATTCAGATCACAGCTGGTGCAGGAGGAACAGAATCTTGTGATTGGGCAGAAATGCTTTTTAGAATGTATGGGATGTGGGCAGAAAAGCAGGGTTTTAAATTAAAAACACTAAATTATCAAGCGGGTGACGCTGCTGGTATTAAAACGGTTACAGTAGAAATAGATGGAGATTATGCTTTTGGCTGGTTAAAAGGTGAAAATGGTGTACATCGATTAGTCCGTATTTCTCCTTTTGATTCGAATGCAAAACGACACACAAGTTTTGCTTCTGTTTACGTTTATCCTGTTGCAGATGATTCTATTGAAATTAATATAAATCCTGCAGATATAGAAATTACAACAGCAAGATCTAGTGGTGCAGGTGGTCAAAACGTGAATAAAGTAGAAACTAAAGTTCAATTAACACACAAGCCTTCAGGTATTCAAATTTCTTGTTCAAATTCCCGTTCTCAGCATGATAATAGAGCTACAGCTTTGCAAATGCTAAAATCTCAATTGTATGAAATTGAATTAAAAAAACAACAAGCAGCCAGAGATGATATTGAAGCCAATAAAATGAAGAATGAATGGGGTAGTCAAATACGGAATTATGTAATGCATCCTTATAAACTAGTAAAAGATGTTAGAACAGCTCATGAAACAGGTAACGTAGATGCTGTTATGGATGGTAATATTAATGCTTTTCTAAAAGCTTATCTGATGTTAAACGGTCAAAAAGAATCGTAAAACGTAAATTTTTATAAAAATAATATTTAATTAAAAAGATGATAAAAATATACCACAATCCAAGATGCAGAAAATCTAGAGAAGGTCTACAACTTTTAGAAAAATCTGGAAAAAAATTTGAAATCATTAAGTATTTAGAAGACATACCCACCCAAAAAGAATTAAATGATATCATCATAAAATTAGGCGTCTCTCCTATTCAATTGGTTAGAAAAAACGAAATTATATGGAAAGAAAAGTTTAAAGCTAAAGAATTATCAGAACAAGAACTAGTGAAGGCTATGGTTGATTATCCAAAACTTATAGAAAGACCAATTGTAGTGCATAATCATAAAGCGATAATTGGAAGACCTTCAGAAAAAATACTAACAATACTGTAAGAAAAATAAAAAGCTACTGTTTAACTTTTTTTTAACTCTATAAAAAGGTTTTTAAATAAACCTTTGCAAAAAAAATAAACCACATCTTTTGATAAAAAAAATAGTCATAATTCTTCTTATAGGAATTACTTCGCAAAATTTATTAGGGCAAGAAACTGAAAACAAAAAAGTACTAATTTCAGGTAAAGTTATTGAAGTTGATTCTAAAATGCCCTTAGAGTACGCTACAATTATTCTACAAAACAAACAGACAAAAGAAATTACTGGTGGAATTACAGATGTAAACGGATCCTTTAATATATCTGTACCAAAAGCTACGTATCAAATTCGAGTAGAATTTATTTCTTTCAATTCAAAAATTTTTCCTTTAAAAGTAATTGATTCTGATACAGATTTAGGAATCATAAAACTATCAGAAAACACTAAAGCATTGAATGAAGTAGTAATTGTTGCAGAGAAAACAACAGTAGACATCCGATTAGATAAAAAAGTATTTAATATTGGTAAAGATTTATCTATTAGAGGAGGTAATGCAAGTGATGTTCTAGGAAATGTACCCTCTATTCAAGTTGATGTAGAAGGTACTGTTAGTTTAAGAGGGAATGAAAATGTAACTATTTTAATAGATGGAAGACCAAGTGCATTAGTTGGGCTAAACGGTGCTGAGGCATTAAGACAAATCCCAGCAGAAGCTATAGAAAAGGTAGAAGTTATTACTTCTCCATCTGCCAGATATGATGCAGAAGGTACAGCTGGAATATTAAATATTATTCTAAGAAAAAATAAATTAACTGGGTTTAATGGCTCTCTTCAATTAGATTTAGGATATCCTGAAAGATTGGGTGCTGCCTTTAATGCAAACTGGAGAACAGAAAAATGGAACTTATTTACGAATACCGGTTTTAGGTATAATGAAACTCCAGGTAATTCTTTAAGTGAGTCTAACTTTTTGGCTGCTACAGCTCAAAATGCAAGAGTTATAGAACAAAGAAATTTTGGCAGATTGGGAAGATCATTATTTACAAGTTTTGGAGCTGAATATTATTTAACCAAAAGCTCTAGTATTATTGGTAACATTGTATTTAACAGTGGTAAAGATGATGATGTAAATACCAACGATATTCAAAGATATGATGCAAATGGTGGTTTAAATGAAGCTACATATAGAACAGAAAGCGAAGGTGAAGACGAGCAAAGAATACAGTATACATTAGATTATGTAAACAATTTTGATCAAAAAGGGAGAAAATTATCAGTAAACTTACAGTACTCTTCAGAAATGGAAGATGTTTTAAATAATATTACTGAAGTAGATACGCAGATCAATGAGTTGAATGATTTAGAGCAAGTTATTGAAGATCAAGATGAAAATAGAGCTCTATTGCAAATAGATTATGTACATCCTGTAGGTGAAAACATTCAGTATGAAGCTGGGTATAGAGGTAACTATAGAGATATTTTTAATAGCTTTTATTTAGCAGAAAGACAAGTTTTTCCTGATGGGCCATTAGTGGCAGATACAGGATTAAACAATTCATTCAATTACGAAGAATTTGTGAATGCAGCCTATTTTCAATATGGTCAAAAATTCAACAACATTTCTTTATTAGCAGGCTTACGTTATGAGTATACCTCAATAGAAATTGAGCAGCAAACAGCTACAACAGTAGATTCTAGAAGTTATGGTAACCTTTTTCCAACCATCAATTTAGGATATGAGTTTAAAGATGGAGAAAATATTACAATAGGATATAACCGAAGAATTAGAAGACCAAGAGGACGAAACTTAAATCCTTTTCCTAGTAGATCTAGTGAGGCTAATATTTACACAGGTAATGTTGAGTTAAACCCGGTAATTACAGATGCTGTAGACATTGGATACTTAAAAAGATGGGAGAAATTTACGTTAAGTACTTCTCTATATTATAATATTAGTAATGATAATTGGGAAAGAATACAAGAAGATACAGGTGAAGTAACAGATAATGGAGATCCTATTACAAGAAGGTTCCCTATTAACTTATCTACCTCAGAAAGAGTAGGTTTCGAGTTTACATTGAACTACAGACCATTTAAAATATGGAATATCAATAGTGATTTTAACTTATATCAAGTTACAACAGATGGTGATTATACCAACCCTATTACTAATGTTACTCAAAGTTTTGATTTCGAAAACACTTCTTACTTTATAAGATTGAATCAAAAAATTACTTTAGGAAAAACAGACTTACAAATTAACTCTAATTATAGAGGGCCGTCTCAGAACGCGCAAACAGAAAGTCAAGGAGTATTTAGCATGAACATTGCTGCAAGTAGAGATTTCTTTGATGAAAAAGCTTCTTTAAGTGTTAACTTTAGCGATGTTTTTAACAGCCGAATTAGTAGAAGAACTACAAACATTCCAAACTTTTTAAACCAATACTCTGAATTTCAATGGAGAGAGCCCCAATTTAGAGTCAGTTTTGTGTACAGATTTAATCAGAAAAAAGAGCGTTTTAAAAGAAATAGAGATGGTAATGGTGGTGAAGATTTTGAAGAATAATATGTATTAATCAAATAAAAAAAAAACTCGTTCAAAGTGTGAACGAGTTTTTTTTTATAATTAAGTTAAGAAAACTACTTTCCTTCAGCAGCTTTTTTAGCATCTCTTTTTAATTTGAAATTTTCCCAAATAGTTCCTCCAATCCAATAAGGAACAACAAAGGTTAATAAGAAAATTAACAACCAAAAACCGGCTGTAAAAATAAACATGAATAAAACTAAACCTGAAAATTCTGAAAAATCTAACATTTAATTGTAATTGTATTTATATACCTGCAAAAATAACAGATTTTTTTTAAAATTGCACAATTAAAATTAAAGTTTTTATGGTTATTTACACCCTTTAATCTTAAAATATTGACCTTTATTATTTAAATTTGTTATTCTTAAATACAAAGTACATCATGACAAAGTTTAGAATAGAAAAAGATACAATGGGTAATGTAAATGTTCCTGCAGATAAATACTGGGGTGCACAAACAGAACGTTCTAGAAATAATTTTAAAATAGGTGCACCAGCCTCTATGCCATTAGAAGTTGTATATGGTTTTGCTTATTTAAAGAAAGCTGCTGCATTTACAAATGCAGAATTAGGAGTGTTGTCAGAAGAGAAAAGAGATTTAATTGCACAAGTCTGTGACGAAATTTTAGAAGGGAAACATGATGACCAATTTCCATTAGTAATTTGGCAAACTGGTTCAGGAACGCAATCTAACATGAATGTAAATGAGGTAATTGCCAACAGAGCTCATGAAATTGCAGGTAAGGTTATTGGCGAAGGTGATAAAACGATTCAGCCAAATGATGATGTAAACAAATCACAATCTTCTAACGATACTTTTCCTACAGGAATGCACGTTGCTGCTTACAAGAAAATTATAGAAAACACCATTCCTGGTATAGAACAATTAAGAAATACGCTGCAATCAAAAGCAGAGGCATTTAATGATGTTGTTAAAATTGGAAGAACTCATTTAATGGATGCTACTCCGTTAACACTAGGTCAAGAATTTTCTGGTTATGTAGCACAATTAAATTTTGGTTTAAAAGCTTTAAATAATACATTAGAACATTTATCACAACTGGCTTTAGGTGGAACTGCAGTTGGTACAGGTTTAAATACCCCTAAAGGATATGATGTTTTAGTTGCTAAATATATTGCAGAATTTACAGCATTACCTTTTGTTACTGCACAAAATAAATTTGAAGCTTTAGCAGCACATGATGCGTTAGTTGAAACTCATGGTGCTTTAAAGCAAATTGCGGTTTCTTTAAATAAAATTGCAAACGATATTCGTTTAATGGCCTCAGGGCCTAGATCAGGAATTGGGGAAATTATTATACCAGCTAATGAACCAGGGTCTTCAATTATGCCAGGGAAAGTAAATCCTACACAATGTGAAGCTTTAACCATGGTTTGTGCTCAAGTAATGGGTAATGATGTCGCTGTAACTATTGGTGGTACACAAGGACATTATGAATTGAATGTTTTTAAGCCAATGATGGCTGCGAACGTATTACAATCTGCACAATTAATTGGTGATGCTTGTGTATCTTTTGAAGAAAATTGTGCAGCTGGTATAATACCAAACCATTCAAGAATTGAAGAATTAGTGAATAACTCATTAATGTTGGTTACTGCATTAAATACTAAAATTGGATACTATAAAGCTGCAGAAATTGCAAATACCGCACATAAAAACGGAACTACTTTGAAAGAAGAAGCTGTACGTTTAGGTTATGTTACTCCAGAAGAATATGATGCATGGGTAAAACCAGCAGCAATGACAGATAGTCTTAACTAAAAAGTAATTTACTTTTATAGAAAAAGCCCAAGAATAATTTCTTGGGCTTTTGTTTTATAAACGATATCGACTATTTATGGTCTAAATTCAATTTTACGCATGCGTAAACTTTCTGGGGTAACTTCTAAATATTCATCTCCTTTAATGTATTCCATACATTCTTCTAAAGAAAAATCTATTTTTGGAGCAATCTTAACACTATCGTCTGTTCCTGAAGAACGAACGTTTGTTAATTTTTTTCCTTTAATTAGATTTACACCCATGTCTGTATCCTTACTATTTTCTCCAACGACTTGTCCAATATAAATTTCTTGATTTGGATCTATAAAGAAACGTCCTCTATCTTGTAAACGATCTATAGCATAAGCTGTAGCTTTACCTGCTGCAGAAGAAACAATAGCTCCTTTAATATCTTCAGAAAAATCACCTTTATAAGGCCCATATTCAGAAAAACGGTGGTTAATAATTGCCTGACCAGCAGTAGCTGTCAAAATTTTATTACGCAAACCAATTAATCCTCTAGATGGAATCGTAAATTCTAAATGCTGTAAATCTCCTTTTGGTTCCATTACCAATAAATCTCCTTTTCTTAGAGAAACTAAATTAATAGCTTTAGAAGCTACATCTTCAGGAACGTCTATAGATAAAGTTTCATAAGGTTCTGATTTTACACCATCAATTTCTTTTATAATTACTTGAGGTCTTCCAACTTGCAACTCATAGCCCTCTCTTCGCATTGTTTCAATTAAAACAGATAGGTGTAAAACACCACGACCAAATACATTAAACTTATCTTCAGAATCTGTTGTATCTACTCTTAATGCCAAATTCTTCTCCATCTCTTTAAATAATCTATCACGTAAGTGACGAGAAGTAACAAATTTTCCTTCTTTACCAAAGAAAGGTGAGTTGTTAATGGTGAATAACATACTCATTGTAGGTTTATCAATTTCAGTTCTTGGTAAAGCCTCTGGATTTTCTAAATCTGCAATTGTATCTCCAATTTCAAAATCTTCCACTCCAGTAATTGCACAGATATCGCCACAAGGAACTTTATCTACTTGTACTTTACCCATTCCTTCAAAAACATGCAATTCTTTTATTCTTACTTTTTTAGTAGATCCGTCAGATTTACATAACATGTAATCTTTTCCAGCCTCTAAATCACCTCTAAAAATTCGACCAATTGCAATTCTACCGGTAAAGGCAGAAAAGTCTAACGATGTTATTTGCATTTGAGGTGTTCCTTCATTATACTTTGTTTCAGGTATAGATTCTAAAACAGCATCTAATAATGGTACAATATCTGTAGTCTCATTTTTCCAATCCGTAGACATCCAATTGTTTTTAGCAGAACCATAAATCGTAGTAAAATCTAATTGTTCTTCTGTTGCTTCCAAAGCAAACATTAAATCAAATACCTTTTCATGCACTAAATCTGGAGTACAATTTTCTTTATCTACTTTATTAACCACTACTATAGGAGTTAAACCTAACTCTAATGCTTTTCCTAAAACAAAACGGGTTTGTGGCATTGGTCCTTCAAAAGCATCAACTAATAACAAAACACCATCTGCCATTTTTAAAACACGTTCTACTTCTCCACCAAAATCGGCGTGACCTGGAGTATCAATTACATTTATTTTAGTGTTTTTGTAATTTACAGAAACGTTTTTAGAAAGGATGGTTATTCCTCTTTCACGCTCTAAATCGTTATTGTCTAACAATAAATCTGTTCGTTCTTTACGATCGTCTAAGATTTTTGCCTGGTCTATAATTTTATCAACTAACGTAGTTTTTCCATGATCTACGTGAGCAATAATTGCGATGTTTCTAATTGATTGCATTTATAATTTCTTAAATTTCGTGCAAAAGTAGTTGTTTCAATATGATTTACAAGTCTTATAGATAATTATTTTATTGTTAAGCTTTTTTAAAAGATAAATATATAACGTAAATATATTAAGTTTCAGGATTAGTTTTAGGATCATCTCTAAAAGCAGAGGGTAAAATATCTGGAATTAATTTTATTAATAAAGGTAATAAAAGAGAACCTCCAGGCAGAAGAAATACAGCCAGGGCAGGTATTGATTTACAAATATCTATAATTTGATTTTTTATTTTAACTTTCTCCTCTTCTGTTAATTTAGAGTGTGTAGATTTTTTTATTAAAAACATGACCTCTTTGCTTTGCATAAGTTCTTGACGCAAACGAGACTTATTTTTTTGTAATAAAACTTTTATTTCCTCTACAGTATTCATGGCATTTTTCTTCGCTTTCGCTCAGTCTTAAGTAAATTTAATTCTCTACTCGTTTGGCCTGCAACAGAAGTGTTTTCTTCAGCTCTTCGAATTAAATATGGCATTACATCTCTAACAGGGCCAAAAGGCAAATATTTTGCAACGTTATAACCTTTATGAGCTAAATTAAAACTAATATGATCACTCATGCCATACAACTGCCCAAACCATAAACGAGAATCACTTTCATTTATTTGATGTTTTTTAGCTAAATCCATAACCAAATAAGAGCTTTCTTCATTATGAGTACCAGCAAATAATGCCATATTAGAATTATCCATCATATATCTAATGGCAGCATCATAATTTTCATCTGTAGTTTTTTTGTCAGCACATATTGGCGATTCATAACCATATTTTTCGGCTCTTTCACGCTCTTTTTCCATGTAAGCACCTCTAACTACTTTCATTCCAATATGAAACCCTTTCTCCTTTGCTTTTTTATGCAATGCTTTTAGATAGAACATTCTATCATGTCTATACATTTGTAAGGTATTAAATACAACTGATTTTTGAGAATTGTAAGTTTCCATAAGTTCCTCTATCAATTCATCAGCGGCATCTTGCATCCAACTCTCTTCTGCATCTATTAATAGTGGTACATCTTTTTCTACAGCAACTTTACAAACACTGTGAAACCGTGCTTTTACTCTACTCCACTCCTCTTCCTCTAATGAGGTTAAAGTTTTACCTTCTGATATTTTTTGATAAAGAGCAAAACGACCAAAGCCACTTGGTTTAAAAACAGCGAACGGAATTGATTTCTTTTCTTCACAAAAATATAGGATTTTAATTATTTTTTGAAGTGCCTCATCAAAACTTTTTTCTTCCTCTTTACCTTCTACTGAATAATCTAATACACTATGCACTTTTCCCTCTAAATGCATTTTATCTATAATTGGTAAACAATCATCTTCGTTTATACCACCGCAAAAATGATCAAAAACTGTAGCTCGAATTATAGCCTTAATGGGTAAGTGAATTTTTAAAGCAAATTTAGTAATCGTACTTCCTATTTTTACCAAAGGCTGATTTTGTATCATTTTAAACAAAAAATAAGCTCTTTCTAACTGCGAATCTGATTTTAAAGCAAAAGCAACTTCTGTATTATCAAAAAGTTTCATACGATATCGATTTAGTAATACAAATATAGTGTTTGGATAGTAATTTTTATATAAATTCTAGTTATTTTGCACTCTCAATTTTACAAAAAATGAAGACTATAGAAGCTGTTTCTTATCCTGTTCATTTTCAGAAAGAAAGCTATTCAGAATTATCGAAATTAATTCAAAATAAAGACTATTCTACTTTATTTGTTCTGGTAGATGAAAATACCATGGAACATTGTTATCCTAAATTTATACCTAATTTAAAGACAGACAAAGCTATAGAGGTTATAGAAATAGAGTCTGGAGAAATTAATAAAAACCTAGAAACTTGTGTTGGCCTTTGGAATGCCATTACAGAATTGGGTGGAGATCGAAAAAGTTTATTGATCACTTTAGGAGGTGGAGTAATTACAGATATGGGTGGTTTTGTGGCTTCTTGCTTTAAACGAGGAATCGATTTTGTAAATATACCAACAACTTTACTTTCTATGGTAGATGCTTCTGTAGGTGGAAAAACTGGAGTTGATTTAGGGGTTTTAAAAAACCAAATTGGCTTGTTCGCAAATCCACAAATGGTAATTGTAGACGACCAATATTTAGCAACGGTTACTGAACGAGAATTAAAATCTGGAATGGCAGAGATTATAAAATATGGTGTTACTTATGATGTTTCTTTGTTAGAGCATATTAAAGAGCATAAAGGAGCTAACATTAGTAACCTGATTTTTAGATCTGTAGAAATTAAAAATGAGGTAGTTTTGAAAGACCCTAAAGAAAAAGACTTGCGTAAAATTTTAAATTTTGGGCACACACTTGGGCATGCTATAGAATCTTTTTATTTAGAATCTAGAGATAAAGAAAACCTAACGCATGGTGAAGCTATAGCCATTGGTATGGTTTGTGAAAGTTATATTTCTAATAAATTGCTTAATTTTCCATTACAAAAGGTGAATGATTTAAAAGCGATGGTTTTAGCCATTTATGATAAAATTGACCTATTAACTGAAGATTTTAAAGCAATCATGGACTTGTTAAAACACGATAAGAAAAATGTAAATGGCCAAATTAATTTTGTGCTCTTGAATGACTTTGAAGATTTTAAATTAGATTGTAAAGTAACTGACGATTTAATAAAAGAGAGTTTATATTTTTACAACGTATAAAAAAACCCCATCAAATATATGATGGGATTTTTAATATCTAGAAAAGTAGAGTTTATACTTTTTTAACTTTTACTGCATTCATACCACGCATCCCTTTTTCTAGTTCAAAAGTTACTTTGTCATTCTCTGCAATAGTATCTATTAAACCACTAACGTGTGTAAAATATTTTTCTCCATTATCTGAATCGATTATAAAACCAAATCCTTTAGAAGAATCAAAGAAATTTACTTTACCTTTTCTAACAGGATCTTCTTCTGGTAAATCTTCTTTTTTAGTGGTAGATATCTGAATATCTTCTAATTCATACTCTACTTTTAATTCAGGATCTGGAGGAGTATCTGTTAAATTTCCATTATGATCTACGTAAGCAAACTGAATTCCAGAAGTTCCACTTTCATCTTTAGCAGCTTTTCTTGCTTCCATTTTTTTACGTTTGTCTTCTCGTTTTTTTAAACGTTTTTTTTCTTTTTCACTTTTACTAAAGGTCTGTTGCGATTTTGCCATTAACTATATAACTGTTTTTATGTCGTTTTTCTTACTAAATCTAAAGAAAGGTAATTGCATCTAATGCATTTGCTGTAAAATCAATTTTAAATAACCAAAATGAATTTGCTATTTTATTTACCCGTAGTTCTTTAGTGTTACAAAGGTATTAAAAAAATAGCTTTTATGAAATAGCTGTAATCAAAATTAATAGAGCACTAATAAATGTTCAAATATATTAAACTATGTAATTAAGAACATAGAATGATTGATAATTTGAAAAACTTTCGAATTATAATTCGAAGGTTTTTTGTGCTTTATCCATAAATGTTAAAAAATCATTAAAAATAAGAATTACATTCTAAAATAATAGTATTACTATTATATTTGCAGTTAAATACTAAAACCATGAAAGATTTATTATCTACATTAAAAATATCTGTTCCCGATAAAATATATATAAAAGATCCTGAAACATCTCAACTAGGTAAACTAATTATAGAAAACAGTATCAAAATAATTAATGAAATTGGTTTTGAAAGTTTTACCTTTAAGAAACTAGGTATTCAAATAGGTTCTAATGAAAGTTCTATTTACAGATATTTTGAAAACAAACATAAGCTTTTGTTATACTTGTCATCTTGGTATTGGGCTTGGCTAGAATACCAATTGGTAATAGAAACATTTAGTAATTCTAACAATGTAGAAAAGTTAGAAAAAGCCATTACAATTTTAACAAGAACTGTAGAAAAGGACACTAATTTTTCACATATCAATGAGGTTTTATTGTATAAAATTATTGTGAACGAAAGTTCAAAATCATTCTTAACCAAAGAAGTTGATAATGATAACAAAGAAGGGTATTTTCAAGTTTATAAACGTTTGGTAACACGTTTACAAGAAATGATTCTGAATATTAATCCAGAATATAAATTTGCTCTAAGCTTAGCAAGTACTATTATTGAGGGTAGTTTGCATCAGCACTTTTTAAACAGTCACTTCCCTTCTATTACCAATTGTGATAATCATAAATCACCAACAAAATTCTTTTTACATCTAGTATTTCATACTTTAAATAAAAATAATGACTAACACAAAACTAACTCCTTGGCAGCGTTTTCTAGGACTTTTAAAATTAGAGAAAAGAGAAATCTTTCAAATTTTTTACTATGCCATTTTTAGCGGAATTGTTTCCCTTTCATTGCCCCTAGGTATTCAAGCAATAATCAATTTAATACAAGGTGCCCAAATTTCTACATCTTGGATTATTTTAGTAGTAGCAGTCACTATAGGTGTAATTTTCTCTGGTGCTTTGCAATTAATGCAGTTAAGAATTATAGAAACCATACAACAACGAATTTTTACTAAAGCATCATTTGAATTAAGTTATCGTTTTCCAAAAATAAAAATGATTGAATTGCGTGAATATTATCCACCAGAATTAGCCAATCGTTTTTTTGATACATTATCTATTCAAAAAGGACTTTCAAAAATTTTAATTGATGTACCTACAGCTGTATTGCAAATTATTTTTGCTTTAATTTTATTGTCTTTTTACCATCCATTTTTTATCATTTTTGGATTTTTATTAGTAACGTTAATCTATGTAGTTTTTAAATTTACAGCACAAAAAGGGTTAGAAACTAGTTTAGTAGAGTCTAAAATTAAGTATAAAGTTGCACATTGGATTCAAGAAGTCGCTAGAACAGTAGTAAGTTTTAAGTTATCTGGTAATACCAATTTAGCAATGACTAAAAATGATGAATTAGTAGATAAATATATTGAAGCAAGAGAAAATCACTTTAAAATTTTGATACTTCAATTTACACAAATGATTGGCTTTAAAGTTATTGTAACTGCCAGTTTACTTTTAATTGGTGGTGCATTAGTGTTAAACCAAGAAATGAATATTGGACAATTTGTTGCAGCAGAAATTATTATTCTTTTGGTAATTGCTTCTGTAGAAAAGTTAATAATTGGCTTAGAATCCTTTTACGATGTACTTACATCGATTGAAAAAATTGGACAGGTTGTAGATAAAGATTTAGAATCTCAAGATGGAGAGAAACCAATTTTTAAATCTGGCTTAACAGTTGAATTAGATAATGTTTCTTATGAAGTAACAAACAGAAAAAAGCCAATTATTAAAAACGTATCCTTTAAAATAGAACCGAAAAGTAGAATTTTAATTATGGGTGAAAGTGGAGCTGGTAAATCTAGCTTACTTCGCTTAATATCAGGAGTTATAGAACCTTCAGCAGGTAATATATATGTAAACAATTTATCATTAAGTAGCCTAAATTTAAATCATTATAGATCTCAATTAGGTTTATCCTTGTCTGAAGAAACTCCTTTTGAGGGTAGTATTAGAGAAAATTTAATTTTTGGTAATGATAAAATAAAAGATGCTAAAATATTTGAAGTATTAGAAATTGTAGGTTTAGCTCAATTTTTAAAAGAACAAAACAATGGTTTAGATACTATTTTAAACGCTGAGGGCAAGCAAATGTCTTATACCATTGCTAAAAAAATGATTTTAGCCAGAGCAATTATAAAAGAACCCAAAATAATGATTTTAGAAGATCCTTTAGATCAATTTAATTTAGAGGAAACTTTAAATATCATTAAATATTTAACTGATAGTGTAAGACCTTGGTCTTTAATTGTAGTGAGTAGTAAAAAGAGCTGGAGAACAGAATGTAGCCAGACCATTACAATTAATAAAGGTGATATTAAAGCTATAAACTAATATATAATGTTAAACATATCTAACAATCAAGTTCACAAAAAAGTAGATTTACTAAAATTTAAATCTGGTAATAGAGTATATAAAAAAGAGTACTATAAAGTATTTAATAAGTTCTTATTGGCAGCTGCAATTATTGGTTTTATTTTCTTGTTTTTACCATGGACACAAAATATTTCTGGAAATGGTATTGTAACTACATTAACTCCAGAACAAAGGCCCCAAACCATTCAATCTCAAATTCCTGGAAGAATAGAGCAATGGTTTGTGAGAGAGGGAGATTATGTTAAAAAGGGAGACACAATTTTAAGAATTTCTGAGGTTAAAAGTGACTATTTTGATGATAAATTAATTGAACGAACTAACGAACAGATTAGTGCAAAAAACTCTTCTGTTAATGCGTATAAATTTAAAGTAGATGCGTTAGAAAGACAAATAGAAGCCTTACAAGAAGAACGTTTATTAAAGTTAGAGCAAGCAAAGAATAAACTCTTACAATCTAAACTAAAAGTACAGAGCGATAGTATTGCTTTTGAAGCTGCTAAAACTAATTTAAGAATTGCAAAACGCCAATACGAAAGAGATTTCACATTAGAAAAAGAAGGTATTAAAGCCGTAAAAGACGTTGAAAATAAAAGACTAAAACTACAATCTACTGAAGCAAAAATCATTGAACAAGAAAACAAATTACTGACAGCAAAGAATGAAGTTTTAAATGCTAAGGTGGAAATCTCTAGAATAAAAGCAAATTATGCAGATAAAATTTCTAAAGCTCAAAGCGATAAGTTTACGGCACAATCAAATGGTTTTGATGCAAAAGCACAGGTTTCTAAATTAGAAAATAACAACAGTAACTATAAAGTTAGAAGTGGTTTAATGTATATAAAAGCACCTCAAAACGGTTACATTAATAAAGCTATCAAAGGTGGTATTGGAGGGACTTTTAAAGAAGGAGAAGAAATTGTAGGAATTATGCCAGCACAATATGATTTAGCGGTAGAAACGTTTATTAGACCCATAGATTTACCATTAATTCATATTGGAGAAAAAGTACGTGTTCAGTTTGATGGTTGGCCAGCAATAGTTTTTAGTGGTTGGCCAAATGTATCTTATGGAACCTATGGAGCTAAAGTTGTAGCCATAGAAAATTTTATTAGTAAAAATGGGAAATATAGAATTTTATTAGCTCCAGATGAAACCGATCATACATGGCCTACTGCTATCCGAGTTGGTTCTGGTGCTAAAACTATTGCTCTTTTAGAAGATGTTCCTATTTGGTTTGAACTTTGGAGACAATTAAATAGCTTCCCTCCTAACTACTATCAGCCTGAAGAGATAAATAAAAACAAAAAAAAATAACATAAATAAAGAATTAAATTCATGAAAAAAGTAATTTATTTTCTTTTTTTACTAATAGCTCAATACAATTTTTCTCAAGAAAAATTATCATCAGTATTAACCTTATCTGAATACTTAGGCTATGTTAAAAACTATCATCCCATTGTTAAGCAAGCAAATCTTATCATTAATAAAAGTGAAGCCAAACTTTTAAAAGCTAGGGGTGCTTTTGATCCAAAAATAGAAATCGACTTTGATAATAAACAATTTAAAGAGCAAGAGTATTATACTAATTTGAATGGTATCTTTAAAATACCAACGTATTACGGACTAGAGTTTAAAGCTAATTTTGAAAATAATGATGGGTTATTTTTAAATCCACAGTCTATTGTGCCCACAGATGGTTTGTATGCTGCAGGAATCTCTGCATCACTGTTAAAAGGATTGGTAATTAACCAAAGAATGGCTGATTTAAAACAAGCTAAATTCTTTATAAATCAGGCAAAAGAAGATCAGCAAATACTAGTTAACAAAATTTTATTTGATGCTTCACTTGCTTATTTTAAGTGGTTAAAGGTTTTTAATGATCAAAAAGTGTATCAAAACTTTTTAGACAATGCAATAATTCGCTTCAAAAGTACAAAGAGTGCTTATAAAGAGGGAGACAAAGCTGCTGTTGATACTTTAGAAGCTGGAATTACTTTAAAAAATAGAAGGTTAAATCTAGAAAAAACTAGAATCCAGCTTATAAAAGCATCCTTAGTGTTGTCTAATTTTTTATGGTTGAATAATAATACACCTGTAGAATTACAAGATACAATTGTACCAGACGTAAATACGTTAAATACAATAAATACTTCTTTAAATATAGCCTTGTTTAACAATGCTAATTTTGACATTGATAATCATCCTAAGATTAGGTCTTTAAACTACAAAATTAGTAGTCTTACTGTTGACAAAAATTTAAAAATCAACAATTTACTACCAGAATTAGAGGCGCAATATAATTTTTTAACCCAAACACCAAGAGTTCAAAATTCTTTTAATGTTAATAATTATAAAGCAGGTATAAGATTTAAGTTACCTATTTTTTTAAGAAAAGAAAGAGGAGATTTAAAATTAGCAAAAGCAAAATTAATGGATGCTGAATTCCAGAATGAGGCGAGTAAAGTATCTATAAGAAATAAAATAAATGCTGTACAGCAAGAGTTAGATTCTTATGAACTACAGAATGAATATATTAAAGACATTGTATTTGATTATAGCAAGCTTTTAAAAGCAGAAGAACGTAAGTTTTTTCTTGGAGAGAGCTCTGTTTTCTTAGTAAATTTTAGAGAGGCAAAATTAATTGAATCAAAATTAAAAGCAATTGAATTAGAAAATAATTTTTTAAAGACTAAGGCTACTTTGTTTAAAGCAGCAGTAATTTCTTTAACTGATTAATTCATAAAGCTAACATATTAATAGATGAACTTATCTTCTAATAATCATCTTTTTCAAGGGTGAAAAAATCATTTACAGGTATCTTAAAAATCGCTGATAGCTTTAAGGCCAATACTGTACTGGGTACATACCTGTTTTTTTCAATCGAGTTTATGGTTTGTCTAGAAACTCCAATTTTTTTAGCTAAATTATCTTGTGTAAGATTTAAAATAGCACGTTGTACTTTAAGCGTATTTTTCATCTTATGCATTAAATCGTTTTAATTGCCAAAAAACCATTAACTGCACTACCAACATATAAAATAAAACTTGAAAGTAATCAAAACCTTGTAATTTTTCTGATTCATCAAAAAGCAATCCTACTCCAAAATTCACCAAAGGCTGAACTAATGAATAAACAATGACTAAGATAAAAGCTATTCTATAAGATTGAGATCGTAAACTATCTATATACTCATCTTCAAGTTTTTCTTTTGCCAATGAAATAATTAACATACCTATTAGTAAAATGCCAGATAAAACTGGTTTTACCCAAGTTGGCTCATCAATAAACTTTTTTACAATCATTAAAGCAAAGGCTAGTAATGATAGGATATATCCTATTTTTTTAAACTTATAGTGCAGTTGAAATTTATTCATTTTTTCTACATAACTTCTTTCTTTTTCACAAATTGATTGTTTCATAACCCTATTTTCTTTTACAAATTGACAAACATATTTTATATAATGACAAATATACTTTACATTTTATAATTTTCCAAATTTTTTACTACATTTAGAAAATTAACCAAAATTATACAAAATGAAAATCCAAAGAAAAACAAGTACAAAATTTTATATAATTGCAGTGTTAGCGCTTATTTGGAACTTAATGGGTGTTGGCGCTTACCTAGTCCAAGCCTTTATGACGGAAGAAATGATAGCCACTTTACCCGAAGAACAGCAAGCTGAATTTTTAATAGAGTATCCTGCTTGGCATACAGCATTTTTTGCATTGGCTGTTTTTGGCGGTGCATTAGCTTGTTTTTTATTATTAGCTAAAAAAAAGATGGCCTATTATTTATTTATAATATCCGGAATTTGTGCATTTGCACACCAAGGGTATTCATTAGCAACAGTAGAACTATCTAGTATAGTCATGCCAATTATGATTATTATTTTTTGCATCTTTTTAATTTGGTATTCTAAAAGATGTATAACAGAGGGATTATTAAAATAGCCAACTAAAAATAGCTGATTGCTGCAGTTTTTTTTAACTAATTATTAAAATATTAAACTACTTATTAAACCTATTCAAATTTTATGAAACTACTAAACAAATTTATAATTGCATTTTTTATAGGATTACTTTCATTTAGCTTCAATGCTCAAAAAAAAGATTCTTTATCAGGTCAAGAAAAATTTAAAGAGTTGCCTTTAGAAAGTGGCAGAAAAATAAATTTTAAAACTACAGAGGGTACTTGGTTATCTTTAGATATAAGTCCAGATGGAGAAACAATCATCTTTAGTATGCTTGGAGATTTATATACCATACCTTTTTCGGGCGGTAAAGCTACAAGGATTACAGATGGCTTAGCCTTGGATACTAAACCTAGTTATAGTCCAGATGGTAAAAGCATCGCTTTTGCATCAGACAGAAGTGGAAATGACAATGTTTGGATTTTAAATTTAGAAACAAAAGAAACTAGACAAGTAACTAAAGACAAAAGAGGTGCAGTTGAATCTGTAGCTTGGTCTCCAGATGGCGAATATATTGTTGCTGCTAAAGGAAAAAGAAACTTAAAATTATATTTGTACCATAAAGATGCAGGAAGTGGTACACAACTAATTAAAGCACCTGCAAGCCTGAAAACTGTAGAGCCTGTTTTTAGCTCAGAAAATAAGTATATCTATTATTCATCAAGAACTGGTGGCTGGAATTATAATGCACAACTGCCTCAATATCAAATTTCTAGATATAGTTTAGAAACAGGGAAATCTACCAAAGTAACTTCGAGATATGGTTCTGCATTTACACCTACACTTTCAAGTGATGGTAAATACATGGTATATGGTTCTAGATATGAAGAAAAAACTGGCTTGGTTTTAAGAGATTTAAATTCTGGTGATGAAAACTGGTTGGCTTATCCTGTTCAAAGAGATGAGCAAGAATCTGTGGCGTCATTAGGTGTTTTACCAGCAATGGTCTTTACACCAAATAACAAAGAGGTATTGGCATCTTATGGTGGTAAAATTTATAGAATTCCGATTTCTGGTGAAAAGGCATTAGAAATTCCTTTTGAGGTAGATGTAGATTTGGCTATAGGACCAAAATTAGAATTTAAGTACCCTATTTCAGACAATCCACAAATGTTTGCGAATCAAATCAGAAGTCCAAAAACTTCTCCTGATGGAAAACATATTGTATTTAATGCATTAAATAAATTATATGTAATGCAACTTCCTGATGGGAAGCCTAAAAGGTTAACTAAAATGGATGTAAATGAAATGCAACCAAATTGGTCTCCAAATGGTAAAGAAATTGTCTACACTACTTGGTCTGAAAAAAATGGAGGACATTTATATAAAGTAAATGCTAAAGGAGGTAACCCAATTAAATTAACCAACACATCAGCATTATATAACACTCCTGTTTGGGATGCAAAAACCAATAGAATTGTATTTACGAAAGGAAGTGCTCAAAACTTTAAAAATGCCTACACTAGAGGTGCTTTTTCTGGGAGTGAAGATTTAGCTTGGATTTCAAGTGATGGTGGAGCTATAAATTTTATCACTAAAACTAATGGAAGAAGAAATCCTCACTTTGTAAAAAGTGACGATAGAATATATTTAAGTAATGGATCTGGTTTAAGCTCAATTCGTTGGGATGGAACAGATGAAAAGAAAATTGTAAGCATTAGAGGTATTGTAACTTTTGGTAATTCTCATAAAGACAATGTTGATTTTGGACATGTAGATGATGATGTAAATGAAGAAAGAAACAATGCTTCTAGACCTGTAGAAGTTTATATGGCTCCAGAAGGAGATAAAGCAATGGCTTTAATTACAAATGATGTGTATGTGGTAACAGTTCCTAAATATGGACAAACGCCTACAATCTCTGTATCTAATCCTTCTTCTGCATCATTTCCTTCATGGAAATTAACCACTTTTGGAGGTGAATTTCCTTCATGGTCTAAAGATGGAAACAGTGTGCATTGGGCTTTAGGTAAGGCATTTTTTAGTTACAATTTAAAAGAGGCAAAGCAAGTTGAACAAGATTTAAAAGATAAAAAGAAAGCAAGAAAAGAAGAACTCGCTAAAATATCTGACGAAGAAAGAAAAAAAGAAGAGAAAAAAGATAAAGAAGCTGCTAAAAAAAATAAAAAGGATACAAAGTATCAACCTTTAGAAATTGATATTAATGTGCCTATTAAGAGAGATATTCCAAAGGGAACGGCCTTGATTAAAGGAGCTCGTTTAATAACTATGAATAATAATGAAGTTATTGAAAATGGAGATATTCTAGTAATTAATAATAGAATAAAAGCAATTGGTGCAACTGGTTCATTAGAGTTTCCAAGAAATGCTAAAATCATAGATGCAAAAGGTAAAACAATTATACCTGGTTTTGTAGATACACATTCTCATTTAAGAACATATGCAGGCATTCATAAAAAGCAAATATGGTCTTATGCAGCAAATTTAGCTTATGGTGTTACAGCTTCTAGAGATCCGCAAACAGGTACAACAGACGTTCTTACGTATTTTGATTTGGTAAAAACTGGTGAAATGTTAGGGCCAAGAGCCTATTCTACAGGGCCTGGTTTAGGGTATTGGGCATATAATTTAAAAAGCTATGATCAAACCAAAGAAGCTTTGAAAAAGTACAGTAAATATTACAACACGAATACTATTAAAATGTACATTGTTGGAAATAGACAACATAGACAATGGGTAATTAAAGCTGCCAGAGAGCAACAATTAATGCCAACCACAGAAGGAGCTCTAGATTTTAAATTAAATATCACAGAAATATTAGATGGCTATCCAGGGCATGAACATTCATACCCAGTAACACCTTTGTATAAAGATATTATTCAATCTGTGGCAGAATCTCAAATCGCTTACACCCCTACTCTTTTAGTTTCTTATGGAGGACCTTGGGCTGAAAACTATTTTTACTCTAGAGAAAATCCGTATCATGATAAAAAGTTACAATACTTTACGCCTTATACAGATTTAGCAAGTAAAGCTAGGAGAAGACCTGGTTGGTTTATGGATGAGGAGCATATATTTACGGAGCATGCAAAATTTGTAGAGGATTTAATTAATGCTGGTGGACTGACAGGTGTTGGAAGTCATGGACAATTGCAAGGCTTAGGTTTTCATTGGGAGCTTTGGGCAACCGCTTCTGGAACAAGTAAAATGAATGCGTTAAAAGCGGCTACCATTCTTGGTGCTAAATCAATTGGTTTAGATGGTGATCTTGGTTCTTTAGAAGTTGGAAAAATGGCAGATTTTATTATTTTGGATAAAAATCCTTTAGATGATATTAAAAATACCAACACTATTTACCAAGTGATGAAAAATGGGCGTTTATATAATGCCAATAATTTGGATGAAGTTTATCCAAGACAAAAGAAAGCTACTGATTTTTGGTGGCATCAGAAAAAGCCAAATGGTTTACCTGGTATTCAAAATTAAAATTAAAAACTCTCACTTTCTAAGTTGAGAGTTTTTTTTATCTTTATTCAAATAAAGCAGCCAAGAATTCTGCTACGCATGCAGGTTTTTCTTGACCTCTAATTTCGATAGTGCAATTAAAAGTTACTTTAATTCCGTTATTTGCCAAAGGCTCTATTTCTTTAACAGAACTTAACATACGTAACTCACTATTTACAGGTACAGGATTTGGAAAACGAACTTTGTTTAAACCATAATTTAAACCCATTTTTACACTTTTAATGGTAAATGCTTCCTCTAGCATTCTAGAAATCATAGCTACAGACATAAAGCCATGTGCTACAGTGCTTTTAAATGGCGATTCTTTTTTTGCTCTTTCTTCATCGATATGTATCCATTGTTTGTCTAACGTAGCATTTGCAAAATCATTAATCATTGCCTGCGTTATGGTATACCACTCCCCTTTTGGCAATTCTTTACCAAGCATTGTTTTGAACTCTTGGAAATTTTTAAATTCTTTTGCGCTCATCCTTATTGTTTTTTAGAAAATAAATCGTCATTAATTTTGGGCAATTCCAGTTCATACTTTACAGAAATCAAACGAATGATAATAATTACAGAAGCAGAAATAATAAAATTATTTTCTTTTGGTATGGCTACTAAATTTAAAATTAAATAAGAGAGACCACCAGCCAAACAAGCAGATGCATAAATTTCTTTTTTAAAAATTAAAGGAATTTTATTGGTTAATACGTCTCTAAGAACACCCCCAAAAACAGCAGAAACCATACCCATAATTATAGAAATAAAAGGGTGTAAATCAAAAGACAAACCTTTTTGCAAGCCTAATAAAGTAAATACACTTATCCCAATAGTATCGAATAAAAATAAGGTTTTACTTAAAAATGCAATTTTACTTTTGAATAAGAACGTTAGAAAAACTGCTAAGAAAATTGTCCATATATAATTTAAATCACCTATCCAATTTATGGGATGTGCATTAATTAAAATATCACGTAACATTCCACCACCAACAGCAGTTACAAAGGCTATAATTAGTACTCCAAATATATCGAATTTTTTATCAGAAGCTACAAGTGAACCACTAATAGCAAAAGCAAAGGTTCCTAAAATATCAATAGTATAAATTAAATTCATTTATACGGTTACTTCGGTAAATTTAATACTCAACTCCTTTTGAAGTTGATGAATCTTTTCTAATTCTGATGGTAAAATAAAAGCTAAAGAAGTACCCGTTTTACCTGCTCTTGCTGTTCTTCCACTTCTATGGGTATAATATTCTAATAGTTCTGGTAGTTGATGATGAATTACAAATTCTAATTCTTTAACATCAATTCCACGTGCAGAAACATCTGTAGAAATTAAATACTGTAGATTTTCGTTTTTAAAGGCACGCATTACTTTATCGCGCTCTTTCTGTTGCATATCTCCTTCTAAAGCAGCAGCAGAAAAACCTTCATCTATCAATTGTTTTGCTAAGTTTTGAGCACCTGCTTTTGTTCTACAAAAAATAATACCTCTCTGTGCTTGTCTTTTCTCAAGAAATGTAACAATATCTGCTACCTTCTCTTTTAAGGTTGTTTTTGCAAATTGATGACGAATATTGGCGTTAACCAATGTATTTTTATTAATCTCAATTCTAGGTGCATTCGCATCCATATAAGTTTTTACAATACGCTTAATTTCTTCTGGCATCGTAGCCGAAAACAACCATGTTTTTCTATCTGTTTTAGTTGTGAACTTTAAAATTCGGTTTAAATCTTGTTTAAACCCCATACTCAACATCTCATCTGCCTCATCTAAAATTACTGTTTTTACATGGCTAATATCTACTGCACCTCTTTCTATTAAATCTATTAAACGACCAGGTGTTGCAATTACAATATGTGTGGTTCTTTTTAAATTGTTCATTTGCCTGTCAATTTTTTCTCCACCAAAAACGGCTTCTAAAAAAATACGATCATCTACATATTTCGTAAACTTAAACAATTGTTTTTTGATTTGCTGCACCAACTCTCTGGTGGGAGAAAGAATTAAAGCCTGAATATGATCTGAATTAGCATCTATATGATGCAATACTGGCAAACCAAAAGCAGCAGTTTTACCAGTACCTGTTTGTGCTAAACCAATAAAATCTGTAGGTGATTTTAGTAATACAGGTATTGCTTTTTCTTGAATATCTGTAGGTTTTGTAATCCCAATTTCTTTTATCGATTTTATATAATCTTTTCTAATTCCTAATGCTGCAAATGTTGACATGCTTTCTAAATTTTGTGCAAAGATACTTTTATTTAAAAGGTTGCAATAGATTTAAAATGTTTTCTCTTATTCTTACTGGTTTGTAACTTTTTGCATCTAATAAAACCCAAATAGTTTTTGATTTCACTAAAAGAGTATTGTCTTTATAAAATTCTATATTTCGTTCAGAGGTTACCCCTTTTGTGTCACCAACATACGTTTTAGCCGTAATTTTGTCGCCTAGAAAAGCTTCGCTCTTGTAATCAATTTCGTGTCTATTCACTACCCAAATAGTATTTACAATAGGTTTGTCTCTTGTTAAATAAGCCCAATGTTTAAAAGCAACTTCATCCATCCATTTCACATAAACCGCGTTATTTACATGATTTAAATTATCAATATCTTTTAATTCGACTTTAAATTCCACCTCAAAAATATTTTTCATAACCTCTATTTTAGTTAAAATTATATAATTTAAAATAAGTATAGCTTTTATTGATACTACTTTACAAAAATAACAAACAAATAGTAGGATATTTGCATTAGATATGGCAAAACTAGCAAACGAATTAGGCGAAAAGAATATTGGTAAATTATTGATAAAGCAAGCTGTACCTGCTACTATAGGTATACTAGTCATGTCTTTGAATATGATTGTTGATACTATTTTTGTTGGGCAATGGATTGGCGTTTTGGCAATTGCAGCAATCACTGTGGTTTTACCAATTGCTTTTTTAATATCTTCAATTGGAATGGGGATAGGTATTGGTGGTGCTTCTATTATATCTAGAGCATTGGGTGCAGAAAATTCAGAAAAAGCTTTTTTAACCTTTGGAAATCAAATTTGTCTTACCTTAATATTAGCGATTATTTTTGTTGTATTGGGTAATTTTTTTAGCGTTCCAATTCTAAATTTATTTGGTGCAAAGGGTGCTATTTTACCTATCGCATCAGATTATTTTGCAGTTGTTATTTATGGAGTTCCTTTTTTGGCTTTTGCAATGATGGGTAACCCTGTTATACGTTCAGAAGGTAAACCTAAATTTGCCATGTATGCTATGATGATACCTGCAATATTAAATATTGTGTTAGATATCATCTTTATCAAATATTTTGATTGGGGAATGACTGGAGCAGGATTAGCTACTTCAATTTCTTTTGCGAGTTGTGGACTTTATATCTTGTATTTTTTTCTTTCTAAAAAAAGTGAACTAAAAATTTTAATCAAGAATTTTAAACTGAATGTAAATATTGTAAAAGAAATTGTAGCACTAGGTGGTGTAACTGTAGTAAGACAAGGTGCTATAAGTATTTTAATGATTGTTTTAAATTACTCTTTATTTACGTATGGAGGGGAAATTTCTATTTCAATCTATGGAATTATAAATCGAGTGATGATGTTTGCTTTATCTCCAGTGCTTGGAGTTTCGCAAGGTTTTTTACCAGTAGCCGGATTTAATATCGGTGCGAATAAAAATCAAAGAGTGAAAGAAACCATCAAAAAATCAATTTACTTTGGGTCTATTTTAGGGACTATTATCTTTATTGGGATTGTAGTTTTTAAAGAACAAATCATCTCCATTTTTACAGATGATACAATTCTATTAAGCGAAACTCCAAATGCAATGCTCATTGTATTTTTGGTTACGCCAATTGTAACGATGCAATTAATAGGCTCTGCATATTTTCAAGCAGCAGGAAAAGCTGTTCCAGCACTTATATTAACCCTATTAAAACAAGGTATATTTTTAATACCTCTAGCCTACTTTTTACCAAAATATTATGGTGTTGCTGGAGTTTGGTGGTCTTTTCCTATTGCAGATGTATTGTCTACAGTAGTTACAGTAATTGTATTAAAAAATGAAGTATCTAAGAATCTAACAGCAGACAAATAGGTGGAAATTACTTCATTTATTATAAAATACTTTCTCCATTTAAATTGGTGGTAAGGATATCACTAAACAAATTAAAAAATGGTCTTAGCGCAATAAAGCTCCCATTTACCTGTGCTGCAAAGTTTTTATCTAACACTTGCTTATCTGTAAATTTCTTCATGGCAATGAATCCTTTTTTTCTTAGAAGATCTACATCTTTATGATTTTTATCAAAACCTCTTGGCGCTGTTTTTAATTCACTTAAGCTATGAAAAGAGGCTCCAAAATGTTTTTGAAAATCAATATCTTTTAAAATGGCTCTTATTTCTGATGCATCTTGTTCAATTTCTTTTCGTATTCTAAATAAATCCTCTTTATTAGGTTCCCAAAATCCCCCAGCTAAAAAAGAACCTCCTGGTCTAATTTGAAGAAAATAACCTCCTCGTAAAGAAGTTCCTAACCGTGTATAAGAATTTGAAAAATGTGCTTTATAAGGAGTTTTGTCATGAGAGAAACGAACATCTCTATAGATACGCATCATTTTAGATTTTTCTATCTCATCATGTTCTTCAAGTTTTGAGTGTACCTCTTGAAAAAAAGATTTGACATTATTTCTAGCTTTCTCATAAGTAGGTTTATGGTCTAAAAACCAATCTCTATTGTTATTTTTATTGAGGTTTTCTAGAAACTGAAGGGTTGCTGTATCTAATTTCATAATCCTTAAATTTAAAGTTTCAATTTACAAAATAGAAATTGTAATTTCGATATTGATATGGATTTTAAAACAAAAATAATACAAAAAAGATACGATGGGTTTCTTAACACACCATCACTATGGAAAGGCAATGGTATTCTAGAATTATTACAACTAGATATCCCTGCAGAATCAAAACAATTTAATGCAACTATAGATGAACATCAACGCTTAGGGAAATATATAGAGCACTTTGTTTTTTTTCAATTAAATACAACTAAAGCGACAAAATGTATAGCAGAAAATATACAAATTAAACGCCATAAAGTTACTATTGGTGAGTTAGACTGCCTCTTTGAAAAAGATAATAAACCATTTCATTTAGAGATTGTATATAAATTTTATTTGTATGATGAAACATTAGGTAAAAATGAAATTGAACGCTTTATCGGTCCGAATAGAAAAGATACATTAGTAGAAAAGTTAAATAAACTTAAAAACAAACAATTACCATTACTTTACTCAAAAGAAGGTTTAGCATATTTAGATAGTATTGGTATACACTATTCTAATATTAAGCAGCTCTTGTGTTTTAAAGCACAGCTATTTATACCCTTTTCATTCAAAAAAATAAATCTTGAGACTATTAATGAGGATTGTATTGTTGGCTTTTATGTAACGAAGAAAGAATTAATGAATTTTGAAACCTCTAAATTTTATGTTCCTTCAAAAAAGGATTGGTTACTACAACCTTATGAAAAAGTAAGTTGGGTTTCTTACTCTCAAATTTTAAACAGAACAAATGAAGATTTAAAAAAGAATTTTGCTCCATTATTATGGATAAAATCACCTAAAGGAACTATTGATAAATGTTTTTTAATTTGGTGGTCATAAAAAAAGGGAATCCAAAAATGAATTCCCCTTTTAAAAAAAACTTCTTAATCATTATTTCTTTTCAACCTCTTTCATTCCAGAAGTTTTATTCCAAATTTTAATTTCGTCGTCTTTAGAAACACCCTCTAAGACTTCTACATTAACACCATCAGAGATTCCTAATTTTACTATTTTCTTTTCAAAAGTACCTTCTCCAATCTTTACCTCTACATAAGGTTCTTCAGTTTTTTTATCGAACTTTAACAATGCCTCTTTAATGGCTAATACACTATCCTTTTTTTCTAAAATAATATCTGCATTTGCGCTGTATCCTGCTCTAATAAAATAATTATCATCTAAAGTTACGTCTGCTTTAATTTTAAACTGAACAGCACCTGCTTCTTCTGTACCTTTTGGAGCTATAAAATTTAATTTTGCTGGAAATTTTGCATTTTCAATAGCACCAATAGACACCTCTATATTGGATCCTTTTTTAAGTTTCCCAACCTCAGATTCATCTACTTTCCCTTCAAAAATCATTTTACTCATGTCTGCGATTGAAGCGATGGTAGTACCTGCATTAAAGTTGTTAGATTGTATGACTTGGTCTCCTTCTTTTACAGGAATTTCTAGAATTGTTCCAGAAATTTGAGCCATAATATTTGTATTTGCAGAACCTCCAATTCCTGCAGAACCTCTTTTAATGATTAAATAATCATTCTGAGCATTTTTTAAATCTTGCTTAGCTTGATTATAGGTTAGCTCTACATTTTCGAATTCTTGTTTAGAAACAACACCTTTATCGTAAAGATTTTTACTTCTTTTGTACTGAATTTTTGCATTTTCTAAACGAATCTGAATATTATTCACTCTACCTTTTGCACTAATTAGCGATTGCTCATTAGGAACTACTCTAACTGTTGCTATTAAATCTCCTTTTTTAACTTCAGAACCTTCTAACAACATTATTTTATCAATAATACCTGTTATTTGTGGTTTAATTTCAATCTCTTCTAAAGGAGTTACTTTACCTGTAGCAACGGTCTTTTTAACAATTGTTGTTTTAAAAGGAGTCGTTGTTTCATACTCAACAATACTCTTTTTGTTTTTCTTTCCAAACCAAATTAAGGCTACTACAAATAATAGTCCAATAATAGTTAAAATAATTTTTGCTCTTTTACTCATAATTTTAGTTGATTATTTATTCTTCTCTTAATGCTTCTATTGGTCTAACAAGTGTTGCCATGTGTGCTGGAATTAGTCCAATTAAAGTACCTAGCACAATCAAGGTAACAAATGCTATAATTATTATAGGAATGTTAACAGTTGGATTTATAAGTGCAGCATCATCTCCTTGCCCAAAGGCAGCATCGATAATGTACAAAACAAAACTTCCAAATATAATACCTAACATTCCAGCTACTGTTGTTAAAAAAACAGATTCTAATATAATTTGTTGACGAATACTTTTTGGTGTTGCTCCTAAAGCTCTTCGGATTCCAATTTCTTGAGTTCTTTCCTTTACTGTAATTAATAAAATATTACCAATAGCAAATACTCCTGCAATTAAAGTAGCTATACCTACAAACCAAGTCATAAACTGTAAGCCAATTAAAAAACCAGTTACTTTGGCAATCTGTACTCCTAAATTAAAAGATCCAAACGCTCTTTTATCTTCTGGGTGAACGTTATGTAAACTTTTTAGTGTTAAAATAACATCACTTTCCATCTGTTCAATATCAACGCCTTTACTCGCTGTAATTACCATCCAATCTACATTATTGGCAGTATTGTAAACTCTTTTAAATGTGGTAAAAGGAATGTAAGCAGTATTTCCATCTAAATCTATACCATTAGAAGGTCCGTACACTCCAATTATTTTATAATTTATGCTATTAATTTTCACATATTCACCAATAGGCTGTTCTCCTTTATCAAACAATTGCTCATACATTTCTTCAGAAATCACAGTAACCTTAGCTGTAGAAAGTATATCATTTTCATTAATGAAACGACCTGAAATAAGTTTTTTCTTTTGAATTTGATCTAGAATTGGATAATCTCCACTTACTTGAAAATTTCCTGATTTAAAATCATGAATAATAAGATTATTGGTTTGATTTCTTGGTGCTAATAATTTAATTTCATCTTTATATTCGGATCGTAAAGCTTTAATATCGTTCATTTTAAGACGAAATCTTCGTCCCTCCTGAAAACCTTTAAAAGGTGTATCTGTAGCTTGAGTCCAAACAAAAACACTATTGGTGGCAAAATCTCCAAATAATTTTTTAAACCCATTATCTATACCTCTAGCTGCTCCTAAAAGAACTACCAATAAGAAAATACCCCATAAAACACCTATAATGGTAATTACCGTTCTTATTTTATTTTTACGAATACTTCCGTAAATTTCTTGCCAAGTGTCTGAATCAAATAAAAATTTCATAATTAGTCTGCTCTTAGTGCTACAATTGGTTTAATATTTGCTGCTTTTTTTGCAGGTAAATAACCTGCAATAAGTCCAGATATAATTAAGATTATAGTAGCTCCGACAACAATCCCTGTACTTACAGTTGGATCTTTTATAAAATAATCTTCTTCTAAACTATCTCCTATTTGACTTAATACATAAGTACCTATAGACAAACCTATATAACCAGCAATTGTGGTTATTAAAACAGATTCTTGAACAACCATACTTACTATAGAAGAAGGTTTAGCACCTAATGCTTTCCTGATTCCAAATTCTTTAGTACGCTCTTTAATTACAAAAATCATTATGTTAGAGATCCCTATGATACCTGCCACTAAAGTACCTGACCCTACTACAATGACTATAAAGTATAGGATAAACATAAATTGTCCTACATTTTTATTAGCCTCTGCCATATTTCTAACAGAAAGTGCACTTTGATCATCTGGATGAATATTCATTTTTTTACGCAAATCGCGCTCCATTTGATTCCCAAAAGCGACAGCTTCATCTAAACTTAAATTTGGATCATACCCTAAAGCAATTTGATTAATGTAATCGTTATTACCATAAATCATTTGTGCGGTGCTTAAAGGGATAAATGCTTTACGTTCTTCATTGTCTCCACCATCATCCGAAAAAATACCAATAATTAGATAAGAACTACCATTAACATTTAAACGTTTTCCTAAGGCAGGTTTTTGTCCAAATAGGTCTTCTTTGATTAATCTTCCAATTACAATAACTTTAGATTTATCTCTAATATCTTTTTCATTTACAAACCTACCTTCTTCAATAATTGTTTTTTCTAAATATTGATTGTCTGGATTAATGGCCATTACACTGTAATTACCTGCTTCATTTTTATATTTTAAATTGAAGTTTTTATAAATACGTGAAGATTTGTACTGAATTTTTTCTCCATATTCTTCATTCACAAAATCATAATCAGTATTTCTAAGTTGTATGGATCTACCCGTTTGTAATCCTTTATATGGTTTTGACGTTTTCCATACTCTTACAAACATTGCATTTTGTGCATCATCTGCAAAAGCATCTTTAAAAGTATTACTTAAACCACTTACAATTCCGAAAAGTAAAGTAAACAATAATATAGCAAAAGCAACTGTAAAACCAGACATTACAGAACGTAATCTATTTTTATTAATACTTTGAAAAATTTCTCTCCAACGATCTATATCAAACATAACTTAGACTGCTTTAGAGGCTTTGGTAAGTTCATCACTAATGATAACACCATCTTTTAAACGAACTACTCTTTTGGTTTGTTCTGCCACTTCTTCTTCGTGGGTAATTACAAAAACCGTCATCCCCTCATCGTTAATGTCCTTTAACAAATCCATTACAGAATCTGTAGTTGTAGAATCTAAAGCTCCAGTTGGCTCATCAGCTAAAACTACTTTAGGTTTTGTTACTAATGCCCTTGCAATAGCAACACGTTGTTTCTGCCCCCCAGAAAGTTCGTTTGGTAAATGATTCGCCCAATCCTTTAAACCTACTTTCTCTAAGTAATTTAAAGCCACCTCTAAACGCTCTTTTCTACCCATACCCTTATAATACAAAGGCAATGCAACATTTTCTAAGGCTGTTTTGTATGATATTAAATTAAATGACTGAAAAACAAAGCCTAAAAACTTATTTCTAAGTAATGCTGCTTTTTTCTCATTCATGTCTTTTATTAACTGCCCATTCAAAAAATAATTCCCTTCATCATGAATGTCTAATAACCCAACAATATTTAATAATGTAGATTTACCTGAACCTGAAGAACCCATAATTGAAACAAATTCTCCTTCTTTTATGTGCAAATCTATACCTTTTAAAACATGTAAAGATTCTTTGCCAATTGGATAAGATTTATGTAGTTTTTCTATTTTTATCATGGGTTGATTAATTTTGCACTAAAGTATTGAAAGCGATTTGAAGCCTTATTAATTTTTTGTTAAAAACAACTGCGCTATTCATACAACCATAAGACGTTTAAGGGCTATTAATGTTACACAAAAAATAAAAAAGTTTTTAGATGGTCTATTTTCAAGTGTGTAAAGACTAAAAAATGGAATAAAAAATCCTTAATTTAGCAGTAAAATAGTGGTAAAAATGAATCAAATTCCAAAACATAAAAAAATAATACTTTTTGACGGTGTTTGTAATTTGTGTCATTCAGCTATTTTAACAATTATTAAGTACGATAAGAAGCATGTTTTTTTATTTGCCAATTTACAATCAGCAACAGGAAAAAAAATTTTAAAACACTTAAATATTGATGTTACCAAATTGGATTCTATACTACTTTATGAGCCTAATATTGCTTATGAAGTTAAATCTACTGCAGTATTAAATATTGCCAAAGAATTAAGTGGTTTTTGGAAAATATGTCAAGTTTTTCTAATCTTACCAAAATCGTTAAGAGATGTTGTGTACGATTTTGTTGCAAGAAATAGGTATCAATGGTTTGGGAAAAAGCAAGTTTGTGAATTGCCCACCTCCTCGTTATTGGAAAAATTTATGTAAACTTTAAAAATAGCTTCTTGTAATTAGCGCTTTTTGTGATTTTTTATGAAATTGCGCAAAATTAATTATTCCTAAAATAAACCATTCTTACTATGAAATTACCTGAAGAAATTAAATGTGTATTGTTTGATATGGATGGTGTTATTATAGACTCTGAAGAAATTCATAAAAAAGCGTATTACGAAACTTTTAATTCAATTGGAGTTCAAGTTTCTGAAGAACTGTATAAAACGTTAACAGGATCTTCTACAATAAACGCATTTCAAAAGTTGGTAGCTCATTTTAACTTATCCCTTAATCCAGAAAAATTAGTCCTCGATAAACGAAAACGCTATGTTGATTTTTTTAAAAACGATCCTAATCTTCATTTAGTTGATGGCGTTAAAGAATTCATCAAACATTTGTATGCTAATAAAATAAACTTAGTATTAGCCTCTTCTTCTGCAATGGTAAATATTGATCGGGTACTAAATAGATTTGAATTACAAGATTTTTTCTTAGCAAAAATTAGTGGTGCAGATTTAAAAGCTTCTAAACCACATCCAGAAATTTTTGAAAAAGCAGCGATTTTAGGAAAAACACTTAAAGAAAACTGTATTGTAATTGAAGATTCCGATAATGGAATACAAGCGGCTAACGGTGCTGGAATATTTGTTATTGGATACAAAAATCCTAAAGTTAAAGACCAAACTTTAAAAAATGCTGATTTTATTACTGACAGTTTCTTTACTCTAAAAAAACTATTTTAAAATGTGATGTTCATCTCACTTTAGAATCGCTATAACAATTTAGACATGGCTGTTTTAATGATCTCAATATTTTTTTGAGCATTTGTTTTATTTCCTTTTTGCTGTTGATCAACCATTGTTCTCATCAGATTAATCATTATTTTATCAAAGTTAAACCCTTTGTATTCATTTCCTTTTAAAACCATATCATCCACAAGATTCTGAATAGCAATAGTGTTATTAGTAACAGAAATTTGATCGAATGCTTTTTGATACAATACTTTAGTTGCATCGTCATTTGCTAAATACATACCAGAAATAACACTTTTAGCAACAAATGGTAATTCTGATTCATCTTTGGCTTCTATAAATATTTTTGTTAATGGGGTGGCAAGAATTTTACGAACTTCGTCTGGTAATTCTTTAGATTTTTGAATGGCTAATGCTTTATCTACATAGTACATAGATACTAAAGCCTTACCTAAAACTGAATAGGACTGGCTAGTTAATGCTTGTTCAAAAATTGGTTTTAACTCAGGGTCAATTAACTTTCCTAATGTACTTATTGCTTCTGCTTGCACCAAAGTCTTAGGGTCATTATTAGCCATAATCATTATTTTTTTTATGGCTTCTTTTTTAGAAAATTTATTAATTAAATCAATTTGCTGAAGTGCTAACTTTCTAATTTGATAAGAATCATCGTCTAAAGCATTTACAATGGCATTAAAAGCAGCTTTGTCATCTTGTTTTGTTGCTACTTGAAATAAAGCTTCTGTTCGATGTGCAAAATTGTCTGCATTTTTTAATTGAAAAATATATTCACTCAATATTTTATTTTCATACACCTTACAAAGCAAAACATTATTTGCATTAACCTGAATTAGATTTGGCATTTTAGTGTAAGGGAAAGTAAAAGAAGCGTCATTACCCGTGATAAAAACCTTATGCCTAGTTCTTTTTAAACCTTCAAAAATGTCTATTGCAAACGGAAATTTAAATACTTCTTTCTGTAATTGCTTTATGTTTACAGTAACTGTTTTTCTTAATGTATTATAATCGTAAGAAATTTCAATCTTTGGATGATTTACTCCAAAATACCATTGATTAAAAAACCAATTTAAATCTTTACCAGTTAGCTCCTCAAAAATCATTCTTAATTGATGTACTTCTGCCGTTTTAAATTTGTAAGTCGTTAAGTATGCGTTTAAACCTTTAAAAAAAGCTTCATCGCCTAAATAATCTCTTAACATATGAACAACCGCTAATCCTTTATTATAAGTTACTAAATCGAATAGCTCATCTGTTTCGTCATACGTATAGCGCACCAAACTTTTGTTTTGATCTTGGCTGTTTTTATAGGCTTCAACTTTTTCAAAATAATGCATTTCTGCAGCAATCTTACCATATTTGTATTCACTCCATAAATAGGCACCATAACTAGCAAAAGATGCATTCAATGTTAAATTAGACCAACTTTCTGCAGTTACTAAATTTCCAAACCAATGATTAAAAATTTGCTGGGCAATGGTGTTCTCTTGTGTATTATTATCTATTAATTGGCCTGGGGTTTGGTAAGCTTGCTCTCCATGAACCACTGCAGTAGTATTTTCCATGGCTCCAGTAATAAAATCGCTTACAACAATTTGACTATACTTACTCCAAGGAAAAGGTATTGCTAACTTATTTTCAAAAAATTCTATCATTTCTGGAGTCAATCCAAAAATAGCCTTTGCATAGGGGGCATATTCTTCTTTTAGATAATAGGATATTGGTAGGTCTTTATAGAAATCATTAACAACTGTAAACTTACCAATTCCCATAAAAGTCAAATAAGGTGCATGTTTTTTGTCTTGTTTCCAATAATCTGTTCTATTATTATCCTTTGTTGTTTTACTAATGAGTTTCCCGTTAGAAAGTGTTTGGTATGTTTTAGGAACAGTTATGTATATTTCTTGACTCATTTTTTGATTTGGTGCATCAATGGTTGGAAACCAAGCTGAGTTTGCTTGTGTTTGTCCGTGTGTCCAAACTTGCATAGATGAAGAAGGTTTAGAGGCACTAGCATCTATAAAGTATAAACCTTTAGCATTCGTAAGCTGTTTTGTTATTTTGTCTTTTACTTTTTCTGGTCTTGCTGTGTAGGTAATGTGTACTGTAAAAGCCTCATCTTTTTTATAATATTTAGGAAGTGCTATGTTCAAAACAAACTCATCATAATCATAAGCTAGTTTTTTATCTTCTAATAAAACATTATGAATTACCATGCCTTTAGCGTCTAAAAGCAACGTATTCGTAGCTTCAAAATGCGATTTTAAAGTAATCCAAGCCTCTCCATCCATTGTTTTATTATCAAAATTAAAAGCAACTTTTAACTTTGTATGCACTACATCTATCTCTTTATTTCTTGAAGATTTATAACGTGTATTTTGTGCTAAAAAGGAGAAACTAACAAAAAAGCAACTTAAAAAAACTATATGGGTAAATTTCATAATTCTAATTTTCTAGAATAGTCAAAAATAATAAAACTGTGGGTAGTAGCTGTTAATGGTCAGTTAAATTCCTTGGATAAAAAAACACCAAAAGTAAATTTTGGTGTTTTAATTTTAGTTTACAATAATACGACTAAATGATTTTGAAAACATTTTTAATATCATCAAGACCATTTTTACTCATACTTACATTATTTAATAGGGTTATTATTTTAGAAGGATCCATATTGTCACCTAATAATCTAACTACTCCTACTCCATTTGAATCTCCATAACCAAAAGCAACAATTTCATTAATTGCCGCTGTTTTTCCAGCATAAAATACAGAAACATTCATCTCTTGTAATTTCATAGTCATTAAACTCTTATAGGTATCGTTATTTTTAAAAATAGATTTTAATTTATTTTTTTCAATAGTAAATACTGCTTCGTTAGCCGCTGTTTTTGGTAAAAAAACCACATTGATTTTCTTTACACTTTTCATGGTTTCTTGCACATCCATTGCCACATCAGATTCTACAGATAAAACTGAACTTAAAGGAATATCTGCTGTATAAAAACCTTCTTTACCACTCGTCTCTACCAAGTACGATTGTAAAGAGTTTTTAGTATTACAAGAATTCATTAGTACTACAACTAATAGAAAAGCAAACACGTTGAATATTTTTTTCATATAACTATTTTTTGATTGATATATTAAAGGCTTACCCTTAAGAAATTTACTTTATATTACCTGTTTTCTTTAACAATTTTATCTGTAAAGTCAGCCATTTTATTAATATCTATATTCCCTAACAACGACAAAACCATAGCTTCAGACATACCATTTGTTTTCTTATCAATTCCTTTAACAAACATTAAAACTTCACTTACAAAATCTTTATTTTTTGTAGCTTTTACATATATTTTAACTCTAGAGTCATCTTCTTTAATACGCATTAATTCAGTAAGATTTCCACTCTTAATGGCAGAATTAACCATGCTTTCCATTTTATTTGCAATGGCAAAGTCATCTGTAGAAAACATTTTAAACTCTTTAAGTTCATTTAACATTTCAAAAGCTTGCATCACATCATTCCCTTCTACATTTACATCTTTTGGCTTAAATTTATTTAACAATTCAAACGCATCTTTGTTTACCACAATCATGTCTACTCCCTCTAAGTTTTCTAGACGATTAAAAATAGATTGAGCATTAGAAAATATTGGAGCCAATGCAAGGGCTAGTACTAGTATTATTTTTTTCATAATTATTGAATTTACTTAATTTTTAGTGTTTATTTTAAAATTTTATTAATTTTTGTTTCTTGGACATAAAATTGATCTATTGCTTTTGTTCCTTTCTTTAAATTACTAGATAAAAGAGAAAAACCTTTAGTAACATTTTTATATATTTTTTCTACCTTTTTACGTTCTTGATACTCTTTAAATTCTTGTTGTCCTAAAAAAACAGAAAATAAAACCAATACAGAAGCAGCTATAGATAACCACTTGTAATTTTTTGGTTTAGATTTCTTATGGCTTAATGATATTTCTTTTTGATAAACAGCATCTTTAGCCATTGAAAAATAGTTAAACAACAAGCTGTATTCTTCCAAATGAGGGGCTACATCTTTAGACGTAAAATACTTTTTTAATTTTGCTTCTTCTTGAAGTGATGTAGTACCTTCTTCGTATTTTTTTAATAAATTTTCTATGTTAGCTAATTCCATAGTTGTGTTTTTTTATTAATGCCTCTCTGACTGTTTTTCTTGCTCTAGATAGTGCAACTCTTACTGCTGTTGATTTCATATCAAGAATCTTACATATTTCATCAAAACTGTATTGTTCAATGTCTCTTAATTGCATAATTAATTTTTGATTTTCTGGCAATTTTTCAATCAATTGATGAACTTGCTGAACACTATCTCTATATTCTAACTTTTTGTCTAATGTTGTTTCATTCTCTTTATAATTGCTATGAACTAACGTTAAATTATTTGCTTGCTTACTTTTTAAACGATCATAACAATAATTTTTGGTCATGGTCATTGCAAAAGCCTCGACATTTTTATAATCTCTAATTTTATTTTTATTCTTCCACAATTTAAAAATTAATTCTTGTGTGGCGTCTTCTGCTTCTTCTTTTGACACCAACAACCTTTTTGCCAATCTAAAAACTTTATCTTTAAATGGTAAAATAACTTCTAAAAAGTCTGATTGGTTCATAAAAACAACATGTTTACACTAATAATCTGAAATATATTCTATTAGGTTTACATTATTAGGACGATTAACTATTTATTTTGTTACAAAGTATCTGAAAAAATAAAAATAATTACATTGCAATACGGAAAAAAATTAATTGACACCGATTTATAAAATTGGAAAAATTACATATAATAACCTCATCCATTATGAAAACACTTTTAAAAACTTTTTTAATTCTTTACTTATTTACGGTAACAAGTTGCGAAAAAACACCTTTAGAACCTATGTTAGAGGTAAATGTCCAAGATGATATAAATTATTTTATTTGGAAAGGCCTTAATGTTTTCTACTATTGGCAAGAAGAGGTCCCAGATTTGGCAGACAATCGTTTCGGTACTTTTAATGAGTTGTATACTTATTTTAGAAACTTTACAGAACCCGAAACCGTTTTTGAAAATTTATTAAATAGACCTGAAGATCGTTTTTCTGTAATTGTTGATGATTATATTAGGTTGGAAAATTCTTTTCAAGGTCTTAATTTAAGTAATGGAATAGAGTTTGGACTGGTAAGGTATAAAACACTTACCAATAACGTTTTTGGTTACGTTCGCTATGTTGTTCAAAATTCAGATGCAGCATCGAAAAACATTACTAGAGGGCAGCTTTTTACTACCATAAACGGACAACAACTAACAGAAAATAATTTTAGAACACTTCTATTTTCGGAGAATACAACGTATACGATGGGGTTTGCAGATTATAATAATGGAGATCCTATTGATAATGGAGATTTTGTTACACTAGAAAAAACAGATTTACAAGAGAATCCTATTGCTATTCACAAAACTATTGAGGTAAATAACCAAAAGATTGGATACTTTATGTATAATCAATTTGCTAGTAATTATGATGCTGAATTAAATGCAGTATTTTCTAATTTTAAAGCACAAAATATAAATGATTTAATTATAGATTTAAGATATAATCCTGGAGGTTCTACAAAAACAGCTACTTACTTAGGTAGCATGATTACTGGCCAATTTACAGATATGGTATTTTCTAAAGAACTTTGGAATCAAAAAATACGCAATGCAAATCCACCAGAACTTTTTATAAATAACTTTACAAATAAAATTAGAAATACAGATTCAAATGGTTCCGTTTTAGTAGAAGAATCAATAAAAAGTCTTGAATTAAATCGTGTTTACATTATTACCTCTAGTGCAACAGCCTCTGCTTCTGAATTGGTTATCAATGCATTAAGCGCATATATAGATGTAAAATTGGTTGGTGCAAAAACAGTTGGAAAACAAGTAGGCTCTTTAACATTATATGATTCTGATAATTTAAGAAAAACAGGAAGTAATTTTAACACCGATCATCGGTATGCTTTACAGCCATTGGTATTAGAAATCACAAACAAAATTAATGAAAATTATCCAAATGGAATTTCACCTGGAATAGATATATCAGGTATTGAACTTAGAGAAGATTTCGAAAATTTAGGAATATTAGGAGCGCCATCAGAACCTTTATTAGCAAGAACATTAGAATACATTATAACTGGTGCAAAAGAAAATACAAATACTAAAAAACAATATTTTTTAAACGAAATTTATGATTCGAAGTTAGCAACACCAGCGAGTAACAGAATGATATCTGAAATAATAGAATTTCCTTTAAGGTAATGTAAGGTTAATCTTTAAGTTGTTGCCTTCCTTCTATCACCTCTTTGTCGGTAAGAATATCTGGTCTAAAATCACTCATTAGCTCTTCTTGTTTTGATTTTGCGAACTCAAAACCAGACAACCACCATTTTCTCATTAATTTTTGATCAAAAACTAATGAATTTGTTGTTAAAATTGTAGGTGTATAATATAAATTTAACTTAACATTTTTATGTTTAGCTGCTAATTTACCAATGGTTATGTTGTGTTTTTCTACATGAGTAAGCATAAAATCAAAAACATCAAACAATAAGGAAAAAGGGTTTTTAGAGGGCAATCTATTAAATTGGGTTACTTCTGTTTCTAAAATTATAGCATCAATTTCTGTTGCACCTCTTAAAATAGCCTCTCTTATCGGAATTAATGAACCGAAACCACCATCAGCATATTGTTGCTTATTTTTGTTTAAAACACTCATAAATGGTGCATAATTGCATGAACCCCAAATCCAATCTAAAAAATCTTCATAAGTGCTTTCATTGCTCGATTTATACTCAATCTGATTCGCAGTTAAATTGGATACTGTAACTACAATTTCCTTATTTTTTGCTTGTATTTCTTCAAACATTTTTTTTGTTATGTTACGTCTAATTAACTTTCTAAGGTTTTTACTCTCTCCAAAAGTATTTTTTCCTCTAAAAAAATTTCGCAACACATTAAAATGATGAATACTAATTACTTTTTCTCCAGAAACTCTTTTAATTTTAAAAGGATTGATACTAAAAATTGTTTTCTGATTTACATTGGTATATAACTCCTTTAGTTCATCTAACCTATTTAATGCTAAATGAGAAACCATTAAGCTACCTGTAGAAGTTCCTAAAAATAAATCATAATCTTTATTTTCTTCGTTCATTAAATACTGTGCAACTCCTCCTGCAAATGCTCCTTTACTTCCTCCTCCAGAAATAACCAATGCTTTTTTCATAGTCTCTAAATGATTTATTATTTTAGAGGAATAAAAATATCAAAAATGAAAAGAATAGCGCTATATATTATCACATTTGTTTGTTTTTCTGCATGCAATCAAAAATACACGTCAAGAATAATAACCAATGTTGATATTAAAGAGTTTAAGATTGCAAATTCTAGTATTAGAGCTATATATGCTTCAGATAGTTTACGTATTTTTTATGCAGGATCTAGGGGAAATATCGGCTTTAAAACGAATGAAAATTCTGATTTACATCTTCAAAATATTGTGTATGCAGATACTTTAATACCTCACTTTAGAAGCGTAGCATTTAATGGCAACAATTATTTTGCTTTAGCTACAGGAAATCCTGCTTTGTTGTATAAAATTACTAAAGACCACCATAAATTGGTTTATAAAGAAGAAAATGAAAACGTTTTTTACGATGCAATTACTTTTTTTGATGATAATCTTCATGGTATTGCAGTTGGTGACCCAACAGAAAATTGTGCTTCTATCCTAATTACAAAGGATGCTGGTACTACTTGGCATAAAATACCATGCGCTAAACTACCTCCTATTGAAAATGGAGAAGCTTTTTTTGCTGCCAGTAATACCAATATTAAAACAATAGACAGTACTGTTTGGATTGCTTCAGGCGGAAAAAGAGCGCGAATTTTAAAGTCAGACGATTTTGGTTTTACTTGGCAAGTATATGATACTCCTATAATACAAGGTAATGGTCCTCAAGGAATTTATTCTATTGACTTTTATAACTCAACTACAGGAATAGTTATTGGTGGTGACTATTCAAAGCCAAAAGAAAACCAAGCAAACAAAGCCATTACTACTGATGGTGGAAGAACTTGGCAACTCGTTGCAGATGGAAAAAACCCTAATTACAAAAGCGCAGTAAAGTATGTACCAAATTCAGGTGGAAAAGAGGTCTTTGCAGTGGGTAAAACAGGAATTTCTTATTCTAATGATGGTGGAGTTAGCTGGGTAGAAGTTTCTAAAAAAGGTTTTTATGCAATAACCTTTGTAGATAAAAATACAGCTTGGCTAAGTGGCCAAAATAAAATCGGGAAACTTACAATCAAATAAACTACAATAATAAATGTATTCAAGGCTTTTTAAAAAAATGTTTTGCGTTTTGATTATTAAATCATTTTTTTTTCTAGTAAGTCTATGTACTGTTGTTATACATAAACTATAGTTTTAAAGTATTGAAATACAGCTTATTAAGACAATTCAGGGTTTCTACCTTTTACATTGGCATAAAATGCTTTAAAAACTTCGAAATCTTTTTCTTTGTGATCAGTTGGATAAAATGGTGCTGCTATTTTTACTTTTTTAAATTCAAAATCTAATGTTGCCATTACTATTGGCACATTGGCACCTTTAGCGATATAGTAAAAACCTGTTTTCCACTGAGAAACTTTTTGTCTTGTTCCTTCTGGAGATAAACCCAATCTAAATTCTTTTTTACTTTGAAATAGTGTAACAATAGACTTTACTGTATCATTGTTTTTATCTCTATGCACTGGTGTTCCTCCTAAAGCTCTAAAAATAAATCCAAAAGGACCTTTGAATAAAGATGATTTTCCAATAAAATGAATCATAACTCCTGTACATAGTCTTGTAAAAATAGCAATAGGAAAGTCTAACCAACTTGTATGAGGTGCAGCAATAACAATGTATTTTTTAATCTCTTTTGGAAAAGTACCTTCAATTTTCCAGCCTAAAATAGTAAAGAATATAAATTTTGCGAATCGTTTCATTCTCTGTTTTAAAAGTTATAAATTTAAGGACTAAATTTGACACAATGATGGAATTAATTACATACTTTTTAATAGGACTGATTTTTAGCGTCATAGGACTTTATGTGGGTAAGCTATTAGCAAAAATTAATTTTGAAAAAGAAAAAACAAGTTTAGAAAAAGAAAAATCTACACTAGAAGAAAGAATATTATTATCGCAACAATCAAAAGAGGCTGTTGAAAATAATTATACAAACTTACAAACTGAGGTTAAAAAGAATCAGCAAGAAAAAGAACACTTGCTACAAAAAAACAGCATACAAGATTCTGAAATAAAATACCTTAAAAAAAAATTAGAAGAACATCAAAAAGAAGTAGAAAATTTACAGAAAAAATTTACCAACGATTTTGAAGTATTAGCCAATAAAATTCTTGAAGAGAAGTCTACCAAATTTACCCATCAGAACAGAGAAAATATTAAAAATATTTTAGAACCTTTAGAAAAGAAAATTCAAAATTTTGAGAAAAAGGTTTCGGATAGCGATTTAAAAAGAGCAGGTTTTCAGTCTGCTTTAGAAACTCAGCTAAAAAATTTAGAGCAATTAAATGCCCAAATGAGTAAGGATACGATAAACCTAACTAAAGCATTAAAAGGGGATACAAAAATGCAAGGAAATTGGGGCGAATTGGTGTTAGAGCGTGTTTTAGAGAAGTCAGGTTTAGAAAAAGATAGAGAATATTTTGTGCAACAGAGTTTCACTTCAGAAGATGGAAAAAGAGTAATACCTGATGTAGTTATCCAACTGCCAGATAATAAAAAAATGATTGTAGATTCTAAAGTATCTTTAGTTGCTTATGAGCGTTTTATTAATGAAGAGGAAGAAACTTTAAAAAATCAGCACTTAAAAGAGCACATAAATTCTTTAAAAAGACATATTGAACAACTTTCAGATAAAAAATATGAAGACATACATCAAATAGATTCTCCTGATTTTGTATTGCTGTTTATACCTATAGAACCAGCATTTGCAGTGGCTTTAAATGCAGATAACCATTTATATAATAAAGCGTTTGAAAAAAATATTGTTATTGTTACTCCTTCTACTCTATTGGCTACATTAAGAACTATAGATTCGATGTGGAATAACGAAAAACAACAACGAAATGCAATAGAAATTGCAAGACAAGCTGGTGCTCTTTACGACAAGTTTCAAGGATTGCTTGCTGATTTAGTAGGCATTGGAAAAAGAATAGACGATAGTAAAAAAGAATATTCCAATGCAATGAATAAACTTTTTGATGGAAGAGGAAATCTGATTACAAGTGTAGAGAAATTAAAGAAAATGGGGGCGAAAGCGAAAAAATCTATGCCAGAGAATATTATCAACAGAGCAGAATTAAACGAATAGTACTCCACAATTTTAATAAAAAAAGCATCAAGAAATTCTTGATGCTTTTTTTATTTGTATTGGAATACGTTTACATTACAAAAAGTCTTCTAGAACGCATCATATCAGAAACACGCTCTCCTATTTCATGCAACGCCTCATCATTATCTGCATTTTGTATGGCTTCATCTATGAAGTTTACAACAGCTTCCATGTCTTCAGTTTTTAAACCACGAGTTGTAATCGCAGGTGTCCCAACACGAATACCAGAAGTTACAAACGGACTTTTATCATCAAAAGGAACCATGTTTTTGTTTACTGTAATGTCTGCTTTACCCAATGCGATTTCTGCATCTTTACCCGAAATATTTTTATTTCTAAGATCAATTAACATGCAATGGTTATCAGTACCGCCAGAAATTAAATCGTACCCTCTTGCTACAAATGCTTTAGCCATTGCTGCAGCATTTTCTTTTACTTGAATTTGATATTCTAAAAACTCATCTGTTAATGCCTCTCCAAAAGCAATTGCTTTTGCGGCAATAACATGTTCTAACGGTCCTCCTTGATTTCCTGGAAAAACAGCAGAGTTTAACAACATAGACATCATTTTAGGTTTACCACTTTTTAATGTTTCCCCAAAAGGGTTTTCGAAATCTTTACCAACCATTATAATACCACCTCTTGGACCTCTTAATGTTTTATGGGTTGTAGAAGTTACAATATGACAATGAGGAATTGGATCATTTAAAATACCCTTTGCTATCATTCCTGCTGGATGTGAAATATCTGCCATTAATAGCGCACCAACAGAATCTGCAATCTCTCTAAACCTTTTAAAATCAATATCTCTAGAATAGGCAGAAGCACCAGCAATAATTAGATTAGGCAATTCAGCAGTAGCAGTTTCTTGAATTTTATCATAATTTAAAACCCCTGTTTCTTTTTCTACGCCGTAAAAAGAAGTTTCATATAACTTACCAGAAAAATTTACTGGAGAGCCATGTGTTAAATGCCCTCCATGAGATAAATCAAAGCCTAATATTTTGTCTCCTGGCTTTAAACAAGCTGCAAAAACAGCTGTATTGGCTTGTGAACCAGAATGAGGCTGAACGTTTACATATTCTGCTCCAAATAATTCTTTAGCTCTATCAATGGCTATTTGCTCTATAATATCTACAATTTCACAACCTCCATAATACCTTTTTCCAGGATATCCTTCAGCATATTTATTGGTAACAATAGATCCTTGAGCTCGCATTACTTGATCGCTCACAAAGTTCTCAGATGCTATTAATTCTAAACCATTTAATTGTCTTTCCTTTTCTTCTTGAATAAGGTCAAAAATTTGATTGTCTATTTGCATTTTGCTATTATTTAGTAGTTTACAAAAATAATTAAAAATGAAGTCTTAATAAAGGGTTTCTTGCCATGTTTTTAACAAGTTATTAATAATTACGAGAAATATATTAAAGTTGATATATTTTTATTTTTTTAAGAATTTTTTGTTTAAAAATGATCAAAAATTATGTAGGTTTGAATAAATTGAAAATTAAAACGAAATGATTATAACTGCAAATAATCCAAAAAGAAAATCTTGGTTAAAAGTCGATGAAAATTCAGATTTTCCAATTCAGAATATTCCTTTTGGGGTATTTATTACTAGAGACGATATTATTACAATTGGAACTAGAATTGGTGACTTTGCTATTGATTTAGGAGCATTTCATCAACTGGGCTATTTTGAAGGTATTCCATTAACAGATGATATGTTTTTACAAGATAACTTAAATGATTTTATTGCAGACGGAAGAAAAACTTGGCGTTTAGTAAGAAATAGAATCGCAGAAGTTTTTGATGTAACTAACGGAACGTTAAGAGACAATGCCGATCATAAAGATAAAATTATCTTTAGAATGGATGAAGTAGAAATGTTATTGCCAGTAGCTGTAGGAGATTATACAGATTTCTATGCGAGCAAAGAACATGCTACCAATGTGGGTTCTTTATTTAGAGAACCAGAAAATGCACTACTCCCAAATTGGCTTCATATTCCAATAGGGTATCATGGTAGAAGTTCTTCTATTATTCCTTCAGGAACACCAATTAGTAGACCTTATGGACAAACAAGACCTGTAGAGGGAAGCAAAACTCCAGGTTTTGGCCCCACTAAACTATTGGACTTTGAACTAGAAATGGCTTTTATTACCACAGATGCCAATGTTTTAGGAGAGCGCATACCTATTGAAGAAGCCGAAGAATATATTTTTGGTTTGGTACAATTTAATGATTGGTCTGCAAGAGATATTCAAGCTTGGGAGTATGTTCCTCTTGGCCCTTTTTTAGGAAAAAGTTTTGCATCTACAATTTCACCTTGGATTGTAACTTTAGATGCTTTAGAGCCATTTAGAACTGAAAACCCAAAGCAAGTGCATGAACCATTACCGTATTTAAAACAAAAAGGAAAAGGGAGCTATGACATTCATTTACAAGTAGGCATTCAACCAGAAAACGGAGAAGAAACTGTAGTTGCAAATTCTAACTTTAAGTATATGTATTGGACTATGGCACAACAATTAGCACATCACACTGTTAATGGTTGCCCTGTAGAATCTGGAGATATGATGGGATCAGGAACTATATCTGGCCCAACCAAAGATAGTTTTGGGTCTATGTTAGAGTTAACTTGGAAAGGTCAAAATCCTATCACATTAAAAGATGGCACCACCCGAAAATTCATTAATGACAATGATACGGTTATTATGAGAGCACATTGTAAAAATGATAAAGTTCGTATTGGATTTGGGGAGTGTATTGGTAAAATATTACCTGCAAAATAATAGTAGGTTTTAATAACAAAAAAAGCTTCACTTATTAAGTGAAGCTTTTTTTAGTAGAAATATACTACATTAAGATTTCCAAAAAGTTCTCTTTTTATTAAGCTCCTCTTCTGTCTTTAAATATTCTTCTGCCTCTTCTGGAGAAAGTACTTTTAAAAATGAAGGGTGTTGCTCAATCGCAACTTCAATTTTTTTAACAATTTCTATAACATCTTCATTCTCATAATCAATTTCTAATGGATCTTTAATTACCATAGACTGTAATACGTTCTTTCTTTTAATGCGCAGCCCTTTTTTATCAAAAGACCGTCTAAAACCATCAATAACAATAGGTACTACAACAGGTTTAAATGTTTTTATGATATGAGCGGTGCCTCTTCTAATTGGTTTAAAAGGTGTTGTAGTGCCTTGAGGAAATGTAATAACCCAACCATCTTTTATGGCTTTACCAATATTAGAAATATCAGAATTTTTAACTTGCCTCTTCACATCCTTACCACCACTTCTCCAAGTTCTTTCAATAGATACAGAACCTGCGTACGCAAAAATTTTTGGTAAAAGTCCAGACTTCATAGTTTCGCCTGCAGCTACAAAATAAATATTTAATTTTGGATTCCATATATATCCAATATTTTTTATAGAATCTTCCCTACCGCTTAAAGAGGCATTAAACACATGAAACATTGCAGCAACATCTGCAAAATAAGTTTGATGGTTAGAAATAAAAAGTACATTTTTATCTGGTAAATTTCTTAATATTTCTGATCCTTCTATAGTTAGATTATTAAATTTTCGATATCTTCCATGAGAAATTACTCCGAAAATTCTGATAATCATTTTTTTTAAAAACAAAAAATGACCAAAAGGATTTCTTTTAAATATTGGCATTAAAAAATAATTTATAAGTTGACAAATCTACAAAACAATTCATTAAATGACCATTTTTAATAAATCTTTAATTTCTGAGAGCATCATTGCAGTAGCTCCCCAAATAATTTTATTTTGAATTGAAAAGGCAGGAACCTTTGTTTTATTCATATAAGAAGTAGTCATAGCAACCGTTGTAATATTTTTTTCCGATAGCAATTCTTTTAAGTTTACCTCTATAATTTCGGCGACTTCATGATTTGTTTTAAACGAAGGTCTAGCTAATGTAAACCCCATATATGGAGTTGCTAAAAAATTACTTGGAGGTATATACACAGGTGTCATTTCTCTAATAATACGAATCTCATTTTTACGGATACCTACTTCCTCAAATGTTTCTCTAATGGCTGTTTGGGCTAAACTATTGTCATTTTTTTCTACTTTTCCTCCTGGAAAACTTATCTGAGATGAATGTGTTCCTTTATAACTAGCCCTTTGGGTTAACAAGAGTAATACTTCGTTAGTGGATTCACTTGGATAAAACAATGCCAAAACAGCTGCTTTTTTAGGGTTTTTTGAAGCAATCTTTTGTTGATTATATGCTAACCTTAACTCTGGCGGAAGTTTAAACTGAGCTTCTAAACCACCTAAGTCTTGCTTCTTTAAATCATCAAGTTGCTTTATAAATGTATTAAAATCCATTATATTGAGTTATTATAAACATAAATACCTATTATTATATAATTTATCTTTAGCTAAAAATTATCATTTTGTAAACTATGAACAATAAGTATAAAAAATTAATTTTAAGTATCATTTTTGACGGTATTGGTATGGCCACATTACTTCCCTTTGATATTATTTGGGCGCCACTTTCTGGTTATCTAATGACCAGAATGTATAAAGGAAATTTAGGTAAAGTTGCAGGTATTGTTAGTTTTTTGGAAGAGATAATTCCCTTTTCTAATATGATACCAACCTTTACCCTAATTTGGATATACAACTACGTAATAAAGAAAGAAAATAAAAATAAGGAAGCTGAAGTTACTGCTTAAATAAAAAACCCAATCCTAATCTAGTTAAAAACTTTCTTTCAAAAGCCCAAAAGAATTTAAACTGTCCAAAAAACCAGCCAACAATTGGTAAGGTAAGTTGATATATTGGAAAAATTAAAAGTATTCGTAATGGCCAATAAATCCAACCAGAAATAGTATCCGGACTTAATCCTAAAAAAGCTGTAATAGGTTTGGCTACCCAAGCAGCAAAAGAACCATTAATTGCAAATACTATTAAAATTGCAACTATAGACCAATTACTCTCTATACCCCATCTTTCTTTTAGTTTTTTCATATCGCTACTATTACCTATTTTAAAGATTTTCTAAACATTAACCAAATACCTATTAAAATTAATGGGATACTTAAAACTTGTCCTGTATTTAATGAATTAAATACCCAATCTTCTCTCCCATCTACTTGAGCTTCTTTTAAAAACTCTATAAAAAAACGCAGTGACCATAATACCACCATAAATAAACCAAATAGGAAACCTGTTTGATTTTTCTTATCGGTTTTCCAATAGAGATACCACATGATTAAAAATAGAATTAAATAACTAAACCCTTCATACAATTGAGTCGGGTGCCTCGCAAAGTCTTCTCCATTAGCTTTAAAAATAATTCCAAAATCAGAGTTTGTTGCTTTTCCGTAAATTTCTGAATTAAAAAAATTACCAGATCTTATAAAAAACCCTGCTAAAGCTACCATAATTGCTAGTCTGTCTAAAATAAATAGCCAAGGTTTTTGTAAATGTTTTTTAGCATAAAAATACATTGCAAGTATTATAGTGATAGCTGCACCATGACTTGCAAAACCGGTAAACCCAGTAAATTTCCAAGTACCATTAACTTGTTTAAAAGGAATAATAATTTCTAATAAATGATCTTGGTAATAATCCCAACTGTAAAAAAAGACATCTCCTAAACGCATTCCTACAAGCATAGAAACAAAAACATACATAAAAAGAGTATCTAATTTTTCTTGAGGTATTTCATCTTTTATTAAGATCTTTTTCATAAAATGCAAGCCTAATAAAAAAGAAGCTACAAACATTAAGCTATACCACCTAACAGTAAAAAATCCTAAGTCAATTCCTAAAGATGGATTCCATTCTATTGCTAAAAAATTCATAAATGCTTTAAAATTTTATTTCGTTTTAAACTTATTTCTATTAATTTCCTCTGGTACAGGATCATAACCTGATCCTCCCCAAGGATGACAACTAAAAATACGTTTCAAAGATAACCAACCTCCAGAAAATAACCCATATTTTTGTAAAGCTTCTATAGTGTAATGAGAACAAGTAGGGCTATACCTACAGGTAGATGGGGTAAAAGGTGATATTGCTGTTTGGTAAAAACGAACCAACAATACAAAAGGATATGAAAGTATTTTTTTCAATTATTTGATATATGTAAAGAACCAAAAGGTTCAATTGTATTTAATTTATAGAAAAAGTAGTACCGTCTTTACCATCTTTTAGTTGAATTCCTAAATTGATTAGCTCATCTCTTATCTGATCTGATAAAGCCCAATCTTTATTCTCTCTAGCCTCTTTTCTTAACTTAATTAATAACGCTACAACACCTTTTATTTTATCCGTATTATCTTGGGCATCTTCCCCTACTAAACCTAGTACATCAAAAACAAATGCGTTTATGGTTGTTTTAAATACGATTAAATCTGCTGTTGTTAAAGCACCTTTACCATCTTTGATTTGATTGATTAATTTTACTGCTTCAAACAATTGAGCTATTAAAATTGGTGTATTAAAATCATCATTCATTGCTGCATAGCAATCATTTCTCCAACTTTCGACATCAAATGTAGATGAGCTACCTGCTTCTATTGTCTCAAGGTAAGAAATCGCTTCCATTAATTTAGAATGCCCTTTTTCTGAGGCTTCTAAAGCATCACCCGAAAAATCTAAAATGCTTCTATAATTCGCTTGCATGTTAAAGAAACGTACCACAGATGCAGAAAATGCTTTTGGTAAAATATCATTATCACCTGTTAAAATCTCATTTGGTAAAATAAAATTACCTGTAGATTTTGCCATTTTTTGACTATTTAGCAACAACATATTTGTGTGCATCCAATAGTTCACGGGTTTTACTCCAGAACAAGTTTTAGACTGTGCAATTTCACATTCGTGATGTGGAAATTTTAAATCCATTCCCCCTCCATGAATATCAAAACTTTCTCCTAAATATTTGGTACTCATTACAGAACATTCTAAATGCCAACCAGGAAAACCATCAGACCAAGGGGAAGGCCAACGCATAATATGTCTTTCGTCAGCTTTTTTCCATAAGGCAAAATCTTGTGGATTTTTCTTATCTGACTGCCCATCTAAAGTTCTTGTATTATGAATTAAGTCTTCTACTTTTCTACCTGAAAGAATTCCATAATTTTCTTTTTTATTATAAGCTAACACATCAAAATAAACGGAACCATTAACCTCATACGCAAAACCTTTTTCAATGATGTCCTTAATCATTTCTATTTGTTCTACAATATGGCCAGTGGCTGTAGGCTCTATACTAGGTGGTAAAAAATTGTAATTTTCTAACACATTATGAAAATCTACAGTATATTTCTGCACAACCTCCATAGGTTCTATTTCTTCTAGTCTTGCTTTTTTTGAAATACGATCTTCGCCCTCATCTGCATCATTTTCTAAATGACCCGCATCTGTAATATTACGTACATAGCGAACTTTATAACCTAAATGCAGTAAGTAACGATATACTACATCAAAAAACATAAATGTTCTTACATTACCTAAATGTGCATTGCTGTAAACTGTTGGTCCACAAACATACATCCCCACATAACCTTCTGTGATGGGTTTAAAATCCTCTTTCGTTTTAGAAAGAGAATTGTATATTCTAAGTTGATTTTCTTTATAAAGCTCCATTAAATACGTGACTATTTATTGGGTATAAAGATAGACACTTTAAGAAGAATAGCGAAATGGAATTTATTAGAAGTTTTTTTAAAAGAGGTGATTACCTTAGAGGGTATGCATTTTTTACAATGTTGCAAAAATTATTACTTTTTTATCTTTAAATTTACATTTTATCTTTTACAATGAATAAAAAACAATCTGCATTACACGAAAAAGAAGGGGTTATCAAACCAGAGACCACTAACTTTTCTAGTGCAGAAAAAATAAAAATCAATAGAGCTAAAAAAAACGCTGTTGATGAATTTGTAACTCAAATTTTAAAAGGAAACATTACATTTCTAAGCAAGGCAATTACTTTAGTAGAAAGTACGAATGCTAACCATCAAAAAAAAGCAAATGAAATCTTAGAAAAGTGTTTACCTTTTTCAAATAACGCTATAAGAATTGGTATTACTGGTGTTCCTGGTGTGGGTAAAAGTACCTTTATCGAAGCTTTTGGAAAACATCTCACAAAAAAAGGTCATAAAGTTGCTGTTTTAGCGGTAGACCCTAGTAGTTCTATTAATAAAGGATCTATTTTGGGCGATAAAACTAGAATGGAGCAATTGGTTACCGATAAAAATGCATTTATTAGACCCTCTCCTTCTGGAACTTCTTTGGGTGGTGTTGCTCAGAAAACAAGAGAATCTATTATTTTATGTGAAGCAGCAGGTTTTGATACTATTATTATTGAAACTGTAGGAGTTGGCCAATCTGAAACTGTAGTTCACTCTATGGTAGATTTCTTTTTATTACTAAAACTTGCTGGTGCAGGAGACGAATTACAAGGCATTAAAAGAGGAATTATAGAAATGGCAGATGCCATTGTTATTAATAAAGCTGATGGTGATAATGCTAAAAACGCTAAGATCGCTAAAGTGGAATTTAACAGAGCATTGCATTTATATCCTTTAAAAGAAAGCAAATGGCAACCTAAAGTTATAACTGCAAGCGCGTTGAAAAATTTGAACATTGATAAGGTTGATGAAATGATTGGTGAATATCTTGAACTCACCAAAAACAACAATTATTTTACAGAGAAAAGAAATGAGCAAAATACATATTGGTTGCTCTCTACCATAAACCAGCAATTAAAAGATAATTTCTACAACAACCCTTACATTATCAAGGAGTTAACCAAAGAAATTGTGAATTTAAAAAATGGAAAAACCACACCATTTAACGCTGCTAAAAGATTACTAAATTTGTAATTCTTTTGGTTGGTTTTCGACGACAAAGTATATAATTTTGCATCAATTATTTTGCTAAATCAAATGATCTAGTTTAGCAAACATATCACCCTCTTAAGATTCTTTTTAAACGTATGACACATCAAAAATTAAATAATTTTATTGCTCAAGTTGTTGATAACATGCCTAACGATTGGGTTAATTTAACAACTCATAGACTAGATATTTATAATGAGTCTTTTGCAAAAAGTGAATTTTTAATGCAATTTGAAGCATTATTTCATAAGAATGTTGTCAATAAAGAAGCCTTAAGGCAACTACCAACCGCCTATGATTATATTCGTTTAGGGCACCCTTTGTCTTGTATTTTAGAGTGGGTTTTGAGTAAACAAAATAATTTGCATCCAGATAAAGTTATCTGTTTTTCTTCTTTAACCATGCCAATTTTAGCGGTATTGAGAAAAAACCTGTTGAAAAAAAGAGATACAGCTATTTATTTTTCAAACTCAAAATTTAATAACATTGATTTTGAAACCTTGAAACGTGTTTACGGTTATCAATTTACGGTACACTTCATTGCTGATGAAAGTGAAATACAACAAACCAATTCAAGTACCCTATTTATAGCTGATAAAGAGGACTTTAAAAATTTAGATTTAAATTCGTCTGTAGATTTTTATGTAAATGCATACTCAAATCTAGGAAGTGTTCTATTGGTAAATGGCGAGAGAAATAAAGAGTACACTTCAGAAATTCAACATGTTAGAAGAAGAGAAAGTGTTGCTATGACACCTTTAAATTCCTTAAAAGCGTTACATCAATTTTTAGGAATTTCATCTAGCGAAAAGGTTGCAATTGCTAATGAATCTAAAAAAATCGTCCAAAATTTAATCAAAGACATTACAGGTACAACAGCGACTCCATTATTAGGTTCTAGTGGTTTATCTATTCAATATGCAATTATGATGGGTTTGGTAGATAATGCCAAACAAAATCATGCTAATAAAGCAATAAAATTTATTGTTCCTCCAAATTGTTACGGAGGTACAAACGACCAAGCAAGAAGAGTTGCTGCACTAGATAAAAATATTGAAGTAGTCGATTTACCTGTAGATGGTGATAATGATATGGTTGCTAGTATAAACCGTATTTTAGATGAAGTAGCAAAACAAGATGCAGTACCTTATATTATTGCAGAAATACCAACAAATCCAAGAGTAGAAGTTCCCAATCTAGAAGATTTACAACGTGTTTTAACCAAACAACGAAATACCAATTCTGGAGAAACTGCGATAGATCCTATCTTTATTTTAGATCAAACCTTTTGTCCTAACTATCAATTTTTAGGGGAAGGAAGAATTTTATCTACTTGCAGAAGTATCGCTTATGCTAGTGGTTCTAAATTTCCTAGTGGAGGTAAATGTACTGCTGGTTATTGTGTTTCTAATACTAAAGCAATGGCTGTTATGGACAAAATTGAGCATCACTTAACATTATGTGATAATGAAGCTACAAAACAGCAATATGATATTCTTGCTGAGCAGTTGCCAAGTATGAACAATAGGATTCTAGAAGCTTATAAAAATACAAGAGATTTTGTGAATTTTATTCAAGAAGTGTTGCCAGAAGCTAAAATTAATTTTGTTTCAGAAACATTAGCACAACAAGGATTTACCCCCTCTGTATTCTCTTTAGATTTACCAACAAAAGGTGCTACTTTAGAAGAAAAAGAGACTTATAAGAGAGCTTTAAATTTAAAATTAATCCACTTAATGATTACAGAAATACCGAACGAAAGTAAATTCTGTGTAAGTTATGGGCAATTAAAAGGATGCTATTGGACGGTACCTGCTACCTCTACGCAAGGTACTACAAAAGAAGGTGATAAAGATTATATTGTACGTGCATCGTTAGCGCCAAATTTAGATGTTGCATTGCATAAAAAAGTATTTACAGATTTTGTAAACTCTCTATAAATTCCAATTAATATGAAAAACTTTCATCAAACTACATTATCGTTTTTACTAATTTTTGTCATAAGTTTTTCTTTATATAGTCAAGAAAACATCAATTCTTCAATAGGTTACACTTACAAAAAAGGCGATTTTAATGGCATTGGTAAATGGTATTTAGGCAGAGAAATAGCTTATGTGATGGGGTATGAAGGCATTAATTGGTTGGAACGTTCTTCTCGTGAAAAAGAAGAAAATACGACTGCACTAATTCAAAACATGAATATTAAAACTACCGATAATATTGCAGATATTGGTGCTGGTTCTGGATATCATGTGTTTAAAATGGCACCTTTAAATACTAAAGGGTTTGTGTATGCTGTAGACATTCAGCCAGAAATGTTGAATGCTATTTTAAAAAATCCAAAGTTTGAAAAACACACTAATATTGAATTAATTCAAGGTGATGAAAAATCTGTAAACCTACCAGAAAATACTTTTGATAAAATTCTTATGGTTGATGTATATCATGAATTTAACTATCCAAAAGAAATTATTTTATCCATCAAAAAAGCATTAAAGGATACAGGTAAAATTTATTTGATTGAATATCGTTTGGAAGATGATTCTGTTCCGATAAAAAAAATTCACAAAATGAGCGAAAAGCAAGCTGTTAAAGAATTTAATGCTGCCGGATTTAGGCTCGATACAAATATAACTAATTTACCTTGGCAACATTGTATGGTGTTTCGCAAACAATAATTACCAATGGATTTTTAATGGCTTTCCTCTTTAAGTAATTCAGGAAATTTATTTTTAAATTTATTTAATCTAGGTATAGAAACCGCTTTTACATAAGGTTGATTTGGATTTCTTTTTTCAAAATCCTGATGGTATTCCTCTGCTTTGTAGAATTTTTTAAGTTTTGCAACTTCAGTAGCTACTTTTCCATTGTAAACTTCTTTATTTAATGTAGCAATCATATCGTCTATGATCTTTTTTTCAGTATCATTTTCATAAAAAGCGATAGACCTATATTGAGAACCGTAATCTGGATGCTGTCCATTTACAGTAGTTGGATTGTGAGAACCAAAATAGATTTTTACTAAAGTTTCAAAACTTACAATCTTTGGATTATAGTACACAGCAACAGTTTCTGCATGTCCTGTTGTTCCTGTATTACTACTTTCGTAAGTTGGTTTTTTTGTATGCCCCCCTGCATAACCAGAAACGGCTTCCTCTACGCCTTTTACACTTTCAAATATTGCTTCTACACACCAAAAACAACCACTAGCAAAGTAAGCTACTTTAGTCTCTTTAGAGGGCTTGTAATTGCCAATTGATTCTTGATCTACAGAATTCGATTCTTTTTTAGAAAAACCCAAACAAGAAAATAAACATAAAGATAAAGCGACTGTAAAAATAGATGTGTATGTTTTCATAATAATTAAATGATATATTAAAATTTGCACCAAGAATCTATAAACTATTCTTGGTACAAATTTCTGAACTTTTAACACGATAACAAAACCGAATTACAAGTTATGTCGAAATAAAGTAAAACTTCATACACTTTGTTTACAACTTTAGCATTTTGTTAAGAAACCTTATTGTAAAAAACGGATTAGATGGTTACTTTTGTTGAACAAATTTAGATCATTAATGGAGCATTTTATCGTTTCTGCGCGTAAATACAGACCTCAAAACTTTGAGGATGTTGTTGGGCAACAAGCCATAACAAATACGCTAGAGAATGCCATAAAAAACAACCATTTAGCTCAGGCTTTATTATTTACAGGACCTAGAGGAGTTGGTAAAACTTCTTGTGCAAGAATCCTTGCTAAGAAAATAAATCAGCAAGAAGTAGAAAGTACAGAAGAAGATTTTGCATTTAATATTTTTGAATTGGATGCTGCCTCTAACAACTCTGTAGATGATATTAGAAGTCTTACAGATCAAGTACGTATACCCCCACAAACTGGTAAGTATAAAGTATATATTATTGATGAGGTGCATATGTTATCTCAGGCTGCTTTTAATGCTTTTTTAAAAACATTAGAAGAACCACCTGCACATGCCATTTTTATTTTAGCAACCACAGAAAAACACAAAATAATTCCGACTATTTTATCACGTTGTCAAATTTTTGATTTTAAGAGAATTGGTGTTTTGGATGCTAAAAATTATTTAAAAACAATTAGTCAAAAAGAGGCTATTACTGCAGACGATGATGCATTGCACATTATTGCTCAAAAAGCAGATGGTGCCATGAGAGATGCTTTGTCTATTTTTGACAGAGTTGTAAGTTTTTCTGGTAAAAATTTAACGAGAGAAGCCGTAACAGAAAATTTAAATGTTTTAGACTACGAAACGTATTTTAACATGACTAGCTTATTGTTAGAAAATAAAATACCTGAAGTGCTTAATGCATTCAACACCATATTAAGTAAAGGATTTGAAGGACATCATTTTATAAATGGCTTAGCCAGTCATTTTAGAGATTTACTGGTGGCCAAAGACAAATCAACGGTAGCGCTTTTAGAAGTTGGAGATAGCACAAAAAAGAACTACTTAGCGCAAGCTGTAAAAGCAAGTATTCCTTTTTTAATGCAGGCCATTAACAAAGCTAATGACTGTGATTTAAGCTATAGAGCTAGTAAGAATCAGCGATTATTAGTAGAACTTACCTTAATGCAAATTGCCTCTATCACTTTTGATGGAGAAAAAAAAAAATCAGCTAACTACATAATTCCTGCAACCTTTTTTCAAGCACTATCACCTGCTAAAAAAGTAATTGAACCTCTTGTAAAAAAAGAAGTTAAAAAAGAGTTACCCAACAATAGTAGTCCTAAAGAAACTGCAAGACCAACAAAACCGACACCAATTTTAAAATCGGTCCAAAAAAGAAGTGCTTCTTTGTCTTTAAAAAGTATCCATGAAAAGAAAGAAGTTAAAAAAAATCTTGTAGAAGAAAATTTTGACAATCATCCAAAAGAGGAATTTACCCAGGAACAACTCGAAAAATTCTGGAAAGAGTATCATAAAAAAATGATTGCTAAAGGAGAGAATACTATGGCAACAGCTTTAGGTGTTAGTTCCCCTAAATTATTACCAAACTTTGTGATACAACTAAGTTTACCCAGCACATTAATTGAAGATCACTTTAAAGAAGGAAAACATAAATTTTTACAGTATTTAAGGACTTCTTTAAATAATTATGGGATAGCTACTAAGGTACATATAGACAAAACCATCATAGAAAAAAAAGCCTATGGGAACACTGGTAAGTATAAAATTTTAGTTAAGAAAAATCCACTACTAGATAAGTTAAGACACACTTTTGAACTCGATTTATAAAAAATAACCCAAGTTTTATTTAGTTACAATCTCTTTCCCTAGATAAGAAAGTGTTATGTTTTTAAATTCAAAGTCTTGTTGTTCAAACTCAGTAATCAAATAAATCCCTTTGTTATTTTGTATAAAAAGTGGAATAGATTTTTCCTCTTTTTCTAACGATTTTAAAATAGCATCATACTCTTTCTTAGACCCAATTAAAATTTCTTTTATTGTAGGGTTTTCTCTAAAGGCTTCACTTAAGTTTATATAATCGTCATTAGGTGTAAAAAACGCCTTACGTTCTTCTTCAGAAGAATTTACAACCTCTAAAGATGATGCTAATCTAAAAGCACCATGCTCACCAAATTCATTAGAAAAATTAGTCAAGGCATAGGTATTAACTGCATCATTACCAGTAATAGCAATTAAATATCCAACATCATTCAGCTCAATATTATCCCTTAAATCATCGTCATAAATATTCACGGGTAAGGCTTCTAAATCCTCTTTAATGGCTTGGTTGATAAAATTTTCATTTGAATCTATAATAATAACTCGTTTTCCTTTTCTTTTTAAGAAACCTGCAATTAATCGTGCAGGACTAGAAGCTCCAACAATTAAAATGGCATTAGAGCTTTTAAGAAAAACACCTACTATTTTAGCAAACAACCTTGCTGTTGTTGCATTAAGAAGCACTGTTCCTAAAACAATCATAAAAACGAGTGGTGTTATATACTCTGCACCCTCTACCCCTTGTTTAAGTAGTTTACTACCAAATAAAGAAGCAATTCCGGCTGCAACAATACCTCTAGGACCAACCCAACTAATAAATAGTTTTTCGTTAAATTTTAATCTTGAATTTATGGTACTTAAAAAAACAGCAAGAGGTCTTAAAACAAATACGACCAAAGCAAATAAAGCAGCTGTTTTCCATGTATACAACAACAATAACTGATTCATGTTAATATTTGCTGCAAGTAGAATAAATAGAATTGAAATGAGCAATACACTTAAAGATTCTTTAAAATAAAGCAACTCTTTTAAATTATTTAACTTACTATTTCCAAGAACCATACCCATAACTACCACAGCTAATAGACCAGACTCATGCGCAAATAGTTCTGATTCTACAAAAACCAATAGCACTGTAGATAAAGAAACGACATTAAGTAAATAATGTGGAATTAATTTTTTGTTAATGGCATAGGCTAACGCATGGGCGAATGTAAAACCAAAAGTTGTTCCGAATAATAATATTTTTCCAAATTCTAATAAGGCGGTTTTGGTAAATCCACTTTCTCCTCCAACACTAATAAATTCAAATACCAATACTGCAACTAATGCTCCTATTGGATCTATTAAAATACCTTCCCATTTTAAAACGGTACTAATATCTTTTTTTAATGGAATATTTCTTAAAATAGGTGTAATAACAGTAGGCCCAGTAACAATGATTAAACCTGAAAATAGAAATGAGATCTCCCAACCTAAATTAAACGTATAATGTGCAATAATAGCGGCTCCAAAAAAAGTAACCGCAGATCCAAGAGTGATTAGTTTGGTAATCACAGGACCAACGTTTTTTATTTCATTTCGTTTTAGCGTTAATCCACCCTCGAATAAAATAATACTAATGGCTAATGAAACAAAATAATACAGGTAATCTCCTGGAAACAAACCTTTTTCTCCGTTCCAAATTGGCTCTATCCACTTAGAACCGTCTTCACTAAGATAGGTTGCAGCAATAGGACCTACCAATAAACCTATTAAGATTAATGGTAAAATGGCTGGAATCTTAAACTTCCAAGCAACCCATTGTGCTAAAATTCCTAAAATAATAATACCCGCTAGTTCTAACATACAGTAATATAATGATACAAAATAGTAAATTTAAGAATGTTTCACCGTCTTAAAAATTATTTTTATTTTTTTTGTAAGATAATTACATTTTTCTAAACTAAAAATACTCTTACTTTTTTCTTTTTTAAATAAACGTTATTTAATTGTTGTACCAATCTTTCTGATTCAGATTTAGGTATTGCCACAAAAGCACAATCGTGTTTTAGCTCAATGACACCAAGCTGCTCTTTATTTAGGTTCCCTTTTTTAAAAAACAGTCCAGCAATATCACCTTTAGAAATTTTATCTTTTCTTCCTCCAGAAATGAACAATGTTTCCCAATAAATGGATTTTAATTTTTGTTGATTGGAAATGTCAAGATGATTGGCTCCTTTAATAAAATCTGGTAATTGTTCTTTAGCCCATTTTAAAACATAAGCAGTACCCTTGGCATTGACTCTGGCTGTTCTTCCATTTCTATGGGTAAACTCCTCTACTCTTTGGGGCAACTCATAATGTACAATGTACTTAATTTCAGGAATATCGATACCTCTAGCAGCCAAGTCTGTAGCCAATAAAATTTGACAGGTACCATTTCTAAATTTAATTAAAGAACGTTCACGATCTCTTTGTTCCATTCCACCTGAAAAACAACTATGGGCTATCGCATTCTTCGTTAAAAATTCACTTACCTGTTCGATAGTACTTTTTAGATTACAAAATACTATCCCTGGTTGATTTCCTATAAATTTTAACAGCTCAACTAAAGTTTCATTTTTATTTTTTGCAGCCGTGGTTACTATTTTTATATCAAGTTTCTTTGGTTTTTTACCGGTTAAATAGTTTAGTGTTGTTGCATTTTTTAAACCAACAAAATCGGGTATTTCAGTTTCTTGAGTCGCTGAGGTTAAAATTCTATTTTCTAAGTTGGGCAGTTGATTTATAATTCCTCTCATCTCATATTCAAAACCAACCTCTAAAGATTTATCAAATTCATCTAGAATTAATGTTTTAATACTTTCTTTAGAAAAACGATCGTTGGCAAAATGATCTGAAATTCTACCTGGTGTTCCAATCAAAATACTAGGCGTATGCTTTAACTCTATTTTATCTTTTGCCATAGATCTACCTCCGTACACAGCATTAACCTTAAAACCTGTTCCCATTTCTCTGATTACCTGCTCTATTTGAATGGCCAACTCTCTAGAGGGCACCAAAATTAAAACCTGTATATTTTTTTGATCAATAGCTATCATTTTTAAAGTTGGTAACAAAAAAGCTAAGGTTTTTCCAGTACCAGTAGGGCTTAAAATTATGGTATCCCTTGTGTTTTCGATAACCGAAATAGCCTCTTTCTGCATTTCATTTAACTCATAAATATTTAGCTTCGCTAAAATTTCTTCTTGATTCTTTATCGTATTGGCCATTGTAAAAGGTTAGATTATAATTGGTATGAAATAAATTCTTGTCAAAGATAGTGTCTCTTTTGCCAATAAAGGAGTTATATTTTTTTACTTTTGTACGTTTAAAAACAAATTATGTTAGGCTTACAATTTGAAACTGAAACTTCTTGGGCAGAAATTGCTAAAGTTAATTTGCAACAAATATTAACAGATCATGCTTTTTTAGAACAAAAAGCAGCCTCTAATGCTGTATCTATAATTATAAATTATTCTGAAGAAACGGAACTTGTAAAGGAAATGAGTTCTATTGCCATAGAGGAAATGCAGCATTTTAAGATGGTACACCTTTTAATGGTAAAGCGAGGGATGGTACTAGGTAGAGAACAAAAAAATGATTATGCAGTTCGCTTGCAAAAGTTTTTTCCGAAAACAAAAAACAGAACAGATGCCTTAGTACAGCGTTTATTAGTAGCTGCATTAATTGAAGCCAGAAGTTGCGAACGTTTTAAAGTGTTTTCTGAAAACATGGAAGATGAGGAATTAAAGAAGTTTTATAAAAATTTAATGATTTCTGAAGCCAATCACTACACTACATTCTTAAAATTTGCTAGAGACTATCAAGATAGAGCAATTGTAGATAAAAAATGGGAGGCACTTTTAGCTTTCGAAGCAGAAATGATGAAAGAAAGAGGCCATTTAGCCAAAATTCACGGTTAAAAAACACTCCAAATCATGTTCTCTAAAGATGAAGCTGCGCAATTACGCAAGGAATTTTGGACCAGCTTTGGAAAATCTTTTCCAAGAAAATGGATCTTATACAATACCAAAATAAAAGGGTTTGCTTTTAAATTTGTTGCCGATCGAAAAAAAGCAATGGTTTGTTTAGATTTAGAACATCCAGAAGAGATTGCGAATGCCCTTTTGTTTGATCAAATGCTTTCTTTAAAAACTTTGTTAACGAGTGATCTACCAGAAATTATTTTTGACGCAAGCTATGTGTTAGAAAATGGAAAACAGATTCATAGAATATACATTCCTTTTGATAAAAAATTTAGCATCTATAACAAAAATACCTGGAGAGATTGTTATGAGTTTTTTGTTGATCAAATGGATAAGTTAGAGCTTTTCTTTAATGAATATGAAGCCTTTATCAAACAAGCTATCTAAACAGCTTGTTCTATTAACTTATAAATTTAATGGACAATGGATATTTTGGAGGTTGATTATTACTTGCCTTAATGGCATTTGTTACCGGAAATATTAAATAAAAAAAGCCCAAAACTATTAATCCTAAAATACCTAACCCCAACAACAAAATTAAAGGGATACAAATTAAAACATACAAAAACATAGAGATTCTAAAGTTTAGTATGGCTTTTCCATGTTGGTCCATACCATAAACTTCATCTTTTTTTGTTAACCATAAAATAAGCGGAACTACAAAGCCTCCTATTCCTGAAACAAAATCCAATAGTTGACTTAGATGCATTAGTACTAAAAGTTGTTTATTTTCTTTCATTATATAAATCGTTTAGTAATTGGACGATTAATATATTAATTTGTTACAAGTATTTAAGGTTTTAAAAGTTTACACTAATTCAAAAGAAAAAGAAATGTGTATTACGCACTACTTTGTAAAGTCTCTTATTTTTAAACGTGTCATCATTTCTTTATGTATTTTTGCAATATGATTACAAACGATACTATCATAGCTTTAGCAACACCTTCTGGTGTTGGAGCCATTGCTGTTATTAGGCTTTCTGGAGAAAATGCCATTTCTATTGTAGATGGTTTTTTTAAATCCATTACAAAAGGAAAAAAATTAATACATCAAAAAACACATTCAATACACTTAGGGCACATTATCAAGGAGGGCTCTATTTTAGATGAAGTTTTAGTTTCTGTTTTTAAAAATCCTAACTCATATACAGGAGAGCATGTTGTAGAAATATCTTGTCATGGTTCTACTTATATACAACAAGAAATATTACAATTATTTTTACAAAATGGTTGTAGAATGGCAGATAATGGCGAATTTACCATGCGTGCATTTTTAAATGGAAAAATGGATTTATCACAGGCAGAGGCAGTAGCAGATGTTATTGCTTCTAATTCTGAGGCTAGTCATACTATGGCAATTCAGCAAATGCGAGGTGGTATTTCTAACCAATTAAAAGAACTTAGAGGGCAATTGTTAGATTTTGCAGCATTAATTGAGTTAGAGCTAGATTTTTCTGGAGAAGATGTAGAGTTTGCAGACAGAACACAATTTAAAGAGCTCGTGACTAAAATCACGACAGTTCTAAAAAAACTCATCGATTCATTTTCTTTTGGTAATGCAATGAAAAATGGAATTCCTGTTGCCATAATTGGAGAACCAAACGTGGGTAAATCCACTTTACTAAATGCTTTATTAAACGAAGAAAAAGCCATAGTCTCAGACATTGCAGGTACAACTAGAGATGCAATTGAAGATGAGGTAATTATAGAAGGGGTTGCGTTTCGATTTATAGACACAGCAGGTATTCGAAAAACAGAAGATGTTGTAGAAACTATTGGGATTAAGAAAGCCTATGAAAAAGCAGAAAATGCCCAATTAATTCTATTTTTAATTGATGCTAAAGCAAAAGAAAAAGAGAATAGAATTGCAGAAATTGAAAACATTACACAACGATTTCCAAATAAAAAGCTGTTGGTAGTGGTAAATAAAATAGATCTAATTTCTAAAGAAGAAATGGACGTCTTACATGCCGAAATTGAACACTTAATGCCTCTTTCTGCAAAAAACAACATTGGCATAGAGGCCTTGAAAGAAGAATTGACTTCTTTAGTTAATATTGGTGCATTAAGCAATAACGAAACAATAGTTACAAACTCTCGTCATTTTGAGGCTTTAAACAACGCGCTAATTTCAATTTCTAGTGTGCAAAAAGGAATTGATTTAGAAATATCTACCGATTTATTTTCGATAGATATTAGAGAGTGTTTACGACATTTAGGCGCAATCACAGGCGATTACGATGTGGATAAAGATATACTAGGTCATATCTTTTCTAATTTTTGTATTGGGAAGTAAC
>CALKEB010000003.1 GCA_938084845.1 uncultured Polaribacter sp. | reverse complement strand
AATTTCATTTGGATTTACCATAAGAAACCAATATAGATCGAGTATAGCTACTATAAAAGCAGCTGTAGAAAATAAGACAATATTAAGAAAATATCAACAAGATTTTTTTAAATCTGCTGTTGCAAAAAAAACTACTTCAGCAGTTGTTGGCTATGAATTTGGAGATAATTACGATCAAAATAGAAACAAGGCTTTTGTAGATTTTTTGATGAAGCATAAGATTAAAGTATATGAAAAAGGGGCTAAATTTTATGTGCCGTTAAAGCAAAAACAACATAGAATGGTTCAAACGATGTTTGAAACATATACCCAATATGCTGACAGTGTATTTTATGATGCGTCTGCTTGGAGTGTTTCTAATTTTTATAATATGAAATCTAAAGGGTTAAAATCTGCAAGAATAGGTAAAGAAATAAAAACTTCTTCGCAGCTATTAAATAATCCTAAAGTTTCAAAAACAAATTACGCTTACCTTTTAGATTGGGATGATTACAATGCTCCAGCAGCATTAAATTATATTCAGAAAAAAGGATTAAAAGCTTCCGCAGCCTTTAAGAAATTTTCAGCAGTTACTTCTGAGGGAATAAAAGACTTTAATTACGGAACTGTTATGATACCAGTAAGTAAGCAGGTTAAATCTTCTGCCGCAGTTTTTGAGATAGTAAGTGAGGCCCAACAAAAATTTAAGGTGCCAATATTTGCTACAAAAACAGGGTTTAGTGTAAAAGGTATTGATTTAGGAAGTAATAATTTTAGAAAAATTCACAATGTAAAAGCAGCTATGTTTATTGGAAATGGTGTTTCCTCATACGAGGCAGGAGAAGTATGGCATTTGTTAGATACAAGAGTAGAGATGCCAATCACGAAATTGCAATTGCATAATTTGAATAGAATTTCATTGGATAAATACAATACGTTAGTGATGGTATCCGGCAATTATAGTCAATTAGACTCTCTTCAAAGAAATAAAATTAAAGACTGGGCAAGTAAAGGCAATACTTTAATTACTATTGGTAGTGCCTCAAAATGGTTAATCTCTAAAAAAATAGTAAAAGAAAGTCTTACTAAAAAACCTAAGGATAATAAAGACTCAAATAAAATTCTAAAAAGATTACCTTATGTTGATGCTAGAGAGAATATTGGTAGAGAAAGGTTAGGAGGTTCTATTTTTGAAGTAGACCTTGATCTTACTCATCCTCTAGGTTTTGGGTTTAGAGATAATAAACTACCTGTTTATAAAAACAATACAGTGTTTTTAAAACCTAGTAAAAATCCATATGCTACAGTGGCAAAATATTCTAGAAATCCTCATATCGATGGGTATATCTCTAAAATGAATTTAAATACCTATTTAAAACCATCTGCGTCTATATTAATAAGCCCAATAGGAAGAGGTAGAGCAGTTCTGTTTGCAGATAACCCTAATTTTAGAGGAGCATGGTATGGAACCAATAAGTTGTTTTTAAATGCCTTATTTTATGGAAATAATATAGCGGTGCCAACAGGAGGAAATTGAAGTTAGTTACAAACCTTACAGTTTTCTTTTTCTTGAATTTCACCTACTAAATGCCCTTGTTCATTCATAACAAATCCACAACAGTCAATAAATCCTTGAGCAATTAGTTTTCTAGCGCGCTGAATTTGTGATTTTGTTGTAGGTAAATTTTGATTGAGTTGTTTGGCTACGTCAGATTGTTTCATTCCTTTAATATCAGAAAGGAATAATGGTGTTCTATACTTTTTTGGCAGTTTTTGTAAAATACCATAAAGACAATCTTTCTCAGTGTGATATTCTTTTTCTATATCGTCTTCTTCCCCTAAATCAAAAACTTCATAGTTGATTTTTGAAGTTTTAAAAAAATCTAGTGTAGAATTTCTAGCAATTGTAAATACCCAAGATTTCAGCTTTTGGGAATCTTTTAATGTATGAAGCTTTGTATGGATTTTTATAAAGGTGTCTTGCAGGATGTCATCAGCAACTGTGTTTTCTTTCACTTTACTAATGATAAATCTTTTTACATCCTCAGAATATTGATTCCAAACTTCTTTTGTTGTCATAAAAATGATACCCTCTAATTAATAAAAATAGTAAATTTTCAAATAAATTATTTTAACAATTACAGTTAGAGCATGCGCAGCTTTCACAGGTACAGCTAGCACAATCTCTATTTATACAGGCAACACAAGAACAGGTACATTGATTTTTAGTAGTCATTTTTTATATTTTTTAAATTCAATTAATAGACTGAAAAGATATTAAAAAGATGCAAATTTATTTACCATTTTGAATGGGTGTAGTATCTGGCATTAATTTATTTAAAATTGTATACACAGGGCAAAACTTTGTAAAGGGGCTTAAAATTTGAAGTACAGCAACAGCTCCAGCTATGTATATCCAGTTGAAACCCAATTCACTTGCTAATACTATTGACCCGATATTAAGGAGCCCTACAATACCATCATGAAGTCTTACTTTTGCGATGTCTCTAGTGTTATTCATAAGATTATATTTTTATCGTAATAATTTATACAACCAAATATAAAAAAAATAGTGATTACTTGTTTTTTAATATTAATAGGCTAATTATTAAAAACCTTCAAAAACCGTAACAAGTTCTTTTTGATAGCCAGGCTTTAACACCTCTATCAAAACTAATTCTTCTGAACCAGCATTAAAAATCCTGACTTTAGTGTTTTTAGGTATCAAAAACCCTTTACTACTTGGTATTTTTTTTACACCTTCTTTAAATTCTAGTCCAAGTACTCCACTCAAGACAATACCTCTTAATTCAAATTTAGCTTTAATTACTGGCTCAGTCCAACCCACTGGAGCATGCATTTTATTTAAACCAATTTCATCTGAAATAGAATAATCAAAGAGATATCTTTCTACGTTATCATTAATTATGATTTTTTTTGGTGTAATAATATGATCCTTATAGATTGCTTTTTTAGCTGTATTATTTCCTTTTTTATTAGGACTACAACTCATAAAAATTACTAATAGAATAAGTAAAATTTTGTTCATTTGTTTATCTTCTTTAATTTCTAAAATTTATCTAAAACTACATATTTCGTCTATATTGCCCACCTACTTCAAAAAGTGCAGCTGTTATTTGCCCTAAAGAACATACTTTGGTAGTCTCCATAATTTTTTCAAATAGATTTTCATTATGCATGGCTGCCTGCTGTAAAGATTTTAATTGACTAGTGGCCTCATTTTTATTGGCGTTATGTAACAATTCTTTAGTTTTTATCTGAAATTGCTTTTCTTCTTCTGTAGCTCTAATTACTTCAGATGGTAGAATTGTTGGAGAACCTTTTGAACTTAAAAATGTATTGACACCAATAATTGGAAAATCTCCATTGTGTTTTAAAGTTTCATAATACAAACTTTCTTCTTGTATTTTAGATCGTTGATACATGGTTTCCATAGCTCCAAGAACACCACCTCTTTCAGTAATTCTATCAAATTCTTGTAACACTGCTTGTTCAACTAAATCGGTTAATTCTTCAATGATAAAAGATCCTTGAATAGGGTTTTCATTTTTTGTTAATCCTAATTCTTTATTAATTATCAATTGTATAGCCATGGCTCTTCTTACTGAATCCTCTGTAGGAGTGGTAATAGCTTCATCATACGCATTGGTGTGTAAAGAATTACAATTGTCATAAATAGCATAAAGTGCCTGAAGTGTTGTTCTAATGTCATTAAAATCAATTTCTTGAGCATGAAGCGAACGTCCAGAGGTTTGAATATGATACTTGAGCATTTGTGCCCTTGAATTTGCATTATATTTATGTTTTAATGCTTTAGCCCAAATTTTTCTCGCAACTCTTCCAATTACTGCGTATTCAGGATCTATTCCATTTGAAAAGAAAAAAGATAAATTAGGTCCAAACTTATTGATGTCCATACCTCT
>CALKEB010000002.1 GCA_938084845.1 uncultured Polaribacter sp. | reverse complement strand
TGACAAGCTATAGCACATAAAGGTGCTTTTTCAGAGGCTTTCCATACACAAACATCACCACAAACCCAAGCCAATGCAGTATTCCATGCCCAAACAGCAACAGGAAAATTAAACGCAGAAATAATACCAACAACCCCTAAAGGGTGCCACTGTTCTCTCATTACATGACCTGGTCTTTCAGAGGGTATAGTTTGCCCATTTAATTGACGTGATAAACCTACTGCAAAATCACAGATATCGATCATTTCTTGCACTTCTCCATAACCTTCTTGCAAAGACTTTCCCATTTCGTAAGAAACTAATTTGCCTAATGGTTCTTTTAAATCTCTTAATTTATTTCCAAATTGACGTACAATTTCTCCTCTTTGTGGAGCTGGTTTATCTCTCCATGACAAAAAAGCATTTGAAGCAGTTGTAATTACTTTTTCGTAATCTTCCTTGGATGTTGTTTTTACCTTTCCAATTAATTCTCCATTTACAGGAGAGTATGATGAAATAACGGCCCCATTTGAAAAATTAGTTGAACCCGTAGACGTTCCGTTATTTATATCTTTTAATTCCAATTGTTGCAATACTTCTGTAATTCCAAAATGTGTCATTTTGTAGTCTTATTTTAGTTGTTTAACTTCGAAGAACGAATTTACAAATAAAAACATAGATATAAAAAATTAACAAAAACAATATAATTTGTTTAAAATATAACAAAAATAATGAAAAAATCACTTTTTTTACTCGTATTTACAGCCTGTATGCTGTCTTGCAATGCTACTATTTCAGACAGTGTTGCACAAAAATCTACCACTACGCAAATGAATAATTTTGCAATAATAATCCACGGAGGTGCAGGTACAATTTTAAAGAAAAATATGTCCGATGAAAAAGAAGCCGCCTACAAAGCAAAATTAGAAGAAGCTATTAAAGTTGGCCATACAATTCTCAAAAATGGAGGAACAAGCCAGGAAGCTGTAATAAACACCATTCAAGTAATGGAAGAATCGCCTTTATTTAATGCAGGGAAAGGAGCTGTTTTTACAAACGCTGGTACTAATGAATTGGATGCTTCTTTTATGGATGGTAGAACACTAAATGCAGGTGCTGTAGCTGGTGTCACAGATGTAAAAAGCCCTATAGAATTAGCTGTAAAAGTAATGACAGATTCAGATCATGTAATGCTTTCTGGTGCTGGAGCTAGTGCTTTTGCTAAAGAAAAAGGATTGGAAATTGTGGATCCAAGTTATTTTTACACTGCAAGAAGATTCAAATCTTTAGAAAGAATTAAGGCAAGAGAACAAGCTGCATTAGAGGATAATGATAAGACCGCAGTTTTTTATGATGCGGATATTAAAAATGCAAAATTTGGTACTGTTGGTTGTGTTGCGTTAGACAAAAATGGGAATATTGCTGCAGGGACGTCTACTGGAGGAATGACCAACAAAAGATGGGGTAGAATTGGCGACGCTCCAATTATAGGCTCTGGTACTTATGCAAATAACGCAACTTGTGGCGTCTCTTCTACAGGTTGGGGTGAATATTTTATTCGAAGTCAAGTTGCTTATGACATTTCCGCACAAATGGAATACCAAGAAAAAACCTTAAAACAAGCCACACAAGATGTTATTCAGCATAAATTAACCAAACTTGGAGGTACAGGAGGCGTTGTTGCCCTAGATAAAAATGGAAATATGTCTTTTGAATTTAATACAGCAGGAATGTATAGGGCTTCTATGAATGATAAAGGAGCGTTGATCGTAAAAATTTACAAAGAATAGCTTTATAATAAATATACCAGTATTAAACTAATCTACAGGAACTGTAATTTCATCAAAAATTAGGTTGCCTTCTGTGTCTTTGCCTTTATAAAACTTAAAAATATAGTCTTTATCTTGAAGAACATGAATAGGTAATTTAATTTCTTTTTCGATAGTAGCCTCGTTGCAGGTTTTATCTACATCTTCAATAACATTAATGGCAACTACCCTTGTGTTTCTTTCTTTGGAATAATAAACGTCTTTAAAATAAAAACACGCGCTAGGTAAGGTGTATTTTAAGACAATGGTATCTGAAGTCCTGTAGGTAAAATGGTCTGGCGTTATTGCTTCATCAATAGGTAAGCTAACAAGCTTAAAAAAAGGCGCTTCTTCACTACAACTTTGTAGCATAAGTACTGTAAACACGAGAAATAACTTTTTCATTTTGGGTTACTGTTTAAGTTTCCTATTTAAAATACATCAATTTTTACTTTATGTACTATTTTTGTATTAATAAAATGGAAAGAAATTTTTTTAACATACAATCTGAACAGCAATTTACAAAAAAAGCCCTAGAGGTTTTTAACTATCAGTTTAAAAATAACAAGGTCTATCGTTCTTTTTGCGATTTATTGTATGTACACCCTTCTGATATTTCTACTATTGAGGAAATTCCTTTTTTACCCATTCAGTTTTTTAAAAGTAGAGAGGTGGTGTCTTCTTCAGATAAAGTTGAAGCAGTTTTTAATAGCTCTGGTACAACAGGGACTACTACAAGCAGGCATTTGGTAAAAGATCTTTCCATATACGAAGCAAGTTATTTAAAAGGATTTCATCATTTTTATGGAAACATAAAAGAGTATGTTGTTTTAGCTTTATTGCCTAATTATTTAGAGCGTAAAGGGTCTTCATTGGTATATATGGTAAACGACCTCATACAAAAAACAGAAAACCCTGAAAGTGGATTTTACTTAAATAATTTAGATGAACTAGCGCAAAAACTTGTTGCCTTAGACAAAAAAGGTCAAAAAGTACTGCTCATAGGAGTTTCTTTTGCATTATTGGATTTGATAGAAAAGTATCAATTCAATTTAAAGAACACATTAGTAATGGAAACTGGAGGGATGAAAGGAAGACGAAAAGAGCTCATTAGAGTTGAATTACATGCCTTGTTAAAAAAAGGGTTTTCAGTGCGTAAAATTCATTCAGAGTATGGCATGACAGAGTTATTAAGTCAGGCTTATTCTAAAGGAAACGGAGTTTTTGAAACCCCTCCATGGATGAAAATTTTAACTAGAGATACCGAAGATGCTTTAAAGATTTTACCACAAGAAAAAACAGGAGGCATTAATGTCATCGATTTAGCCAATTACAATTCTTGTTCGTTTATTGCCACACAAGATTTAGGAAAGGTGCATGGAAATGATACCTTTGAAATTATAGGGCGCTTTGATAATTCTGATCTGAGAGGTTGTAATTTAATGGTACTTTAAATACCAGAAAAAAATTCTTTTTTAAGATACAATTAGTAAATAGTATGTTTTTTTACCTCTTTGTAATAGCACATATTTGCCCTCTATTAGATCGTTTTTAGAAATTACAAAATCTTCTTTAACCTTTTCTTTGTTTACCGAAATTGCATTTTCTTTTAAAGCTCTCCTTGCTTCACCATTAGATTTTAAAAAGTTGGTTTCTGCAGCTAAAGCCGCAATCATATCTATACCATTTTCTAATAAATCAGAAGAAATTTTAGCTTGAGGTACGCCATCAAAAATATCTAGCAATGTTTGCTCATTTAAAGACTTTAAATCCGCTGCAGTAGATTTTCCAAATAAAATGTTAGACGCTGCAATTGCTTTATTGTATTGTTCTTTACCATGAACCAAGACCGTTACTTCTTCTCCTAAACGTTTTTGTAAAATACGAGTGTGGGGTGCTGCTGTATGTTCTGCAACTAAAGCATCTATTGTCTCTTTATCTAAAAAGGTAAAAATTTTAATATACTTTTCTGCATCTTCATCTGAGGTGTTTAACCAATATTGATAAAATTTGTAAGGAGATGTTCTGTTAGCATCTAACCAAACATTACCACCCTCTGATTTTCCAAATTTAGAACCGTCAGATTTTGTTATTAATGGGCAGGTAATCGCATATCCTTTTCCATTCCCAATTCTACGAATAAGTTCAGTTCCTGTAGTAATGTTACCCCATTGGTCTGAACCTCCCATTTGAATTGTGGTGTTATTTTCTCTAAACAAGTGTAAAAAATCATACCCTTGCACCATTTGATAAGTAAACTCTGTAAAAGACATCCCATCTTTAGATTCAGAACTAATTCTGTTTTTTACAGAATCTTTAGCCATCATGTAGTTTACAGTTATATGCTTACCTACATCTCTGATAAATTCTAAGAAAGAGATGCCTTTCATCCAATCGTAATTATTTACTAAAATGGCTGCATTTTTTTCGTCAGAGGTAAAATCTAAGAAATGGCCTAGTTGTGCTTTTACACATTCTTGATTATGCCTTAATGTAGATTCGTCCAATAAATTACGTTCTGCAGATTTTCCTGAAGGGTCTCCAATCATACCTGTTGCACCCCCAACTAAAGCAATGGGTCTATGACCACATCTTTGATAGTGAGCTAATAACATTATTGGCACTAGGTTTCCAATATGTAAAGAATCTGCTGTAGGATCAAAACCAACATAAGCACTCCGCATTTCTTCTAGCAAATGTTCTTCAGTTCCTGGCATGCTATCGTGCAACATTCCTCTCCATTGTAATTCTTCAATAAAATTCTTCATTGTAATCGATTTATCAGTTGACAAATATAACTTTATCAACCAAAATATACTAAATTCGTAGTATGATTTTAGTTACTGGAGGTACTGGTTTAGTCGGTTCACATTTGTTATACCATTTAAGTAAACAAAATGCTAACATACGTGCAATTTACAGAACAGAAGCGTCGCTCCAAAAGGTGAAGCAAGTTTTCTCTTATTACACCTCTGATGTAAAATTATTCTCAAAAATAAAATGGTTTAAGGCAGACATTACTAACGTGCCTTCGATGAAACCCGCTTTTGCAAAAATTACTCAGGTCTATCATTGCGCAGCATTGATCTCTTTTCATCCAAAAGATTATAGAGAAATGCGAAAAGTGAACATTCATGGTACAGCTATCCTTGTAAATTTAGCGATAGATGCAGGAGTTAGCAAATTTTGTTATGTAAGTTCTATTGCTGCTATTGGCGATGCCAAAATTGGGCAAGACTTTATTGATGAAACCTGCGAGTGGAATAAAGAGCAAGACAATAGTGGGTATTCCATTACCAAGTTTGGTGCAGAGATGGAAGTTTGGAGAGCCAGTCAAGAAGGGGTAGATGTAATTATTGTAAACCCTGGAGTTATCTTAGGTAGTGGTTTTTGGAGCACTGGCTCAGGAAAATTGTTCAGTCAAGTCCATGATGGGTTTAACTATCACACAGAAGGTATTACAGGCTTTGTGTCTGTGCAAGATGTAGTAAAAGCAATGATACAATTAATGCATTCTACCCTTAAAAATGAACGTTTTATTTTAGTTGCAGAAAACAAAACGTACAAAGACATATTTTTTGCAATTGCGGATGCTTTCGGAAAAAAAAGACCAACAAAAAAAATAAAACCTTGGCAAACTGAAATTCTTTGGAGGTTTTCTTGGCTAGTTTCAAAAATAAATGGGATTGCACCTTTATTAAGTAAATATTCGGCCAGAAGCGCACATACAACTTCTAAGTATTCTTCTCAAAAAATAAAACAAGCCCTAGATTGTGATTTTGAAACTATAGAAAGCTGTATAAAAAGTACTTGTGAGAATTTTACAAAAACTAAAGCTTAGGTTTTTGAGTTAAAGGACTTTTTAATTCTAAAGTGGGGTCCAAACTATCTTTCTTCTTTTTTAAATCTTTAGTCCTTTTTATAGAATCTTGTCTAATGGAATCTTTCCTCGATTTTATTTTATCGTAATACTCTTTTTGCTGTTTTAAGCTATTTTTTGCGTCTTCAAAAATTAATTTATACTCATCTATTTTAGACATGTAGTACAGGTTAGAGGTTTGAAAACGAACGCTATCAATCTTGAATTTATCATAAACCAAAGGCATGTAATTAATATTCCTTTCCATGTCCTTATTTTTAATAAACGTAGCAGAAGAAGCCACCATCATTTCTTGTACTAAAAGACTCATGGTATCTTTAGGTATGAGGTCTTTAGGTTTTTCAAAAATTGTATTACTCGTACAAGAGCAGAGAATTACAAAGACGATGAGGGAGTTTAGTTTTTTCATTCTATCTATTAAAAGTAATTCGTTTTCCTTTTACTTCTTCATTAAAAACACCTTCATTATACATTAAGTTTCCATTTACAAAGGTGTGGGTAATTGAAGAAGAGAAAGTGGTGCCTTCAAAAGGAGACCAACCACATTTATAGAGCAGATTATCTTTAGAAACTGTATAGGGTTTGTTGGTGTCAATTAAAACTAAGTCTGCAAAATACCCCTCTTTTATAAAGCCTCTTTTTTCAATTTGAAATAGTTTAGCAGGGTTATGGCTCATTTTTTCAACCGCCTTTTCAATAGGAATTACCCCTTCTTTAACCTTTTCTAAAATAGCGGTCACAGCATGTTGTACTAACGGGCCACCACTTGGTGCTTTTGTATATACATTGTCTTTTTCCGCTAAGGTATGAGGTGCATGATCTGTAGCTAACACATCAATTCTATCATCGAGTAAGGCTTTCCATAAACCTTGTCTATCGTTTTCTGTTTTTACAGCTGGATTCCACTTAATATGCGTACCCTTTTCTGCATAATCTTTGTCTGAAAACCATAAATGATGGATACAAACTTCTGCAGTAATTTGCTTTTCCTCTAGAGGGATGTCATTTCTAAAAAGATGGGTTTCTTTTTCTGTAGATAAATGAAAAATGTGTAAACGTGCCCCTGTTTTTTTAGCCAACTCAATCGCTTTAGATGAAGACAAATAACAAGCCTCTTCACTTCTAATTATGGGGTGATATTTAATAGGAATGTCTTCTCCAAATTTCTCTTTGTAACTGGCAGTATTTTTTCTTATGGTTGCTTCGTCTTCACAATGCACAGAAATAATCATTTTTGTAGATGAAAATATTTTTTCCAATACAGCTTCATTATCTACTAGCATATTTCCGGTAGATGAGCCTAAGAACAACTTAATTCCAGCTACATTTTTCGGATCTGTTTTTAACAATTCATCCAGATTATCATTAGTACCTCCAAACATAAAAGAATAATTGGCGTAAGAATCTTTAGCAGCAATTTTAAATTTATCTTCGAGCAATTCTTGAGTGGTTGCTTGTGGTACTGTATTTGGCATTTCTATAAAAGTAGTAATTCCGCCAGCAATAGCCGCTTTACTTTCAGTAGCAATATTGGCTTTATGTGTTAAGCCAGGTTCTCTAAAATGTACTTGATCATCTATAAAACCAGGAATTAGCGTTTTACCATTAGCCGCTATAATTTCTGCATTTTCTGGTGCAGTGATGTGTGTAGAAATTTCTTTTATGATTTCATTTTCAATAAGAACATCACCTAAAATAGAGTTATTTTCATTAACGATGTTTGCATTTTTGATTAGGTAAGTACGCATTGTAATTTATTTTGGGAGTCCTTTAAGTTTCATTTTTATAACGCCAAAGAGTGCTTCAGAAATAATAGTACTACTCATTTTTGATTCACCTAAGGTTCGGTCTGTAAAAATTACAGAGACCTCTTTAATTTTAAATTTGTGTTTCCATGCTTTAAACTTCATTTCAATTTGAAAAGCATACCCTACAAATCTAATTTTATCCAGTTTAATTGTTTCTAAAACCTCTTTTCGCCAACAGACGAAACCAGCAGTTGCGTCATGAACAGGCAGTCTAGTAATTAACCTTACATATCTAGATGCAAAAAAAGACAATAAAACTCTTCTCATGGGCCAGTTTACAACATTTACACCTTTAGAATATCTAGA
>CALKEB010000001.1 GCA_938084845.1 uncultured Polaribacter sp. | reverse complement strand
GCATTATCAATCTGATCAAAAGATCTAGCTTCAGAGAATCCTGCATCAGCTAATACTTTAGTAATAGCCGCAGTTAAAGTTGTTTTACCGTGATCTACGTGTCCGATAGTACCAATGTTTAAGTGTGGTTTCGAACGGTCAAAAGTTCCTTTTGCCATAATTATTGATTTTAATTCTTAGTTTAAATATATTTAGTGTCTAATAATACTTTTCTAATGAGCCAATGATGGGATTTGAACCCATGACCTCATCCCTACCAAGGATGCGCTCTACCAACTGAGCTACACCGGCTTTGTTGATCTTTGAGCGAAAGACCGGGTTCGAACCGGCGACATTCAGCTTGGAAGGCTGACGCTCTACCAACTGAGCTACTTTCGCAAAAAATTGTAAAATGTGGGGAGAGCAGGATTCGAACCTGCGAAGACATAGTCAACGGAGTTACAGTCCGTCCTCGTTGGCCGCTTGAGTATCTCCCCTCTATTTACTATTTTAATGAACTTTTTTGTTTCTTTTTGAGCCGATGGAGGGACTCGAACCCACGACCTGCTGATTACAAATCAGCTGCTCTAGCCAGCTGAGCTACATCGGCTTTTTTTCATAAAAAAACATCCGCTATTTCTAACGGATTGCAAATGTATAAAGTTTTTTTAAATTCCAAAACATTTTATTATTATTTTTTTCTTTTTTTCTTAAAATTAAGAAATTAATGAATCCCTTAATTTTTCTTTTGATTTTTTAAGTTGTCTTTTTAAACTATCTACCCCTAAATTTACCCCTTCTTCAAAAGTTTTCGTTTCTCTTTTTACCATTAATTCAGCTCCAGGAATATTAATTTTTATCTCTGTGATTTTATTTTCTTTATCACTAGTATTTTGAACTTTTAAAAAAACTTCTGCATCTACAATTTTGTCATGAAACTTAGATAAACTCTCTACCTTTTTCTTTGTGAACTTAATTAACTTGCTATCTGCATTAAAATTAACGGACTGTGTAAATACTTTCATAATCTATTGTTTTTTTTTGCTCTTTGGGTGAGCTTGGTTATACACTTTCTTTATTGCATCTAGACTATTGTGCGTATAGACTTGTGTGGAAGCTAAAGAAGAATGCCCTAACAACTCTTTTACTGAATTTAAATCTGCTCCTTCATTAAGCAAATGTGAAGCAAAAGAATGTCTTAAAATATGTGGACTCTTTTTAACTTTAGTTGATGCCTTCCCAAAATAAGAATTTATAACTCTATAAACAAGTGTTTCATATATTTTATTTCCTTTTTCTGTAATAAATAGGTAAGGTAATGAACTTGTTATCTCTTGTTTTAAAATCAGATAACGCTCAAGAGTTTTTAACGTAGTTCGAAGCAAAGGCACTAAACGCTCTTTATTTCTTTTCCCTAGAATTTTAATTCGTGATGCTGTAATATCTATATCAGTTCGTTTGATATTTATTAATTCTGCTCTTCGAATACCTGTTGAGTAAAATAATTCAACTATTAATTTATCTCTAATCGATATAAAATCATTTTGCTTGTCCAATTCTCTTATAACTGCCTCTACTTCTTTAACTGAAAATGGAATTTGGATGGTATTGGCCACCTTAAGCGACCTATGTTTTAATAAAGGACTTGCTTCCACAACCTCTATTTTTTGCAAATACTTGTAAAAAGATTTTAAAGAACTAATTTTTCTATTTACAGATCTGTTAGAAATACCTTGCTCTACTAATACTACTATCCAATTTCTGATTTGAGGATACACCACCTCTTTCAAATCCTCTACATCATACTCCTGACTTAAAAATGACTTAAAACTTAATAAATCTTTTTTGTAAGCGGTAATTGTATGCTTTGAATATTTTTTCTCGAGGAATAAATAATCTAAAAATGGAGAAATCAATTGTCTGGTTTTTGAATTACGTAAAATTACAAAATTTGGAACATAAAAAACTCGTATCAATTTATATTGATACGAGTTTAAATGTATTGCTAGCTAAATGACTAACCTACTTCTTCTTGTGTTCTTAATCTCTGAACGTAAGAAGCTTTTATTCTTTGAGCTCTCTTAGCTACTGAAGGCTTTGTGAAGTTTTTTCTGTTACGTAAGTTGCTCATAGTTTTAGTTTTATCGAATTTTCTTTTGTAACGTTTTAAAGCTCTATCTATATTCTCTCCATCTTTAACGGGTATAATTAACATAAGTTGGCACCTCCCTTCATAAGTATCTTAAATATTTTAAAACAGCTGTACTGTTGATTTATAATTTTTGGACTGCAAATGTAATCATAAAAAATGAATTACAAATTTTTTTAAAGTATTTATTTAGAGTGCTTCAATAGTTGTTCTGTAACTGAATTAGAGAATCTATTACTTTTTTATATACTACCATTTTTGCGATAATCTAAACGTAATTTTCACAAAAATGGGTATGAAAAACTAGGTTGCTGGTTTATACTCTTTTTTATCTATTACCATTTTTGCGATAATCTCTTTTAAGATTTCAGAGGTACCACCACCTATTGGGCCTAATCTACTGTCTCTTAACAAACGAGCCATAGGATACTCTTCCATATAACCATAACCACCAAGTAATTGTAATGCATCATAAATAACTTCGTCGGCTATTTTTGTAGACAACATTTTAGACATACTTGCTTCTTTTACAACATAAGCGCCCATGTCTAATCGTTTTGTAATAGAATAATTATACTCCCTACACATATCTACCTTACTTGCCATTTCTGCTACCTTATGTCTTAAAGCTTGGAACTTGTCTAAAGATTTCCCAAAAGCAATTCTCTCTTGCATGTATTGTATGGCATAGTCAACAGCAAATTCAGCTCTTGCATGCGCATTAACCCCCATAATTAAACGCTCTAAAGCAAAATGCTGCATAATATAAGCAAAACCCTTACCTTCATCTCCTAAAATATTTTCAGCAGGTATCTCAACATTATCAAAAGCAATTTCTCCTGTATCTGAAGCTTTCCATCCTAGTTTATCTAGCTTTGTTGCAGAGATTCCTTTTGATGCTCTATCAACAATAAATAAGCTTATTCCATTGTACTTATCAGATAGATTTGTTTTAGCAGCAACAATTAAATAATCTGAGTAAACTCCGTTAGTTATAAATGTTTTTGAGCCATTTAAAATATATTTCTCTCCTTTTTTTACTGCTGTAGATCTCATACCTGCAACATCTGAACCTCCAAAAGGTTCTGTTATACAAAGACAACCAACCATATCTCCTTCCACACTTGGCACTAAATACTTTTCCTTTTGTAGTTGATTCCCTTCTTTGTTCAAGTGAGTCATGGCTAAATACTCATGGGCCCATATGGCTGCAGCAAATCCTCCTGAGTTTATTTTTTGCAATTCTTCAAGAAAAACTACAGTATAAAAAAGATCTAAATTTAACCCTCCAAACTCTTCTGGCGTAGATAGTCCAAAATACCCCATCTCCCCGAATTTCTTCCAAATAAATCGCTCAATGGTTCCTGTTTTTTCCCATTTATCTATATGTGGCACTACTTCTTTTTGTAAAAAATCTTTAAAACTTGCTCGAAAAACTTCGTGCTCTTCAGTAAAATACATACTGTCCATTTGAAGAAAAATTAAATTATTATTCAGCTAACAAATATAAGACTATTCTATCATATTTATCCACAGGAAAACCTTTGATATTTTTTAATTCTGAAATATTTTGAAGTTCTGCTACCTCATCTCTGTAGTTAAATATTTTTTTACATAGCTCATAATCGATATAGGGATTTTTAAGCAGTTGCTTAAACTCTATAGTGTTTATGTTCTGTTTTTTTATTAGGGGTAATTCAATAATTTTAAAGACTTCTAATATTTGATCTGCAATTTCGGTATCTAACCCCCAAACTTCATACAATTGAGAAGGGAAAGAAAATCCTTGTAATTTAGAACGATACTTAATAATTCTCTCGGAAAAAGCAGCATCAATTCCAGGTATTGTTCTTAAATCTTGTACTTTTATTTTATTGATATCTGTAGAAGACAATATAAATTCTTTGCTATTATTAGCGTCAGAAGAATAGCTTTTTTTTGATTTATTTAAAGATATTTTTTTATTTTTTTTATTACGTTTTACTACCCAATCTGGAAACTTAAAATAGGGGGCTATTTTTCGCAATAATGCATCAGATATTTTGGTTACTTTTTGAAATTCTTCTTTTGAATTTACAAACTTATTTGAGTCTCTAAATGCGTGGAGCCTATCAATTTCTAATAGAGACATGCCTAATTGCTTTCCTTTAAAGTCAGTAATGTAATTTGGATTAAAAGGATAAATTTTAGGCTTTCTGTTTTCTAGCTCAACCAATTGTAAGCTATCTATTTGTTTTTGTAAAGCAATTATCTCTGGAGTGGTTGTATTTAACTTTTTATCCGACGTAAAAAAATCAGCAAAAATGAATCCCTGCAGAAGCATTATCATTAAAATCAATAAAAAAACCCCATTTCTTTGGCTTTTAGTATACCAGAAATGGGATTTAAATAATTTCATATTTTTTTATGCTTCGCTATTTTTTATAGCATTCATGTATTTTTTTAATTCCTCTTTTACCTTAGGCGCTAATATAATAAGACCAATCATATTAGGAACCATCATAGCAAAAACCATTGCATCAGAAAAACCAATTACCGAACCTAAGCTTGCTGCTGCTCCGATTATTACAAATACACAAAATATAACTTTGTAGGTATACTCCATTTTTTTAGATCGACCGAATAAGTATACCCAACCTTGAAAACCATAGTAAGACCAAGAGATCATAGAACTAAATGCGAACAGTACAACTGCAACTGTTAATAAATATGGGAACCAAGATATAGAAGATGCAAATGCACTTGATGTTAATAAAATAGCTTGAGCATCATTTGCTGGTGGATTTAACGGATCTACAAAGCCAGTGATGATAAGAACCAAAGCTGTCATTGTACAAACCACAACTGTATCTATAAATGGCTCTAATAAAGCAACCATACCTTCACTTGCTGCATATTTTGTTTTTACTGCTGAATGTGCAATAGAAGCAGAACCAATACCTGCTTCGTTAGAAAACGCTGCCCTTCTAAATCCTTGAATTAAAACTCCAACTGCACCACCTGCAATCCCTTCTGGACTAAATGCACCATTAAATATTTGACTAAATGCTGTTCCTATCATATCATAATTTGCAAAAATCACAAATAAGGCAGCACCTACATATATTGCCACCATAAATGGAACAATTTTATCGGTAACTTTAGCTATTTTCTTTATACCACCAATAATTACAATACCAACTAAAACGGCCATTATTAAACCGAATAACCATCCTTTACCAGCTAAAAATGACTCATTACCACCGGTTATATTTTGAACTAATTGAAATGCTTGATTTACTTGAAACATGTTACCACCTCCAAAAGAACCACCAATCACAAAAATTGCAAATGCACCTGCCAAAATTTTACCTAAAGTTTTAGATTTTAAACCTTTCGTTAAGTAGTACATAGGACCACCATAAACGGTACCGTCTGCTGAAATATCTCTATACTTAACCCCTAAAGTACATTCTACAAATTTTGAAGCCATTCCTAAGAAACCTGCAACAATCATCCAAAATGTAGCTCCTGCTCCACCTATAGAAACCGCTATTGCAACTCCAGCAATATTACCCAAACCAACAGTTGCAGATAGTGCTGCTGTTAACGCTTGAAAATGAGAAACCTCTCCATCATGCCCTTCTACTCTAGCAGTATCAGGATTATCCCCATCTTCTGTTTTTGACACACTACCATCTACTTCAATTGCTTTGGCATCACCTTTACCCTCTAAGCCATCATATTTTCCTCTTACAATATTGATAGAAGTAATGAAACCTCTAAAGTTGATAAAATTGAAATAAATTGTAAAATAACCAGCCCCTAGAATTAAAGGAAACAAAACCCAATAAATACTAATTGTATCTGTAAACGGGATTTGATAAAAAATAAAGTCTACGAACCAACCTGTAGCGCTTCCAAAAGCCTCATCAATTTGTTGATCTAAGCCTTTTTCTTGGGCGATTGTTAAAAAAGGAACTGCTAAAAAAAGTAATGAAAGAAGTTTTTTCTTCATAATATGTTTCTGTTAGATTTTAAATTAGTAAGGCGCAATATCTTAAAAAATTGAAGTTTTGCCAAGTTTTATACGTTAAATATGATTTTTACATTAAGGTTTGTTTAAATCTTTGTAAATCTTCTTGAAACGTTTTTGGATAAAATTTGAGTATGCTATTTGTTTTTGATAAATCAAAACCGGTTTTCGCAGGTCTATTCGCTGTTTGATTTAATATTGACGATGCTATGGGTTTTATGTAAGAATTATCTAAATCAAATACCTCTGCAATTTCCATCGCAATTTCATAAATACTCAATAACTTTGATGATGCTATATTAAAAATTCCAGTTGCATTTTTATCCATTGAAATTTTACAAGCTAGGGCCAAGTCTTCTACATAAGTAGGTGCTCTAAATTGATCATCTACAATAGTTATTTCTCTTTTATTTTCTAACGATTCTTTAACCCAAAGTACAATGTTACTTCTACTCATATCAAACACTTTACCATACACCAAACTGGTTCTTAAAATAGTATAGTTGGTGTTAGATTTTTCTAAAATCTGTTCAGATTTTAATTTAGAAAAACCATAATAACTTAGGGGGTTAGGCACATCTGTTTCTTTATACCATCCTTTTTTACCGTCAAAAATAAAGTCTGTAGAAATGTGAACTAAGTGAGCACTTAATTCTTGACAAATAGCTGCCAACCATTGCACAACGTTAACATTCAGAGTATCACACTTTACTGTATCATTTTCACAAGCATCAACTTGAGTCATTGCAGCTGTGTTAACAATGTAATCTGGTTTGATTTTTAGCAACTCTTTAGTAAGTTGATTTTGATTTGTAATATCTATTGAAAAGTATTGAAAATCATTGCGTCCACTTCTATTTACTCCCTTAGAAAAACCATAAACATCATAATTATTTTTCTCTTTCAACAATACATTTAAAAGCGATTGACCCAATAAACCATTGCTTCCTGTTATTACCACTTTAATCATTTAAAATAATTCTCTAAGTTTCATAATTTGCTCTGGCCTTCCTAAAACGATTAAATGCGCACTATCTACCAAAACAGTGGATGCCTCTGGGTTTATAATGTAATCCTTATCCGGATTTCTAAATCCGATTACTGTACAGCCTGTTTGCCTTCTTAAGTCTAAATCTAGAATTGTTTTTCCTCTATATTTTTGAGGTAAGTCGTCTACTATAATTTCTTCTAAATTGGCTGTAGTTTCACCCTCGATAGTTAATCGATCTACAAATTCTATGACATCTGGTGTAGTTACTAAAGAGGCCATATGATCACCTCCTAATTTATCTGGCATTATAACGTTATCTGCACCAGCAATTTTTAATTTATTATAAGAGCTCTCATCAGAGGCTCTACTAATAATTTTCATAGAAGCATTTAATTGTCTTGCACTTAACACAACAAATAAATTATTTGCATCTGAAGGCAAAGCTGTTATTAAATTTGAAGCCTCTAGAATACCTGCAGAAAGTAATGTTTCGTCTAGAGTTGCATCTCCTTGTATACATAAAAATCCATTGGCTTCAATTTCTTCTACTAACTCTTTATCTCTTTCTACAATAACAAATTTTTTGTTGTAATTCATTAGTTTCACAATGGCTTGTCGTCCATTTCTACCATAACCACAAACAATTGAATGTCCTTTTAATTTTGTTATTTTCTTTTCCACTTTTCTATGTTTAAAATAATCAAATAATTTGCCACTAACTAAATACTCTGAAAATGTAGATACTGCATACCCTAAAATAAAAATACTTGTTAGTATTAAAAAAATAGTAAATATTTTATCTTCAGGCGAAAAGGGTTTAACTTCACTAAACCCTACAGTTGTAACTGTAATTACAGTCATGTATAATGCATCTATAAAAGAATATTTAGACAATAGCATATACCCCAAAGTCCCTGTTCCTAAAACAGATACAATAAGAATTACAATTTTATTTATTTTTGAATCTAATACTTTCATTGTTATAAATCAAAAACAGAGCTTCTCTTGGTGTAAATTAAATCTTTTAATTTCATTGCAAATGCAATTGTTAAATAAAAACCAAAAGACAACCCTACCGTAAAAAAAGTAACATAAATAAAATAAATACGAACATTTTTAGCTCTCATTCCTAAACGATCAGCTAATCTTGTGAACACACCAAAACCATGTCTTTCAAAAAAATGTCTTAATGCATGAAGGTATTTTTTCATTTAAAATTGTTTTACTGCAAGATACTATAATCTCTCTATTTGTTGAAGTGTTTTTCATCAAAAATGATTTTGAATGATTAACTTTGCTTTTCAAAAATTCCATTTTTCATTGAACGATCAAGAATACATAGAAGTTTACGGAGCAAGAGCTCATAACTTAAAGAATATTGATGTTAAAATCCCAAGAGAACAATTAGTAGTTATAACTGGTTTAAGTGGAAGTGGCAAATCTTCTCTAGCTTTTGATACCATTTATGCAGAAGGTCAGAGAAGATATATTGAAACGTTTTCTGCTTATGCACGTCAATTTTTAGGCGGCTTAGAAAGACCTGATGTAGACAAGATTGATGGGCTATCTCCAGTAATTTCTATAGAACAAAAAACGACCAACAAAAGCCCGAGATCTACAGTTGGAACGATAACAGAAATTTACGATTTTTTAAGATTATTGTTTGCTAGAGCATCAGATGCATATTCTTACAATACAGGAGAAAAAATGGTAAGTTATTCTGATGAGCAAATTAAAAAACTTATTACTTCTGATTTTGCCGGAAAAAAAATTGCAGTCCTTGCCCCTTTAATAAAATCAAGAAAAGGGCATTATCGCGAGCTATTTGAACAAATTTCAAAACAAGGATTTGTAAGAGTAAGAGTAGATGGTAAAATTAGAGAAATAGAAAAAGGAATGCGTTTAGACAGATACAAAACGCATGATATAGAAGTTGTAATAGACCGCCTTTTAGTAAATGAAAAATCGGAAAAAAGATTAGAAGAAACTATAAAAACTGCGCTCTATTCTGGAAATAATATACTGATGGTTATTGGTCTTGATGATGAAAAACCAAGATATTTTAGTAGAGAATTAATGTGTCCAACAACCGGAATTGCATATCCAAATCCAGAACCAAATACGTTTTCATTTAACTCACCCAAAGGAGCTTGTAGTGCTTGTAACGGATTAGGAACAACACAAGAAATCAATTTAAAAAAAGTAATTCCAGATGATCACCTTTCTATCAAAAAAGGCGGGATTGTACCTTTAGGAGAACAAAAGAATAGTTGGATTTTTAAACAGATTCAAAATATTGCAGAACGTTACCGATTTAAACTTACAGATGCCATTAAAGACCTTCCAAAAGAAGCACTAGAAATCATCCTACATGGTGGTAATGAAACCTTTACCATTACTTCTAAAACTGTTGGAGTAACTAGAAATTATAAAATAGATTTTGAAGGAATTATTTCTTTTATAGAAAACCAATACAACAATGCAGAAAGTACGTCAATAAAAAGATGGGCTAAGGGTTTTATGGATGAAGTTACTTGCTCTTCTTGCAAGGGGAAACGCTTAAAGAAAGAAGCACTTCATTTTAAAATTACTGATAAAAACATTAGTGATCTGGCACAAATGGATGTTACAGAATTAGCCAAGTTATTTGACAATATTGAACAAAAACTTTCTGAAAAACAAAACACTATAGCTTCAGAAATACTAAAAGAAATAAGAACACGTATTCAGTTTTTATTAGATGTAGGGCTAGACTATTTAACTTTAAATAGAACCTCAAAATCTCTTTCTGGAGGCGAAGCTCAGCGAATTCGATTGGCCACACAAATCGGGTCTCAATTAGTAGGCGTACTTTATATTTTAGATGAGCCAAGTATAGGGCTACACCAGAGAGACAACCAAAAACTAATAGACTCTTTGGTAAAACTTAGAGATATTGGAAACTCTGTTTTGGTGGTAGAGCATGATGAGGATATGATGAAAAAAGCAGATTATGTTTTAGACATTGGTCCTGGTGCAGGTAAACATGGAGGCCAAATTGTAAGCATTGGTACTTATGAAGAAATGCTAAAGCACAAAACACTTACTACAGATTATTTAACAGGCATAAAAAAGATTGAAATTCCTAAAAAACGTAGAGAGGGAAATGGAAAATCTATTACTCTAAAAGGTGCTTCAGGTAATAATTTAAAAAATGTATCTGTAACATTTCCTCTAGGAAAAATGATTTGTGTTACTGGTGTTTCAGGAAGTGGAAAATCGACATTAATTAATGAAACCCTCTACCCTATCTTAAACGCTCATATATACAGAGGTGTTAAAAAACCTATGCCTTATAAAAAAATTGAAGGTTTAGATCATGTAGATAAAGTAATTGATATAGATCAATCTCCAATTGGTAGAACACCAAGATCTAACCCAGCAACATACACAAAAACTTTTGATGAAGTTCGTAGCTTGTTTGCAAAAACTCCAGAAGCTGCAATTCGTGGTTACAAACCTGGCCGTTTTTCATTTAACGTAAAAGGGGGTAGATGCGAAACTTGTCAAGGAGGAGGCGTTAGAGTTATTGAAATGAATTTTTTACCTGATGTACAAGTAGAATGTGAAACTTGTCAAGGAAAACGTTTTAACAGAGAAACTTTAGAAATACGTTACAAAGGAAAATCAATTTCTGATGTTCTAGAAATGACAATAGAAGATGCAACCGAATTCTTTAAAAACATTCCTAAAATTCATAGAAAATTAAAAACAATAGAGGATGTTGGGCTAGGTTATATAACTTTGGGTCAGCAATCAACAACACTTTCTGGAGGTGAAGCTCAGCGAATTAAGTTAGCCTCAGAATTATCTAAAAGAGATACAGGAAACACGTTTTACATACTTGATGAACCTACTACAGGGTTACATTTTGAAGACATACGTGTTTTAATGGATGTACTTAACAAACTTGCTGACAAAGGAAATACTGTATTGATAATAGAACACAATTTAGATGTCATAAAACTTGCAGATTACATTATTGATGTGGGTATGGAAGGTGGAAAAAAAGGAGGAAAAATTTTAGTTACAGGGACTCCAGAACAAGTAGCAAAAAACAAAACAAGCTACACCGCTAAATTCCTAAAGAAGGAATTGAAATAAACGCTAAAATACGTTTGAATTAACTAATTTATAAAGCTTAAAAAAAGACTTATGACAAACGACGATAGAAAAATAAGAGAGAAACTACAACAAAAAACCTGGAACGAAATAAAAACCAATGACTCTTGGGCCATTTTTAAAATTATGGCAGAGTTTGTTGAAGGTTATGAACGATTAAGTAAAATTGGGCCTTGTGTTTCTATTTTTGGATCTGCAAGAACAAAACCAGACCATCCTTACTATAAATTGGCAGAAGAAATTGGTTTTCAATTAACACAAGCCGGTTTTGGTGTGATTACTGGTGGAGGACCAGGAATTATGGAAGCTGGTAATAAAGGTGCTAATAGAGGTAAAGGCCTTTCTGTAGGTTTAAACATAGAATTGCCTTTTGAGCAACATGACAATCCTTGGATAGACTCAGGTAAAAGTTTAGACTTCGATTACTTCTTTGTACGTAAAGTAATGTTTGTAAAATATTCTCAAGGTTTTGTCGTAATGCCTGGTGGATTTGGAACTATGGATGAACTTTTTGAAGCGATTACGTTAATACAAACTAAAAAAATTGGTCGTTTCCCTATTGTATTGGTGAGTTCTAAATTTTGGAGTGGATTATTAGACTGGATCAAAGACACTTTAATTGCAGAAAAAAATATTAGCCCAGAAGATTTGAGTTTATTTAGAATTGTTGACACTGCAGAAGAGGCTGTAGCGCACTTTAATAAATTCTATGCAAAATATAAGTTGAAGCCAAACTTCTAGATTTATGTTTTTAAAGAAGTATTTGCTTGTTTTATTTGTTTGTTTTGTATCTATTTTTAACGGCCAAACAAACATAAGAGCCATGTTTTACAACACCTTAAATTACAATTCTGATGCTCAAAGCCAAAACAGAACACCGTATTTAAGAACTATTTTAGAAGAAGTAGCACCAGATCTATTTATGGTATGTGAGCTAAAGAACGAAATTGCTTCAAACTACCTCTTTGAAAATGCTGTTTTACTAGCAAATAACAACTTTAATAATGCTGAATTTAAAAATAGTGAATCTCCTGCAACCGGTTTATTACAAATGGTTTATTATAATTCTGAAAAATTAGAATTGGTATACAATGAAGTGATACCAACAGACATAAGAGACATCAATCATTATACATTTAACATTAAATCTGATCAAGAAGAAGTACCTACTAAAATTGAAGTTTTTGTTACTCATTTAAAAGCTTCTAGAGGTGCTTCGAATATGCAAAAAAGATTGGCGTCAATAGACATTTTTACAAGGGAATTAGATCGATTACCCGAGAACAGCCATGTATTATTTGCTGGAGATTTTAATTTTTACACAAGCAACGAACCCGGCTTTCAAAAAATTATTGATGAAAACAATTCCATCCCAATTATTGATCCTATAGACAGGCTATGCCCAACTTTTCCTGATGATGGCATAAATTATTTTAATGAAGATAATTATGACGCTATGTATTTCTGGAACAACTCATCCTTCTCAGATGTTCACTCACAATCTACAAGAAATAGTGAGGTAAATGGTGATGGTGCTGGAGGTGGAATGGATGATCGATTTGATTTTATAATGATGTCTAAAAATTTTACCACTAGCAATAAATTAATTTACATAGAAGGTAGCTATAAAACTATAGGTAATAATACAAATTGCTACAACTCCTATGTAAGTAATAGCAATTGTTTTGGTACATACACGCAAGAACTTAGAAATGCTTTGTACTATTTTAGTGACCACTTACCAATTAGCATCGATTTAGAATTCAAAAACAATAGTTTGTCTTTAAATACGGAAGATCAATTTACAATTCTAAATTCAAACGTAGTTCATGAATCTTTAACTATTCAGATAAAAAATCCTGTGCATCAAGTTTTAGTATACAATCAACTCGGCCAAATAGTTCTAGATTTGAAACATGTAAACTCCGAGATTCTAAAAATTGATATAACTCATTTTAAAAAAGGAGTTTATTATGTAAAAATTGATAAATTTAAAGTTCAAAAAATTATAAAAATATAATTTGAAAAAAACACTAGCTCTTTTATTGGTTGTGCTTTTTAGTACCATATCTTTTTCGCAACAAAATGCGATAAAAATAAAAGCTACATTAAATAATCTTGAAAGTGAATTATTAATACAACAAGAGATCGTATACATAAATCATTCAGACACAACACTTACTCAGCTATATTTACACAATTGGGCCAATAGTTTTAGGGATAGAAACACACCACTTTCTAAACGTTTTATTAAAGATTATAATAAAAACTTATATTTTGCTCCAGCCCATAAACTTGGTTTTACGAGCATAAAAAATCTAACTGTTGATTTTGAAAATAGTGAATTTAATGAAGTTAAAAACCAAGCAGACATATTAAAAATAAATCTTAAAAAACCACTTCATCAGAATAAATCCACTAAAATTAACATTACCTATACTGTAAAAATTCCGAGTGCTGAATTTACAGGATATGGAAAAACAAAAGATGGGTATCATCTACGTTTTTGGTATATAACGCCAGCTGTCTATAAAAAAGGATGGAAATTAATGAGTAATTTAAATATTGATGACCTTTTTGAAAACACAACTGACTTTGATATAGAAATAAATATTCCTAAAGATTATGTTCTAGAAAGTACTCTTTATCAATACAAAACAAAAAAGGAAAACAGCGATCAGTACTATTTAATTGGAAAACAAAAAACAGACGTAATTATAAGTATTCAGCAGAAAAAAACATACCAAACTTTTAAAACAAATCGTATTAATGTTCATACTGATCTAACAGATAAAAAAATCGAAAAAAATAAAGCAACGCAAATTTTAGAAAAGCAATTAGACTTTATTCAACTATTTCTTGGCAAATATCCTTATAAAGAAATTTATATTGATAAAATCACTCAATCTAAAAATCCTGTGCATGGCTTAAGTCAATTACCTCAGTTTTTAAATTTATTTCCAGATCATTTTAAATGGGACCTTACAATGTTTAAAACGCTGAGTAAAAAATTTATAGAAAATACCATGCTTTTTAATAAGAGAGAAGATTATTGGTTTTTAGATGGCCTACTCAATTATTTAATGTTAGAATACATTGATGAAGTTTACCCAAATACAAAGCTCTTAGGAAACTACGCTAACTATTGGCTTTTAAAAAACTACAATATATCAAAATTAAATTTTAATGATAAATACCCCTTAGTTTATCAATTTAGCTCTCGTAAATTTTTAGATCAAGCGCTCACAACTCCAGCAGACTCGCTATCAAATTTTAATCGAAAAATAGTTAATAAATATAAAGCAGGATTAGCATTTAAATATCTTAAAGGGTATTTAGGCGACAGTATTTTGAATAATAGTATCCAAGAATTTTATCAAAAAAATATAAATTCGATTGTTGCAAGTTCAGACTTTGAAAAATTAATAAAATCTAAAACAAATAAACCTTTAGATTGGTTTTTTAGTGATTTTATAAAAACAAATAAGAAAATTGATCACACAATAAAAAAAGTGAACCTAAAGAATGACAGTGTTTATATTACGATTAAAAATAAAAGAAATATGAATACCCCAGTTTTAGTTTACGGCTTAAAAGACCGTGAAATTAAATTTAAAAAATGGGTACATAATATTGTTGATGAAAAAACTGTAAATATCCCCAAAAAAGGGATCAATCGTGTCGCTTTAAATTATGAGAACTTTTATCCTGAGCTTAATACGTTTGATAACTGGAAAAGTTTAGAAAATAGAATTTTTAACAAACCCCTAAAACTTAGTTTGGTAAAAGATGTAAATGACCCTTACTACAACCAAACGTTTTACCAACCAAATGTGAACTATAATTTTTATAATGGGGTTATTTTAGGGATTAAATTACATAATAAGGCATTGATAAAAAGAAATTTTGAGTATAAATTTGCTCCCTCATACGCCACTAAAAGCAAAAGCCTAACAGGATCTTTTACAGGGATTTACAATCAATATTTTGAAAAAACATCTATCTACAAAATTATGTATGGTGTATCTGGTGCAAAGTTAGATTATGCTCCAAATTTAAGTTATAGCGCTTTACTGCCGTTTGTAAATGTTGTTTTTAAAAGAAAAAGTTTACGAGATGCAACTTCAGAATTTATTGGTGCTAAATTAGTACATATTAATAAAGAAATTCCAGAAGGTCAAGTAAAAACGAGTCAAGATAATTATAGCATCTTTAGTGTAAGATACAATTATGTAAACCCAGACTTCATTAAGGAGTTTAGGTATGATTTTGGATTAGAATTGGCGGCACAATTCTCTAAAATAAGTGCAGACATAAGGTATAGATCATTATCTACATCAAATACACAATTAGATTTTAGATTATTTGTTGGTGCTTTTCTAAAAAATAATGCTACTGGAGATTACTTCAGTTTTGGATTAGATAGGGCTAACGACTATTTATTTGAGCTAAAATATTTCGGAAGGTCTGAGTCATCAGGTATATTTAGTCAGCAATATATTATTGCAGAAGGTGGTTTTAAGTCTGTTTTACCTGTTCGATTCGCCAACCAATATATGGTGGCATTTAATACTAGTTTTGGTCTTTGGAGGTGGGTTGAGTTTTACAATGATGTTGCCTTTTTAAAAAACAGAGATAACGCTTTATATTTTGGATATAATAACGGTATTCGTTTAAATTTTGTTCATAATATCTTAGAGGTTTATTTTCCTCTCTATTCTAATAATGGATGGGAAATTGGCCAACAATCTTATCCACAAAAAATACGATTTACGCTAACTGCAAATGTAAATCAGATCTATAATTTCTTTAGAAGAGGATTTCTATAAAATCAAACAAAATCACTTTAATTGTATAATTATCAACAAAAACCATTTTTAATAGTGGTTTTTTAACATATTCTTAACCAATCTTAATATTTTTAAATATCAACTAAAAAAACTATCTTTGCAGCTTTAAAAACTATATACTTATATGTCAATAAAAACTGCGTTACAATCTTCTCAAGAAATTTCTTTTAATGAATTTAAAAAAGAAGTATTACACGATTATAAAATTGCAAAAATTAGCAGAGAATGTAGTTTATTAGGAAGAAGAGAAGTATTAACAGGTAAGGCAAAATTCGGAATTTTTGGTGATGGTAAAGAAGTTCCTCAATTAGCCATGGCTAAGGCCTTTAAAAAAGGAGATTTTAGATCTGGTTATTATAGAGATCAAACCTTTATGATGGCAATAGATGAATTATCTGCGCAACAGTTTTTTGCAGGTTTGTATGCTCATACAGATATAGAGGCAGACCCTATGTCTGCAGGTAGACAAATGGGAGGGCATTTTGCAACCCATAGTCTGCAAGAAAATGGCCATTGGAAAAACCTGACTCAACAATACAACTCTAGTTCGGATATTTCGCCAACTGCAGGTCAAATGCCTCGTTTATTAGGATTAGCTCAAGCCTCTAAAGTATATAGAAACGAAAAAAGTGTCGCTTATAAAACCAATTTTTCTAATAAAGGTAATGAGGTTGCTTGGGGTACCATTGGTAATGCAAGTACAAGTGAAGGTTTATTTTTCGAAACTATAAATGCAGCTGGAGTTTTACAAGTACCTATGATTATAAATGTTTGGGACGATGATTACGGAATTTCTGTACATGCAAAACACCAAACTACAAAAGAAAGTATTTCAGAAATCCTAAAAGGATTTCAAAGAGATGAAAAAAATAAAGGCTATGAGATTTTTGTTGTAAAAGGATGGGATTATGTTCAGCTTATGAATAGCTATCAAAAAGCTGCAAAAATAGCAAGAGAAGAACACGTACCCGTTTTAATCCATGTTAAAGAACTAACCCAACCACAAGGACACTCTACCTCTGGATCTCATGAACGCTATAAAGACAAAGAACGTTTAGCATGGGAAAAAGAACATGATTGTTTGGCAAAAATGCGTGAATGGATTTTAGACTTTGAATTAGAAACAGAAACAGGAGAAACTTTACGTTTTATTAACGGTGAAGAAGAATTAATCCTTTTAGAAAAAGAGGCAAAAAAAGAAGTAACTAACGCAAAAAGAAATGCCTGGAATGCGTTCTTAAATGAAATAAAATCAGAGCTTTTAGAAGTTTCAGATCTTTTAAAAAAAATAGCTATTAAAAGCAAAAATCATAACTTTATCAATAAACATATTAATGACTTAAACGACATTAAAGAACCTACTAGAAAAGATTTTTTGTCTACTGCTAGAAAGTGCTTATGGTACGTTAGAGATGAAAATATTAATGGTAAAACTGAGTTGCAGAAATTTATAAAAGATGCATTATTAAAAGCACATGATAAATATTCATCTCACCTAACAAGTGAAACTGAAGAAAGTGCTATTAAGGTTTTAGAAGAAACACCTACGTACGCTCCTGAAAAAAATTTAGTAGATGGTAGAATAGTCATGAGAAATAATTTTGATGCTATTTTAACCAAACACAAAGACGTATTGATTTTTGGAGAAGATGCAGGTTTTATTGGTGATGTAAATCAAGGTTTAGAAGGGCTACAGGAAAAATACGGGGACATCAGAATTTCAGATACTGGTATTAGAGAAGCAACTATTTTAGGCCAAGGAATTGGTTTAGCCATGAGAGGGTTAAGGCCCATTGCAGAAATTCAATATTTAGACTATTTATTGTATGCGCTTCAAATTATGAGTGATGATTTGGCAACTTTACGTTACAGAACGTTTGGTAAGCAAAAAGCACCATTAATCATAAGAACAAGAGGACACCGATTAGAAGGTATTTGGCATGCAGGCTCACCTATGGGAGCAATAATTAATAGTTTAAGAGGAATTCATGTTTTAGTTCCTAGAAACATGACTAAAGCTGCAGGTTTTTACAATACCCTACTAGAAGGTGATGATCCTGCATTGGTAATTGAATGTTTAAACGGCTATCGTCTAAAAGAGGAATTGCCTACAAATTTAGGCGAATTCAAAACTAAAATAGGTGTTGTAGAAACCATTAAAGAAGGTACAGACATTACTATTGTTTCTTATGGATCTACCTTAAGAATTGTAGAAGATGCTGCCAAAGATTTAGCACAAGTAGGTATCAATATAGAAATTATTGATGCTCAAAGTTTATTGCCTTTTGATTTAGACCATGATTGTGTAAAAAGTTTAGCAAAAACCAATAAATTATTGGTTGTTGATGAGGATGTTCCTGGAGGAGCTTCTGCTTACATTTTACAGGAAATTTTAGAAACTCAAAACGGATATCAATATTTAGATAGCAAACCATCAACATTATCTGCAAAAGCACACAGACCTGCTTATGGTTCCGATGGCGATTATTTTTCTAAGCCATCATCTGAAGATGTATTTGAGAAAGTATATGGGATTATGAATGAATTTAATCCTGAAAGATTTAAAAGTCTCTACTAGAAATAAATAAAAATCCCAATCAAAAATGATTGGGATTTTTATTTTAACAAAACGCTATTTTATATCGATTGAGTTTTTCTTATTTTAGGGAACTCAAAATTCAAACTTAATTTTCATGAAAAAACTATCCCTACTTTTTGTGCTTTTAGCCTTTTTATTTCCAAAAGAAATAGATGCACAAAGAAAAAGATCTAAGAAAAAGAATACGGAACAGACTATTCCTAAACCTAAAAAAAATAAAACACCTAAATATTCAGATTTTGTAACTTCGAAAACAAAGTCTTATGAAGGGTTATTTAAAGTTCATCACACAGACAATAAATTCATGTATGAAATTCCAAAAACGCATTTTGGAAAAGAGCTATTATTGGTAACTAGAATCAAAGACATTCCTGCAAATTTAGGAGGTGGCTATGTAAATGCAGGTTCTAAAATCAACACGCAAGTAGTTGTTTGGGAAGAGTTTCAAGATAAGATTTTATTAAAAGTAAAGTCTTACAATGCTGTTGCAAATGACTCTTTACCAATTTACAAATCTGTAAAAGCCAACAACTTAGAACCGATCATATATGCTTTTGATATAAAAACTCAAAATACTGACTCAACTGCAGTTTTAATAGACGTAACTAAGTTTTTTACTTCAGATATTAAAGCCATTTCTGCACTTCCAGAAAGATACAGAAGCACTTATAAGGTAAGAAGGTTAGATGCATCTAGAAGTTTTATCAACTCTATTAAAAGTTACCCAGAAAATATTGAAGTAGTTCAAGACTTCACTTATGATGCTGCAGCACCACCAAGCAATTCAAATACCAATACAATCACCATTCGCGTAAATCAATCTATGATTGCATTACCTGAAAATAAAATGATGCCAAGAATTTACGATAAGAGGGTTGGCTATTTTTCAATTGGAAATGTAGACTATAGTTCAGAAGCTTTAAAAGCAGACGCAAAAAGATACATTAGAAGATGGCGATTGGAACCTAAAGATATTGATGCGTATCATCGTGGAGAGTTGGTAGAACCTATAAAACCAATTGTGTACTATTTAGACCCTGGGACTCCAGAAAAACTTAGAAAATACATCAAGCAAGGAGTTGACGATTGGGCTAAAGTATTTGAAACTGCTGGTTTTAAAAATGCAATTATGGCAAAATATCCGCCAACAAAAGAAGAAGATCCAGAATTTAGCATGGAAGATGTAAGGTATTCTTCTATCAGATATGTAGCCAGTACAACAAGAAATGCTACAGGTCCTAGTGTGTCTGACCCAAGAACAGGAGAAATTTTAGAAAGTGATATTATATGGTACCACAATCACTTGCGTTCTTACAGAAATAGGTATTTGTTAGAAACTGGTGCTGCAAACCCATCAGCAAGAACCTTAGATACACCTGCAGAAGAAATTGGCGAAATGATGCGTATGGTAATTTCTCACGAAGTTGGGCATGCTTTAGGGTTACCTCACAATATGGCAGCAAGTTATGCGTATCCTGTAGACTCTTTGCGCTCTGGAAGTTTTACGCAAAAAATGGGAATTGCAGCCACAATAATGGATTATGCGCGGTACAATTATATTGCTCAGCCTGGTGATAAAAATATTCGATTTATACGTCAGTTAGGAGCTTATGATCATTACGCAATTAATTGGGGGTACAGAAAAATCCCTAAAGCAAAAACGCCAGTAGAAGAGGTAAAAACACTAGATAAATGGATTGAAGAGAAGGCCGGTAATCCAATCTACAGATTTGGAGGTCAGCGTTTTGATCCATCAGCACAAACTGAAGGTATTGGAAACGATCAAGTAAAAGCGTCTACGTATGGTATAAAAAACTTAAAAATAGTAGCAAAAAATTTACCAAAATGGACGTCAGATCAAACTAATAATTACGAAGATTTGTCAGAATTATATGGAGAATTATTAAGTGTTTGGAGTAGATATGTTGGGCATGTTTCAGGAAATATTGGAGGTATTTATGAATACAATAAAAAACCATCTCAAAAGGGATTAATATACCAACCAGTAGCAAAAGAAAAACAAAAAGAAGCTATGGATTGGCTACAAGAAAATGCGTTTAAAACTCAAAATTGGTTGTTGAATGATACTATTTTAGCCAATATAAATGAAAGTGGTTATACCAACAGAATGTTACGCTTGCAAAGTAGACAACTTAATAGTTTGTTAAACACCTCTAAACTAGAAAGAATGATAGATGCTACTGTTTTAACCCCCTCTAATTACAGCGTTATAGATATGGTTAGAGATTTAAGAAAAGGAATTTTTAAAGAAGCAAATTATACCAGAAATGTAGGGGTATTTAGACGTAATTTACAAAAAACCTTCATTAATAGAATGGCTACAATTATCAATGCAAAAGGAACAAAGCATGCAGATATTAATGCTATTCTTAGAGGAGAATTAGAAGCTTTAAATTTTGCACTTACTATTGCAAAAAACAGAAGAATTAATCGCATTACAAAATACCATTATAATGATTGTATTGCAAAAATTAAAGAAGTGCTAAATCCTAAGTAAAAGTCAAGTTCTTATTATTCTATTTCCTATTGCACAGTCTAAACAACGTTTTTCTGTGCAATAGTTATTTTTTAATGTAAGTAATGCCTGACTTTCCATAGCGTTATTCGCTGGAATTTTTAATTCAGCAAAACGTGTAATAATTGTGTTTTTCTCTGCGGCTACTTGTTCAATTAAGCTAATTATTGATTGCTTGTTCTTGGCTCCAGTATTTCTTAAATACACAAACTTTAGTGGTAAAATACTATTTATCAAAAGTAAATCTATGAAGGATTTTGTAAGTTTTTTAGGAGATTTTTTTGAGGTAGTTTCAAATGTATAATGTTCTTGCCAGAAATCATCAACGCTAAAATTAAGAAGTGAATAAACATCTACTTTGGTATTTAATTTTAGCAGCTTGGAAAATAAATGTTGATGTAAAGAAAATAATGTCACTAATTGTGCAATTCGTATTGTTGGAAAATTAGTGGGCCTCATTCTAAAAAATAGAAAATTATTTTTAGAGAGTGATTTAAGGTTGTATTTATGTTTTAGGTATCTAAATTCCTCCTGTAATTTAAAAAAATAAGGATTCTCTATATTTTCATCTAAAAAACCTGCCATACCAAAAAGCAATGCCATTAATGAATTTTCACGAGTTGCTACTTTTCTAAAAATTGTATAATCAATTGATTTTGCGAGGTCTAAAAATGCATTCCCATTCACCTTTAATCCAAAGTTTTTAGCAATTAACTGAAATAAAACTGCCTCATAATTGTTATTAGATTCTTTTAGCAAAGTATCTATTAGAATAGATTTTTGCTCTAAACGTTCTATATACAAACGTTCCAACCAATTTTTTAGCAAAAAAGAATCTATAGAATTAATTTGCTTTTCACAAGGTATCCACTGGCTATTTTTAAAATTAAATTGATGGTAATTTAGTACAACTTCTTTTCGCACCACATCTTTTAAAACAAGTGTTGGCAATGGGCAATTATTAGCCATATAAATAACAGTATCATGCTCCCAAACAACATGTAAAATTACAGCATCATAATTACTATCCTGCTCATGTTTGTGCATATACCAATCTGAAGATTTTACATGCATTTCTACATTACCTGCCCACAACTGATCATCAATAATTAACTGAGCATTTAAAAAATCTGGTCCTTCATTTTTATTTAAGACTCCTGTTTTTTGAATTTGTATTCCATTACCATTAGTGGTAACTAATTGATTTGTAGAAAATAATTTGTATTGCCATACATAGTATAGGAACTCCTCTTTCATACATTTTTGTTTCAATGTACAAAAAAATTTATAAGCATATAAATTTAAATAATCATTAAGACAAAACTTGTTGGACTTTATCTTTTACTTTTGCAACTAAAATATAAAAATGAATACAATAGAGAGTTTACAATGGAGATATGCAGTTAAGAAATTTAACTCTGATAAATTTCTTGACAATACTCAAATCAACACCCTTAAAGAAGCATTTAATTTAACTGCCACTTCTTACGGCTTACAACCCATAACGTTAGCGGTCATTAAAAACAAAAAAATTCAAAAAGAACTATTAGCACATTCGTACAATCAGGCCCAAGTTGTAGACGCTTCTCATTTGTTAGTTATTTGTATTCCAAAAGAATATCACACAGAGGAAGTACATAAATATTTTGATTTGGTACAAAAAACTAGAAAAACAGAGGACCGTATTTTACAGCCTTTTAAAAATTTTTTAACTGCTGAAATTGATAAAAAACCTCAAGAAGAATTATTAAAATGGTCTAAAAACCAGGCATATCTTGCTTTAGGAAACCTGTTAACCGTTTGTGCAATCGAAAAGATCGATGCTTGCCCTATGGAAGGATTTATTCCAAAAAAATATGATGAAGTATTAGGTTTAGCAAATAAAAACCTAACAGCTGTTCTTGCACTACCTGTAGGATATAGAGCAAATGACGACTATATGAAAGATTTAAAAAAAGTGCGAAAAAACATAAAAGATAGTATTATCAATTTTGATTAGATAAAAAAAAATTCATTGAAAAGCCTTCTTTTGAGAAGGCTTTTTTTTTAGCCCTTAAAAATCGTATTTTTGTAGGTATAAAACTGTATTCGTAAAACGATGACTAAAGAGATTAGAAATATAGCCCCAAAAACTGTTTGGAATCATTTTTCAGATTTAAATGCTGTTCCTAGACCTTCAAAAAAAGAAGAGAAAATCATTCAGTTTATGGTTGATTTTGGCTCACGGTTACAACTTGACACTTCTGTAGACAAGGTTGGTAATGTGATTATAAAAAAACCAGCTTCACCTGGAATGGAAGATAGAAAAACCATTGTTATGCAAGGACACTTGGACATGGTTCATCAAAAAAACGCAGAGACAACATTCGACTTTGAAAAAGAAGGAATCAACATGTTTGTAGATGGTGACTGGGTAAAAGCTAAAGGCACAACTTTAGGAGCAGATAATGGTTTAGGAGTTGCTGCAATAATGGCTGTTTTATCGTCTACAACTATTGAACATCCTGCTATAGAAGCTCTTTTTACTATAGATGAAGAAACTGGCATGACTGGTGCTATGGGATTACAACCTAATGTTTTAAAAGGAGAAATTTTACTAAATCTAGATACCGAAGAAGACGACGAAATTGGAATTGGTTGTGCAGGTGGTATAGACATTACAGCCACAAAGAAATATATACAAGATCCTTTACCAAAAAATACAACAGCTTTTAACATCACTGTAAATGGATTACAAGGAGGACACTCTGGAATGGATATTATAAAAGGTTTGGGTAATGCTAACAAAATAATGAATCGCTTGTTATTTGACGGTTTTACAAACTATAGTTTGCGAATTACCAAATTAAACGGCGGTGGTTTACGCAATGCAATTCCTAGGGAAAGTTTTGCAACAATAGTTGTTGATAAAGAGTCAAAAAATAGCTTTTTATCAAACACCAAGTCGCTTATAGAAAATATTAAAAATGAATATGCCTCTTTAGAAAAAGAGTTAAATATTGAAATTAAAGCGACCGATTCTCCAACTAAAGTAATGGATATTGATGCTCAAGAGAAGTTGATTAAAGCTATTTACACTACGTTAAATGGAGTGTATAGAATGAGTCCAGATGTAGAAGGGTTGGTAGAAACCTCTAATAACATAGCAAAAGTAGCGGCAGACAATGGTAATATTCAACTACTCTGTTTAACAAGATCTTCTTCTGAAAGCAATAAGTGGGACCTAGCAAATGCAATCAAATCTGGCTTTGAATTGGCTAATTTTAACGTACTGTTTTCAGGAACTTACCCAGGATGGTTGCCCAATAAGAATTCCTCTATATTACAAGTTGTAGAAAACACCTATGTTTCGCTTTTTAAAGAAAAACCAAATGTAGCTGCTTGTCATGCAGGTTTAGAATGTGGTATCTTAGGGCAAAATTACCCTAATATGGAAATGATTTCTTTTGGCCCAAACATTAAAGGAGCTCACTCTCCTGATGAGCGAGCACAAATATCATCAACACAAAAGTTTTGGAAATTATTATTAGAAGTTCTAAAAAACATTCCTAAAAAAGAGGATACCCAATTTTAAGACTATCGATATTAAGAACAGCTTAATTTGTTAAAAAACAGCTTAAAATCATTTTAACAAACTAATTTACAAAGAACTACTATTTTAAAGGATTGTTAACATCTTTCAATTAAATAAAACAGAAAAAAATGTAATTTTACTACTGAGTAATAAAAGCTTTACATGGGAAAAATAATAGCCATAGCAAATCAAAAAGGAGGAGTAGGTAAAACCACTACAAGTGTAAATCTTGCAGCTTCTTTAGGTGTCTTGGAAAAAAAAGTGTTATTGATAGATGCAGATCCACAGGCAAATGCGTCTTCTGGACTAGGGGTTGATGTAGAAACTTTAGAGTTTGGAACCTACCAGGTATTAGAGCATACAATTTCTGCTACAGAAGCTATTATTAAAACAAACTCTCCAAATGTTGATATTATACCTGCGCATATAGATTTAGTGGCTATTGAAATAGAATTGGTAGACAAAGAAGAGCGAGAATATATGCTTAAAAAATCTTTAGAAGAAATTAAGGATTTATATGATTATATTATTATAGACTGCGCCCCTTCATTAGGACTTATCACATTAAACGCTCTTGTTGCGGCCAATTCTGTAATTATTCCAATACAATGTGAATATTTTGCCCTAGAAGGTTTAGGGAAATTGCTAAATACTATAAAAAGTGTTCAGAAAATCCATAATGAGAATTTAGATATCGAAGGACTATTACTAACCATGTTTGATTCACGTTTACGTCTTTCTAATCAGGTGGTAGACGAAGTAAGAAAACATTTTTCTACAATGGTTTTTAATACAATTATTAGAAGAAATACACGTTTAGGAGAAGCGCCTAGTTACGGAGAAAGTATTATTGCTTACGATGCCACTAGTAAAGGTGCTATAAATTACTTAAATTTAGCACAAGAACTCTTAAAAAAGAATGTATAGTTATGGCAAAAGCAACTAAAAAGCAAGCTTTAGGAAGAGGGTTATCTGCGCTGTTACAAGATAGTCCTAATCGTAGTTCTGCACATGATAAAAATGCTGATAAATTAGTCGGTTCTATTATAGAAATAGAACTAAGTAAAATTGAAGTAAACCCCTATCAACCAAGAACTTATTTTGATGAAGAGGCCCTAAAAGAATTGGCAAATTCAATTAAAGAACTAGGAGTTATACAACCAATTACAGTACGTAAATTACCAGATAATTCGTTTCAATTGGTTTCTGGTGAAAGAAGATTTAGAGCTTCTAAATTAGTTGGCAATACATCCATACCTGCTTATATACGAATTGCAAATGACCAAGAAATGCTAGAAATGGCATTGGTAGAAAATATACAACGTAAAAATTTAGACCCAATAGAGGTTGCACTTTCTTACCAACGTTTGATTGAAGAGATAGCCCTAACCCAAGAGGAACTAAGTACTAGAGTTGGTAAAAAAAGGTCTACAGTCACCAATTATTTACGTCTTTTAAAATTAGACCCAATTTTACAAACAGGTATAAGAGATGGTTTCATTTCTATGGGACATGGTAGGGCTATGATTAACATAGAAAACACAGAAGATCAATTACATATCTACGAAAAAATACTTCGCGAAAAACTATCTGTAAGACAAACAGAGGATTTAGTAAAAGCGCTAAAAGGAGAAACAAAAACTAAACCTAAGAAAAAATCAATTCCTACTTTTGTAAAAAATAATACCAAAAAATTTAACGCCTTTTTTGGCCATCCTGTAGATATTAAAGTGAACGCTAATGGAAAAGGAAAAATCACTATTCCTTTTCATTCTGAAGAAGATTTTAATAGAATAAAAAAACTACTCGAATAAAGTGTTACTAAAAAATTTAATAGTTGTTTTTATCATTACTTTTTTTTCTATGAATTTGTATTCACAGAGAGATTCAATAGCACCTGTAAAAAAAGTTAAAGACAAAATTAAATCTTCACAAGATGTTTACAACCCTTTAGCACCCTCTAAAGCCGCTTTTTATTCAGCTATTTTTCCTGGATTAGGCCAAATGTATAATAGGAAATACTGGAAAGCACCAATAGTTTGGGGTGCACTAGCCATACCAATGTATTATTATCAAATAAATAATTCTGATTACGGAAGATTTAGAAGAGCTTATCGATTAAGAAAAAATGGATTGCAAGATGAGTTCACAATTAATGGCGTAGAAACCATATCTACACAAACTTTAGAAACAGCACAAAAGCAGTTAAGAGAGAATAGAGATTTATCTTTATTATCTGGAGTTATTATTTATATACTACAAATCGTAGAAGCAAGTGTAAATGCTCATTTAATGCAATTTAATACAGATGATAATCTAACATTTAGACCTACTATAATTCAAGATCCAATCTCTTTTGACGCACCTACTGTAGGCTTAACAATCAAATACAACTTTTAAATGAAAATTGCACTTTTAGGATATGGAAGAATGGGAAAAGAAATTGAAAAAATTGCAATTTCTAGAGGTCACGAAATTGTTATTCGTAAAGAAGACAACACTCAAATTGACATTACTAAAGCAGATATTGCTATAGATTTTAGTATCCCTTCCTCTGCTTTTGAAAATATTACCAATTGCTTTCATAACGGAGTTCCTGTTGTTTCTGGAACAACTGGCTGGTTAGATCAATACGAAAAAGCAGTTGCTATCTGTGAGGCTAAAAAAGGGGGGTTTATCTACGCCTCTAACTTTAGTGTGGGTGTAAATATCTTTTTTGAACTGAATAGGCAACTGGCAAAAATGATGCATAAAATAGACAATTATTCTATTGCTATGGAAGAAATTCATCATACTAAGAAATTAGATGCACCAAGTGGAACTGCAATTACATTAGCAGAAAGTATCATCTCTGAAACAGATCAAAAAAAATGGGCATTAGATAAAAGTGAATCAGAAACTACGATACCAATTGTTGCCAAAAGAATACCAGACGTTCCTGGCACACATACTGTTGAATACAATTCTGATGTAGATGCTATAGAAATTAAACATACAGCACACAATAGAAAAGGTTTTGCTTTAGGAGCAGTAGTTGCTGCAGAGTGGCTTTTGAATAAAACAGGAGTATTTACAATGAAAGATGTGTTAAACATCTCATAAATACTGTAACTTTTTTGTTATTTTGCGCCAAATAAAAGATTAAACTTCTTTTCCTGTAAAAGAAAATAAAATTTTAGACATGACATTTATTCAATGGTTCTTATTCTTCTTAGTAATACAAATTATTCATTTTTTTGGTACTTGGAAACTGTATAAAAAAGCTGGAAGAAAATCTTGGGAAGCCTTAGTGCCTATTTATAATGCAATTATTTTAATGCATATTATTAAACGCCCAAAATGGTGGGTACTTTTGTTATTTATTCCAGTTGTAAACTTATTAATGTTTCCAATACTATGGATAGAAACAATTAGAACTTTTGGCTTTTATAAAAAAATAGATTCGTTACTTGTAATTGGTACACTAGGTTTCTATATCTATTATGTAAACTACGCTACAGATGCAACTTACAATTCTGAGAGAAGTTTAAAACCACGTTCTGAATTTGGAGAGTGGGTAAGCTCTATTACGTTTGCTATTATTGCTGCTACCTTAGTGCATACTTATTTTATGCAGCCATTTACTATACCAACCTCTTCGTTAGAGAAATCTTTACTGGTAGGTGATTACTTATTTGTAAGTAAATTTCATTACGGAGCTCGAGTTCCATCTACAGTAATTGCAGCTCCAATGGTACATGATTCATTACCATTTACTGGAAGCAAATCCTATTTACAAAGTCCACAACTACCCTATACACGTTTACCTGGACTTCAAAAAATAAAGAATAATGATATAGTTTGTTTTAATTGGCCTGCAGATTCTTTAGCTACAATGTGGGGGGATACTTCTGGGAAATTTACCTACAAGCCTTTTGATAAAAAAACAAACTATGTAAAACGTTCAGTCGGAATTGCAGGAGATTCTTTAGAAATGAGGAATGGATATATTTACATTAACGGTAAAAAGAATACTTTACCTTATAGAGCAAAACTTCAATTTTATTACACATTTGAATGTAAAGAACCTATTAGTCAAAGTTCTTTTCCAAAATTCTTATTAAGTAAAGAAAGAACAGGGGTGTATAGAATACTTTCTGAATACTGGAACAACAAAAAGGTACAAGAAGCAATTAAAGAAAATGGTAGTTTAACTAAAATAGGCGAAGATTCCTTGTATACTGAGGTAGCAGGAGGCATAAACCCTCAGTTTGCACAGCGTCTTAAAATGAGTAATGTTGAAAATAAAATAAACATTAACATGACCAGTGAGGAAGCTGCTCGTCTTAAAAAATATCCTCTGACAATATCTGTTAAAAAAATAAATCACGATGCAGACGAAGCCATTTTTCCACATGTAAAAGAATTGGGATGGAGTCAAGATAATTTTGGCCCTATATACATTCCTAAAAAAGGGGCTACAGTTACTTTAAATTCAAAATCATTGCCTTTTTATGAGCAAATTATTAAGAATTATGAGCATAACGATCTAATGGTTAATGGAGATGATATTTTTATAAATGGCCAAAAAGTTTCATCTTACACATTTCAACAAGATTATTATTACCTCATTGGAGACAATAGACATAATTCTTTAGACGCACGTTACTGGGGTTATGTGCCTTTTGATCATGTACTAGGAAAACCTGTAATGATTTGGTTTAGCTGGGATGCAAATGCACCTTCCTTTTCAGAAAAAATAAAGTCTATACGATGGAATAGAATGTTTACTACCGTTCATGGAGATGGAGAACCGGTTTCTTATAGGTACTTTGTGTTTATTCTTATAGGTATTTATAGTCTATGGAGTTATACAAAAGGGAAAAAAAGGAAAAAGTGAACCTTTTAAGAACAAACATTCCATGTCTTTATTTATACCTACTTACTTCTCTCCTATTTCCCAGTATGCAGAAATTGTAAAGTCTGAGCAAATTATCTTTGAAATGGAAGATAATTTTCAAAAACAAAGCTATAGAAATAGATGTTACATTTATAATGCTAATGGAAAACAACTGCTTAGTATTCCCGTTAAACACACTGCCTTAAATGGCAGAAAAAAAACAAAAGATACTCTTGTAGAAAACGACTTTCCCTGGCAAGACCAACATTTTAAATCATTACAATCGGCTTATAGAACCTCTCCTTTTTTTGATTTTTTAGAGGATGAAATTGCACCAATATTTCATAAAAAATATAAATTTTTGCACGATGTAAACATAGATACCTTTCTATTTATAAAAGAGACTTTACAATTAGATTTGGATTTTAAGAAAACAACTTCTTATCAAAATAACACAACTTTAAAAGATTTTAGACATTTAGCAGATCGAAAAAATAAGACCTCCAAAAACATGAAAAAATATATTCAGATGTTTGATGATAAACATGGTTTTATAAAAAACTTATCCATCTTGGACTTGCTTTTTATGGAGGGCCCCAATGCAATAAGCTACCTATAACTATTTTTGGTTTTAATTTTAATATTTAGTGCAAAAAACTTCAAACACAATTCATAAAAACCTACTTTTTGGTGTGAAACAAGTATTAAAACTTTCAAGTAATTTTCTTAGTAGGTGTAAGACTTTTAACTCTTTTGGAGTTTTTTAAGAATCCTTGAAACATCATCAGATATTGAAAGTTTTATTATCAGAAACAAATACACAATTGTAATTAAAATACTCTTTAATAAAATCCCTACAATTGGATGAACAGGGAAATCAAGAAAATAAATTTCTCCAATATGAAAATCCCAAAAACTAAAACATAAATACATACTACCAATAACAAAAAACATTGTTAACGTTTTTGATGTAAATGGGGTCATAGAAAATTTACTTTTTACAAAGAATATTTTACCTGTATTCGCAGTAAAAATTACAATTAAAGTTGCTAACGCTAATCCATCTGTACCCATTTCTAAATGATAATAAAATAACGTATTCAAAAAATACACCGAAAAAGCCATGGCTAAACTAAAGGGTAAAGTAACCCTATAATATTTAGAGTTATTAATAATTGCGCCATTATTACCTAAAAATCCATTGTACATTTTTAATAACGAAATCATAAAAACAACTAAAGCTCCACCTGCATATTCTAACGGTAACAGTAAGAAAAGTTGATGAATATTAGCATTCACCAAAATAAAAAAGAAGCCACTAATCAATAATAAGTTAATAGAACTTTTTTTATAAAGTGAAGCAACCTCTTTATGGTTCTCTTCATTTAATGTTTTAGAAGTTAGTGGTTGTAAAATATTTAACATGGCTCTGCTAGGTGCCTCAATAAAGGAACCTATAAAAACAGCTACAGCATAATAGGCCGCCTTTTCTAAAGATTCTTTTCCAGGTATCATAAACTTATCGATATCTAAAATGATAGCTCCTGCACTACCCGCTAAAATAATATACACTGAAAAACGTATTATTTCATTAAAATTTTCAGGTCTCGATACGGTGAATTTAGGAAAGTATAAGCGAAAAGCATACACCATCATTACCAACATACGTAAAAAATAGGCCCCTGTTAAATAATAAATAAATTCAGGTTTTGAAATGAGCTCAAAATAGACTGCAAATAATAATATCATTACAACTACTCTATTCCATAATTCTTTTAAAACAGTACCAAATACAGATTGGAATTGCACCTTAGCCCAAGCATAAAAAACTTCGAAATAAGCACAGGTAAACGCAATAAGGTAGATCACAAACGTATAGTCTTTAATAATAGGATTTTCTTCAGATAAGTACGTACTAATTTGATCGTAAAAGAAATTACCTAAAAATCCCATAGGGATTGCAATCAAAAGAGGCAAGAACAGAACCGAAGTTAAAAACTTATCTTTTTCTGATTTGGTAAAATAGCTTGAGAAAAATTTAACAATGGTATGATGTATTCCAAGCGCAATTAAGGGCATTAATAAATTTGAAGATGACAATAAAAAAGTAACCAAACCATAGTATTCGTCTTGCAAAAAACGAGTGTATAAAAACAAGGTGTTTACACCTCCAAAGGCAAAGCCTAGGTAAATAAATAGCGTATTTTTAAAAGATTGCTTTAATACAATACCCATATTAGAGTGATTTAATGATTTGTGCTAATTTTTGAGTTAGTTGCTTTCTATGAAATTGATCAATATTAGTTGTGGTGCTATGTAAATTGTCTTTTTTATAGGCTTGATACATGTCCATAACTTTATTTTTTAATGCATTTTTATCAGAATATGAAAAAACATCTCCGGCATTGGTTTCTTTTAGAATAGTTGATAAATCTCCATTTCTAGGACCCATGGCTAAAATAGGTCTTTTTGAAGTTAAATATTCAAAAAGTTTCCCTGTTAAAATACCTTTTGCGTTTTGCACATTAGGAATTAATAATAACAACACTTGAGCTTTCTTTTGAAATTCAATTGCCTTTTTATGCGACACATATTCTTTAAAATTAGTGTTTGAAACTAAACCATATGTGTGTATTTCTTGCTTTACTTCATCTGCAATGTCTCCAATAAAATTAAGCTGTAGGTCTTTTTTAAAAATTGCATTCTCTCTTATTAACTCTTGCAACACTTTAAAAAGTAGTTTAGGATTGCTTTGTTTGGGCAATAAACCTATGTATGAAATTGTAAATTTTTGATCTAACTGATCGGTTGTATCTAAAAAAACTTCATCATCAAAACCATTAGCAACTACTTCTACTCTTTTTGAAGAGCTCGAAAATTCTTTCTGTAATGTGTTACTTACGGTTAAGACACAATCTGCAGCACTTAATACACTGTGCTCTAAATTTTTATTCCATTTTTTAATGAAATTTAATTGCTTAAAGTCTGAGTTGTAATATAAATTTGTCCAAGGATCTCTAAAATCTGCTAACCATTTGATTTGATGTTTCTGTTTTAGTTTCTTTGCAATTAAATGCATGCTATGAGGTGGACCAGAGGAAATAATGACATCTATAGCGTTGTTTTTTAAATAGTTATTTAAATACTTTACAGAAGGTTTTACCCAAAATATTTTTGGATCTGGAATAAAAAAATTCCCTCTAATAAACGATAAAAACCCATTCTTAGTACTATTTGCTATAGTCGTTTTTGAGGATGTGTTTTTTCTTGATAAAAATAAGTCTGTAGGTTCCCAAATGGGTTGTTTTAAAATTGTAATATCATCTGAGATTTGATTTTCTAAAGAAGAATCCAATTTAGGGTAATTCGCGTTATCAACCGTATACACAATAGGCTCTATACCAAAATCTTGCAAGTACTTTACAAATTTTAACCAACGCTGCACGCCAGAACCCCCTGCTGGAGGCCAATAATATGTGAGTATTAATACTTTCAAACTTGAAAATTATCATATAAATGTAGGAGTTTTTTAGAGGTAATTTGCCAAGAAAATTCATTTTTTATGAAAATTGCTCCATTTTCGCCTAATTGTGCTCTTAAATTTTTATCCTCAAACAATTGCAGAACTTTTAGAGTAAAATCCTTTATGTCTTTTCCCTTATGCACTAACCCAGAATTTATTTTATGAACCAATCTTGCTTGGGCTATTGCATTACTGACTAAAATTGGTTTTGCAAAACTCATATATTGAAATATCTTATTTGCATAAGCAACATCATGCTGTAAATTTCTATGTAGTGGTGAAATACAGACATCGCTAGCATTAATGTAAGATTGAAAAAGAGCCACATCTTGCCAACCCTCAAAGTCCACATAATTTTGAATTTCTAAATCAGTTACTTGTTGTTTTAAAATTACATCTGTGGTATTTTTACCCACAATTACTAATTTAATATTGGGTATTTTTTCTTTTAACTTAGGAATAGCTGCTATAGCCGTTTGTAAACCTCTTCTTACATGAGTATCTCCTAAATACAGCAAAACAAAATGTTTTTTATATCGATGTATTATATGTTCATCTAAAGTAAAATCTTCATAAAAAGAAGGTCTAATGGTATTGGGCACTAAAACAAACTTATTTTTTTCTAAAGGCAATCGTTTTTCAAGGCTTTCTATAAACTCGGGGGAAACGGTTATTACCTTTGTTGCTTTTTTTATAAACTCCTCTTCTTTTAGTTTCCATTTATTTGGAGAAATGATATACTTTCCAGGAAACTTTTGTAAGTGAGGATACAATTTCATTACCTCTGGAAGGTTGTCATGCAAGTCTAAAACTACGGGTAAATTCCATTTTTTATTGGCATTAAAAACTGCTTGTGCGATTTTTATATCGTGAATGTGAAGGACACTAACCTGAGTTGCTTTGATAAATTTTTGAATTTTTTGCTGCATCAAAAGCGTATAAAAAGGAACTGTATACGCTAAAGCCGATAATTTATACTCCAACGTATTGGAAAGGTATCGCTTTACAGATATGCCTTGTATTTGCTCATCTTTAAGCGCTTTAGAATACGACAAACAAAATAAAAATACTTCGTGCCCATTATCAACTAAAGAAACTGCCTCATTTTCTACTCTTGGATCAGGAGGAAAACTAGCATCAAGTATCATGCCTATTTTCATACTACAGATCGCCTATCTTTTTTCTTGTACATAAGACATCCTAAAGAAATTAAAACCAATAACGCATAAGAACTTAATGATATAATGCTTCCTCTCTGAATAACTGTCGGCTCAAATTTGAACACTATTTTATGATTTCCAGCAGGAATTTCTAATCCTCTTAAGACATAATTTACACGATAGTGGGTTATCAAATTTCCATCAACATAGGCATTCCACCCTTCTTTGTAGTATATTTCTGAAAAAACTGCAAATTGATTACTTTTTGCACTTGTGCTGTATGACAATTCATTAACCTTATAACTGTCTAAAGAAATAACTGCAGTACTGTCTCTTTTAAAATTCAAATTATTATTTATGTCAAAAAAACTAGTATCAATAACGGCTTTATTTTTGAGGTCTAAAGTATCTAAAATTTGTATTTCTTGATCTGCGGAATTTACAAGTACTACTTCGTTAACAAACCATGCATTGCCATAGTGATCCGAATTCTGTTGCACTTGAAGTTGATTGTTTTTACCAGGAACTATAAAATATTTTGTATTTAACATGTTTAAAACATTCATGTTATTTTTTGCGATTTGGTAATCGAACAATTCTTTATAACGCAACATCTTCGCTGCATGATACCCCCCAATTGAATGGTGAAAATAAGAAGTAGATGCATCTTGCATTGGATCTACAGAAAAGTTTGCAACTCTATAATGAGTAGTATCTTTAACTATTTGCTTGTCTACATTAGTCGCTACAAAAGGTTTGTCTACTTTTCTAGAAGAAGTAAAATTAGAGTCATTTAGGTAACGTTTATTTACAGTTAACAAATCAACTAAGACAAAAACGGCTAACACTAAAATTGCAGTACGCTGTTTTAACCTATTTTTTAAAGTAAACCATAAAGTAACAAAAGTTAATACTACAAAAAGAAGGGTTTTTAAAGTATCTGAAAGTAACATCCATTTTCTATCTGCTATGACAGCATCTAGCAATCCTGGTAAATCTTTATAACTAGCATCCCTTAATCCTTCAAAAGTTGAAAAACTGTGTGCCAATAGAAACCCCAAAATAATAAGACCTGAAAAAGTATACAACGCTTTTTGTAATGCTTCTTTTTTTGAAGCTAGTGATTTTTTAGTACTAAAAAAATCCTTTAACCCTAAGACCGCTAAAATAGGAACACATAGTTCTGCAATAATTTGTATAGAGGAAACTGCTCTAAACTTATTGTAAAGTGGCACATAATCGATGAATAGATTTGTTAAACTATCAAAATTCTTACCCCAACTTAATAAAATGGAAAATAGTGTCGCTGCTACTAGCCATTCTTTTAGCCTTCCTTTTACTAAAAATAGCCCTAAAAAGAATAAAAAACAGATGACAGCGCCTATGTAAGCAGGTGCCTCTATAATTGGTTGATCTCCCCAGTAGGTAAACACTTGTTTGGAGTATTCATCTGCGACTTTTTTTCCTGCTGTTTTTTCTATTACTTGATAAAAATTAGAGCTTTTATCTAACTCCTCAACTGTACCTCCTCCCATAAATTTTGGGATAAACAAATTGAAAGTTTCTAATTTTGAGTAACTATATTGTGTAATGTAATTCTTGTCTAATCCTTGATTTTTTTCTTTTGGTGTACCATCTGCATTAACAGTTAAATAAGATGTGCCTCTAGTACTGTAATCTGTGTACTCTTTCATAGCCATAAGTCTTGGTGCATTTGCACCAATACCTAGTATCACTGCTGTTAAAATAACAACTGTTTGTTTTATAAATCGGAAATATTCTTTTTCTTTAACGGCATAAATTAACTCAACAACACCATAAATTAAAAGGCAGAAACCTAAATAATAAGTCATTTGAATATGGTTCGCATACACCTCTAAAGCCATTGCCAACCCAGTTAGAAAAAAACCTAAAATGTATCTTTTTTGAAAAACGTATAATACACCCGCTAATACAAGTGGCATGTATGCAATTGCATGAGCTTTAGCATTATGCCCTGGAATAAATATGATGATTAAATAAGTAGAAAAACCAAAACCTAATGCCCCTAACACTGCTAACCTCCATGGTACTTTTATTGCTAACATTAAAATAAAAAAACTTAAAAAGTAAAGAAAAGTATAATCTGCAGGTCTGGGTAAAAAACGTAGTAATTTATCCAAAGACCTAACAATGTCATAAGGATAATATGCGCTAATTTGATAGGCTGGCATCCCACTAAAAGAGGTCCCTGTCCAATAAGGTTCCGCCTTATTTTCTAGTCTATAATCTTTAATTTCTTTAGCCATACCCGTAAATTGGGTAATATCTGATTGTGCTAATTTTTGTCCTTTTAATACAGGATGAAAATAAAACAACGCTGCAATAATAAATAAGAGAATTGCTATGGTATAGGGTAAAATCTTTTGTAGTTTCAAACTTAAAATTTAAATTGTGGATTGTAATAAAGTGCTAATCAATTTCCTCAAAATCTACATATTCACCTACAGAATTTTTAGATTGTGATTGTTTTTTTGGTGCTTTATCTATAATAGTCTCTCCTTCTTTGACGGTATTTTTTGGTTCTCGCTTTCCAAATTGTTGTGCTGCTTTTTGCTGCATACTACTCGCTACTTTATTTAACAAAAATGGTGCTATTAGCTTAGCTATAAATTTAAAACCATAGTAAAACAAGAGTAAAAAGAAGATTGTTTTTAATAAACCCATTTAAAACATATATTTAATAAGAATCAAAAATAGCAATTTGACAACAATTGATACGTTAACAAAGTACAAAACTTTAAGAATCGTAAAAAAGTATGCATTCCTTTTTAAACCATTTTTTTTATTCTATGTTTGTTTTGCTAACTCTTTAAACAACAAGGTTAATGATTACACATTGTATTAAGAAATTACTTTTTATTTTTATTGTACTCAGTTTTTCTTCAGCATATTGCCAGTACACTAATTTAATCAATTCTAATAAACCAGGATTTTCAGAAAGTCCTTATGCAGTTGGCAAAGGAGTGTATCAGTTCGAAAACAACTTGTTTTTATTAAATGCCCCCATAGAAAATAGCACCAACAACTTACAATCAACTGGTTTAGATTTTTTATTTAGGACTAGTTTTCTTTCAGAAAAACTAGAATTTAATTCAAAAGTTAGATACCAAAGAGATGAAATCAATTTATCAAATGAGTATACCAATGGACTAGGCAAATTTACAATTGGTGCGAAATACTTATTGTTTCAACAAACATATGAGGATAAGAAAAAAGAAGTAAGAAGTTGGAAAAAGAGAAATGCTTTTGATAAAAAAAGACTAATACCCTCTGTTGCGCTTTATGCAGGCCTAAATACAGACATGTTGAGTGAAACTTATAAAATAGGGCAATTATCTCCTAAAGCAGGGCTACTGTTCCAAAACAATTTAAGCAATCAGTTTACAGTAATTACCAATTTTTTTTATGATTTTATAGGTACCGATTTTTCTGAATTCTCATACATCATAACAGGAACTATAAATTTAAATAGTAGATGGTCTACATTTTTTGAAAATCAAACTACGTATCAAAACAATATTTCAGAAAGTAATTTAGGTAGTGGATTTGCATATCTGTTTAGTAAAGATCTACAAATTAATGCTTCTGCTAGGTATTTATTTGGTAATAACAATGAGGGGTTTTCAGCAGGGATTGGATTCTCGTATAGAATAGATAAACATAATGATAATTTTAAAGGTAAAGATAATAACGGAAAAGCTTTAAATGAAACACCAATCTCTACATACAATAAAAAACAAGACCGCTTTTTTAATAGGCTTTTTCGTATTTTTACCAAAGATTCTAAGAAAATAAAAAGAAGAAAAAAAAGAAAACGAAAACGAAATAAATAACATCATTTTTAATTTTATGATTACTGTAAAAGAAGCCAAAACTAAAAAGGAAATCAAGCAATTTGTTTTGTTTCCTTTTTCAATTTACAAAGACAATCCATATTGGGTACCTCCTATTATTAAAGATGAAATTGCAAATTTTAATCCTAAAAAAAATCCTGTCTTTGAAAATGCTGAGGCACACTTTTTTTTAGCCTATAAAAACAATACAATTGTTGGTCGCGTTATTGCTATCATAAATTGGCATGAAATACATCAACAAAAAATAAAAAAAATGCGTTTTGGCTGGTTTGATGTTATTGATGATATTGAAGTTACTAAAGCCCTTTTAAATAAAGTTAATGAAATTGGTAAGGCAAACAACTTAGCATATATTGAAGGACCAGTAGGTTTTAATAATTTAGATAAAACTGGTGTTTTAACAGAAGGGTTTAATCATATTGGCACCATGATTACTTGGTACAACCATCCGTATTATAAAGATCATTTAGAGCAACTAAATTTTGTAAAAGAAAAAGAGTATCTAGAAAATAAATTTAAGTTTAAAAATGTAGATGCAGTTTACTACAATAGAATTAGTACAATCATTAAAAAAAGATTTAAACTAAAAGCTTTAGACTTTACAAAAACAAAAGATATTTTGCCTTATGTAGATGAAATGTTTCAAGTGTTCAGCGCTTCTTACTCAAAACTATCTACATTTGTTCCGATTTCAGATGCACAAATAGCTTATTTTAAAAAGAAATACATTTCATTTATCAACCCTGAATATATTAAGTTTGTGGTAGACGAACATCATAAATTAGTGGCATTTGCCATTGTGATGCCTTCATTTTCTGAAGCTTTACAAAAAACAAAAGGAAAATTATTTCCAACAGGAATTTTTCATTTGTTAAATGCTAGAAAACACGCTAAAGATGTTACATTTTATTTAATTGGAGTGCACCCAGATTATCAAAATAAAGGAGTTCATGCTATTATTTTTGATCAATACACAAAGACCTTTACTCCTTTAGGAATAGAAAACTGTATTAGAACCCCAGAATTAGCAGACAACGAATCTATAAAAAAATTATGGCAGGACTTTAACCCTGAAAAACATAAAAAGAGGAGAACATATCGAAAAGATATCGAATAATAACACGTTGACATAATGTCTATTAATTCTATTTACGACTTTCTTTAAGGTACTATTATCCTTTTTAAAACCATACCCAATGCAATTATTTTACAATACTGATATTTCTAATAAAACCTCCCAAATTACTTTTGATAAAATTGAAAGCAAACATATTGTTCGTGTTCTTCGAAAAGAAGAAGGGGATGTTCTAAAAATAACGAATGGGAAAGGGTATTTATTTGACGCTGAAATTTTAGTTGCTAGTGACAAAAAATGTATTGCAACTATAATAAATGCAGCAACGAAACAAAAACAGTGGAATTACCATTTACATATTGCAATTGCGCCAACAAAAAACAATGATAGAATTGAATGGTTTTTAGAAAAAGCGACAGAAATTGGTATCGATGAAATTACACCAATAATTTGTCATAATTCAGAAAGAAGAGTTGTAAAAAAAGAGCGACTCGAAAAGATCATTCAGTCTGCTATGAAACAATCTTTGAAATTTACATTACCAAAATTGAATGATAGTATTAAATTCAATGATTTTATTGCACAAGATATTGAAGGATTGAAATGTATCGCACATTGTGAAGATTTAGAAAAAAACCTTTTAAAAAATGTTGCAAAAAAAACAGATAAAATCACGATTCTTATTGGTCCTGAAGGCGATTTTTCTCTAAATGAGATTAACAAAGCTCTAGAAAATAAGTATCAGCCAATTTCTTTAGGAGAAAGCAGATTACGTACAGAAACTGCAGCACTTGTAGCGGTACATACAGTTGCTTTAATTCAAGAGTAAAATCATTTTTATTATATATATTGCTAATCTATTATTAAATAAAATGAAATACCTATTCGTATTCCTTATAGTACTAAAAACTATCGATACTTTTAGTCAAGATGTGGCTATCTTAAAATACAATGGTGGTGGTGATTGGTATGCAAATCCTACTGCGATTCCAAATTTAGTAGCTTTTACTAATAAAAATATAAATACTAGAATCACAACAACTCCTGAATCTGTTGCTGCAAATAGTGAGGATATCTATAACTATCCTATCATTTTCATGACAGGTCATGGTAATGTTTTTTTTTCTGATGAAGAAGCTAATCTCTTAAAACAGTATTTAATTTCTGGTGGATTTTTACACATTTCAGATAATTATGGTCTGGATAAATTTATAAGAAGAGAATTAAAAAAAGTTTTTTCAACCCTAAGTTTTCAAGAAATCCCTAACAATCACCCTATTTATAATCAAACGTTTAAATTTCCAAACGGAATACCAAAAATCCATGAGCATAACAAAAAAAAAGCACAAGGTTTTGGGTTATTTTACGAAGGTAGATTGATTGTTTTTTACGATTATGAAACTGATTTAAGTGATGGCTGGGAAGATCAAATCATTCACAATAACCCAAAAGAAGTTCGAGAAAAAGCTTTACAAATGGGCTCAAATATTATAGAGTATGCTTTTACAAATTAGTTCCAATAGTAGTATTGATGCTATTAAGATAAATTTCGATTCTAATGGTCTATGGGTATTAAATATCGCTATTGCAGTAATTATGTTTGGGGTAGCTTTAGCAATTACGGTAGATGATTTTAAAAGATTACTCAAAAATCCAAAAATTGTTTTTGTGGGTGTATTATCCCAATTTATACTACTTCCAGCGTTTACATTTTTAGGGATTTTATTGATTAAACCCCATCCAAGCTTTGCTTTAGGAATGATGATGATTGCAGCTAGTCCTGGAGGAAACGTATCTAATTTTTTTAGTAAAATGGCAAAAGGAAATGCTGCACTTTCTGTGAGTTTAACCGCGTTTGCCACCCTTATTTGTATTTTTATGACACCTTTTAACCTTCAGTTTTGGGGAAGTTTATACGAACCTACCAACGAAATTTTAAAAACAGTTGAACTGAATTGGGTAGATTTATTACAACTTGTAATTCTGATTTTAGGAATTCCGTTGGTTTGTGGTATGCTTATAAAGCACTACTTTACAGTAATGGCAGGGAAGATTGAAAGAATTTTAAAACCCCTTTCCATGTTGGTTTTTATAGCATTGATTTGTATTGCTTTTTCTCAAAATTTAGATGTTTTTGTTAATTACATACACCTTGTATTGGCGTTGGTTGTGTTTCATAATATTTTTGCATTCTTACTAGGCTATTATACTGCAAAGCTATTTGGTTTAGATCAAAAAGATCGCAAAACAATTGCGATGGAAACTGGAATTCAGAATGGAGGCTTAGGACTATTATTAATTTTTGGCTTTTTTGATGGCTTAGGTGGCATGGCCTTGTTAGCAGCTTTCTGGGGTATCTGGGATGTATTTTCAGGAATGGCTTTAGCCACTTTTTGGGGCAGAACACATAAAGAGTAGACTTCGTAAAAAGATGATTCAAAAAATTTGGTACCAAACCGTAAAAGTATTCCTTAAGGTAAGTTTACACTTTTATGCACAGCAAATTAAAATATATGGAAAAGAAAATATCCCTAAAAAAGGAGCTGTTTTATTTGCTATAAATCATCCAAACGCCTTAATGGATCCTCTTTTTGTTACTTCTTTTAACCCAAGAACAAATCATTTTCTAGTACGTGCAGACGTATTTAAAAATCCATTGATAAAAAAAATTTTAGGCTCATTAAATTTAATGCCTATCTATCGAATTAGAGATGGTAGAAATCAGCTTTCTAATAATGAAGAAATTTTTAATAGATGTTTTAAAATACTTGCTAAGGAAGAAACATTAATCATATTTCCTCAAGGAGGCCACTCAAGAGATCGAAATATAAAACCTCTCAGTAAAGGTTTTACACGAATCGTATTTGGTGCTTTAGCGCAAAACCCTGGTTTAGAAGTTACCGTAATTCCTGTAGGTGTTACCTATCAAAATTCATCCAATTACCCAAGCAAAGTTTGTGTTCAATTTGGTAAAGCTATTGCAACAAGAAAAATAGTATCAGAAAATCAAAAACCAAAAGCCATCTCTATTTTAAAAAATGAAGTTAGCAATCAATTAAAACAATTGACTGTCCATATACCTGATGACGAAAATTACGCAACTATTTTAAACAGTTTAAATAAAGCAAATGTAGATTTTACAAAAGTAGATCACATAAATGCTATGATTGCAAATCAACAAATTCCTACACCTAGAAAAAAGCAAATCAACTTTTTAAAGCCACTCTTCTATATAATTTTGCTAAACAGTTTAGTTCCTTTTTTGATTTGGAAAAAAATAGGCAAAAAAATTAAAGAAATTGAATTTAAAGATACCATGAGATATGGTGTTAATGGACTTACTTTTCCTTTTTTTTATCTATTACAAGCAGTATTAATTTACCTAAATTTCAACTGGAAAGTAGCACTGATTTATTGGGTTACTTCTTACTTATTCGTTTTTATATACACTAAATTCTCACCAATAAACACAGAAAAATAAGGGCCCACATTCTTTAAAGAAAGAAACAATAAAATGTACGAATTGTTTTTTTAAAGTACTCGCATAAATAGTACAATTCTACTCTAAAATTGCATCATGAATTACTTGTTGTATTTCTGTACGAATATTTTCTTCTATAAGCCCTGTATTACTCATTGTAGGATAGACTCTATTTGATAAAAAAACATATACAATTCCACTTTTTGGGTCTGCCCATGTGTAGGTTCCTGTAAATCCAGAATGTCCAAAACTTTCGTCTGAAACACATCCACAAGTTGCCTTTATCTCTTTATCTAATTGTGGTTTATCAAACCCTAAACCTCTTCGCACTTTCAAATCTTTAAAATACCTTTTAGTAAACTTTGCTATCGTTTCAGGTTTTAAATATGTTTTACCTCCATAATACCCATTTTGCAAGTACATTTGCATTATTTTGGCGACATCATTTGCATTGGCAAACAACCCTGCATGCCCTGCAACACCCCCTAACATGGCTGCTCCCATATCATGGACTGTTCCATGCACTAATTGATTTCTATAATATGTATCTCTCTCTGTTGGGACAATACTTTGCTTTGTGAATTTTTTTAATGGTAAAAAAGTTGTTCTATTTGCACCTAGCTTAGCATAAAACATTTCATTTGCTAATTGGTCTAACGGTTTATGATAAATATCCTCTAAAACTTTTTTAAAAAGATAATAGCCCAAATCACTGTATTTATATCCTTCTGTTTCCCTTTGTTCCGCTATTTTAATGTATTTGTAAATACTATCTCTGTACGTTTTTTTTAAGTATAAATTTTCAGCAACTTTTAGGGTATATTTTTTAGATTTTTCTGTGCGATAAAATTCTTTGCGATTTTTACCTGTAATACTATCTTGAGTCTCTTTATAAAACGGAATCCAAGATTTTAATCGCGCAACATGAGAGAGTATTTCTTTAACTGAAAGTGTATCTTTATTAGAGTTTTTAAAACCTGGCAACAATTCCGCTAACGTTGTATTTAACGATATTTTTTGTTCCTCTTCAGCTTTCATTAACAACGGTAAAGAGGCCAATATTTTGGTCAAAGAGGCCAAATCATATAGGTCTGAATTTTTAACCTTCACCACTTTTTTATCAGTGTGGTAGCCGTGACTTTTTTGTAAAAAAACTTTGCCATGCCTTGCTGCTAAAATTTGAAAACCTGGTGCCATTTTCTCTTCTAATATGTAACTGGCTAGGCTATCTATCTTTTTTAGAACTAAAGAAGACATTTGCACTTCTTCTGGAATGGTATACTGTAGTCTACCCAATGTTTTTGTTTCTAAACCAACCCCTTGTTTAAATTCATCTCGGATAGAAACTGGCAATTTACCTTTTGCAGCAAAAGCACCAAAAAGCATCTGAGCCGATAATTCTTGTGCCAATTTACTGTTTTGATAAGCAACCAAAATAGAAGAGAGATTTTTAAAACTTTTTAACTGAAGTAAACTATAAGGGCTTGTAAAAACAGCTAAAGTAACTTCTTTATGTCGAGCAATCTCTTGTAACCAAACCAGTTCTTTCTGTGAAAATTTGTAGCTCTTCCAAGGGTGTGCGTTAGATTTATGAAACCCTATAATTACTTTATGATATGGTGTTAGTTTTTTTAAAATTTCATTCAAATTAGGGGCTGAAACTTTGGTGACATTGGTATAATTATTAAGCATATTTAGAAAGTGATTTCCAGAATCATCTCCTAATTTCACATACGCTATCTTCTGCTTATCTAGACGTACTATGGGTAAAGCCTCATTTGAATTTTTTAGCAGTGTTAATGAATTTTTTACCAATGCGCTATGCAAAACTTCATTACTTACCGAATTTAAATCTTCATGTAAATTATTAAGGTCAACAGGATGGTATTTGTGCAAACCCATCCAATACTTTGCTTTCAAAATCTTACGAACAGAATGTTCTAATCGTTCTTCAGTAAGTGTGTTTAAGAGTAATGCTTGTTTAATTAATTGTATAGAAGCAGGAACATCTTGAGGAATTAACAACAAATCATTACCCGCTTGCAAAGCTGCCAAATTAATCTCTGCAGAAGTAGCGTAGTTCGCTGCCCCCTTCATATTTAACCCATCAGTAATAATTAAACCGTTAAAACCTAACTCTTGCTGCAATAGGTTTGTAACCACATTTTTAGATAAAGATGTGGGTAGCTTTGGATTTGTTTCTAAACTAGGGATGTTTAAATGCGCTGTCATTACACTTCCAATTCCTGCATCAAATATTTTTCTGTAAGGATAGAGTTCAATGGAATCTAATCTTGCTTTATCAAAATCTAAAAAAGGAAGGGTATGATGAGAATCTGAAGCAGTATCTCCATGACCTGGAAAATGCTTTCCATTTGCCATAACCTTGTGTTTTTGCATTCCTTGAGTAAATGCAATTGCTTTCTGGGCAACATTTTCTTTGTCCTCTCCAAAAGAACGGTTCCCTATTATTGGATTAGCAGGATTAACATTTACGTCTAAAACAGGAGCAAAGTTAATATGTATGCCAAGACGTTTGCAATGTTTGCCTAGCTGTGCTCCAAATTCTTTTATCAAAGAATCATTTCTAATAGCCCCCAAAGTCATGTTCCAAGGAAACTTATAGGTGTTTTTTAAACGCATGTCCAACCCCCATTCGCCATCAAAACCAATCATCAACGGAATTTTTGCAAGTGCCTGATAGTTATTATTTAGTGCTGCTTGCTTTTCTGGGGTACCTTGCATAAAAATTAAATTCCCAACATGGTATTTGGTAATCATTTCGGAAATAAAATCTTCATGTTTTTTATCACGATTGGAATATGCTTGTACCATAAACAATTGCCCTATTTTTTGATCTAAAGACATAGTGTTCATAATACTATCTACCCATTTTTCTTGGGTCAAGTAATCTTTAGTTTGTAATGGGTCTATGGTTTGTGATTCAATTTTACAGAAAAAACCAATAAGAAAAAGTACTACTAATTTTATTCTCATTTATATCGTTTCTATTTTTGAGTTCTTTACTTAGTTTTTACGATTCGTTTTGAAGTGGTCTATCTATTTTTTTAAAAGACGACACAAGAAAAAAGCAACGTAAATTACCTAAGATTAATTAATGATTTACTTACTTTTTAGGCTATTAAAAAGCGTTTGTGCCAACTTTGTTTGGCAGGTACTTCCCAATAGTGTTCAAAATCTTTTTTAGTAGCTACCATGTTGTTAAAAACAACAGTATTCTCAGTAATTTTTTTTGATGCTACAAACCTTTGAAAATCTGGTAATTTCACCAAATTAATAGTATCTCCATCTTTAAAAGAAACGTTCATTTTATTCATCAAATCTATTTGAAATTCTTGTTCTAATTCTTTTACAAAACGAACTGAACTATCTATGGAACAGCCAGAAACAGTATTAAAACTTTCATCGACTGTTAGCACTAAAAATTGATTGTATTTAATGTTAAATGAACCTTTTAAATTATCTCCATGTCTTGTCCAAGAATTAATAAATGCTATTGCTTTATCTGAAATTAATGCTACTTCTTGATTTGTAAACGCTCTATCTGATTGATAAATCCACACGCGAGCATCATCTGGTATATTTTTATAGGCTGTAAACATTTCTTAGAGTATTTTTAGGTTATATTTTTAGAGTATTCTTCTTCTAATCAATGATCTTACTAAACATCTTGATTATCTTAAATTAAACTTTTGTTGTAAGGCTTTTAATTTTTCATCTGCAGATAGTTCCTCTTTTGGTGCAGACATTTTTTCTTTAATTTGTTTTAAAACTTTCTTTGTGTATAATGGAAAATCTGCATTCTGAATCCAATTAAAATACCCAGGGTTTTCTAAAAGTACTTCTGTTACTGTTCTACCTTTGTATTTTCCAAAAGAAAAAATCTCTTCATCTTCATCATTCATTAAAATAAAACCGGCAAAATCAGCTCGCTTACCATGCGTAGAATAAGCGCTTAACGCAGCTACAGTATTGCCAATATCATCATACTTATCTACCTGTGCTAACAAAATTTCGTAGGTTGCATTGGTATCTGCTTCAGCACCATGAGCTCCTTCTAATTCTTTACCACAATAAAATTGATAACCTGCGCCTAATGTTCTTTGCTCTTTTTTATGAAAAATGACTTGTACATCAATGGCTTCTCTATTTTGCATATCAAAATCATAACCTGCACGCATAAGTTCTTCTGCCAATAAAGGGATATCGAATCTATTGGAATTAAAACCAGCTAAGTCACAACCAGAAATCATATCGTTTACCTTTGGTGCTAATTCTTTAAATGTTGGCTCAGTTACTACTTTTTCATTGGTAATGCCATGAACCTCTGTTGCTCCTCTCGGAATTTCAATTTCAGGATTTACCAACCAAGTTTTACTTTCTTTATTTCCGTTTGGAAATACTTTTAATATCGAAATTTCTACGATTCTATCAGTTGCAATATTTACCCCTGTTGTTTCTAAATCAAAAAAGACAATAGGTTTGGTTAGGTTTAAATTCATAAAAGACCCCTTAATTTTAATGTAATCAATAAGTTTAATGGATTATATACCACTCTTTAATTCTTACAATGTACTGTTTTTATAATTTCAAATAATTCTTTAAATATAAAAAAAATAGTTGTTAAAATCTGCTTTTTAAAGAAAGGATTGGTACAGCTTTATTTTTTAAAGTAAAGCCGATTTTTTAAGGTCATTAAGCGCATTTAGATTGCATAAATAGTATTTTTTTGATCTTAAAAAAATGTTGTGAAATTGACACAAAATAAAACCAACAAATCAAAAAAAAACACTTTATAAAGGTTCTATTGCCAACTCTTTAACAAAATATTTACCAATGTTTTTTCCTTGCTTTAAGCCAACTTCTACAGCAGCCCTGTAATGAATTCCTCCATACATTCTACTAATGGCTGCCTCATCTGCAGCAGCATTAAAAGATGTATAACTTCGTACAGGTAATCCAAAAGGAATTTCTGTTGTATCATCAAAAGCAAAATTATCTCCAAAAATTGAAGTTAACACGTAAGATGCAGCCCCTGAAACTACAGAATGACCACTTGTGTATTCTGGAAATGGAGGGGTTTGTAAAATAGGCAGCCAATCTTGATCAATATGTTGATTGATTAATGTTTCTGGGCGAATAAGGTTGCTTCGGTATTTTTCATCCCAACAACTTATAAAAGCATCTGCAATTGCTAAAGATGTTTTTGTGTAAGCGTTAACGGTCTGCATAAAGTTAGCCTGAGAATTTCTAGTGGCTATCTTTACAATTCCAATCCAATGTGCTCCTGGAGAAATCTTTTTTGTAGCAAACATAAAATGCCCTCTTGTAACTGAAACAAAAGGGTTGCAATCCCAAAATTGTGCAATTGCAATTTCTTCAGAGTTATCTCCGTTTTCGGTTATTCTTTGACTTGTTGTATACACCTCTTCTAACTCCTTGTAAAAATCAGAATCTTTCTCTAAAGAAAATTTTGGAGGAGGTATGGGTTTAAATTGTGCTGCTGACTGTAATACAAAGGGTCTTATTTTATTCCAATGAGGCTCTATACCTTCCATGTAAGCAGGAGGTGTTGGTTGCCAACGTGCAGGATCTTTGGCGTCAACTGTAAATTTTTCCATAGTTCTTGTCTGACTATAGTTGTCTTTATCCATCCAATTTTTTATGTATTTTACAACCGATAATGCATAATTTTTAGAGGCAATAAACTCTTTCTCATTCATTTTCTGCCAACTTTTAAACAAGCTATCTTGTACTGTGGTAAATTTTTCTTCTGAAAAAACCAACATTTTGCTTGTTTCCATATGTGCAATTAAAGCAGCTAATTTTAAATTGATGGATTTGTTTTTATTTGCTTTAGGTATTTGTTGTAAAGAACTTATCGTGTTAGATAAGCTTTTAAAAGTACTATCTTCTTGCGCTAATATTTCATAAGCAGCCACATTAGGGTAGGCAAAAACTCGACTAGCTACTGGAGGAGAAAAAATATCATGAATCATTATTTCTGAAACCATATCAACGGACGCATGGTAGTTTTCTGGAGTGATATTTATGGAATCTACAGATGGATTACAACTGTAAATAAAGACCGCCAAAATAATGGTGTATCGTGTTTTTAAAATTTGTTTTATTAAAAATCTCATCTACTATTATACTTCTAATTACTACGTATTATTTCTAAAAGATTGGTTTGCGAACATTACCTTGGTAGTTTAGATACCATTTTTTTCTCAAAAACGTTTTGAATACATAGGTTTTATTTTTTTAAATGACATTTAGAAACTAAACATTATTTACTCTACGATAAACTTTCCTTTCATCATAGCATAGTGTGCAGGAAAACTACAAATAAAATCATACACTCCACTCTCTGGCGCAGTAAATTCAATGGTAGTTGCTTCTCCACCGCCAATCATTTTTGTATGGGCTATTACTTCATTTGAAGCTACAGGTATGTAATCATTTTGTCTTGCTGCTGCTGCGTCAGCTGCAAATCGTGATACTTTAACTCCTTTTTTTAAAATCACTACATTATGTCCCATTATCTTTTTATTTAATTTTCCTGTATGGGTAAGCGTTAATTTTATTTTTTGATTTGCTTTTACTCGAAATTCCTTAACATTAAATTTCATTTTGTCGCTAGATACTATAGAAACAACGGCTACACCATCTTGATCAACAACTACTGTAGGTATTTTTTTTTCTTTTTTCTTTGTAGCTACAGTAGATTTCTTAACCGTTTTTATTGTTTTTTGTTGCACATCTTTCTTTTCTTTAGCACAACCTAAAAAGAATATTGCTCCTATAAAAACTACTAAAACTTGTTTCATTTACTGTTTTTTAAAATTTTATATAAAGATATAATTTTATGCTAAAAAGAGGAGCGTTTTTAACCTATTTTTCTGTAAAACCAATTGTATAAAGTGTTTGTTTTAAAAATATCATACAAATTAAAAGCTACAAATTAGTAAGACACTCACTTGTAAACGTATAAAAGCGATCTATTCTTTAATTATTTTAAAAAAAGTAGTTTATTTGATGTAACAGTAACTATTGTATCAAATTTATATGCCAAAAAAAGGAAAAGAAAAAAATACAGCAAATAAAGCGAAGCATTCCAGACTAATGGAACAAAAAATTAATAAAGTCAAAGAAAAAAAGCAGCTTCACAAAGCGCGACTAAAAGCTATTATTAAAAAAGCAAACCAAGAAAAAAAAGAAAATTAAGGTGACTAAATATATTTGGAAATTATTAAAAAAAAACTCTAAATACAAAATGTATTTAGAGTTTATCAATTCACAATATCTATTTTTTAAGTATCTATAGATCCTAAAACACGCTTCATAAATACATTTAAAGCTTCTTTTTTGGGAGTCCCGTTTTTAACCATCTTATCGACTTCTATAGCACCATATAAGTTAGAAATTAGTTCTCCTATAACATCCAACTCCTCATCTTTTAAAGAGGGAACCTCTGTTAAAGCCTCTAACGTTTCAATAGTTTCTAAAATGTAATCTTGATCGTTTTCTTCAATAAAACTTGTAATATGTTTAATTATAGGTAATTTCATATTTTAGTGAATTTCAGATACTAAATCCTTTAAAACGTCAAACTTATTCGTTTGTGTTTGATTTTTCTTTGCACCCGAAACGAAAGTTGCAAAGGTTGGCAAATTACTAACATCTGCTAATTTTCTACTTTCAGGAAATTTCTCAGCATCAACAATAACAAACTTAATTTGCTCATTTTCTGATGCTAATTTTTTAAATTTTGGTTTCATAATTCTACAATTACCACACCAAGTTGCAGAGTACTGTACAATTACTTTTTGATTTGCATCTACAATAGTTTGCAAATTATCTTCTGTTAATTCTTGTACCATAATGATTGTTATTTTTAGAAATTATGAGTTGCAAAATATACTGCAACTCATAATTATCATTTAAATTTAGTGACTTGCTAAGTATTCTTTAGTCCCTTTTGCATTTGCTTGCATTGCATCTTTACCTTCTTCCCAGTTAGCAGGACAAACTTCTCCGTTTTTTTGAACATGAGAATACGCATCAATTAAACGTAAAAATTCATTTACATTTCTTCCTACTGGCATGTGGTTTATTCCTTCGTGAAAAACAGTACCTTCCTCATCGATTAAATAAGTAGCTCTATAAGTTACATTGTCTCCTTCTACTTGTACAGTCCCTGTTTCTTCGTCATAGACTTCATTGGTAATATCTAAAATACCTAAGATAGATGATAAATTTCTATTGCTATCTGCTAAAATTGGGTAAGTTACCCCTTCTATACCTCCATTATCTTTAGAAGTACTTAACCAAGCAAAATGTACTTCTGCAGTATCACAAGAAGCACCAATTACTACTGTATTTCTTTTTTCGAACTCTGGTAATGCTGCTTGAAAAGCATGTAACTCTGTAGGACAAACAAAAGTGAAGTCTTTAGGATACCAAAATAACAATACTTTTTTATTGTTATTTACTGCCTCTTCTAATACATTTACTTTAAATGTATCACCCATTTCGTTCATTGCATTTACATTTACGTCTGGAAATTTTTTACCAACTGCTGTTGCCATGTTAATTTATTGTTTATGATTAATATTAAATTTCTTTTACAAATATATTTTTAAAGGTACAAACAACACAATCATCATAAACTATTTAATTTATAGTAGAATAAGGTTTAATTATTTTAAAAATTATTTGCTTGCAAACAAATTGATATCGTTTGCAGAAACAGTATGTTCTCCAAGAATTATTAAACGTTCAACAACATTTCTTAACTCTCTTACATTACCTGTCCAGTCATATTTTTGTAATAATGCAATAGCTTCTTCAGAAAATATTTTTTTTGGGGTACCATGTTCTTTAGAAATTTTTGTACTAAAAAAATCAACTAACAGCGGAATGTCCTCTCTTCGTTCATTTAAAGCAGGAACTTTGATTAAAATCACAGCTAATCGATGGTACAAATCCTCTCTAAAACGACCTTCTGCGATTTCTTTTTTTAAGTCTTTATTGGTGGCTGCAACTACTCTTACATTTACTTTTATATCCTTATCAGAACCTACTCTGCTAATTTTATTTTCTTGTAGGGCACGAAGTACTTTTGCTTGTGCAGAAAGGCTCATGTCACCGATTTCATCTAAAAAGATAGTCCCACCGTTTGCAGCTTCAAACTTACCTGCCCTGTCTTTATTTGCACCTGTAAAAGAGCCTTTTACATGACCAAACAACTCACTTTCTATCAGTTCTGATGGAATTGCAGCACAATTTACCTCAATCATTAGCGCTTTAGCACGTGATGATTTTTCGTGTAACCAATGTGCCACTAATTCTTTACCAGTACCATTAGGTCCCGTGATTAAAACCCTAGCATCTGTATCTGCAACTTTTTCAATAATTTCTTTTATGTGAGCAATAGCGCTACTATTACCAATCATTTCATAGTTTTTGCTCACCTTTTTCTTTAATCGTTTGTTTTCTACAACCAGTACTTTTTTATCCAAAGCATTTCTAACGGTGTTTAGTAAACGATTTAAATCTGGTGGTTTAGAGATGTAATCAAAAGCCCCTAAACGCATAGTATTCACAGCTGTGTCTAAATCTCCATGACCAGAAATCATGACCATTGGGATTTCTGGTTTTATTTTTTTTGTTTTTTCTAAAACCTCTACCCCATCCATTTTTGGCATTTTAATATCACATAAAATTAAATCAAAATCATTATTTCTAATCATTTCAATACCTACTAAGCCGTCTGCTGCTTCTGAAACATCATATGCATCGTTCTCTTCAGAAATAATTTTCTTTAAAACTCTTCGAATTGCATCCTCATCTTCTATGATTAAAATTTTAGCCATTTTGTTTTATTGTTTTATAAGGTGAACATCTCTTTGTGGAAAAGGAATAGATATGCCATGTGCTCTAAAAGCTTTGTCTATTTCGAAACGTATTGTACTTTGTGTAAAACGAACTTCAAAACTGTTGTTTAACGTAAAGGCCACTTTAAAGTTTAAGCTACTGGCTGCAAAATCTGTAAATAGAACAATTGGTGCAGGTGATTTTAAAACATTTGGTTGTGCAATAGCTATCTCTAATAAAAGTTTTTTTACCAAATCTATATCTGAACCATACGCAACTCCAACTTCAACACTTTCTCTGGTCTCTGTTCCATTTTCTGTCCAATTGTACAAAATATTTGTCAAGTACAAATGATTGGGTATCACTAGCACTTTATTGTCTACAGTAACAGCTCTAGTAGTTCTTAGTCTTATGTCTAAAACTCGGCCTACTTTTCCTTCTAATTCAATAATATCTCCTACATGTACTGATTGGTCTACTAAAATAAATATTCCAGAAATAATATCTTGAAACAATGTTTGCAATGCTAAACCAACACCAATTAAAAGCGCTGCTGATGCTGCAAATATTGCAGTAACATTTACTCCTGAAGTATGCATTGCAATTAAAAAAATGACTAAAAACACAATCCATCGCATGTATCCAAAAACAGTAACAAATTTTTGTTTATCGTTATCGGGCAGCTTTCTAGTAACAAATCTTCTAAATAATTTTAAAAGAAATGATGTAATCAGTAAAGCAAACACCACAAAAAGTAACCCTTTAATGGTAATACTTATTTCTTCACTAAACGTAAATTTATACTCTAAAACCGATACCATTTCTTCTGTAATTGTCTTTCTTACTTCCGCAATATTATCTTGATATATCATCTTTAATACTTTAATCATTTATACAAACCTTACTAAGTGAACTTTTTAACCATAGAAATTCCAATACTAATAATCCTTTACACAAACTTACATATTTTAATTAGTACAGTGCACAAAGATATGATTACAAATACATAAAATGTTAAATTTACTATGCATGCATAACTTTTTTTAATTTACTATGCGTGCATAGTAAATTTTTTATATCTTTGACTTCATGGATAAAAATAAATCTATAGATCATCAATTACGTGCCACTTGGCAAGCCGTCGCAAAAATGTATAATGAGCAAGCTGCAAATTACAATAGCACAATGGCTACCGCATTTGTATTACTTAACATAGACAAAGAAAACGGAACACCAAGTACTGCTTTAGGGCCTTTAATGGGTATGGAGCCAACAAGTCTTTCAAGGATTTTAAAATCTATGGAAGAAAAAGGAGCCATTTCTAGAGAAAAGAATCCAGACGATGGAAGGGGTGTTATCGTTAAATTAACAACATATGGTTTAGAGATGCGTAAGTTTTCTAAAAATCATGTTTACCAATTTAACAATGTAATAAGAGAACATATTGAAGAAGATGAATTGGAAGCATTTTTTAAAGTAACCGTTACTATAAATAAACTTATTGCTGAGAAAAAGATTTTTGAACCTATACAACAAGACCACTAAATTTAAACTTATATAAATGACAAGAAGAATTAAAAAAGTAGCCATTATTGGATCTGGAATTATGGGATCTGGAATTGCATGTCACTTCGCAAATATTGGCGTAGAAGTTCTTTTATTGGATATTGTTCCAAGAGAATTGACTGATAAAGAAAAAGCGAAAGGACTTACATTAGAAGATAAAGTAGTTCGTAAACGCCTCGTGAATGATGCTTTAACAGATTCTTTAAAATCAAAACCATCTCCTATTTATAATCAAAAATTTGCAAATAGAATCACAACGGGTACTATAGATGACGATTTACACTTAATAAAAGATGTAGATTGGGTTATGGAAGTTGTTGTAGAACGTTTAGATATTAAAAAATCTGTTTTCGAAAAAATTGAAGAACACAGAACACCGGGTACGTTAATTACTTCCAATACTTCTGGTATTCCTATCAAATTTATGAATGAAGGCAGAAGTGACGATTTTCAAAAACACTTTGCAGTAACTCACTTTTTTAATCCACCAAGATATTTAAAACTTTTCGAGGTTGTTCCTGGTCCGAATTGTAAGCAAGAAGTTACCGACTTCTTAATGATGTATGGTGATCAGTTTTTGGGTAAAACAGCAGTTTTAGCAAAAGATACTCCAGCTTTTATTGGAAACAGAATTGGTATTTTTGGTATTATGAGTTTATTTCATGTTGTAAAAGAAATGGACTTAACTATAGAAGAAGTAGATAAATTAACTGGTCCAGTAATAGGGCGTCCAAAATCTGCTACTTTTAGAACGATCGATGTTGTTGGCTTAGATACTTTAGTGCATACAGCAAACGGAGTAAAAGACAATTGTCCTGAAGATGAAATGAGAGATCAATTTGTAATTCCTGATTTTGTAAATCATATGATGGAAAACAAAATGTTAGGAAGCAAAACCAAACAAGGTTTTTACAAAATGACAAAAGATGCTAATGGTAAAAAGAACATTTTATCATTAGATTTAAATACGTTAGAATACAGAGAGAAAAAAAGAGCAAAATTTGCAACTCTTGAGTTAACCAAAACCATAGATAATGTTACTGATCGTTTTAAGGTACTTGTAGCAGGTAAAGATAAAGCAGGTGAATTCTACAGAAAATCATTTGCAGCAATGTTTGCGTATGTACAAAATAGAATCCCTGAAATTTCGGATGAGTTATACAGGATAGATGATGGTTTAAGAGCTGGTTTTGGTTGGGAACATGGTCCTTTTCAGATTTGGGATGCAATTGGCGTTGCCAAGGGTGTTGAAATTATGAAAGCGGAAGGTTACGAAATTGCTACTTGGGTAACAGCGATGTTGGCTAGTGGAGCAACTTCATTTTACTCAATAAACGAAGGAGCTACTTTCTATTATGACATCCCTACTAAAAGTCAGGTTAAAAAACCAGGGCAAGATGCATTTATTATTTTAGATAATATCAGAAAATCAAACGAAGTTTGGAAAAACTCTGGAGCAGTAATAGAAGATTTAGGGGATGGAATTTTAAATTTAGAATTCCAATCTAAAATGAATACGATTGGTGGTGATGTTTTAGCAGCTGTAAATAAAGCCATTGACTTGGCAGAAAAAAATTACCAAGGTTTAGTTATTGGTAATCAAGCAGCAAACTTTTCTGTAGGTGCCAATATTGGTATGATTTTTATGATGGCTGCAGAACAGGAATATGATGAGCTAAATATGGCTATCAAATATTTCCAAGATACAATGATGCGTATGCGTTATTCTGCAATACCAACAATCTCGGCTCCTCACGGAATGGCTTTAGGTGGTGGTTGTGAAATTTCTTTACATGCAGACAAAGTAGTTGCAGCTGCAGAAACCTACATGGGACTGGTAGAATTTGGAGTTGGTGTAATTCCTGGTGGAGGTGGTTCTAAAGAAATGGCTTTAAGAGCCTCTGACTTATTTCATAAAGGAGACGTACAATTAAATGTATTACAAGAACACTTTTTAACTATTGGTATGGCTAAAGTAGCTACATCTGCATACGAAGCTTTTGATTTAGGCTTATTACAAAAAGGAAAAGATGTTGTTGTTGTAAATAAAGACAGACAAATTGCACAAGCAAAGAAACACGCACTTTTAATGGCTGAAGCTGGGTATACACAACCTGTAAAACGTAAAGATGTTTTAGTATTAGGTAAACAAGCTTTAGGAATGTTCTTAGTCGGAACAGATTCTATGGAGGCAAGTAACTATATTTCTGCTCACGATCAAAAAATAGCGAACAAATTAGCCTATGTAATGGCGGGTGGAGATTTATCTGAACCCACTAAAGTATCAGAGCAATATTTATTAGACATTGAACGTGAAGCATTTTTAAGTTTATGTACAGAGCGTAAAACTTTAGAAAGAATCCAACACATGTTAAAAACAGGTAAACCTTTACGCAACTAAAAGTTGCGAGTTATTAGTTGTGAGTGATTCACTAACAACTAAAAACTAAACACTAAAACTTAAAATATGAAAACAGCATATATCGTAAAAGCATATAGAACAGCAGTTGGGAAAGCACCAAAAGGACTGTTTAGATTTAAAAGAGCAGATGAATTAGCTGCAGAAACCATTCAGTATATGATGAATGAACTGCCTGATTTTGATAAGAAAAGAATTGATGATGTCATTGTAGGTAATGCAATGCCTGAAGGCTCTCAAGGTTTAAATATGGCGCGATTAATCTCTTTAATGGGATTAAAAATTGAAGATGTTCCTGGAGTAACTGTAAACCGTTTTTGTTCTTCTGGATTAGAGACTATTGGTATGGCCGTTGCAAAAATTCAATCTGGAATGGCAGACTGTATTATTGCAGGTGGTGCAGAAAGCATGAGCTCTGTTCCTATGACAGGTTTTAAACCAGAACTTAACTATGATACAGTAGCTTCTGGACATGAAGAATATTATTGGGGAATGGGTAATACTGCAGAAGCAGTAGCCAATGAATTTAATGTTTCTAGAGAAGACCAAGATGAGTTTGCTTTAAACTCGCACCTAAAGGCGTTAAAAGCATTAGAAGAAAATAGATTCCAAGATCAAATTGCACCTATTGATGTCGCACAAACTTATGTAGATGAAAATGGTAAAAAAGCAACTAAAAAGTATACCGTAAACAAAGACGAAGGTCCACGTAAAGGTTCAAACATTGAAGGTTTAGCACGATTACGTCCTGTTTTTGCAGCAAATGGAAGCGTTACTGCTGGTAACTCTTCTCAAATGAGTGATGGTGCTGCTTTTGCCATGATTATGAGCGAAGATATGGTTAAAGAACTGCATCTAGAACCTATTGCAAGAATGGTAAGTTATGCTGCTGCAGGTGTACCCCCAAGAATAATGGGTATTGGTCCTGTTGCTGCAATTCCGAAAGCACTAAAACAGGCGGGTTTAACGCAAAATGATATCGGATTAATTGAGTTAAACGAAGCTTTTGCCTCACAATCTTTAGCTGTTATTCGTGAGCTAGGCTTAAACAAAGATATTATTAATGTTAATGGTGGTGCCATTGCATTAGGCCACCCATTGGGTTGTACAGGTGCTAAGTTATCTGTTCAATTATTCGATGAAATGCGTAAAAGAGAACTAAATAATAAATACGGAATGGTAACCATGTGTGTTGGAACAGGGCAAGGTGCTGCAGGTATTTTTGAATTTTTAAATTAAATTCCTAAAAAAAATAAGAGTATGGAAACAACAAATAAAGAAATTTTAAGAGGAGGGCAATTCCTTGTAAAAGCCACTAAATGCGAAGACATCTTTACACCAGAAGATTTCTCTGAAGAACAAGTAATGATGAAAGAAGCTGTAAAAGAATTTACAGATAGAGAAATCGTTACCCATAAAGATCGTTTTGAAGCTAAAGATTATGCACTAACAGAAGAAGTAATGAAAAAAGCCGGAGAACTTGGCTTTTTAGGAGTTGCTGTTCCTGAGGCATATGGAGGTATGGGAATGGGCTTTGTGTCTACGATGATTACTTGTGAGTATATTTCTAGTGGAAATGGTTCTTTTAGTACTGCTTTTGGCGCACATACAGGTATTGGTACTATGCCAATTACCTTATATGGTACCGAAGAACAAAAACAAAAATATGTACCAAAATTAGCCGCTGGTGAGTGGATGGGTGCCTATTGTTTAACAGAACCAGGTGCTGGTTCTGATGCAAATTCTGGTAAAACTACAGCAGAGTTATCAGAAGATGGTAAATCATACAAAATTAACGGGCAAAAAATGTGGATTTCAAATGCAGGTTTCTGTAATTTGATGATTGTTTTTGCACGTATTGAAAATGATAAAAACATTACCGGTTTTATTGTTGAATATGATGCAGCAAATCCAAATGGAATTTCTTTAGGAGAAGAAGAACATAAATTAGGAATTAGAGCAAGCTCTACAAGACAAGTCTTCTTTAATGATACAGTTGTGCCTGCAGAAAATATGTTATCTGTAAGAGGAGGTGGATTTAAAATTGCGGTAAATGCACTAAATGTAGGACGAATTAAATTGGCAGCTGCTTGTATCGATTCTCAAAGAAGAGTCTTAACAACTGCATTACAATATGCCAACGAAAGAAAACAATTTAAAACTCCTATTGCAGATTTTGGGGCTATAAAAGCAAAATTAGCAGAAATGGCTACGAACTGTTATGCTAGTGAATCTGCTAGTTATAGAGCAGCAAAAGACATTGAGGACAGAATTGAAATGAGAATGGCTTCTGGTAATTCTCATCAAGAAGCAGAGTTAAAAGGTGTAGAAGAATATGCAATTGAGTGTTCTATTTTAAAAGTAACTGTTTCTGAAGATGTGCAAGCATGTGCAGATGAAGGAATTCAAATTTTTGGTGGAATGGGATTCTCAGAAGAGACACCTATGGAAGCTGCATGGAGAGACGCTAGAATTTCTCGTATTTACGAAGGTACCAACGAAATTAACCGTATGCTTTCGGTAGGGATGTTAATTAAAAAAGCCATGAAAGGGCATTTAGATTTATTAGGCCCTGCTACCGCTGTTGCAGATGAATTAATGGGTATCCCTTCTTTTGATACTCCAGATTATTCTGAATTATTTGCAGAAGAAAAAGAAATGATTGCCAAACTTAAAAAAGTATTTTTAATGGTTGCAGGTGCAGCGATTCAAAAGTATGGACCAGATTTAGAGCAACATCAACAATTATTATTAGCTGCAGCTAATATTTTAAATGAAGTATACATGGCAGAATCTACTTTATTGCGTGCAGAAAAAAATGAAAAACGTTTTGGAGAAGATGCTCAAAAAGGTCAAATCGCTATGGCTAAGTTATACTTATACAATGCCGTAGAAATAATTGCCAAAAACGGTAGAGAAGGTATTGTTTCTTTTGCTGAAGGAGACGAGCAAAGAATGCTTTTAATGGGATTAAAACGTTTTACCAAATATGCTAATTATCCAAATGTAATTGCATTGCGTAATGAAATTGCAGATATCATGAAAGCAGAAAACAAATACTGCTTCTAACCAATAAAAATAGATGTTTAGTACCAAAGACCATTTTTTAAAAATGGTCTTTTTTTTCTATATTTGGTGGGATACCTCGATTAATTAGAAAAAGAAAAACAATGAAAAAAATAGTTTTTTTAATTGTTACGTTCACGATTCTTATTTTGGGGTGTAGCAAGCCCAAAGTTATTAGTATTGATCGTAATACATTATTCAATGATGTAAAAGTACTTGCGCATGATTCATTATCTGGCAGGGCTTTTTCCAAAGAAGGAAACCTTAAAGCGCAACAATTTATTTTACGCTCTTTTCAAGAAATTGGTTTAGCCCCCTATTTTGGAGACTCACTACTACAAAAATTCAATCATAACTTCTCTGGAAGACTCAGACAACGTGTTTTTCCAATAAAAAAACCTTTAGACGATTTATCTAATGTAACAGATACACTTGTTGGCGGAGCTAATATTGTGGGTATAATAAAAGGAAAACAAGAAAAATCTATTGTTATTACTGCACATTTTTATCATTTAGGCGTTAAAATGAAAAAATTTACAATGGCGCGGATGACAATACTTCTGGAACAGCTGCATTATTTACAATTGCACGGTACTTTAAAAATAAAAATCCAAACCACCATTTAATTTTTGCTGCTGTAGATGGCAAAGAAGTTGGTTCTCTCGGCGCTAAACATTTTTTAAAATATGATACCAATAAGCAACATATTAAATTAAATATAAATATGGATATGATTGCCCATAGTGATTATGACCCAATATTATTTGCTAGTGGATTGCATCATTTTCCTGAATTAAGAGACCCTCTAGAAGCTGTAGAATCTGAAGATATACTCTTTTTATTTGGTCATGATGACCCAGATCATAAAGCGCAATCTGACTGGACATTTTCTTCTGACCATAGTGTATTTTATAAGGAAGATATTCCATTTATTTATTTTGGCGTTACAGATCATAAAGATTACCATAGAGCTTCGGATACCTATGAAACTATCAATGAAGATTTTTATGTAGAAGCTGTAAAAATTATCATTAGCGCAATCGAGCATTTTGATCGTGAACTTATAGAAAATTAAGCGCAGTTTCAAGTTTTAAAACTGATCAAATTTTATGTTTTTACTCCCTAAAGTATCTTCTCTTTGTGTCCTTTAATCTATTAATTATAGATACTTTTACAGCAAATAAGAATACATTGTATGAAACGTATTAAACAGTATAAAAAACTTTTTGAAATAGAAGGCCCTATAGAGCTAAAACCGCTAAAAACTAAGTATCGAAATTTAGTTAAAGAATGGCACCCTGATAAATTTACAGACCCTGATAAAAAAGCAGAGGCAGAAATTGTAAGTACTAAAATTATAGATGGGTATCATTTTTTAGTAAGTATTGCCCCAGAAACTAAAGAAGCAAACTTAGAAGCTTATAAAACAACAATTTCAACGCATCAAGTTGCAGATTGGCATCATAAAAGTATGCTTTTAGAAGTTACATTCACAGACGGTAATACCTATGAATATTTTGGAGTAAGTAAAATATTATTTGGAAAATTCATTAATGCGAAGTCTATGAACAACTTTGGCAAAAGAAATATTTTTAATAAATTTTTATATAGAAAGTCTAAGAAGGCTAATGCCATTGCTTAATTTTAATAAAAAAAAGAGGTCCTAAGTTAGGACCTCTTTTTTTTTATTAAAAACGTTTACTCTAGTGCACCTAGGTAGCGTTCTGCATCTAACGCAGCCATACAACCCGTTCCAGCCGCAGTTACAGCCTGTCTATAATCTTTGTCTTGTATATCTCCAGCTGCAAAAACACCAGGTATATTTGTTTTTGTTGTTTTTCCTTTTGTAATCAGATATCCTGTTTCATCCATATCCAATACTCCTTTAAATAAATCTGAATTTGGTGTATGTCCAATAGCAACAAATACCCCTGTTACCTCAATATTGTGTTTTTCTTTTGTTTGATTGTGAATTACCCTAACCCCAGTAACAACAGTATCTCCTAAAACTTCATCAATTTCTGTATTGTATAAAACTTCAATATTTTCTGTTTTATTAACACGGTGTTGCATTGCTTTAGACGCTCTCATATAGTCTTTACGAACTAAAATAGTTACTTTTTTACAAATATTGGCTAGGTATGTTGCCTCTTCTGCAGCAGTATCACCTGCTCCTACCACAACAACATCTTGTCCTTTATAAAAGAAGCCATCGCAAGTTGCGCAAGCAGAAACGCCTCCTCCTATTAAACGTTGCTCACTTTCTAGTCCTAAATATTTAGCAGTAGCACCAGTAGAAATAATAATTGTCTCTGCCTCGATATGTTTAGATTCATCAACAATTACTTTATGGATACCACCCACGTCATTACTCAAGGATACCGAAGTAACCATTCCAAAACGCACGTCAGTTCCAAAACGTTCGGCTTGATGTTTTAAATCCATCATCATTGCAGTTCCATCTGTACCGTCTTTATAGCCTGGAAAATTATCAACTTCTGTGGTAGTGGTTAATTGCCCACCCATTTGCATGCCTGTATACATAATCGGTTTCATGTCTGCTCTTGCTGCATAGATAGCTGCAGTATATCCTGCAGGTCCAGATCCAATTATTAAGCATTTTATTTTCTCTATAGTTTCTGACATAATTAAAAAATCTTTTTAGGGAGGTAAAAATATAGTTTTTAAAAAGATTTTTTAATCATTGTTTATAAGTTTTAATAATGAAAAAATAGAAGAAAAAAATAAAAGTAGGTCATTTTTTTTAGCGTCTGGCAATAATTTTAGTATGCCTAAGTTTTCTACCCCAACATAAATATAACCGTCATTTCCCTGTTCAATAGCTCTAACTCTACCAATACAACGAAGCAATTTAACTTCTTTATAAACTTGGTTTCTTTTAAGAATACACCTACTTAGATATTGAAATTTTAAAGAACCTACTAATAGATTTCCTTTCCAATTACCATACACCTCACTAGTAATAAAAGCCATACCAGTTGGTGCAATAGAGGGTGTCCAATAGTGAATAGGGCGCTCCATCCCTTCCATATACGTTTTATCAGTAAATTTTGTACCATTATAATTTACACCATAACTTACTATTGGCCATCCGTAGTTTTTCCCTTTCTGAATAATATTTATTTCATCTCCTCCTTTGGGTCCATGTTCATGAGACCAAATTTCATTCGTAAATGGATGCATTACCAATCCTTGCGTATTTCGATGTCCATAACTATAAATGGTTTTTTTTGCGTTTGCATTAGTTACAAAAGGATTGTCTTTAGGAATCGTGCCATCATCATTCAATCGGTAAATTTTTCCTCCATCTTTGGTAAGGTTTTGAGGATTTACAGCTCTATTCCCACGATCTCCTACACTAAAATAAACATGATTTTCTACATCAAAGGCAATTCTAGAACCAAAATGCTGCCCTCTGTTCGAGTTTGGTACGGCTTTATACAGCATTTCTTTATGTACCAGTGCATCGCCTTTAAGCTTAGCTCTCATTAACGTAGTATTACCTCCTCTACCTTCACCAATACTTGATGCATAGGTAAAATAAATCCAACCATTTTCTTTATACTTTGGGTGCAATGCAATGTCTAACAAACCCCCTTGGCCTCTTAAGTAAATTTCTGGCCCATTTTTAATTGTAGTTTTTACGCCATTTTTAAAATGAATTATTTTTCCAGACTTTTCGTTAATAAGCAGTGCGTTATCTGGTAAGAAGACAAAACCCCATGGATTTTCTAAATTAGGTACAATTAATTCGTACTCCTTTTGTTGTGCTACTAGTGTAAAGGAGATAAAACAACAACAAAAGACTACTAATTTTTTTTAAAAACATAGCTATAAATTTCAAGAATTTAAATACAATATATAAATATTATTCTATATTTGTAGACCTAAATTGATGACTACTATCGGGGTGTAGCGTAGCCCGGTCATCGCGCCTCGTTTGGGACGAGGAGGTCGCAGGTTCGAATCCTGCCACCCCGACTACTTTAAGTATCATATAAGTTCAAAACCTTGGTAATCTTACGATTATCAAGGTTTTGTAGTTTTTAAACAACCATAAAATTTGATTGAATTTAACAAATAAGTGACCTATTCTGTTACCAAAATCATAAAACCTCAAAAAGGGAACCGAATTGTATTGATTTGACTGTCGTCTTAAAATAGTTGTTTAACAACTTTAATAACGAAAAATTATGAAAACTTCCACCACATTCAGTATGCTGTTTTGGCTAAAACAATCTAAAGCTAAAAAAGGAGAATCAAGATTATAAATTTGAACACTTCTAAAAACTGTGTAAAAGATACTAATCAAGAACCAAGAGTAATTAACGAGCACCTAAATCAGTTCTACAAATGCATTATTTAAGAAGTGTAAGATGTAATGGGTAATTTGATGAATGATACAAATAAATTAGAAATACCAATAAAAGTTAGTAATGGTATTAAGAAAGCGTTTCTAAAATTTTAAAACACTCACAGTTTGTTTCTATTCATTTTTCCTTCTCTTTTATCCAGAAACATTTATTTTCTTAAAACTTTAACGTAAATTTCTGTTTAACATAAATACTATTATATTAAACAATTTGTATCTTTGTTTGGATCACCAAAAACAAAAAAATGCAATTTTTTAACCAAGAAGATATTTACAATCTCAATAAAATTTTTAGAATCAACTTAATCAATAGTTGTTCTGGATTTAAATCTGCTAATTTACTAGGTACAATTTCTGAAGAAGGGGTAACCAATGTAGCTGTTTTTAGTTCAGTAACACATTTAGGATCTAGCCCACCAACGCTAGGTTTTATTTTAAGACCTACCACCGTACCAAGAAATACCCATAAAAACATTAAAGACCTAGGCTATTTTACCATCAACCATATTTGGGAAGATGTTATAGAAGATGCACACCATACCTCTGCCAAATATCCTGACGAAATTTCTGAGTTTGAAATGACAGACCTAGAACCAGAGTTTAAAGGCAATTTTAAAGCACCATTTGTAAAAGGGGCTCCTGTTCAGATGAGTATGAAATTTATTGAAGAAATTTATGTACCCTCTAATGATGTAATGCTAATTGTATCCCAAATACAAGAATTATACATAGAAGATAAACTATTAGAGGATGATGGCTTAATTAATTTATCTAAAGGAAATGTTGCTACAATAAACGGGTTAGATACGTATGCCATTCCTAAATTTAAAAAACAACTCACCTACCAGAGACCAAAGGAATTTAAAATATAAAAATGAAAATTTTAGTAACAGGGGCTACTGGCTACATTGGTAAACGATTAATTCCATTATTATTAAATGATGGACATACCATTGTTTGTCCTGTTCGAGATAAAATTAGAGCCGAAAACTATTATAAAAATCAGGCTAATATTACCTTAATAGAAGCCGATTTTTTAAAAAACACAAGTTTAGAGGCTATTCCTAAAGACATCGATGTTGCATACTATCTAATTCACTCTATGTCTAACTCCGCCAAAGAGTTTCATATCTTGGAAGAAAAATGTGCGTTAAATTTTAAAAAATTTGCAGAGAAATCTGCCATAGAACAGGTAATTTATTTAAGCGGAATTACCAATGATACTAAATTATCGAAGCATTTACTGTCTAGAAAAAATGTTGAAAACACGTTACAATCTAATCAGTATGCTTTGACTACTTTTAAAGCAGGAATCATTGTTGGCTCTGGTAGCTCTTCTTTTGAAATCATCAGAGACTTGGTAGAAAAACTACCTGTTATGATCGCTCCAAAATGGTTAAACACAAAAACACAACCCCTTTCTATAAGAGATGTATTGTCTTTTTTGCATAAAGCATTAGCAAAAAAAGAAGTATACAATAACTCTTACGATATTTTTGGGCCAGAGATTCTTACCTACAAAACCATGCTGTTACAATTTGCAAAAGTTAGAAAATTAAAAAGAAGCATTATTACAGTTCCTGTGATGACGCCAAAACTATCTTCCTATTGGCTGTATTTTGTAACCTCTACCTCATACAAATTAGCAAGTTCTTTAGTAAATTCTATGGGTGTGGAAGTTATTGGTAAAAAAAGCGCTATTAATACCATCCTAGACGTAAATCCGGTGTCTTACAAAAAAGCAGTACAATTGGCTTTTAAAAAAATTGAACAAAATAGTATTATTTCTAGTTGGAAAGATTCTTACATAAGCAGTGGCAAGCTAAAAAGATATGTTCATGAATTTATAAACGTACCCGAATTTGGTTGTTTTAAAGATATTAAAACAAGAACCATAAGCAACCATAACAAAACAATAACTAAGATATGGGCAATTGGAGGGGAAACTGGTTGGTACTATGGCACCCTATTATGGAAACTTAGAGGGTTTATTGATCAATTTTTTGGCGGAACTGGATTACGAAGAGGAAGAAGACACCCCTCTGAATTGAATGTGGGCGATGCCTTAGATTTTTGGAGAGTTATTTATGCCGATCAAGAAAAAGGCAAACTGTTATTGTATGCAGAAATGATTTTGCCTGGGGAAGCTTGGTTGGAATTTAAAATTAAAGACAACACCTTACATCAAACAGCCACCTTTAGACCTCATGGAATTGCAGGCAGGCTGTACTGGTATGCTGTGGTGCCCTTTCATTGGTTTATTTTTAATGGTATGATACAAAAAATTGCTAAATCTTAACTTTTGAAAAAACAACACCTACCCACTAAAGAATGTCCTATTTGCAACAGACCGTTTACCTGGCGTAAAAAATGGGAAAAAAATTGGGATAACGTTAAATATTGTAGCGAAAAATGCAGAAGAAACAAAACACAACAGGCTTAATTTGGTTTCGTAATAATTTACGAACACAAGACAACAAAGCAGTAGCACAAGCAATTGCCAACCACAGTAAAGTTATTGCTGTTTACTTTTTTGATCCTAACCATTTTAAAGAAGATGGCTATGGTTTTAAAAAAACAGAAAAATATAGAGCGCAATTTTTACTGGAAACAATTATTGATTTAAAAGAAAATCTACGTTTACTAAATATAACATTATTAACCTATGTAGCTGCACCAGAGCAGAACATAAAATCCGTAGTAGACCAATACAACATAAGTGAGATCTACACACAAAAAGAATGGACACAAGAAGAAGCAAATACCAACGCTTTAGTGAGTAAAAGTTTACCGGAAAATGTAAAAATTAAAGAAGCATACGATCAATTTTTGTACCACCCAGATACAGTTGCTAAAAATTTTAGCAATATTCCTGATGTGTTTACCGCATTTAGAAAAAAACTAGAGAAATATGTAAGCATTCAAGAAGTAATACATACTACACCACTTCCAAAAGAAAATGGAATAGAGAATACAACAACCATTCCTTCGTTAGAGCAATTGGGCTTTAGTGCTTTTAAGAAACATCCTCATTCGGCTTTCCCTTTCTCTGGTGGAGAAACAGCCGCACTAAAAAGACTTCAGTATTATGTATTTGAAAGTAAAAAAGTAGGGTTCTACAAAAAAACAAGAAATGGATTAGTCGGTTTAGATTATGCTACAAAATTTTCTCCGTGGTTAGCGAATGGAAGTTTATCTGCAAGAACAATATACCAACAGATTAAAAAATATGAAGCTGAATTTGGTGCGAATCAATCTACCTATTGGGTTATTTTTGAATTAATCTGGAGAGATTATTTTAAGTACATTTCTTTGAAATACCAATCTAAAATATTTAAAATCGGCGGAATTTTAAATCGAGATTACCAATGGAGCACCAATGAAAAAGACATTCAAAATTGGATTAACGGAAATACAAAAGATGATTTTGTAAATGCCAATATGATTGAATTGAAAAAAACAGGCTGGATGAGCAATAGAGGAAGGCAAAACGTAGCCTCTTATTTTGCCAAAGAATTGTTACTAGATTGGCGAATTGGTGCAGCCTATTTTGAATCTATTCTCATCGATTTCGATGTGCATAGCAATTACGGAAATTGGATGTATGTTGCTGGTGTGGGTAACGATCCAAGAGACCGAAAATTTAACACCCAGTTCCAGGCAGAAAGATATGACAGCAACTATAAATTTAGAAAATTATGGTTAGAAAAAACCTTATTTTAAGATGAAAAAACTACGATTAATTTTAGGAGATCAGTTAAACAGCGAACATTCTTGGTATTCAGAAAACTCGGAAAATACTAGCTATTGTTTGTTTGAGATGCGTCAGGAAACCGACTATGTAAAACATCACATTCAAAAAATAACTGGTTTTTTTGCAGCCATGAGGAATTTTGCCAATGACTTAAAAAGTAAAGGTCATTCGGTTATTTACTATACCTTAAATGATACCCAGAATACACAAGAGCTTACTAAAAATATAAACCAGCTACTAGACCTTCATAAAATTGATTGTTTTGAATACCAAGCGCCAGATGAATATAGACTTACAGCCCAATTAGAAGAATTTTGCAGCACTTTATCTATACCAACAAACTGTTACAGCACAGAGCATTTTTACACAGAAAAAAATGAACTAGCACATTTCTTTAAGGGGAAAAAACAATTTTTGATGGAAAGTTTTTACAGAAATATGCGTAAAAAACATCAGATATTAATGGTAAACCAGCAGCCTGAAGGAGGCAAATGGAATTACGATGCTAGCAACAGAAAAAAATGGAAAGGAGACGTATTAATTCCGCCTGCACTTAACTTTGATAATGATGTATCTGCTATTGTTCGTGAGATTAGCGCTGCAGGAGTTACTACACTAGGTAAGATTAATGAAACCTATTTCGAATATCCAATTTCAAGAACGCAAGCCCTAGCACAACTCAACTATTTTTGTGAGCATTTGTTAGTGCATTTTGGAGATTATCAAGATGCAATGCACACAGACCAGGTATTTCTGTACCATTCTAAACTCTCTTTTGCAATGAATACCAAAATGATTTCTCCAAAAGAAATTGTTGAAACTGCCTTGGCAACGTATAGAAAAAGAGAACCTGAAATAGCAATATCGCAAGTAGAGGGCTTTATTAGGCAAATTATTGGTTGGAGAGAATACATGAGAGGCATGTATTGGATGCTGATGCCTAACTACAAAAAAGAAAACTTTTTAAACAACACCAATAAGCTCCCCGACTTTTTTTGGACGGGAAAAACAAAAATGAATTGTTTAAAAAATGTGGTAAACAACTCCTTAGATAATGGGTATGCACACCACATACAACGCCTAATGATTACTGGTAATTTTGCGTTGCTTACCCAAATAAATCCAGATGAAATAGACGCTTGGTATTTAGGGATTTATGTAGACGCTATAGAATGGGTACAACTGCCCAATACTAGAGGAATGAGTCAGTTTGCAGATGGGGGTAAAATAGCCACAAAACCTTATGTTTCTAGCGGAAGCTATATTAGTAAAATGAGTAATTATTGCGATAGCTGTGTGTATAAAAAAACGAAGAAAATAGAAGAGGATGCTTGTCCTTTTAATGCCCTATACTGGAACTTTTTAGACGAAAAACAAGATAAACTTGCTAGTAATTTTAGAATGAAAATGATGTATAGTTTATTAAACAAAATGCCTCCAGAAGACCGAGCCAATATTAAGCAAAAAGCCAACCATATTATAAACAATTTAGATGCATACTAATCTAGAAGAAATTAACGTAGTTTGGTTTAAACGTGATTTACGTTTGCAAGACAATGAGGCAATTTATAATGCTTTGTTGGCTAAAAAACCAATACTTTTTCTTTATGTATTCGAAAATTCGTTGATAGAAGATCCTCATTATGACATTCGGCATTGGAATTTCATTAAAGAGTCTATAAAAGACTTAAATGCAGCATTGGTGGAATTTAACACGAAGATTCTTGCGGTTACCTCAGAGGTTATTACTGTGTTTAATCAATTACAAAATTTTTATAAAATACATACCGTATTCTCTCACCAAGAAACAGGATTGCTCAAAACCTTTATAAGAGACAAAGATTTTGCGAGGTATTGCAGAAACAACTCAATTGAATGGAAAGAAAGCATTAACAATGGTGTGCTAAGAGGCCTTTTAAACAGAAAGGATTGGATAGACCAGTGGGAAGACTATATGCACGCACCTCAACTACAAAATAACTTAAAAAAAGCAACAGTAGTTGGCCTAGATTCTTTGCAAAATATTGAAAGCCATTTTATGGCGACCAACCTAAAAACACCTAAAGAAACTCCTTTTCAAAAAGGAGGTATCAAAACCGGGTGGCGCTATGCCAATAGCTTTTTTGAAGACCGGCATAAAAATTACGTTCACACCATTTCAAAACCAGCACTAGCAAGAAAAAGCTGTAGTAGAATTTCTCCATACATTGCTTGGGGTAATTTATCCATTAGGCAAGTTTATCAAAAAGCAATTCTTACCAAAAACGATAAGAACAAAAAAGCGTTAGGTGCATTTGCAAGTAGATTAAGATGGCAAGCCCATTTTATTCAAAAATTTGAGATGGAACATACTATGGAAGCCGTTAGTATGAATAAAGGGTATCATAAACTTAAAAAGTCAATTTCCGAAAAATACCAAAAAGCTTGGAGAGAGGGGTATACTGGGTTTCCAATCATAGATGCAGGCATGCGATGTTTAGCAGCTACTGGATATCTGAATTTTAGAATGCGCTCTATGCTCGTTTCCTTTTTTACGCATATTCTTTGGCAACCTTGGCAAGATGCCTCACAACACTTGTCAAAATTATTTTTAGATTTTGAACCCGGCATTCATTTTCCACAATTAAATATGCAAGCTGGTGAAACTGGAATTAATGACATCCGTGTGTACAATCCTATAAAAAATAGCATTGCTCATGATGAAGAAGCCGTTTTTATAAAACAATGGGTCCCAGAGTTGGCAAACTTACCGCTCGCATTTATTCATCAGCCTTTTTTAATGACTCCTTTAGATGAGCAATTCAATAATTTTGAACTGGGTAAGGATTACCCTAGACCTATTGTAGATTTTAATGCGGCACGCAATAAAGCAACAAAAATTTTATGGGAGTTAAAAAAAGATCCTGAGGTCTTAAAAGACAATTACCGCATACTAAAAACACATACACTCCTAGACCGAAAGAAATTACTTCGGAATCAATAAATTAAAGGAATACACAAATCAAAATATTTTGTTAATTTTTGTTTAACTTATAAATATATTCATTAAACAAAACTTTTTTTTGATTATCTTTGAGGTGTGCTATATAACACAACACATACTAATAAAGATACAAAAAAGGCAATCAACAGCTTATTAGGAATACCTTATTCTTTTTTTCAAGCCCTAAAATTAAAAGGCACTGGTTCTAAAAGAATGATTATTGACGAAGTTAGTGTGGGGTTTAAAAATATGATGAATTCGGTGTCCGATTTAAATTATGGCAACATTGAGTTACGAGAAAAAGGGGTATTGGTACATATAAACAAAGGATTAAAAAACTTTAGCTGGGCCATTCCTTATTATCAGTTGCATATTTATAAAACAAATGGGTTTAGCATACATGCACAAGGAAACTTTGTGCGATTTAAGCATAACAAATTGCTAAAAGAAAATAAAAAGTTTATCGAAAAATTGATTGATTTTAAAATCAAGAACGACGAACAATATGATTTTCAACACCTATAAATTGGAGCATAAAATAATGAATACTTTAAACCACATAGAAATTGACAGAATTATTGAAATGGCCTGGGAAGACAGAACCACTTTTGAAGCCATACATTTTCAATTTGGATTAAAAGAACAAGAGGTGATTAACCTAATGCGAAAAGAAATGAAACCTAGTAGCTTTAAAATGTGGCGAAAAAGGGTTCAAGGAAGAAAAACAAAACATGAAAAATTAAGAACATTCGAAAAAGGAAGATTCAAATGTTCAAGACAAAAATCAATATCAAATAACTCTATAGCAAAAAGATAACTAACCGTGCTTTGCTTTTAAGTTTAGGGTACTTAGAGACAGCACATAAAAAAGACAAGGACATGATTACAGACGTAATACTTAAGGAAAAACAAACAGATCAAAATTTAAATGGTTTTTCATTTGAAGAAGTAGGTGACGAACATCTCTTTACTGGTTTAGAAACTCCGATGAAAAAAGACGCTTTTAAAATTTCTGACCATAAAAAGAAAGAAAAAATAGCTTCCCTTTTCAGAGAAATTATGGATGTCATGGGCCTAGATTTAACAGACGATTCCCTACAAGGTACACCAGAAAGAGTAGCGAAAATGTATATCGATGAAATTTTTTCTGGACTAAACCCTGCAAATAAGCCAAAAGCGGCCTTATTTGACAACAAATACAAATACAACCAAATGTTGGTTGAAAAAAATATTACATTTTACTCTAACTGTGAACATCATTTTGTGCCAATTATTGGTAAAGCACACGTGGCTTACATCTCTTCTGGGAAAGTAATAGGGCTGTCTAAACTAAACAGAATTGTGCAGTACTATGCCAAAAGACCACAGGTGCAAGAACGATTAACCAATCAAATTGCAGAAGAATTAAAAGCAGTTTTAAATACAGAAGATGTTGCTGTAATCATAGATGCCAAACACTTATGTGTTTCATCTAGAGGTGTTAAAGACGATACCTCATCTACAGTAACCTCTTACTTTGGAGGAAAATTTAATAGCCAAGAAAAAATAGTCGAATTACAAAACACCTTAAAGTATTAGTCATGGATTTAATTGATAAAGCAATCGAATTTGAGAACAGAAAAATGAGGTTTCCAACAACGAGCGATCGTATTTTAGCTTCTAGAGAAGCAAAATCTTTAATCTTAGCATTAAATGAGATTTATAAAGAAACAAAAGACGCAACGCTTATGGATATCATGAAACGCTTAACAGCAAAAAAGCAAAAAATTGAAAAGCGTTTAAAAGGAAAACCATTAACGGCAGCTTAATAAAACATGTATTTTACTTGATTTTCTAACAAATATAATTATATTGCCATTTTAGAAAATTACCAAAAATACATAATGGAGTTATTAGAAAGAGCTACGGAATTCGAAAATAGAAAATTTTCGTTTAAAACAACAAGTGATAGAATTTTAGCCTCTAGAGAGGTTAAAGCCCTTATTTTAGAATTAAACGAAGTATATAAACAAAGTAAAGATCCAGAATTAATGGATCAAATGAAGCGCCTTACAGCTGTAAAACAAAAAATTGAAAAGCGCTTGAAAGGAAGACGATAAAAGATGAAAAACATAATAGTTATTGGAGGTAGTAAAGGAATTGGAAAAGCAATTGTAAATGCCTTACTAGAAAATAATAAGGTGTATAATATTAGTAGAACAGCACCAGAACAACAACGCAATAACTTAGTTCATCACTCTTTAGATGTGCTTGCAGATGATTTACCAGATATACCTGCTGTAGATGCACTCATATACTGCCCAGGAAGTATAAATTTAAAACCAATTTCTAGGTTAAAACTAGACGACTTTAGAAATGACTTCGAAATAAACGTAATTGGTGCAGTAAAAACCATTCAACATTTTTTACCTGCCTTAAAGAATGGAAGCAACCCAAGTATTTTATTATTTAGTACAGTTGCTGCTAAACTAGGGATGCCTTTTCATGCAAGTGTTGCTGCAGCAAAAGCAGCAGTAGAAGGACTCGCAAAATCTTTGGGTGCAGAATTTGCCCCATTAATTCGTGTTAATGCAATTGCACCTACAGTAACCAACACAGATTTGGCAGCAAAACTCTTACGAAATGAAAGGATGATTGAAAACATTACAGAACGTCATCCATTAAAAAAATATTTGCAACCCAATGAAGTAGCAGACCTAGCTTCTTTCTTAATCTCAGACAAAGCAACTTCCATTTCTGGTCAAATTTTTGAGCTAGATTGTGGAATTGTAAGTTTCAAAATATAAATTTTTAGACCAATGACAACGCTCTACGATATTAAGATTGATAGTTTACAAGGTAAACCAATCCAACTCAGTGATTATAAAGATAAATACCTATTTTTTGTAAACGTGGCTTCTAAATGCGGATTTACACCACAATACAAAGAGCTAGAAAAACTACATCAAGATTACAAAGAAAAACTTGTAGTTATTGGTGTTCCTTGCAATCAATTTGGGAGTCAAGAACCAGGTACCTCTAGTGAAATTGAAGAATTTTGCCAAGTAAACTATGGAGTAAGCTTTCTTATTACAGAAAAAGTGAATGTAAAAGGGGCAGCACAACACCCTCTTTACCAATGGCTAACCTCTAAAGACCTCAATGGTAAGAAAAACTCTTCTGTAAAATGGAATTTTCAAAAATACTTGGTAAATCCAGAAGGAAAACTAATCGATTATTACCTATCTATCACAAAACCATTAAGTAATAAAATCACAAAACACATTGTATAAGTATGTTTGGTTTATTCAAGAAAAAAACTGAAGAAGATAAACTTCAAGACAAGTATAAAAAACTAATGGAAGACGCCTATAAATTGCAATCCATTAATAGAAGCGATAGCGACCAAAAGTATTTGGAAGCAGATGCTGTTTTAAAGAAAATCGAAGCCTTACAAAAGTAAAAAAGAATTACTATTTTATTTAACTTTTAAATGGTGCTAAGGGTTTATGTATTAATTTTGCAAAAAATTAAAAATAGCAAATAAAACACCAACACTTTAAAAATTAAAAAGAAAAAAACTCAATTTGCTAGGTTCTAACTTTTACCTCCACAATGAAGAACATACAATTTATAGAAAACGAATTAAGCGGTTTAAGAAGTCAACTTAAAAACCATGCGCTTTATAAAAATCTTCAAGAAATAGAAGATATAAAGCTATTCATGGAAAATCATGTATTTGCGGTTTGGGATTTTATGTCTCTCTTAAAAAGCCTTCAAAACAAACTTACAAACACTCAGGTTCCGTGGACCCCAGCAAAGCATCCAAACTTAGCTAAATTTATCAACGAAATTGTACTGTGTGAAGAAACGGATGTTAACGAGTTAGGCGAACCAAAAAGTCATTTTGAAATGTATGTAGACGCCATGACTGCAATACATGCTAATACGACCCAAATCCATCAGTTTTTATCATTTATTCATGCAGGAAATTCAGTAAAGGTAGCTTCAGAAAAAGTAAATCTTGCACAAAATATTACCGATTTTATACAGTTTACATTTTCTATCATCGAAGCAAATAAACCGCATGAAATTGCAGCTGCTTTTACCTTTGGTAGAGAAGATATTATTCCAGATATGTTTTTAAGCATTATCAAAGAAAATAGCACTCAAAAGAAATCAACGTATAAATTAAAATACTACCTAGAGCGCCACATCGAATTAGATGGCGAAGAACATGGCCCTATTTCTCTTCAACTTATTAACGAGTTGTGTGGAAACGACAGCTTAAAATGGGAAGAAACGTTGGCTACTGCAAAAGCATCTTTAGAAAAAAGAATTCAATTGTGGGATACGATTAATACCTTAATACTCGAAAGTAAAACAGTTAGTCACTCACTATAAGATGAAAATATACACACTTCATAAATCACAAAAATTACCCATAAGCCTAGACAAAGCGTGGCAATTTTTGTCAGATCCTAAAAATCTAAAAACAATTACGCCTGCATACATGTCTTTTGATATCTTATCAAAAATTGATAGACCTTTATATACTGGTCAAATCATTCAATACCATGTAACACCATTATTAGGAATAAAAACAAAATGGGTTTCTGAGATTACACATATCGAGGAAAAAGAATACTTTGTAGATGAGCAAATGTATGGTCCTTATGCCTTATGGCATCACAAACATTTTGTAAAAGAAATTGAAGGTGGTGTCCTTTTAGAAGACATCATAGATTATAAAGTACCGCTAGGAATTTTAGGACAAATTGTTCACCCTTTTTTAGTACAACCTAAATTGGAAGAAATATTTAAGTACCGACAAGAAAAGTTAACTGAACTTTTTGGAGAATTTAAGTAACATGAAAGAAAAGATTGCTGTTTTTTGGTTTAAAAGAGATCTTCGTTTGGAAGATAATGTTGGATTGTTCCATGCATTAAATGCAAAAAATAAGGTATACCCTATTTTTATCTTTGATACTGAAATACTCTCTAAATTGCCAAAAAATGACGCTAGAGTTGCATTCATTCATGCATCTATTCAAAAAATGCAAGCACAATTAGAGGCTAATTTTGGGGCTAGTATTGCCTTATTTAATGATACTCCTTCAAACGTTTTTAAACAGTTAGTCTTAAAGTATAATGTTGAGGCCGTTTTTACAAATCATGATTACGAACCTTATGCAAGAGAACGAGATGCACAAATTGCAGCAATTCTAAAAGAAAACAACATTGCCTTTAAAACCTACAAAGACCACGTTATTTTCGAAAAAGATGAAATTCTAAAAAAAGACGGGCAACCCTATAAAGTATACACCCCGTATATGAGGTTATGGAAAGAAACGTTTAGAAAACAGGAATTCAAAGAATTTGATTCAGCGCAATTGTTACACAATATAGCAAAAGACAACCCCTACCCGAATGTATCGCTTTCGGATATTGGTTTTAAGAAACCAACGCAATCGGTTAAAAACTATACGGTTTCTTCAACATTAATTAAAGAATACGAAGAAACTAGAAATTACCCAGCACAAGATGCAACCTCTCGCTTAGGGCCTCATTTAAGATTTGGAACAGTAAGCATAAGAAAAATGGTGAAAAAGGCCATTGCAGATGCCAATGAAACTTTTTGGCAAGAGTTAATTTGGAGAGAGTTCTTTATGCAAATATTGTGGCATTTTCCACACACGAATAAACGAGCTTTTAAAGAAAAATACGATCGAATAGAATGGCGTAATAATGAGGAAGAGTTTACACTTTGGTGTAAGGGAGAAACAGGGTATCCTTTGGTCGATGCAGGCATGCGTCAGTTGAACGAAACTGGATTTATGCACAACCGAATTAGAATGCTTGTGGGTAGTTTTTTATGCAAACATTTATTAATAGATTGGCGATGGGGAGAAGCTTATTTTGCAGAAAAGTTACACGATTATGAAATGGCAAGTAATGTGGGCAATTGGCAATGGGTTGCTGGCTCTGGCGTAGATGCATCTCCTTACTTTAGAATTTTTAATCCTACAACTCAAATCAAAAAATTTGATAAAGATTTACACTATATTAGAACGTGGGTTAAAGATTTTGACGAACTCACTTATCCTAAAGAAATGGTAGACCACAAAGAAGCAAGAGCAAGATGTTTAGATGTTTACAAAGAGGCTGTAAGTTAACTACATACTTTTAAATAACACCTAAATTTTATCATTCTAAAAAAAAAAGAATATGGCTGAAAAAAAAAAGAACAAGAGAGCGAAAAAAATAGAGAAAACAAAAGCAATTTTAAAAAGAATCAATAACGACTTTATTGATGCCAACTTTGCCGCTTTAGAAAAAAAGGGCAACAAAAAAAACAAGTGGAAAAAGCTAGCAAAAAAAATTGCTAAAAAAACAAAACCATTACAAGAAGAGCAAGTAGCATTTGCGAAAGAAACTGCTAAAATGGTGCAAAAACATTTTAAAAAAACCAATGCACATTTAAAAGAGTTAACTAATGAATCTGAAACATTAGAAGACCTTAAAAAAGCGATCACAGAAAATCCTATTGCAGATAAAGCAGAAGAAATAAAGTATAAAATCAAAAACAAAATCGCTGAAGCTAAACATAAGAAGCAAAAAAGTAAAAAAAAGGCAACGCAAAAAGAGACGTCAGCTAAAAAAAAAGAAACAAAAACAAATAGCAAAAAAGATAATACGAAGGCAGAGGCTACAACAGTTAAAGATGATTTAAAAATTCTTAAAGGGATTGGCCCTGTTTTAGAAAAGTCTTTGAACAAATTAGGCGTTAGCACGTATGCACAAATTGCAGAAATGCCCCTAAAAGACCTAAAAGAATTGTTGGTTAAAGGTAAAATAAACCCAAATAGATTTGACCTATCTGGTTGGAAAACCCAAGCAAAACTAGCGTTAAAGGATGCTACAGATCGCTAAAAAAATCAAAATTGTTTTTAATTGCCTGCACAATACCTCTATAAAAAAAGTGCATCAATTAGTATTCGTTCACCGCTAATTTGGGGAAAAAAGTAAACTAAAATCGAACAAATAAAGATATAAAAACATAAAAATAGTACCTTAAAAAAACCAAGTGAAAATTTAACTTGGTTTTTTGTTTTTTATAGCACTACTTCTTCTTTTTTAGACCAAAGGTTTCGTATTTTTGTTTAAAGTTTTAAGGAAAATGGAAAACAAAATTTATATTTCAAAAGAAGACATTATAACGCACTATATGGAGTTGGTTTCAAAAAAGAAAAAGAGACCAAAAAGTATAAGAAGTTTCTGCAAACAGACCGATTTAGAAACAGAAAATTTTTACCATCATTTTAAGTCTTTAGAAAAAGTTGAAAAAACAATATTTACAGCACTTTTTAAAAATTCATTAGCCGTTTTACATGAAAGTGAAGAATTTGGTTCTTTTGATAAAAAAAACAAATTAATTAGCCTCTACTTTACTTTTTTTGAAAACCTAACCTTAAACAAAGACTATATTCAAATTGTTTTAAAAGGGTGTAAAAATAAACTGCAGTCTTATAAAACACTTTCAGGTTTAGAAAAGAACTTTAAGCGCTTTATCGCAGATTTACACCTGTCTGAAAGTATTTTACCTATTGAAGGATTAGAAAAAGTGCAGAAAAATGTGGTGAAACAATCTGCATGGATACAACTACTTGTTACCTTACAATTCTGGCTACAAGACACCTCTGAATCCTTTGAAAAAACTGATATTTTTATCGAAAAATCCATAACCACTAGCTTTGATCTATTGGAAAATAAGTTCCTAAAAAACGTACTTGATTTAGGAAAGTTTGTATACAATGAACGATTTCAAAAAAATACGGATTAAAGTATGAAAAAAGCGAATAAAATTCCGATTACAAAAATTCAAAGAGCCTCTAAACTTGTAAAAACAGGTGCAAAAGTTGGCGTGAATTATTTAAAATATTATGGTGATAAAATTACCAAAAACGAAGAGGATGCTAGAGAGCAACTTAATAAAAACAATGCCGAAGACATCTACGATAGTTTAAAAGACTTAAAGGGAAGTCCTTTAAAAGTTGCGCAGATGTTAAGTATGGAAAAAAGCATCTTACCTAGGGCTTATGTAGAAAAATTTTCTTTGGCTCAGTTTTCTGTTCCTCCATTGTCTGAAGCACTTGTTTTAAAAACATTTAAAAAAAGTTTTGGTAAATTTCCTTCTGAAATTTATGATGAATTTGATGTGAAAGCATACAATGCTGCAAGTATCGGTCAAGTACACAAGGCCAAAAGAGAAGGCAAAGACTTGGCTGTAAAAATTCAATATCCTGGCGTTTCGGATAGCATCAAGTCGGATTTAGCCTTGTTAAAACCTTTTGTGATTAGAATGTTTAACATGAAAGGTAAAACCTCGGATGAATATTTTTTTGAGGTGCAAGACAAACTTTTAGAAGAAACCGATTATTTTTTAGAGGTACAACAAAGTCAAGAAATTGTAGACAACTGTAGCCATATTCCAAACTTGGCTTTCCCTAAATATTATCCTGAATTATCTTCCAAACAAATCATTACAATGGATTGGATGCAGGGTGTTCATTTGTCTGAATTTACAGCCATAAATACTAACCAAGAAAAAGGGAATGCAATTGGTCAAGCTCTTTGGGATTTTTACATGTTTCAGATTCATAAACTAAAAAAAGTACATGCAGATCCTCACCCTGGGAATTTTTTAGTATCTGAAGAAGGGGCGTTAATCGCACTCGACTTTGGCTGTATGAAAATTATACCTTTAGATTTTTATACCCCTTATTTTATCTTAGCAAGAAAGGAAACTCTGGCAAACAGAGCACTTTTTGAGGAGAAAATGTTTGAGCTAGATATTTTAAGAAAAGAGGATAGCAAAGAAGAGTTCGACTTTTTTAATGCTATGTTTCACGAAATGTTGTCCATCTTTACGCAACCTTTTCATGAAGAGGTTTTTGATTTTTCTGATCCTGTTTTCTTTGGTAAAATTTCTGAATTTGGAGAACGGTATTCTAAAAATGTAGAACTACGATCGTACGATGCAAGTAGAGGTTCTAAACACTTTATCTATATGAACAGAACCTTTTTTGGACTGTACAATTTAATGTTCGATTTAAAAGCACAAGATATTAAGATTAATAATTTTATGAATTTGTAAAATCTTTACTACTTTCGTAAAGAATTCAACAAAGGAATTAAATTTATGCTAATTATTGGAATTGCTGGCGGAACAGGTAGTGGAAAAACAACCGTTGTAGATAAGATTATAAAACAGCTGCCTCTAGACGAAGTTTGTGTCATTTCACAAGATTCATACTATAAAGCAACAGATAATTTGTCGTATGAAGAACGTACAAAAATTAATTTTGACCATCCAAGAGCAATTGATTTCGACTTGTTAATTAAACACCTTAAAGCATTAAAAAAAGGAAAAACAATACAACAACCCATGTATTCTTTTGTAGCGCATAACAGAACAAAAGACAGTATTAAAATGCACCCTAGAAAAGTGGTTATTGTAGAGGGAATTTTAATTTTTAACAGTGAAGAATTGCGTGATCTGTTCGATATAAAAATCTTTGTGCATGCAGAAACAGACGAACGATTGATTCGTAGAGTTCGAAGAGACATCACCGACAGAGGTAGAGATATCGACGAAGTTTTAGAGCGTTATCAAAATACTTTAAAACCAATGCATCAGCAATTTATAGAACCTACAAAGAATCATGCAGACATTATTATACCTAATGACCGGTACAATAACGTAGCAATAGATATTGTTAGAAGTGTAATTAATGAGCGCTTATAAATGAATAGATTTCAGAAAATAAAAAACAATCGTTACTTTAAATTTTTTACGAATATTTATGTAATTATTGTCATTCCATTTCTAGTGTGGATGCTTTTTTTTGATGAGAATTCTTATTTAATTCACCGTGAATTTAACAAAGAAATTAAAGACTTAGAAAGTACCATATCTTTTTACAAAGATAAAATAGCAAAAGACAAAGCAACCATAAAAAAGCTTCAAGATTCATTAGAATTAGAACGTTTTGCAAGAGAAAAGTACTTGATGAAAAAGGAAAATGAAGAAATTTATATTATTGAATTTGATACGCTAAAAAAGAATGACTAAATTTTTGTTTGATGAATTTGAACCGATATCTGTGGCTACTTGGAAACAAAAAATTCAAGTAGACTTAAAAGGCGTAGATTATAATGAAGCTTTGGTATCCAAGACCAACGAAGGAATCGCAATAAAACCATTTTACACCAAAGAAGACCGTACAAATCTAAAAATTAATGTTCCTAAAAAGGGCTACCTAATTGGTCAAACTATTTTTATAGATGATGAAAAAATTGCGAATACTTTAGCCAAAGATGCTTTAGAAAGAGGCGCAACCAGCATTCAATTTAAAGCAGCTAAACCCTTTAACCCAAAAGAGGTCTTAAAAGGATTTCCTGGCAATACTCCGCTTTATTTTTCTCTCTCTTTTTTAGATGCTCCCTTCACCCTAAAACTGGCTGAATTTTGTGATGCAAACCGCACCTATATTCAGACAGATATTATTGGACACCTCGCAGAAAGTGGCAATTGGTTCCATAACTTAAAAGAGGATTTTAATCAATTGGAACAAATTGTTGATACGGCAAATCATTGCATATCCATTACAGCAGATTTGTATCAAAATGCAGGGGCCAACTGTACGCAACAGCTTACATATGCCTTAGCTCATGCCAATGAATACCTCAATTTATATGGTAAAAAAGTAGCCTCTAAAATCAGTTTTAACTTTGCAGTAGGCGCTAACTATTTTTTTGAAATTGCAAAATTACGCGCTTTTCGCTTGCTTTGGGATGCTTTGTTAGAAGAATACGATGTAGAAAGTGAAGCACACCTGTGTGTACAACCAAGCCTTAGAAACAAAACTTTATACGATTACAATGTAAATATGCTTAGAACTACCTCTGAATGTATGAGTGCAATTTTAGGAGGAGCCACTAGCATTACCAATGTTTCTTACGATGCTATATACCACAAATCCAATGAATTTGGAGAACGCATTGCACGAAATCAACTCTTAATTTTACAGCAAGAAAGTTATTTAGCAGAAGCACAGAATTTTGCAGACGGAGCTTATTATATTGAAAATATCACCAAACAATTGGCAGAAAAAGCATTGGAACAATTTAAAGTTATCGAAAAATCTGGTGGTTTTTTAAAACAATTAAAACAAGGAACAATTCAGCGAAAAATCACTGAAAATGCTCAAAAAGAAATAGCAGATTTCAAAGCCAAGAAAACCGTTTTGTTGGGTACGAATTTGCAAGTAAATTCAGCGGACAAAATGAAGCAGAATCTGGAGTTGTATCCTTTTGTAAAACAACGAAATGTAAAAACTTTAATTACTCCTATTGTTAGAAAACGCCTAGCAGAAGAGGTAGAAAAAGAACGTTTAGACCATGAGTAGAAAAGAGGTTTCCAACATAAAATTAAAGGCAGACAAAACCCCTAACACAGCAGGGTATGCCCATGAATATTTTGTGGCAGGTATTGCTCCAAACTTAAGGGGGCCTTATGCAACAATGTATGTGAGAAGACCATGGACCATAAGACAATATGCTGGTTTTTCTACAGCAGAAGAAAGCAATGCTTTTTATAGAAGAAACTTAGAAGCCGGACAAAAAGGACTCTCAGTTGCCTTTGATTTAGCAACACATAGAGGCTATGATTCTGATCATGAACGCGTACAAGGAGATGTGGGTAAAGCAGGCGTTGCAATCGACTCTGTAGAAGATATGAAAGTGCTTTTTGATCAAATTCCACTAGACAAAATGTCGGTATCTATGACCATGAATGGCGCTGTTTTACCTATTCTTGCATTTTATATTGTAGCTGCAGAAGAACAAGGAGTCTCTTCTGAACACTTATCAGGTACCATACAAAATGACATTTTAAAGGAGTTTATGGTAAGAAATACCTACATCTATCCTCCTTCTCCGTCCATGAAAATAATTGCTGATATCTTTAAATACACCAGCAAAAACATGCCAAAATTCAATTCCATTTCCATCTCTGGGTACCACATGCAAGAGGCTGGTGCTACTGCAGAAATAGAATTGGCCTATACCCTTGCAGACGGGCTAGAATATGTAAGAAAGGGAATTGCAACAGGTATGGATATCGATACGTTTGCACCAAGATTGTCGTTTTTTTGGGCAATAGGCATGGATCATTTTACAGAAATTGCAAAATTAAGAGCCGCTAGAATGCTGTGGTCAAAAATTATCAAACAATTTAACCCTAAAAATCCAAAATCGCTTGCTTTACGAACACATTGCCAAACAAGCGGCTGGTCTTTAACAGAACAAGATCCTTTTAACAATGTAGCCAGAACTACTATAGAAGCAATGGCTGCAGCATTTGGGGGCACACAAAGCTTACACACCAATGCGCTAGACGAAGCAATTGCCTTACCTACTGATTTTTCTGCTAGAATTGCTAGAAATACTCAAATCTACTTGCAAGAAGAAACGCAAATTACCAAAACTGTAGATCCTTGGGCAGGAAGTTATCATGTAGAAAAAAGAACCGAAGAAATTGCGAACAAGGCTTGGCAACTGATACGAGAAGTAGAAGATTTAGGAGGCATGACCAAAGCCATCGAAAAAGGAATTCCGAAGTTACGCATAGAAGAGGCTGCAGCGCAAAAACAAGCAAAAATAGACAGTGGTAAAGATGTTATTGTTGGGGTAAACAAATACCAGTTGGCACAAGAAGATCCCTTACACATTCTAGAGGTTGATAATGAGGCTGTATTAAAATCACAAATCGAAAGATTGAGCCATTTAAAAGATAATAGAGATCCTGAAAAAGTAGAAGTATCTTTAAAAAATTTAACAGCTGCTGCAAAGTCATCTCAAGGTAATTTATTAGATTTGGCTGTAAAAGCAGCAAGAAACAGGGCAACATTAGGAGAAATATCGGATGCCCTTGAAGTTGTTTTTGGCAGACATAAAGCGGTCACTAAAACCATATCTGGCGTGTATAGTAAAGAAATTAAAGACGATAAACTTTTTAAAAAAGCAGTTGATTTAGTAAATACATTTGCTGAGCTAGAGGGTAGACGTCCACGTATCATGATCGCAAAATTAGGCCAAGATGGCCATGACAGAGGCGCAAAAGTAGTTGCCACTGGATATGCCGATTTAGGCTTTGATGTAGACATTGGGCCTTTGTTTCAAACACCAAAAGAGGCCACAAAACAGGCCGTAGAAAATGATGTTCATATTCTAGGTATTTCTTCGCTCGCAGCAGGTCATAAAACTTTAGTTCCTCAAGTAATCGCAGAACTTAAGGCCTATGGTAGAGAAGACATTATGGTAATTGTTGGCGGTGTAATACCTGCCCAAGATTATCAATTTTTGTTTGATGCAGGTGCTGTTGGAATTTTTGGTCCAGGAACTAAGATCGCACAGGCGGCTATCGACCTCGTATCCATTTTACTAGACAGTACAGAAGCCTAACCATTTCATCGCTTCAACAAATGAAGGGAGTTGCTGATTTCTTTGCTATTTAACATCATTTTTAACAGTTAAATATCGGCTATCAATACCGTTTTTTGGGCTTTTATGCTTAAATTTGCATTTGTTATAAAAGCCTATTTTTTTCTTATGAAAAAGTTGATAAACTTCCTCTATTCTACCCGGTTAATGGCAATTTTATTCGTTCTTTTTGCTGCTGCAATGGGTGTTGCTACATTTATTGAAAATGATTTTGGGACGCAAACCTCCAAAGCCTTAGTCTATAATGCCTGGTGGTTTGAAGCAATCATGGGTTTATTTATCATTAATTTTTTTGGAAACATTTTTAGATACAAACTCTATAAAAAGGAAAAATGGGCAACACTACTTTTTCACGTTGCTTTTTTGTTTATCATCATTGGAGCAGCTGTAACCAGATACGTTGGTTACGAGGGCATTATGCTTATTGATGAGGGCGAAACCACCAATACTTTTTTATCTGAAACTACCTACCTAAATGCAATTATAGACAATAACCAAGTTCAAAAAAACGTCCATGAATCGATACTTTTAAGTGCTTGGGGTTCTAATTCCTGGTCGTATACAGACGATTTTAAAGGAACAGACTATTCTATATCGCTTGTGGATTATATTCCTTGGGCCGAAGAAAAGTTTATAGAAGATCCAGAGGGTGCTAAACACTTATTCTTGGTGGAATCGTCAAGTGGAAATAGACACGAGCATTACATTCAATCAGGAACCGTTGCTAACATTCACAATATCTTAGTGGGGTATAATGCTAAAGAAGACAATGCCACCATCCAAATTTTTGAAGAAAACGACCGTTTAAAAATAAAAACAAAATTTGACGGGAACTATAAAATTATGGCAACGCTAACAGACGGAATCGTTCGTAAAGATAGTGTCCAAGATTTTAATTTACGGTCATTGTATAACGTGGCAGAACTTCCTTTTGTTGTGCCAGAATTTCCTAAAACAGGAATAATGAAAACGGTTAGCGGTCCTAAAGACGACGAAAAACTAGATGTTATCGTGGTTGATGTTACGGCTAACGACACCACAAAAAGAGTCTCGTTAACTGGTGGTAAATTTAATATAGACAACACACAACAGTTTCAACTTAATGGGCTAAACTTTAGCATGTGGTATGGCGCTAAAATTCTAGAAACCCCTTTTAGTGTAAAATTAAACGACTTTCAGTTGGAAAAATATCCTGGTTCAGAAAGTGCAGCTTCTTACGCTAGTGAAGTTACAGTAATAGATCCCAATGAAACTTTTGACTACCGCATATTTATGAATCATATTCTAGACCATAAAGGCTATAAATTTTTTCAGTCTAGCTATGATTTATCAGGCGAAAAAGAACAGAGCCATTTGTCTGTAAATCATGATTTTTGGGGAACTTTTATTACCTATTTTGGGTACTCTCTTTTATACACAGGAATGATTTGTATTTTCTTTGCAAAATATACCCGTTTTGATACCTTAAAAAAATCATTGCGAAAAATCAGAAAGAAAAAGATGGCTTTATCTCTCTTAGCTGCAGTATTCGTCTCCTCTTTTGCACTAGCCCAAGAAGAAGACCATGATCATTCAGATCCGAATCATGTACATACCGAAGTCACCACTCAAAATACGACTTCACAGAACGATCCTCATCAAGTAAACCGAATTACAAATGCACAAATAGATTCTATTCTACAAGCCAATAGGGTTTCATTAGCGCATGCAGAAGAATTTAACAAACTCATCATTCAAGATGCTGGTGGTAGAATGAAACCTGCCCATACGTTTGCATCAGAGTTGGTTCGTAAAGTAAGTCAAGCAGAAAGTTTACATGGCATGCAACCGAGTCAAGTACTGCTATCTATTATCGAAAACTCAAGACTTTGGTACGAAGTTCCTGCCATTTATTTGGAAGAAAAAAACATGAAAATTCGCGAGCAATTGGGTTTAGCAGACACTACAAAATATGCGCGTTTGTCCGACTTTTTTACCGCAAAAGGCAGCTATCGTATTCGTGAACAAGTAGCAGAGGCTCAAAAAAAGAATGTTCAAAATAAGTTCGAAAAAGATTTAATTAAAATAGACAGAAGAGTTGGTTTGCTGTATTCTGCTATTGGTGGCGGAATTCTAAAAATTTATCCTATCCCCAATGAAGAAAACAACAAATGGGTTTCTCAACCAGAAACGTTATTGGAAAAAAGATTCAACCCTTCAGACACTATTTTTGTCAGAAAATCTTTGCCCCTCTACGTACAACTCTTACAAACTGCAAAAAAATCAAACGATTATAGCAAAGCAAATCAAGTCTTAGCAGGAATTAACAAATACCAAAAAACTTATGGGGCAGCAGTATACCCCTCTGAAGATAAAATCGATTTAGAAATTGCCTATAATAAATACAATATCTTTAAAAAGTTAGTGCGTTATTATGGTTTTATTAGCTTGTTGTTGATTGGGTTTGTGATTGCACAGATTTTTAGTAATAAAAAATGGATTACAGCTGTAGTTAAAGTATTGATTGCTGTAACCATCGGTCTATTTCTGATGCACACAGCAGGATTAATTGCAAGATGGTACATTAGTGGAAATGCGCCTTGGAGTAACGCTTATGAATCGATTATCTATGTAGCTTGGACCACCATGCTCTTTGGTTTTTATTTGGGAAGAAAATCAGCCTTAACCATCACAGCAACAACCTTTATAACGTCTATTATTTTATTTACAGCTAGTATGAACTGGTTAGATCCAGAAATTGCGAACCTACAGCCTGTTTTAAATTCTTGGTGGTTATTGGTACATGTTTCTATTATTGTAGCAAGTTATGGGCCTTTAACATTAGGAATGATTTTAGGAATATTTTCATTGTTTTTGATGCTTTTTACCAACAAAAAGAACAAAAAGAAAATGGATTTGAATATCAAAGAAATTACGGTGATTAATGAAATGGCAGTTACTGTTGGTTTGGTAATGCTTACCATCGGAAATTTCCTTGGAGGCATGTGGGCTAACGAAAGTTGGGGACGTTACTGGGGTTGGGATCCAAAAGAAACCTGGGCACTAATCTCTATTATGGTATATGCTTTTGTATTGCACATGCGTTTGATTCCTGGACTCAGAGGAAGGTACACCTTTAATTTATGGACTGTTGTGGCTTACGCCTCTATAATGATGACCTATTTTGGCGTGAACTTCTACTTATCTGGTTTGCATTCTTATGCAAGTGGAGATCGAGTAATTACACCAAGCTCTGTCTACTATTCTGTTGCATTCGTGGCTATTTTAGGAACATTCTCTTGGTTTAAATACAAAAAGTACTATAAAAAATAACTACTGCTAAAAATGTACCTTGGTATAATTTTTTAAGAAGTAAGTTTCTATTTCGCATAAAAATGTATTTTTGCATTTGAACATTAATCTATAAAAACAATCTATGTTTCATAAAAACATAAAATTAATTATCGCTGCCCTTATTACGATTTGGGGTGTTTACGAATTTACTGAGGTACATATTTTAAACGGAATTTCAATTTTGTTACTTGCTAGTATTTTTGTAATTTTTTACTTTAAAAATGAGTTTATTTTACTCGCGTTCTTACAACTTAGAAAACAAAATTTTCCAGGGGCACAAAAGTGGCTTACCTATATAAAAAAGCCTGAAGATGCTTTAACCACTAAGCAACAAGGGTACTACAACTATTTGCACGGTATTATGCTAAGTCAAACAAACATCACACAGTCCGAAAAATACTTAAGAAAAGCCATTCGATTGGGCTTGTCTATGGATCATGATTTGGCAATGGCAAAATTACAATTGGCAGGAATTGCCATGACAAAAAGAAGAAAGCGTGAAGCGACTAATTTAATGGCAGAAGCTAAGAAATTAGACAAACACGGCATGCTAAAAGAGCAAATGCAAATGATGAAACAACAAATGAAAAAAATATAATTTTTTCAGCTACCAAAAAAAATCCGCAGATGCGGATTTTTTTTATCGTGTTATTTAAGCTTTGTTAAGGTTAAATCGGAATTGTATTGAATGATATACAGCCCTTCATTCCCAAAAGAACCTGTGGTGTAATCAAATCTAGTTTCTACCCTTTGGGAAGCCCCCAATGTAAACGTTTCTTCTAAAGGTTTACCTGAGGCCAAACGCATTAAAATATCATAGGTAATGTCAAACCCTTTGGTCGCGTAATAAGAAGGCAAGGTATGGTTCTTTTCTAAAAACTGTTTGTTAAATACGGTAGAGGTTGTTGCTTCTGGATCATAGAAATCTTCACTCACAAAAGTAAAGCCTAGTTTTGCCAATTTACGATTGTCTTCATTGTCATAAACGCGTCCTTTGGTAAACGTAAATAATTTTGCAGCGGTTTCTTCGGGCAAACTTATTAAACTATTAATTACATCAGAAACAACCACATTTTTATCGGTAGCCAATACTACCCAATTTTTTCTATTGGGTTTTAAAAGGGCTAAAAATCGCTCTTTTTCTATGTAGCCATCTATAGGGGAAAGTACGGTAATGGTATCTATATAGGTAGTGTCTGTTGCTAAGGCAATTTTCATTGCATTTGCTGTACGAAGGGTCGCTTGTTTTTCATCGCTTACAATAATCACATTACCCCCAATTAAATTCGATTTAATATAGGTTTCCAACTCCTTTCTAAAAACCGATTTGTCTGGAGAGGTTGTTAAGATGGTAGCCGCAGTAAATTTAGCCTGCCCACTAGAATATACAGGATATACCAGGGGAGTTTCAGGTAAAGTAGCCGCTAAAGACTGCACCTCATCTGAATATAGAGGTCCAAAAATTACATCGTTTGCACTTAAATCTACCTGATGCACAATGCTATCAAAAGTAGTGCTGTTTCTTGTACCCGTATCAAAAACTTCTAGATCAACAGCAATGCCTTGGTTTCGCAATGAATCCACCGCAATTTCTGCACCCAAATAAAAATCAGTGGCAATGTTTACCAAAGTAGCATTGGTTACAAAAGCTTCTTTTAAACTAATGGAATCTGGCAAGTAGTTTTCTGCTCTAAAAGGCAATAAAAGCGCTGCTTTTAATTGTGTGTTGGATACAATTGAATCGGTATAGGTATAGGGATTGAACAAAAATTGTTCAGGGTTTCTCTTAATTTTTAAGAGTGCCCCTATCGGTAATTCTTCTTGTACATAAGGATTCAATCGCACCAGCTGTTCTTGGGGTACCTCGTAAAAGGTACTCAAACTATAAAAAGTATCTCCTGCTACAACCTCGTGCAGTATAAAAGGAGCAGAAATACTATCTTTTAAGCGGGTATGTAAAGCTAAACTATCTTTTTTAGGAAGGGTATCTTGTAAAATAGATTGGTTTTTCTTTGAAGCCATTAAACGTCTAGAAGAAAAAAATCTTTTTTTCTGTTCAGGGACTACTAAAAACGAATTGGCTTTGGGTTCTTTCTGCACATCCGGATTTAATCGAAGCAAATCCCTTTTTTTCATTTTTAATTTCTGTGCAATATTTCGCAGGGTTTCTCCCTGCTGAACTTTATATTGAATGTATTTTTTTTGTTGTCCACAGGAAACTGAGAACGATAAAATACTCAAAAAAATAAAAATTGTAATGTGCCTCATACGTATTATTCCCATTCTATGGTTGCAGGAGGTTTAGAGCTAATGTCATAGACTACCCTATTTACTCCTTTTACTTGATTAATGATTTTATTAGAGGTTTTCTGTAAAAAAGCATAAGGCAAATCTACCCAATCTGCAGTCATACCATCTGTACTTTCAACGGCTCTTAAGGCAACCACTTTTTCATAAGTTCTCTCATCGCCCATCACCCCTACTGAATTTACAGGCAGTAGCATTGCTCCTGCTTGCCACACTTTATCATACAAACCATCTTCTCTTAATCCATTAATAAAAACAGCATCTACTTCTTGTAAGATACGAACTTTTTCTGCAGTTACATCTCCTAAAATCCGAATTGCCAAACCTGGACCAGGAAAAGGATGACGTCCTAACAAGTGTTTGTCTATGCCTAAAGAAGCCCCAACACGTCTCACTTCATCTTTAAAAATCATACGTAATGGCTCTACTATTTTTAATTTCATAAAATCGGGTAAGCCCCCTACATTATGATGACTTTTTATGGTTGCAGACGGCCCCCCATTTACAGAAACAGACTCTATTACATCTGGGTAAATGGTACCCTGTGCTAGCCATTTTACGTCTTTAATTTGATGTGCTTCATCGTCAAAAACATCAATAAAGGTATTTCCGATGGCTTTTCTTTTTGCTTCAGGATCACTCAAACCTGCTAGCTTAGTTAAAAAACGATCAGAAGCATCTACGCCTTTAACATTTAGACCCATACCTTCGTACTGTTGCAGCACACTTTCGAACTCATTTTTTCGAAGCAACCCGTTGTTTACAAAAATACAGTACAAGTTTTTACCAATTGCTTTGTGCAATAATACTGCAGCTACAGAAGAATCTACACCTCCAGAAAGACCAAGCACCACTTTGTCATTGCCTACTTTTTCTTTAATTGCACTTACCGTACTTTCTACAAAAGAGCTTGGCGTCCAAGTTTGTGCAACACCAGCAATGGTCACTAAAAAGTTTTCTAACAATTGCTTACCGTCTGTAGAGTGGTATACTTCTGGATGAAACTGTATGCCAAACGTTGTTTCTCCCTCAATTGTATAGGCTGCATTTTTTACATCTGTAGTACTGGCCAATAAAACTCCATTGGTAGGCAATTCTTTTATCGTATCGGAATGGCTCATCCAAACTTGACTTCCTTCAGCGATATTTGCAAAGAACGGTTCGCTATCTTTAAGATAAGACAAGTTTGCTCTTCCATATTCTCTTGTATTAGATTCAGCAACTTTACCTCCAGAAAAGTGTGCTAAATATTGCGCTCCATAACACACTGCCAATAAAGGTTTTTTACCTCTTATCTGCGATAAGTCTGGGTGCAATACTAAATTTCCTCTCACAGAATTTGGACTTCCAGAAAGGATGACTGCTTTAAAATTTTCTAGCTGGGTTGGAATTTTATCGTAAGGATGAATTTCACAATAAATGTTTAATTCCCGAACTCTTCTCGCAATTAACTGTGTGTATTGCGATCCGAAATCTAATATAAGTACTTGATGTTGTTGCATGCGCAAAAATAATATTTTGAGATTAGATTACACATATTTAACGTTTAGAATTTTACAATCTTTTAAAACCGATAAACAATTGCATTAATGTTCATTCCTGCCCCCACAGATGCTAAGAGAACAACGTCTCCTTTTTTAACCTCCTGATTTTCGATTTGCCCTTTTAAAACCAAATCCAGTAAGGTAGGGACTGTTGCCACAGAACTATTGCCTAATTTGTGAATGCTCATAGGCATAATTCCAGCTGGTACTGGCTTTTTAAACAAACGATAAAAACGTTTTACAATAGCTTCATCCATTTTTTCATTGGCTTGATGGATAAAAATCTTTTGTACCTCATCGATTGAAACTCCGCTTTTGTCTAAGGCTGTTTTCATGGCAGTTGGAACGTGGGTAATGGCAAATTCGTAAATTTTACGTCCAAACATCTTAATATATCGTACGTTTTTATCTGCTTCTTGGTGGTAAGAGCTCCCAAAATAAAGGTAATTGCCTTCATCTTTCGCAAATGTTTGAGAAGCGTGACTTAAAATTCCTGCTTCTTGCCCTTGCTTTTCCGCTACAATACAGGCCCCTGCACCATCACTATAAATCATGGCATCTCTATCGTGTTTGTCTACCACTCTAGATAACGTTTCTGCCCCAATGACCAAACACTTCTTAGCAATACCCGATTTTATAAATGCCTGAGCGTGAATTACCCCTTCTACCCAACCAGGGCAACCGAACAATAAATCATAGGCCACACAATTTGGGTTGGCAATGCCTAATTTTGCTTTAACGCGCGTTGCTAAACTTGGTAAGGTATCTCCTTGAATTGCACCTTGTTTTACATCGCCAAAGTTATGGGCAAAAATAATATAGTCTAGCTCTTCTGGATCTATGGAGGCATCATCAATGGCTTTTTCTGCAGCAAAAAATGCCAGGTCAGACGTGGTGTAGTCTTCTTTTGCATACCTTCTTTCCTCAATACCAGTAATGCCCTTAAATTTATCAATAATAACAGCATTGGGCGCATCGAATTCCGATCCGTCATTGTTTAAAAAATCAGTCTCTAAAAAATCGCTATTTTCTTTTCTAAGTGATGGAATAAACGTTCCTGTTCCTATTATTTTTGATGAAATCATTCGTTGGTTATTTGTAAACTCCTAAATTAATAAAATTATGGCTTAAAAAAGAAACGCAACCAAAAACAATGGAAAAGTCAATCGATAGCGCATCGGTTTTGGTACAAATCCAAAAAAAAGAAACGAACAAATTCAGCGCACCCAACAAAAACACAACAACCTGTTATTAAGCAATTTAACAGCTAAATAAAGCCGAATTCCTTGCATACCTCACTCAAAATAAACATGACGCTTTATTACAATACCCAATCTTAAAAAAAAGAACGAAAAAACTTCTTATAAGTACGTATTATCAAAAGAAAAAGGAAGCAAAGACACTAAAGAATCGGTAATAATAACCTCGCCAACCTCACCCATCAATAGCATTTTAAAAGGGGTTGCTTGTTTAATTTCGTATTCTAACAAAGACTGTCTACACGCCCCACAAGGCCCAACTGGTTTTGCAACAGTTGCATTTGCAGCACTTGCTGTAATGGCCAATTTAAGCACTTTCATAGTTGGGTATTCTGAGGCTGCTTTCCAAATGGCAACGCGCTCTGCGCACATGCCAGAAGGATAGGCTGCATTTTCTTGATTGTTCCCCAAAACAACGGCTCCGTTTTCTAATAACAAAGCTGCACCCACACTAAAATTAGAGTAAGGGGCATAGGCTTTTGCTCTTGCCTCTATGGCTTTGTTCATTAAAAAAGCATCCTCTTTCTCTAAAGCGTCTATGCTGTCATAGCAGGTTGCACTTGTTTTTATTTCGATTTTTCTCATTCAGTATCGGTCAAAAAAGCAGTCTTAATAAGACTGCTTTGTAAGTATTTTGCTATGATTCGAGTTTACGTTAATAGTTGTCAAAAACCTCTCCCAGATCAAAAGACAAACTAAAACGTAAAGAATTCTCTAACGGATTGTTCACATCCGAAGCATTTACGAGATAAGACAAATCTATGTTTAGGGCATTGGTTTTAAAGCCAGCACCTAAGGTAAAATACTGTCTGTTTCCTTTGTCTTGGCTTTCATGAAAATAACCTGTACGTAACGCAAATGCATTGTTGTATAAGTATTCTGCGCCTAATGCATAGGTAATCTCACTTAGTTCTTCGCTAAATCCTCCTGGTGCATCACCAAAAGAACCAAAAATACCTTGTATCCATCCTTTGTCTTCGTCAGAACCATCAGGTTGTGGCGTTGGCACTAGTAATTTAGTAAACTCTACATTGGTAGAAATAATATTGTAATCGTCTAAGATAAAGTCAAATCCACCCCCAAATTTTAAATTGGTCGGAATAAAATCTTCTTCACCAGGCGTGTAAGAAACCTTAGGCCCAATATTAGCAATATTAAACCCTATTCGATACCTTCCATTAAAGTTCCCATAGTTTTCTTCGTAAGATTGGTAATACCCAGACACGTCTACAGCAAAAGAATTTACAGGTTGTAGGGTATTGGCTGCAGTTCCGTTAAACGCTAGGTTAGATCGTATGTATTTTAGGCCAACCCCCATAGAAAATGTCTCGCTTAATTTTAATGCATACGCACCAGAAAACACAAATTCATTGGGATTAATGGTTCCATTTGGATTTCCTTGGCTATCTGTTAAATCGATCTGCCCCAAGTTAAAATACCTAAATTCTGCTCCCCAAGCTGCGTTTTCGCTAAATCGATTGATGTAAGAACCTGCACCAATAAAAATATCATCTGTTAAATTTCGTAACCAAGGCGAATAGGTTAACCCGGCTTTTATTTGACGGTCTCCAAAAACTGTTTTGGCAGGATTGTGAAATAAAGACCATGCATCTGCAGATGTGGCTACCCCCATATCTCCCATACCCCCTGATCTTGCATCGGGTACAATTAATAAAAACGGAGTTGCAGTGGTAATTCCTCCTGTTTGTTGGGTGTCGGTTTGTGCACGTAATGGCATACTAACGATGGCACATAGTGCAATACAAATACCTAATTTTTTCATATTTTATGATTGATGTTGGTTGTACAAATATCTAACTTTTATTGAAGTATTACTAATTTTTCATAATGCTCTGACACTAAATTGCTTGCGGTTGCTTTTACCGTTAACTTATACACATAAACCCCTTTCCCTATTTTATTGCCAAAATCGTCCAAACCGTTCCAGGTAATACTTCTTGATAAATTTCCGGTGGTTTGCTCATTTCTATTGATGGTTTTTATCAATTTTCCTGACACTGTAAAAATTTGAACTTGCACCTCTAGTGGTTCGTTGGGTTTGTTATGGTTGAACCAAAATTCGGTATAATTTACAAATGGGTTCGGATAATTCAATACATTTTCGATGTTTAAAATCCCATCGCTCACCACCACAAAATTTAACGTACGTTCTGAAGAGTTATTGTAAGTATCCCAAGCTTTTATTTTTAGGGTATGAGGGCCTGTTGCCAAATCTCTAAATCTATAGGTTACTTTTCCAGTAGTAAAGTCATTGAGCTCAGTTTGATAAAAATCATTCAAAATTATTGGGTTGGCAGTATCGCCATCTAAAATGGCTACAATATCGTGGTCTACAGCAGTAATTGCTGTATTAATTCCATTAGCATCAGAAAGTACAGCAATTAAATTCGGAGAGGCATTGGTATTGCCCCCATCAATAAAAGATTCGTCATTCATAAACAACCCAATCTCTGGCCCAAGGGTATCTTCGGGTGCATTTTGGTTGATCCCCCCAACTACCACATCAAAATTGGCCCCAGATTTTTCTTCGACTCCGTTTTCTGCATAAAAGCTCAACTTCCCTTTTCCATATGCTATTTTAATGTCTTTGGGCACTACAAAATCAAACTGAAATGTTCCGTTTTCTACGGTCGCTTTTCCGCGAAACAGCTTACTATCTTGCGTGTCGAATTGCATAGGATCTCCAAAACCATCGTTGTCTAACGTTGTTTTTTCAATCACCTTATCAAAAACAGTGGTAGATAACGTTCCGTTATAATCTGTTAATACAGCATCGGAATTGTCGGTCACTACGCCTTCAAAACGAATCTTAGCTAAGGCTTTAATGGTGTCTAAAGATTGGTTTACAGAAACATCGTTCATTTTAGTTATTCGCACATTCGGCTTGGGTATGGCTAACTTCATGGCAGGATCGCCAAAGGCATAAATAAAGAATTTCTGCGTACTCGAAAACTGATTTTTAGTAACTTTTAAAGCTTCTGCAATGGTGTAGTCTTCGTCATTAAAAGAGAGGAGTACGCGAATTAATTGTTCGTTAAAGCGTTGTCCTGTAGAAATAAAAACCTCTCTGGTAGTGGTAATCATACTTGCTGCACCACCATTTGATTTTTTAAACGTTATTTCGCCTGCTGTAATTCGATTTGGATTGTCAAAACGAGAAAAATCGCAGGTCACTGTAATCAACAAGGGCAATGTATTGGGGTTGGTAAACGATTGTATTTGTGGCACATCTAAAATCCGCTCAGAGGCAAATCCATCTTCTCCTCCATGCCCAAAATAATCGAACAATAAGGTTCCTTTTTCTATGGCATTAGTAATGGCTTTGTTCACTTCTGGGTAACGCTCACCACCTGAGGAGTTTTCTTGTACAAATGCGTCTACATAAATTTTATTGATATTAAAGATTGGGGCATTCGCTTTAATCTCATCCGCAATAGATTCAACGCCCTCTTGTATCACTTGCTCGCCACTCACATCTACATCATCGGCCAA